>NZ_JAPNJY010000015.1:0-4728 GCF_026626625.1 Corallococcus sp. BB11-1 | reverse complement strand
TTCATGTCGCCGCGTCGAATCTTCCAGTCCACCGGGTTGATGCTCGCGGCGATGACGCGGACCTTCACCTCGCCCGGCCCCACCTTCGGCTCGGGCATGTCCTGCACGGCGAGCTTGTCCACATCCCCATAGTCCTTCAGCACGACGGCTTTCATTCGGGCCTCCACAGGCGGGCGCGGGAAGGAACTCCAGCGACGGGCCAACGGTAAGCACCGGGGGTGGGGGTGCCATCGTCGGCGGGCGGTCGCTCCGCTCCCCTGCCCTCCCAAGGCCTCTCGAAAAGGCTCGGAAGCAGGCGCTGCGCGCAGGGCGTTGAGACCGACCTGCCTCCGGCCCCGTCGCTCGCAAGCCTGGCCCCTGCGTCCGTGGCTCGCGCCCGGCCTCCACACCGTGAAGGCCGGACGTCAGGGAGCGCGGGGCTGGAACTCCAGCGCCTCGCGCAGCACCGGGTAGGTGTCCTCGGACGCGGTGCTGCCCATGAAGGTGTCGATGTGGCCACAGCCCGGCAGGATGTGGCGCTGGTAGTAGCGCGCCCCGTTCGCCTCGCGCAGCCACGAGAAGGTGCGCTCCGTGGACGTGGGCAGGTACGTCTGGTTCTTCTCCCCGGAGATGAACGTGATGGGCCGCTTGAAGGGCGCCGGGTCCAGGTAGTCCGGCGGCCGGACCTGCCCGTAGCGCTGGAGGTTGCCCGCGCGCCCGTGGTCGTAGCGCACCGCGTGCCCCACGCGCGCCATCTGCCCCAGGTGGCGGAACGTCATCAGGTTGCAGCGGCCGAACTGCTCCTCCAGCCGCGAGTGCGTCTCCCGGTTGAGGCGGGAGTGCCGGTACAGCCGCCCGTACATGAACGACAGCCGGTGGCACACGGGGCTGTCGCACTCCATGCGCAGCAGGCTCGACACCCTGCTGAAGGCCGCCTGGAACAGCGGCGTGCTCGACGCGTCATCCGACGTGAGCGAGTCCAGCCCCAGGTCCAGCAGCTCCGGCACCCGCAACAGCGCCTTGAAGCGCGTGGCCTTCGGCACGTCGTGGTGCAGCGCCACCTGGGACGCCACGACGCTGCGCACGTCCGGCAGGTGCCCCGCCGCGAGCGACATGAAGAACGCCACCGCCCCCGCGCAGTGCACCACCGCCTGCACCGACTCCGCGCCCGTGATCTCCCGGATGCGCCGCACCGCCGCGGGCATGTCGTGGTCCGCGGCGTCGTCCAGCGAGGACTGGCGCATGGGCAATTGCACGCTGGCGCGCCAGTCCAGCAGCCACGTGTCGTAGCCGTGGCGCACCAGGTACTGGACGAAGTTCTCCCTCAGCGTGGGCAGCATGAACATGCCGCTCCACACGCCCGCGCCGTGCACCAGCAGCACCGGCCCCTTCGTGCCGCCCGCGTAGCGGGTGAGCCGCAGCGGGATGCCGTCCCCCGCGAGGAAGTCGTACTTCTCCACCCCCGGCAGCCCGTCCCGCGACCCGTCCCTGGACACCACTCGCAACATCGCCGCACCGCCTCGACGCTCAAAAGCCATGGGCCACCGCCTCCGCGATGCGCTCGGACACCGCGCTGATGGTCATCACCGGATGGAAACCAATCGACGTGGGGATGACGGAGCCATCCGCCACGAACAGGCCCGGGTAGTTGAACACTTCCCCCTCCTTGGAAACGACGCCACGGTCCGGCGACTCCGCCAGGTGCGCCCCGCCCAGCGAGTGCACCGTGAAGGGCCGGCGGAACAGCTCCCACGTCACCAGCGGCGCGAACGTCCCGCCGTACTGCGACGCCAGCTCCCGCATCGCGCCCATCATCCGCGCCACCAGCTCCGCGTTCTCACCCGCGTAGTCCCACTCCACGTCCAGGTGGTTGCCCTTGAGCCCCATGCGCCCGTTGGCGTTGTCCTGGCCAATGCCAAACAGGTTGCTCGTGCGCGCCGGGTCCACCGCGTTGCCCAGGGGCTTGTTGAACAGGCCCTTCGCGAACGCCTGGTGCACGAGCGGCCCCAGCTTCGACCACAGCGGCGAAGCCACGCCCCCCAGCGGTCCCAGCGTCGGCTGTCCCATGCCGGCGAGCACCGCCGTCGCCGGCTGGTTGAAGGTGGCCGTCACCAGGGTGAAGCGCGGGGCCGCGTCGAAGAACTTCATCACCGTGGTCACGTCCGGGCCCTGCCACGGGAGGATCTCCTCGCGGCTGCCGTGCAACGAGCCCAGGAAGTCGCCGTTGCCGGAGTACCCGTGCCCCAGCCGGTCGCTCAGGAGCGGCAGCGTGCGGGCCCGGTCGCGGCTGCGCAGCAATATCTCCACCGTGCCCAGCGCGCCCGCGGACAGCACCACGCGGCTCCCCTCCACGGTCGCCTTCTCCCCCGTGGCCAGGTCCTGGTAGTGCACCCGGTAGCCCCCCGCCACGCGCTGCACGTGGGACACGGACAGGCCCGGCCACACCGTGGCGCCCAGCTTCTCCGCGCGCGCCAGGTACGTGAGGTCCAACGTGTTCTTCGCGCCGTGCTGGCAGCCGAACTCGCACTCCGCGCAGAGCTGGCAGGCCTTGCGGCCCGGGGCGGAGGGCTCCGTCCAGGACACGGCCTCCGTCGGGTCGAACGTCGGGCGGCCCATGCGCTGGGCGGCGCGCAGGAACAGGTCGCGCTTGCGCAGGGGGATGGACGGGGGGAACGGCTTCACGTCCAGCTCGTGCGCGACCTTGTCGTAGTACGGATCCAGGGCCTCGCGGGTGAAGCCCCGGGGCCAGCGTGGGTGGTCGAAGACGATGGGGTCCGGCCGGACGTGCACGTTGGCGTAGATGAGCGAGCCGCCGCCCACGCCGCTCGCCGTCACCGTGCCGATGCCGGACAGGAAGCGCACATCGAAGAGGCCCTGCGCCTGGGGCCGGGACGGATGGCGCCAGAGCAGCTCGTCCGCGCGGGTGACGTCGCGGGGGAACTGCCCGGGGGCATAGCGCCGCCCGCGCTCCAGGACCGCCACGGACCTGCCCGCCTGCGCGAGCCTGAGCGCGGTGATGGAACCCCCGAAGCCGGAGCCCACCACCACCACGTCGTATCGCTTCGCCATCCCCACGATGTGCCGTCCTCCCTAGTCGAACTTCGCGCGAGCGAAGACGTCCCAGAGCGTCCCCATGAACATGCCGCCAAACCGCCGCATCGCGTCCGCCTGCTTCAGCGGCGACGACGTGCCCAGCACCGAGAACGTGGTGAGCTGCTGGAGGAAGTCCGGCAGGTGCAGGCGGATGATGCCGGTGGACACCACGGGCCCGGACCGCTCATGGCCCCGGCGCACCACCGTGTAGAGCGTGGACGTGTCGCTCCACACGTCGAAGCCCGCGTTGTCACAGACCTCCTTGTAGCCATCCAGGAGGTACGGCTGGCCGTCCACGCCGGTGAAGGGCAGCAGGTACAGCATGCGCCGCTCGTAGAAGCGCTCCGTGTCCACGAAGAGGTTGAAGACGCCGTTCTCCACCGCCGCGCCCCCGGGCGGCGTGAGGCCGTGCACGTGGACGGTGCCCTGCGCGATGCCGCCGTGCGACTCCTGCGCGAGGAAGCGGTCCAGGTTGGGCAGCGTGATGGTGACGACGAACTCCGCCACGTCGCCTGAGCGCTGCCCCGCCCGCGCCGCCCCGGCGAAGTCGTCCGCCGGCGCGTGGCCCGGACGCAGGTAGCCCTTCATCCGCTCCGTGAAGCGCAGGCCCACCACCGGCGTGGGCGAGGCCACCGTGCCCCCGGGCGGAATCACCACCTCGCCCAGCGGATCCGTCCCCGGCACCACGGGCGTGTGCGGCGCCTCCACCACCGGCATCATCCGCAGGCCCACCCGCTGGGACGCCGTCGGGTCCGCGACCACGGGCTTCGTGGGCCCCCGCTCCGGCGCCACCCAGCCGGGCAGGTTCTTCACCTTGCGGATGGCCCGCTCCACGTTGCGCTCGGCCACGGCCGCGATGCTGGACGACGGGTTCACGCCAATGCCCACCGGCAGCGCCGCGCCGTCGAAGACATACAGGCCGGGGTAGCCGTGCACCTGGCCCTCATCGTCCAGGACGCCGTACGCGGGCTCCGCCGCCATCGCGCAGCCGCCCAGGTTGTGCACGGACACCGGCAGGTGCAGCCGCTCCCACAGCGGGTTGTACGCGGCGCGCGTGCCCAGCGCCCGGGCCACGTCCTCGCACAGCTGCTCCTGCGTGCGGTACAGCGGCAGGTTCGCGGGCACGTCCCACTGCACCTGCAGCTCGCGCGTGACGGGCGACAGGGACAGCCGGCCGTTGGCCTTGTCCCGGCCCATGGCCAGGAACACCGCCTGGAACCGGCCGCGCTCGTTCTCGATGGAGGCCATCTCCTTCGAGCGCAGGCGCAGCACCTTCACCAGCTCGCGCTGCAGCAGGTCCGCCGGCAGGCTGAGCGCGCGGTCCGGATCCATGGCGAGCATCAGCCCCGCCGCCTGCACCGGGTGGCCGCCCTCCTGGAACATGAACCAGGTCTTGTCCTTGCCCGTGCCCTCCTCCACCACCATGCCGGTGGTGATGGTGGGGCCCACCGAGGGGTCCCACGGCTCCTTCGTGTCGAAGGCGAAGGCGAGGAAGTCCCCGTTGGCCGAATAGCGCGTGCCCAGCCGGGCGCTCAAATCCGGCAGCGTGCCCAGGACGTCGCGGTTGCGCAGCAGCAGCTCCGTGGTGTTCACCGCGCCCGCGCACAGGAACACGCGGCGGGCCTCCACGGTGCGCTGCATGCCGGCGGCCGCGTG
>NZ_JAPNJY010000006.1:0-6312 GCF_026626625.1 Corallococcus sp. BB11-1 | reverse complement strand
CTCAAAGATTGAAGGCCCCGCGGTGCACGAGCTGGAGCGCCGCTTCCTCGCCACCTGGCGGATGATGTTCCAGGACCGGCTGAGCCGGCTGCGCCGCCGCATCCAGGGCGTGCCCGTGCCGCAGGCCGGGCCCCGCCGGGGCGACGTGGGGCTGGCCGTGCTGTCCAGCCGGCGCAGCATCCACCGCGCCTACCTGCACGCCATCCAGCGCTCGCGCCAGAGCGTGCTCATCGCCGCGGGCTACTTCGTGCCGGACCGCCGGCTGGTCGCCGCGCTCAAGGACGCGGCGAGGCGGGGCGTGGAGGTCAGCCTGCTGCTCAACGGCGGCAAGAGCGACCACCCCTTCCTGGAGCACGCGACGCGCGCCTTCTACGAGACGCTGATGGGCGCCGGCATCCGCATCTTCGAATGGCAGCGCGGCGTGCTGCACGCCAAGACAGCGGTGGTGGACGGCATCTGGGGCACCATCGGCTCGTTCAACCTGGAGCGGCTCTCCCTGGCGTTCAACCACGAGGTCAACGCCGTGTTCGCGGACCCGCGCCTGGGCCGCGAGCTGGAGGATTCCTTCCGCACCGACTGCGGCGACTGCCGCGAGGTGGACCTGGCCGTCTTCCGCCGCCGGCCCCTCTGGCAGAAGGCCGTGGAGCGGGTGCTGTACTTCTTCCGCAAGGTGCTCTGAGCCCGACACCGGGGCCGGCCCTGGAGTCGCCTCCGGAGCCTCTGGGGAAACAGGGGGCTCCGGGCAACCGTCCACCGCCTGCAACGCGGTGCAGGAACCCTTTGCATGCTGGGTGCGAGGGCCATAGAAGTTGCCTCATTCCGGCACGGAAGGACGGCAACGAACATGACGGACAGTTTCGGCACGAAGGCCAAGCTCAAGGTGGGCTCGGCGACCTACGACCTCTTCAGCCTGGGGACGCTGGCGAAGTCCCACCCGGCGGTGAACCGCCTCCCGTTCTCCCTCAAGGTGCTGCTGGAGAACCTGCTGCGCAACGAGGACGGCCGCGTCGTCAAGCGTGAGCACATCGAGAAGATGCTCGCGTGGGACCCCAAGGCCGCGCCGGAGACGGAGATCTCCTTCCACCCCGCGCGCGTGCTGCTCCAGGACTTCACCGGCGTGCCGGCGGTCGTGGACATGGCCGCCATGCGCGAGGCGCTCGCCGCCATGGGCGGGGACCCCGCGAAGATCAACCCGCGCAACCCGGCCGACCTCGTCATCGACCACTCGGTGCAGATCGACTCCTTCGCCACCACCGCGGCCTTCAAGGAGAACGCGGAGCTGGAGTTCGAGCGCAACCGCGAGCGCTACGCCTTCCTGCGCTGGGGCCAGAGCGCGTTCAAGGGCTTCGGCGTGGTGCCGCCGGACATCGGCATCTGCCACCAGGTGAACCTGGAGTTCCTGGCGCAGGTGACGTTCCGCCAGGGCACCACGGTCTACCCGGACACGCTCGTGGGCACGGACAGCCACACGACGATGATCAACGGCCTGGGCGTGGTCGGCTGGGGCGTGGGCGGCATCGAGGCGGAGGCCGCGCTCCTGGGCCAGCCCATCACGATGCTCATTCCGCAGGTGGTGGGCTTCAAGCTCACCGGCAAGCTGCCCCCGGGCGGGACGGCCACCGACCTGGTGCTCACCGTCACGCAGATGCTCCGCAAGAAGGGCGTCGTCGGCAAGTTCGTGGAGTTCTACGGCAACGGCCTGAAGAACCTGTCGCTGCCGGACCGCGCCACCATCGCGAACATGGCCCCGGAGTACGGCGCCACCATCGGCTTCTTCCCCGTGGACGAGGAGAGCTGCAACTACCTGCGCTTCACCGGCCGCCCGGATGACGTCGTCGCGCTGACGGAGGCGTACGCGAAGGAGCAGGGCCTGTGGCGCACGGACGGCGCCCCGGATCCCCTCTTCACCGACACGCTGGAGCTGGACCTGGCCGCCGTGGTGCCCAGCCTCGCGGGCCCCAAGCGTCCGCAGGACCGCGTGCCCCTGAAGGACATGAAGGCGGGCTACGAGGCGTCGCTCGTGGAGATGCTGTCCGCCGGCAAGAGCAAGGGCGAGGACGACGAGGGCCCCAAGGGCGGCGCCAAGGCCCCCGCGGCCCCGGTGCCCCCGGAGCGGCTGGCCCAGAGCGTCACCGTGAAGAACGGCAAGCAGAGCTACCAGGTGGGCCACGGCGCGGTCGTCATCGCGTCCATCACCTCCTGCACCAACACGTCCAACCCGGCCGTGCTGGTGGCCGCCGGCATCCTGGCGAAGAACGCCGTGGAGAAGGGCCTCAAGCCCCAGCCGTGGGTGAAGACGAGCCTGGCCCCCGGCAGCCGCGTCGTCACCGAGTACCTGCGGGACGCGGGCCTGCTGCCCTACCTGGAGGCCGTGGGCTTCCACGTCGTGGGCTACGGCTGCACCACCTGCATCGGCAACTCCGGCCCGCTGCCGGAGGCCGTGTCCAACGCGGTGGTGGAGGGCGACCTCGTGGTGGCCGCCGTGCTGTCCGGCAACCGCAACTTCGAGGGCCGCATCAACCCGCACGTGCGCATGAACTACCTGGCGAGCCCCCCGCTCGTGGTGGCGTACGCGCTGGCCGGTGAGGTGGGCCGCGACCTGAACAACGAGCCGCTGGGCACGGATCCGAACGGCAAGCCGGTGTTCCTCAAGGACATCTGGCCCTCCGACCAGGAGATCCGGGAGACCATCCGCACGGCGGTGAAGCCGGAGCAGTTCCGCAGCCAGTACGCCAACGCGATGGACGGCGACGCGCTGTGGCAGCAGCTCCAGGTGAGCAAGGGCTCCACCTTCCAGTGGGAGGAGAAGTCCACCTACGTGCGCAAGCCGCCCTTCTTCGAGAACCTCCCGAAGGAGCCCAAGCCCACGCAGGACATCAAGGGCGCGCGCGTGCTGGCGCTCCTGGGTGACTCCGTGACGACGGACCACATCTCGCCCGCGGGCAACATCGCGAAGACGAGCCCCGCCGCCAAGTACCTGATGGCGGAGGGCGTGGAGCCCAAGGACTTCAACTCCTACGGCGCCCGTCGCGGCAACCACGAGGTGATGGTGCGCGGCACCTTCGCCAACATCCGCCTGAGGAACCTGCTGGTGCCCGGCGTGGAGGGTGGCGTCACCGTGCACATCCCCACCCGCGAGCGGATGAGCATCTACGACGCGTCCATGAAGTACCAGGCGGAGAACATCCCGCTCGTGGTGCTGGCGGGCGCGGAGTACGGCACCGGCTCCAGCCGCGACTGGGCGGCCAAGGGCACGCAGCTGTTGGGCGTGAAGGCCGTCATCGCCAAGAGCTTCGAGCGCATCCACCGCTCCAACCTCGTGGGCATGGGCGTGCTGCCCCTCCAGTTCGAGGCGGGCCAGGACGCGCAGTCGCTGGGCCTCACCGGGCAGGAGACGTTCGAAATCACCGGCGTCGCGGACGGCCTGGCGCCGCAGAAGAAGCTCACGGTGAAGGCGACCGGCGGCGAGAAGGGCCCCATCGAGTTCACGGCGGTGTGCCGCATCGACACGCCCAACGAGCTCGACTACTACCGCAACGGCGGCATCCTCCAGTACGTGCTGCGCCAGCTCGCCAAGGCGTAACGCACCTCCGGCGTCTGTCTTTCGGCCCGGCCGCCCTCGCTTCCACGGAGGGTCGCCGGGCCGTCGTCTTTCCTGGGGTCGGCCGGCGGCTACTCCGCGCGCAGGCGCGTCCAGGCGGCCACGTAGCGCGACAGCCTCTCGGCGTCCCTGGGCGTGACGGCGGACAGCCGCCGCACGTCCATGTTGTCCTCCAGGTCCGCCAGCTTCACGCGGCGGGCCAGGGGGTGGGGCCGGAGCCTTTCGATGAAGGCCTCGTAGGACTCCCCCTCGCGCTTCGTGAGGCAGTCCAGCGCGGACAGGACGTCCTCCGCGTAGCCCAGCTCGCGCAGCCGCTCCAGCGTGTAGGGCGTGTCCTCCACCACGTCGTGGAGGACGGCCACGGTGCGCTCGGCGTCCGAGGACAGGCGCAGCATCACCCGCAGCGGGTGGAGGATGTAGGGCTGTCCTGCCTTGTCGCGCTGACCCTGGTGCGCGGCCACCGACAGGGCGATGGCGTCTTCGAGCGTGGGCATGGCGGGCAGCTTCGCACGCCCGCCCGAGGCCCGCTCCAAGGTTCCGGGGCTCAGCGGTTCAGGTTCCCGGACCCCGTGCCGCCCGCGTTCTGCGCGGTGTAGGCCTGCCCGCCGCCGTTGTATTGGAGGATGCCCTCCACGGCGAGGCCGTTGGGGTCCTGCTGGTTGTTGTTGCCCCGGCGCGGAATCAGCGTCTCGCTGATGCACAGCGCGCCCACCACCACCTGCTGGTCATTGTCGCGCGTCCAGTCGTTGTCCAGCGGCTTGAACTCGTCCTCGTTGTCGCGGATGTAGATGTAGACGTCGTCCTTCCCGTCTCCGTCCAGGTCCGCGAACAGCGCCGGGTTGACGGCCTTGATGGCGTTGCGCCCCGTGGCGGCCGTGGGGTCGCGCGGCATGGCGGGCGCGGTGTTGGTGGACGAGGCGACCGGGTCGTAGACGGACGGCGCGGCGAGGAAGGTGTTCCACTGGGCGTAGTTGCGGCCGAAGTAGCCGCGCGCCAGTTGCAGGCCGCTCTCCGCGCAGCTCTGCCTTTGGCCGGCGCGGCTGTAGGAGACGGCGCGGGTGCGCTCGCTGCTGGCGTAGGCCATCACGCCCGCCACCAGCCCCAGCAGCACGGTGACGAGCAGCACGACGAGCAGCAGCGTGGCGCCGCGGGCGGAACGGGAGGAGGGGCGCTGGGACATGGGCGGACTCACAGGCGGGCCGACGCCAGGTTGGGCAACTCCGCCCGGCGCTGGAAGAGGCTGCGGAAGTAGCCGTCGGGGGTGGCGGTGGCGGGTGGGGTGTGGTTCTCCACGGCGATGGGCAGGTCCTCGGCGAGCACTGCCTGGTTGCGCGTGTCGCGCCGGGGCGTGCGGCCGGTGGCCACCACGCTGATGCGCACCGAGCGCAGGCCGGGGGTGTATTCGGGCGACAGGCCGTTCTGGAAGACGTACTGGGCGGGGTCCCCCGTGGTCGCGGCGTCCACGCCGAAGGCCACCTGGAAGTCCTCCACGAAGTCCTGCACCACCAGGGGGTCGCCCATGTCCATGAAGGGGCGCCCGGCCGCGTCGGTGGCGGGGATGCCCTCCGCGCGCATCAGCGCCTTGCGGTTCGTGGTGGGGTTCTTCGCGATGAAGAAGTGCAGCAGGCGCGCGGCGTACACCAGGTCCCCGCGCTGGAAGCCGCCCTTGTGGGGCGCGTTGGAGAAGCCCGGCACGCCCGACTCCAGGTAGCTCACCGTGGCGGTGGGCGGGTTGCTCGTGACGGTCGCCTGGGTGAGGAGCGCCGCGCTCTTCATGTTGCTGGCCACCAGCATGGCGTTGGCGCCGGGGGCGGTGCTGGGCGTGCCCACGCAGTTGACCTGCAGCGTGCCGGTGCCCGGCTTCACCACCGTCATCGCCGCGCCCGGCGCGCAGTCGCGGCCCAGGTATTCGCGGTCCGGCACCACCAGCCACAGGTCGTCGGTGCCGTCGGTGCCCGGCACGTTGCCGGTCGTGGTGGCGGCCAGCACGCCGGAGCCCGCGCCGTCCCCGCCGAAGACGGGGTTGATGCGCTGGGGCACGCCCCCGGACACCACCCAGAGGCCCTCGGACATGCCCGCGCCGGCCTGACGCACGGCCGACAGCAGGGCCTCTCCGGCGAGCCGCGCGTGGTCGTGGCTGTCCCCCACGTGCTCCGTGTTGTGCACCACGCGCCCGCCCGCCATCAGCAGGGCCGCGGCGGCCGCGAGGACGAAGGTGGCGAGCGCCGCGGCCACCATCGTCTCCAGCAGCGTCATGCCGCGCGGGGCCTGCGTCGTCTGCATCCGGGAGCGCGTCATTGGACGAACACCTCGCTGTGGACCGCGGCGCGCTCCAGGCTGTCGCCCTTGCGGTACACGCGCGTCCAGACGGTGAAGGGCATGGCGCCCGGGGGCACCAGCGCCTGGGATTCGGGCGGCAGGTCCTGGGGCAGCCCCTTGGTCACCAGGACTTCACGGCAGTAGACGTCCTTGGGCAGCACCGTGTCCGGGGTGGAGTCCAGGCAGGGCGTGTTGGCGGGCACGCCCGTCATGGGCTCCACTTCCCCGGTGGGCTTCACGCGGAAGTAGGCGCCGGTGCCCGTGTCCGTCGCGGAGGCGGGGCTCGGGTCCAGCTTCCATGGCGCCGCGCCGAAGGGGATTTCGGTGGGGAAGGTGCCCGGCCGGTCCACGGCCTGGAGCAGCAGCTCCGACTTCGACGCCAGCCACAGCCG
>NZ_JAPNJY010000038.1:0-6789 GCF_026626625.1 Corallococcus sp. BB11-1 | reverse complement strand
TGCCCTACGAGGGCCAGGAGCTGCGCACGGACAACAACACGTTCGTGCGCGGCCGCATCGGCGTGGGCAACGCGCCGGACCTGGTCATCACGCAGGTCACCGCGCCGTTCACCGTGCGCAACAACGACCTGTTCACCACCACCGTGAAGGTCTGCAACCAGGGCACCGCCACGGCGGGCACCAGCGCGGGCCAGCTGGAGCTGTTCCTGTCCAACAGCGCCGTCCTGGCGTTCCCGCAGGACATCACCCCGGGTTCGCCCCAGGTGTCCCTGGGCTCCGTGAACCTGGGCACGCTGCAGCCCCAGCAGTGCACGACGCGCCAGCTCAGCACCCGCGCCATCCCGCCGCCCGGTTCGTCGGGCTCCGGGCTGTTCTACATCGGCGCCATCGTGGACTCGCAGCGGTCGGTGATGGAGCTGCGCGAGGACAACAACGCCTTCGCGCAGGGCTTCCTCGCGGTGATGCCGTAGCCGTCGCGCGCCGCCGGTAGGGCGTCGTCGTGGGAGCGGGCGTCGGCCGGGGCCATCAGGTGCTCCGGACGGCGCCCCGCTCGTTCTCAGCGCCCGGCGTTCGCGTCCACCCACGCGCGATACCAGGCCACCAGCCGGCGGACGCCCTCGTCCACGGACACGCGGGGCCGGAAGCCCGTCGCCTGTTCCAGGCGGGAGGTGTCCGCCCAGGTGGAGGCCATCTCCGCCGCCTGCGCGGGCACGGACGTCACGCGGGCGCGCGCGCCCCAGTGCCGCTCCAGCAGGGCCACGAAGTCCCCCAGCACCACCGGCTCGCCATGGCCCACGTTGAGGAGTCGCTGGGGCGGGCTGCCTTCCGGAGGCCTGTCCAGCACCCGCACCACCGCCTCCGCCACGTCGTCCACGAAGGTGAAGTCGCGCCGCATCCGCCCATCGCCGTGCAACACCAGCGGTTCACCCCGCGAAAGCGCGCGCAGGAACAGCAGCGGCGCCATGTCCGGGCGTCCCCAGGGCCCATACACCGTGAAGAAGCGCAGGCCGCTGGTGGGCAGCCGGTGCAGGTGGCTGTACGCGTGCGCCATCAGCTCGTTGGCGCGCTTGGTGGCGCCGTAGAGGTTGAGCGGCTGATCCACGGGCGCGTCCTCGCGGAACGGGGCCGGCGTGGGCGCGCCATACACGGAGCTGGAGGAGGCATAGACGAGGTGCGCGACCTTCGCCTCGCGGCAGCCCTCCAGCACGCGCACGAAGCCCGTCACGTTGGTGTCCGCGTACGCCGGGGCCTCCGCGTCCGGAGCGCGCACGCCCACGCGCGCCGCCAGGTGCACCACGCCCTCCGGGCGCGCGACCGTGAACGCCTCGCGCAGCCGGGCCGCGTCGGTGACGTCTCCCGGGAGGAAGGTGAAGCCGCGCGCGCCGGACAGCCTGGCGAGGCGCGAGCGCCGCAGCGCCACGTCCCCCGGCGCCAGGTCCAGCGCATCCAGCCCCACCACCGTGTCACCGCGCGCGAGCAGCTTTTCGCAGACGTGGGCGCCGATGAAGCCCGCGGCCCCCGTCACCAGGATCCGCATGCCCCCCTCTTCGCGCGCGGGGAGCCGCTCGTGAGGCCCGGGCTCACGGCACCACCTGCACCGCGTCGATGACGGCCCGGCGCAGGAACGAGTTCCAGTCCCCCTGGGCCTGATACATGCTGACGACCGGCGAGGAGCGGAAGGTGTCCGTCCACAGCACCTGCCCGCTGGGGTCCACCACGCCCAGGCGCAGCACCACGTCCACCCGGCCTAGCACCGCGGCGCCCGACGTGTCCAGCCAGTCCAGGATGACGACCACGCCCGCCTCGGCCTTGTTCTGCTGGATGAAGGAGGACACCTCGTCGGTGAGCGGCACCGGGGCCTGGGACTGGCGCGTGGCCACCACCTCGAAGCCGCGCTCGGCGAGCACCGCTTCGGCCTGCCGCGCGATGACCGTGCGCGGGTTGCGCTCTCCCATCAGGTCCTGGCGGAATGAACCGGTGGGCAGCACGTCCACGCGCGAGCCCGCCACCACCACCACCTTGCGGATGCTCCCCGCCGGGCGCACCTGGGGGGCGGCGCAGGCCGTGAGGACGAGCGACAGGACGAGGGCCGGAAGGATTCGGGCGGTGCGCATGCCCTCACGCTAGGCCACAAGCGTCAGGGCCTCCACCGGGACCGCGCAGGCCTGCCCCTCAATCGAACAACCCCTGCAGGTAGAAGCCCCCGTCCCGTCCGTCCCGGAACACCCAGGCGGGCCCCAGGCCCTCGAAGTGCACGCGGTAGTAGTCCCGCTGGTAGGGCGTGTCCGACCACCACTCGCCCCCCAGCCGCTCCGGGCCCGCCATCGCCGTCACCCGGTGCCGCCTGCCCCCCAGCCGCGCCGCGAGCAGCGCCCCGGATGCCGCCAGCTCCGCCTCCAGCCGGGCCGGCCGGGCCAGCAGCCGCGACGGCCGCTCCCGGGCCGCCCCCGCCTCGCGCCACACGGTGACGGGGCCCGCGGGCTCCGCCGTGGACAAGAGCCCGCGCCGCGCCTCCGGGGGATGGAACGCCCGGGGCGCGTGCGCGGCCTCCGGCCGGTGCGCCGGCTCCAGGGACGCGGAGAACAGCGCCTCCTCCCCCAGCGTCGTCGCCAGCCGCGACAGGACCCCCTCCAGGGCCGCGTCCCCCTCCGGCGCGTCCCCCAGCGCCAGCTGCTGGCCCAGGTCCTCGTCGTGCGCGTCCACCCGCACCGCGACCTCCGCCACCGGGCCCTCCAGCCGCAGCTCCCCCAGCCGGTGCCGCGCCAGCTCCAGCAGCAGCTTCGCCCGCGCGGTGGGCCGCGCCAGCAGCAGCGGCACCGACGCCTCCCCGGCGGGGTCCAGGCGCAGCACGAAGGTGAGCCGCACCGCCGCCCGCTGCCGCCCGGAGAGCCGCGCGCCCAGCCGATCCAACAGCGTCTTGAGCGCGAACTGCACGGGTTCGAAGGAGCCCGCGGGCGCGTCCAGCACCACGCGGTCCTCCAGCGCCTCCTCCAGCGGCTCGGGATCGAAGGGCGTGTCGTCCACCCCCCGGCACCTCGCGTGCGCCCGGGCCGCGGGCGCGCCCCCGCGCGCCACCACCGCCCCGGCCGGCAGCGCCGCCACCTCCCCCAGCGTGGACAGCCCCAGCACCGTGAAGGCCCGCGCCGCGCCGTCCTCCAGCGCCCCCAGCGGCAGCGGCGCGAGCGCCCGGGCGCCCTGCCCTTCCGGCACCACCTCCACCCGCCGGCTGCCATGCCGCGCGAGCACCCGCGAGGTGAACGCCTCCGAGGCCACCGTCGCGTGCCCCCGGTAGCCCTGCTCCGCGCAGACCTCCAGCACGCGCGAGCCCAGCTCCGGCTCGCCCCCCACCAGGTGCGCGGCGCTCGCGTCGAACCACAGGCCGTCCGGGGCGCTGCGCTGGAAGCCCGGGCACAGGCCCAGGAGCGACTCCCCCAGCGCGCGCAGCGCCTGCGCCTCGTCCTGGGGGCGGTAGGGGAAGTGCCGCAGTTCGGGCTCCAGCGCGGTGGCCGCCGTGAGCGTCATCCCCGGCCGCACGCCGACCTTCAGCGCGCGCGAGGACGCGAAGGCCACCCGGCGCTGGCCGCGCACCTCCTCCACCAGCGCGAAGGGCTGCCCCGTGAGCCCCGGCGATTCGATGACCTTGCGCTGCACCGGGAAGCGCGTGACGTGCAGGTAGCCCCTCCGCATGACATGCCCTCAGCAGGTGCCCGACGACCGCGGCAGGCCCTCGCGCAGCGGGGGCATGGGCGCGTCGCGTCCGGGGCGCTGGCCCAGGATGCCGCAGCCGTTGCGCACGCTGTCGCCCGGCTCGCGGTAGAAGCCCGGCCCCGCGGTGCCGGGGTTCGCGGGGGCGTCCACGTCGTCCACGTCCAGTCGCCGGGCGCCAGCGTCCAGCCCCACCTCCGGGTACAGCGCCTGCCAGGGGCTCACGACGCGCGTCCCCACGCCACCGCCCCGGCTGCGCTCCAGCTCCACGGCCCAGCCCTGGACGCCCTGGGCCTCCAGCCGCAGCCGCGCCAGCCCATCCGCGGGGGCTTCGGGAGACGTCAGCAGCAGCACCAGCGTCCCGCCCCGCGCCGCCGCGTCCGCGAGCTTCCGGGCCTCTGGCAGCGACAGCCGCTCCGGCCGGCCCGCCGCGCCCACGCCATGCGTCAGGTCCAGCACCACGCAGGTGAAGGCCCCGCTGCGCGCGAGCTGCACGGTGGACCACACCCGCTGCGCGAAGAGCCGGGGCCGCACGACGAGCAGCCGCTCCAGGTCCACGCCCAGCGCGGACGCCGCGGGCGGATAGAGCTCCTGGGGGCCATCCACCCACGCGCACAGACGCTGCTCCCGGTGCGCGGACGCCACCGCGCGCAGCGCCAGGCTGGCGCGCCCCGACGCCGCCTCGCCGCACAGCTCCACGGAGTGCCCCAGGGGGAGCCCGCCCATGGGCAGCAGCGCGTCCACCGCGTCCACGCCCGTGCGCAGCACGGAGAGCGCGCGCCGGGGCGCGGCCTGGAGCTGACGGATCCGTTCGCGCAGCTCCTCCACCACCCCCAACGACGACCGCTCCACCGCCGCGCCCATGTCGCCTCCCTCGCAGGCCCGCCCGCAGTCCGTGCGGGTGTCGGGCCAGTATGCGAAGCGATCTGACACGCGAAAGCGAGGTTTGATGGCCGCTCCAACCTGACGGGTCGGGTGCTCCACTCGGCGGAAAAAAAGATCAGCGCGCGGCCGCTCTTCGCGTCACCGGACATGGTGGGTCACCCTCCCGTCCGCCCACGAAAAAAGGGCCCCGCGCTTTCCGCCGCGAGGCCCTTCGCACGAACGCGCCGTGGGGGCGCTGTCCTCAGCCGAAGACTACCCGGCGCACAGCACCTTCACCTCCACCTTCGTGTCACCCACGCGGCGCAGGCACGGGCCCAGGAAGAACAGGCGCGCGGAGCGGTCCTCGCCGGACGGCTCGTAACGGATGTCGCCATTGGCCACGGTGCACGTCTGCACCGACCCGTTCGCCCGCGTCACCTCCACGACGGCCAGGCGCGGATCCGGCAGGTTCACCACGTCCACGCTCTGGGCCACCGTGGCCAGCTCCGCGATGCCGAGCAGCGTCTGCTGGTAGTCGCTCCTGCAGATGGAATCCAGGTTCGCCCGCGTCGAGTCGAACGCCTGCGCCAGGGCGCTCTGCCGGAAGCCCGCCCCGTAGGACGTCGGGCAGTCGGCGTTGCGCACGGCGGGCTTCCCGCCCGACGTGTCCGTCACCTGCTCCGCGCGCTTGTCCGACAGCGCCACCGGCCCGATGGTCGCCCACAGCACCTCGCGCGACGCGCCCCGCCCGTCATACAGCCCCTGGAAGGCCTTGTAGTAGTCCTCCACGGGCGTGAGCTTGTCCGCGTCCCGGTTGCACGCATCCACCGACGTATCCTGGACCAGCGACACCGGGGGCGGCCGCTGCATGGAGCTGCAGTCCTCCTCGTCCGACACCACCACCACCAGCAGGCGGGCCCCGTCCCGCAGGAAGCCCGCGTTGCCGCCCTCTTCCAGCGGCTGCTGGGCCAGGGGCGATGCGACCGCCAGCCGCACGGCCTCGAAGGGCGTCTCCTGCCCGCTGCCGGTGGTGCCCTGGGCCACCAGCCGCTGGAACTTGTCCAGGAGCAGGGGGTCCGTGCTTTCGATGAAGCGCTCCAGGGTGGGCTGCCCGGCCTCGTCCTTCACCGGCTGGAGGCGCCCTTCCTGATCCGGGAACGAGCGGATGCTGTCCGGCCCGTTCGTGATGGTGAGGCGCTGATACACGGAGGTGGTGATGACACCCACGCGGAACTCCTGCGCCACCCCGCTGCCCGCCTTGAGCGCGGACACGAAGGCGGGCAGCTCCGTCGCGATGCCCTGCTGCTCCTCCTGCATGGAGCTCGAATTGTCGATGACGAAGAGGATGTCCGTCTTCTGCGGCGCGACCACGGGAGGGGTCGCCTCACAGGTCTCCGGCACCGTGGAGCCCGCGTCGTCGACGGGCGAGTGACAGCCGACCGCCAGCAGCGCGGACAGCGTCAGCAGGTGGGCACAAGTGTGGACCTTCACGTCGGCCTCCAGTGCGGAGGCGCACCCGCGCACCGCATCAAGCAGAGAGGGGGCAAGCATGCCCCACCCCTCCGCCGGACGCGAGACTTCTGGGCCGTTAGTAGAGGAGCGTCGTGCAGCCGACGAGGCACGGAAATAACGCACATCGCGTTTGCCATGTCCGGTTTGGTTGTTACGTTGGTTCATCCGTCGCGAAAATCAACCGGATGGTTCACCGGCCCGGCCGCTTGCTGACCGGGTTCAAGCAAGGAAGAGGCCGAACTCCATGTCTGACGAGAAGAAGAAGGGCACCGCGGCCAGCGCCATGCCCACCGCGATGGCCCCTCCGGGGCTCATCAACAAGGAAGACATCCCGCAGGTGCTGCCCATCCTGCCGCTGCGCAACAGTGTGTTCTTCCCCGGGGGCGTGCTGCCCCTGGCCGTCGGCCGCCAGAAGACGATCGCGCTGATCAAGGACGCCGTTCGCGACGACCAGGTCATCGGTGTCGTCACGCAGCGCCGCGCCGAGGAAGAGGATCCGGGCGCGTCCGACCTGTACACGATGGGCACCGTCGCCCGCATCGTGAAGCTGTTGAAGATGGGCGAGGACAACTACTCGCTCGTGGTCCAGGGCCTCGCGCGCTTCCGCGTGATGGAGCTGGTCCAGGAAGCGCCCTACCTCAAGGCCCGCGTCGACGCCGTGGAGGACAAGACGTCCTCGGAGAACGTCGAAGTGGAGGCCCTGGGCAT
>NZ_JAPNJY010000012.1:0-7139 GCF_026626625.1 Corallococcus sp. BB11-1 | reverse complement strand
CGACGGCCATCAGCTCCCCCAGACAGCGGGTGAAGGACTCCACGCCCGTGCTCAGCTCCGTGGCTTCGACGCCCACGGACAACAGCAGCGCGCGCAGGCGGCCCAGGTCCTTGAGCAGTCCCTGCTCCAGCGCGGCGGCGGTGCCCAGCCGGGCCTGCGCGGCCCGCTGGAGCAGCTCCACGTCCTCGCTGAGCTGGCGCCAGGCCTCGTCGTCGCGCGAAGGCTGGGGGCCCCGGCGGCGCAGGCGCACCACCACCGCCTGCCAGAGGTTTCCGAAGACGAGCACCTCGTCCACGCTCCGGCGAACGTGCGGCGGGATGTGGTCCAGGAAGTCCACCGCGCACGCGCGGGCCTCGCGCAGGAAGGCGTCCTTGCGCGGGTTGGCGTCCACCACGCCCCGGGCCAGCTGGAGCACGAGCCAGGCCCACTGGAGGGCGCGCTCGGAGGTGGTGAAGAGCACTTCGATGCCGGTGCCCAGGGCGCCCGCCGCGTGGCTGGTGTCGGCGAGCGTCGGGGACGGGATGGAGGGCAGGTCGGATTCGGCGCGCACGTCGGGTGTCCGGGGGGACTTCGTCCCTCCCTCCTCCCTTTCGGGGTCGGATCCCTGGGGTCCTGGCCCCGTGTGCTCACGCCCCATGCGCTCGTCTCCAGGCCCCTGCCTTCCCGTCGGCGGAGGACCGGCGCCGAGTATCGCACGCCCCTGGAGGTCCTCCAGGACTGGATGAGGGGACGTGCGATGCACCACAAGGCGCCCTCCCCCAGGCCGGGAGGGACGCCTCGCGATGTCCTGCACCGCGCAACCGCGCGCTCAGTGCAGGTTGTGCTTCAGACGGCTGAGCCGGCTGTGGGTCTGCTTCTGCGCCGGGAGCAGCTGCTGGCGCACGAAGCTGCGCGCCTCGCCGTGCAGCTTGTCCACGTCGCGGTTGTAGTCCGCCAGGCCATGGTCCTCCCCCTGCTCCAGCGCGTCGATGGCGCGCTTCTCCCCGAGCAGGTCCGCGCCGCCCTGGACCACCTTGGCGAAGACGCCCCAGATGCCGGAGCTCTCCGCGGGGCTGCCCCCCAGCTTCTGGATGCGTTCCTTGAGCGACTCCACGCGGGCCTCGTGGTCATGGAGGCAGGCCTCCACCTCCGTGCGCGCCAGGTCACTTTCAATGTGCTTCGTCGCGAGCCGGTAGGTCTCCACCGCGGAGATCTCACCGCGCAGGAAGGAGTTCAGCGTCTCGATTTCGGCGGCGGCGTTGGCCATGGGAATTCTCCTTGGAAAGGGATGAGCGAAGGACGGCCTTGGCGCAAAAGGTGGTGACCCCGGCCCGCGCGACAACGAAAGCCCCTGCCCTCGTCTGCTGGGCAGACAACCGGGCGTCACGGAAAGCTCCATGGCAAGCTGCGCCCTGCATGTGGAACTGGGTTCACCAGCTGACGGAGTGGGGCCGCACGGACACGCCGTTCGCCGTCGTCACCGTGACGGAGTGCAAGGGCAGCACGCCCGCGGCCCCCGGCGCGAAGCTGCTGGTGCGCGCGGACGGCACCTTCCACGGCACCATCGGGGGCGGGCACCTGGAGCAGCTGGTCCTCCAGGACGCGCGCGGGTGCCTGGAGCGGGGCGAGGCGCGCACGTTCCGCTATCCGCTGGGCGCGAAGCTGGGCCAGTGTTGTGGAGGGGTCGTGGACGTCTTCGTCGAGCCCGTCAACCACGGGCCGCAGCTCTATCTCTTCGGCGCGGGCCACGTGGGCCAGGCCCTGTGCCGCATCCTCGAAGGCACCCCGTTCCGCGTCCACCTGGTGGACGAGCGCGCCGAATGGGTCCAGTCCCCCCAGGTGCCCGCGTCCGTCATCCGCCACGAGGAGCCCTGGGACGAGTTCGCCGCGCGCGCCTCCTGGGATGCCCGGCGCACCTACGTGGCGGTGATGACGCACCGCCACGACGTGGATCAGGACATCATCGCCTTCGCCATCCAGAAGCCCGCGCGCTACATCGGGCTCATCGGCAGCGACACGAAGTGGGCCCGCTTCCGGCAGCGGCTGGACGCGAAGGGCCTGCCCGCCCGGCAGGTGGGCCGCGTCCAGTGCCCCATGGGGCTGCCCACCGGGGGGAAGTCACCCCAGGAGGTGGCGGTCAGCATCGCGGCGGGGCTGCTCCAGCTCCACCACGGGCTGGCCCCGGAGGTGGGGGCTCAGCCATCGCCCGCGCCCCTGCTATCCTCCGGTGAATGAGCACCCCTTTCGAGTTCCGGCTCAATGGCCAGACCGTCCGGGTCGACAATGAGTCGCCCAACACCACGCTGCTGGACTTCCTGCGCTCGCGCGGCCTGACGGGCACCAAGCAGGGCTGCGCCGAGGGAGACTGCGGCGCCTGCACCGTGGCGATGGTGGACCAGGACACCCGGGGCCAGAAGAACCTGCGCGCCTTCAACAGCTGCATCGCGCTGGTGCCCATGGTGGCCGGCCGCGAGCTCGTCACCGTGGAGGGCGTGGGCCAGCGCGACGCGCCCCACCCGGTGCAGCAGGCCCTGGTGAAGCACTACGGGTCGCAGTGCGGCTTCTGCACCCCGGGCTTCGTCGTCTCCATGGTGGAGGCATACTGTCGCAAGGACGCGGGTTCGCCGGAGGCCGTGGCGGATCAGCTCTGCGGCAACCTCTGCCGCTGCACCGGCTACCGCCCCATCCGCGACGCGATGATGGACGCGCTCGCCGCCCGCGACGCGAAGGGCACCGCGCCCACGCTGCCCGGCGTCTCGCTGGAAGGGCCGCCCACCCCCACCCCGCCCCTGCGCTACGAGGCCCGGGACGGCCTGTTCCTGCGGCCCGGCAGCTTCGAGGACCTGCTCGCCCTGAGGGCCCTGCACCCGGAGGCGATGCTCGTGGCCGGCGCCACGGAGCTGGGCGTGGACATCACCAAGAAGTCCCGCCGCTACCCCTTCCTCATCTCCACCGAGGGCGTGGCGTCGCTGCGCGCCATCCGCCGGGAAGCGGACGGCTGGTACGTGGGCGGCGCCGCGTCGCTGGTGGACGTGGAGGACGCGCTGGGCGCGGAGGTGCCGGAGGTGGCGAAGATGCTCAACGTCTTCGCCTCGCGGCAGATCCGCCACCGCGCCACGCTGTCGGGCAACCTCGTCACGGCGTCGCCCATCGGCGACCTGGCGCCGGTGCTGCTCGCGCTGGACGCGAGGCTGGTGCTCGCCTCCGTGCGCGGGGAGCGGACGCTTGCGCTGTCGGAGTTCTTCCTCGCCTACCGCAAGACGGCCCTCCAGCCGGACGAGGTCGTCCGCTTCATCGTCATCCCGCACGCGCCCGCGAAGGACAGCGGCCTCCAGCGCCACTCGGACAGCTTCAAGGTGTCCAAGCGCCGCGAGCTGGACATCAGCATCGTCGCGGCGGGCTTCTGCATCGAAACGGACGCGCTGGGCATCGTGCGCACCGCGCGGCTCGGCTACGGCGGCGTGGCGGCCACGCCGGTGCGTGCGCTCAAGACCGAGGCGCTGCTCGTGGGCCACCCGTGGAACGCGGAGGCGGTGGCGCGCGTGCGCTCGACGCTGGCCGCGGAGTTCACCCCCATCAGCGACCTGCGCGGCAGCGCGGACTACCGGCGCGGGCTGGTGGTGTCCCTCTTCGAGAAGTTCGTCTCCGGCGAGCGCAGCCCCGTGCTGGATGAGCGGCCCCGCTTCCTCACCGGAGCGCCCTCCGCCACGGCGGACGCGGGCCGCGAGCTGCGGCACGAGAGCGCGCTGGGCCACGTGACGGGCGGCGCGCAGTACGTGGATGACCTGGCGCAGCGCCGGCCCATGCTGACGGTGTGGCCGGTGATGTCGCCCCACGCGCACGCGCGCATCCTGCGCCGCGACGCCAGCGCCGCGCTGAAGGTGCCCGGCGTGGTGCGGGTGCTGCTCGCGGAGGACATCCCGGGCATGAACGACACCGGGCCCATCCGCCACGACGAGCCGCTGCTCGCGAAGGACGAGGTGCTCTTCCACGCGCAGCTGGTGGCGCTCGTCATCGGGGAGACGCCGGAGGCCTGCCGTGAGGGGGCCCACCAGGTGGTGGTGGACTACGAGCCCCTGCCCGCCGTGCTCACGCTGACCGAGGCCCGCGCGCAGGACAGCTACCACACGGATCCGCACGTCATCCGCCGGGGCGACGTGGACAGCGCGCTCGCGTCCAGCCCCCACCGGCTGGGCGGAGAAATCGAGATGGGCGGCCAGGAGCACTTCTACCTGGAGACGCACGCCGCCTTCGCGGAGGCCGGCGAGGACGGCGACGTCACCGTGACGTCCTCCACCCAGCACCCGTCGGAGGTGCAGGCGGTCATCGCGCACGTGCTGCACGTGCCCCGGAGCCGCGTCGTGGTGAAGGCGCCCCGCATGGGCGGCGGCTTCGGCGGCAAGGAGACGCAGGGCAACGCGCCCGCGGCGCTGGTGGCGCTGGCGGCGGTGCTCACGGGCCGGCCGGTGAAGTGGATGCTGGACCGGGACGTGGACATGGCCGTCACCGGCAAGCGCCACCCGTTCCACGCGCAGTGGGAGGTGGGCTTCGACGCCACGGGGCGGCTGCTCGCGCTGAGGGCGGACCTGGTGTCCAACGGCGGCTGGTCCCTGGACCTGTCCGAGTCCATCACCGACCGCGCCCTCTTCCACCTGGACAATGGCTACTACGTCCCGGCGGTGCGCTACTCCGGCCGGGTGGCGAAGACGCACCTGGTGTCCAACACCGCGTTCCGGGGCTTCGGCGGGCCGCAGGGCATGCTGGTGATGGAGGACATCCTGGGCCGCATCGCGCGCGCGCTGGGGCTGGCGCCGGAGGCCGTGCGGCAGCGCAACCTCTACGACGGCGTGGGAGAGACCAACACCACGCACTACGGCCAGGAGCTGGAGGACAACCGGCTGCCCCGGCTGTGGAGCGACCTGATGGAGTCCTCGGACTTCCAGCAGCGCCGCGCGCAGGTGGACGCCTTCAACGCGAAGAGCCCCCGCATCAAGCGCGGCCTGGCCATCACGCCGATGAAGTTCGGCATCTCCTTCACCGCCACCTTCCTCAACCAGGCGGGCGCGCTGGTGCACGTGTACCGCGACGGCTCCGTGCTGCTGTCGCACGGCGGCACGGAGATGGGCCAGGGCCTGCACACCAAGATTCAAGGCGTGGCCATGCGCGAGCTGGGCCTGTCCGGGGACCGGGTGCGCGTGGCGCAGACGGCGACGGACAAGGTGCCCAACACGTCCGCGACGGCGGCCTCCAGCGGCTCGGACCTCAACGGCGCGGCGGTGCGCGAGGCCTGCATCACCCTGCGCGAGCGGCTGGCGCCGGTGGCCGCGAGGATGCTGGTGCAGTTGCACGGGCAGGCGGTGTCCCCGAACGCGCTGCTGTTCCGGGACGGGCGCATCGCGGCGGCGTCGCGGCCGGAGCTGGGCCTGCCCTTCGCGGACGTGGTGGAGGAGGCCTACCGCGAACGTGTGGGCATGTCCGTCACGGGCTACTACCGCACGCCGGGCATCGGCTACGACCGGGTGAAGGGCCGGGGAAAGCCCTTCCTCTACTTCGCCTACGGCGCGGCGGTGAGCGAGGTGGAGGTGGACGGCGACACGGGCATGAAGCGCGTGGTGAGAGCCGACCTGCTGGAGGACGTGGGCGACTCGCTCAACCCCGGCGTGGACCGGGGCCAGGTGGAGGGCGGCTTCGTGCAGGGCGTGGGCTGGCTCACCGGCGAGGAGCTGCGCTGGGATGGCAAGGGGCGGCTGCTCACGCACTCGGCCAGCACCTACGCGGTGCCCGCCTTCAGCGACGCGCCCATCGACCTGCGCGTGGCGTTCGTGGAGCGGGCGGAGCAGCCGGGCGTCATCCACGGCAGCAAGGCCGTGGGCGAGCCGCCGCTGATGCTGGCCCTGTCCGTGCGGGAGGCGCTGCGCGACGCGGTGGCGGCGTTCGGTCAGCCGGGTGGCGACGTGGACCTGCCCTCGCCGGCCACGCACGAGGCGCTCTTCCTCTCCATCCAGAAGCGGCGCGCGCGGGCCTCCGACGCTCCGGTTCCTGACGAAGCGCGCGAGGTGGCGTAGCCGACGGTCGGGTGCGGCAACATGCCACGGCATGTCCCCGGGGCCGGTGCGTTAGAGGAAATGCCCTTTCAAGGAAGCCTTCCATGACCTCCGTGCTCCGCTCCCGCGTCCTCCTCCCGCTGGCCCTCCTGGGTGTCGTTGGCTGTGAGAAGGAGGAGCCCCCGCGGACGGTGGACATCCCCGTCGTCGCGCTCGTGGGCGCGGAGCCCTTCGCCTGCGGCAGCACCTACACGAACGTCGGGACGACGAAGACGACCTACGAGCCGATGGACTTCCGCGTCTACGTGCACGACGTGCGGCTGCTCACGACGGATGGACAGGAGGTGCCCGTCACGCTGGAGGACAGCACCTGGCAGCACGGCGGCGTGGCGCTGCTGGACTTCGCCAACAAGGACGGGCTGTGCACCCAGGGCACGGAGGGGATGAACATGGCCCTCAAGGGCACGGTGCCGCTGGGTGAGTACGCGGGCCTGCGCTTCAGGCTGGGCGTGCCGGAGACGCTGAACCACGGCGACGTGTCCACCGCGCCCGCGCCGCTGAATGACACCGGCCTGTTCTGGAGCTGGCGCTTCGGCTACCTCTTCACGCGCATCGAAGGCCGCACCACGGGCCTGCCCAAGGGCCACGTCATGCACCTGGGCAGCACCGACTGCGCACCGCCGCCGGAAGGTCAGACGACGGGCACCGCCGGTTGCACGAACAACAACCGCCCGGAGGTGAGGCTGGACACGTTCAACCTGGAGACGGGCAAGGTGGTGATGGACCTGGGGGCGTTCTTCTCCGGCTCCGACCTGGACACGAACGCGACGGGCACCGCCGAGGGCTGCATGTCGTCGCAGGCGGACAGCGACTGCGCGCCGCTCTTCGAGCGCCTGGGCCTGGGCTTCGGGGCGCAGGCCGCGAACCCCGCCGCGCAGTCCTTCATCCGGGCCGAATAGGAGCACCCGCCGTGGCACGACGACGATGGCAGGCGTGGAAGTCCCTGGCGACGGTGGCGCTGCTGGCCACCGGGTGCGCGGATCCGGAGCTTCCGCCGGACGGGCCCGCGCCGTACGACTGGAAGCTGCCACCGGGCTTCCCCACGCCGCGCGTGCC
>NZ_JAPNJY010000034.1:0-11055 GCF_026626625.1 Corallococcus sp. BB11-1 | reverse complement strand
CCTCAGGTGACCAGGAGGTCGTCGCGGAGGACGTGATGGATGGCGCGCTGAAGGGTTCGCACACCTATTCCATCGTGCCGGCGGCGCTCGACACGCTGGTGTTCGTCTCCGCGCCCACGACGGGTTCGGTGAGGCAGGCGCTGGCGGACGTGCATGTGGCGCTGCGGGATGCGTATGGCAACACCGTCAGCGACACCCCGACGGACGTGACGCTGGGGCTCGCGGGCGGAAGCTTCTCCCAGGCCAACCCGACCCAGACCACCGTGGATGGCGTGGCGACCTTCGCGGGCCTCGTCGTGGAGGCCGAGGGCACGTACCAGCTTGAAGCCGAAGGGGGCGGCCTGCCGGTCGCCACGTCCGGGGACCTTGTCATCACCGACGTGGTGGCTCCGGCCGTCGCGCAGGGCTTCACGGCGACCGCGTTGTCCGGCTCCAGCATCCGCGTGGGCTGGGCGGCCCCGGGCGACGACGGCGACCTGGGCACGGCGACCCGGTACGAGCTGCGCTACGCCACGGCGGCCATCACCGACGCGACGTTCGACGCGGCGACGGAGGCGACGGGCGTGGGCACGCCCCAGGCGCCGGGCACGGCGGAGTCCTTCACCGTCTCCGGCCTGGATGCGGCGACGACGTACTTCTTCGCCCTGAAGACGTTCGACGGCGCGGGCAACGGCAGTGCGCTCGCTACCGCGAGCAGCGGCACCACCAACCCGTGCACCGGCGTCGTGTGCACTCCGAATGACCCTTCCTGCGCGGAGGACGGCACGTCGTTGGAGGTGCCCACGGCGGTGTGCGTGGTGGTGTCGGGCATGCCGGAATGCCAGGACGGCGAGACGGAGCTCCTGGCCTGCCCTGGCGCGGATGCCGTCTGCCACGCGGACGCGTGCACCACGGCGCCGCCTGCGGGCGCGGGCGAGCTGGCCCTGTCGGAGGTGATGCACTCGCCGTCCGCCGGGACGACGGAGTACCTGGAGCTGACCAACACCAGCGCGAAGCTGTTGAACCTGCACACCCTGGCCGTGACGTTCGTGGACGGCGTGGGCGGGACCTCTGGCTTCACGGTGCAGCATGGCCGCGGGCTGCTGGTCGAACCCGGTGCCCGGGTGGTGCTCGCGCAGGACGCGAACGTGACGAGGAACGGGGGCGTGTACGCGAACCACGCGTACGGCACGGACGTGTCCATGGACAACACCGGCTCCATCACACTCCAGCAGGGGGCGACGACGGTCACGAGCCTGAGCTACACGAACGCCTTCCCACAGACGACCGGCCGAGCCATGAGCCTCGCGTCCAGCATCGTGGGCACGGCGGGCAGCGAGCGGCCCTGGTACTGGTGCGAGTCGTCAGGAAACCTGGAGGGAGGGGACCGGGGCACGCCGGGCCTGCTCAACGACGACTGCGGCCTGAACGTCGAGAAGCCGCTGAACTACTGCGCCATCCAATACCCGAAGACGTTCCCGGCCGGGACTGACTACCCGGCGACCATCGCCCCCAACGTCGCCTACGACATCTTCAGTCAGTTCTACAGCTTCGACGTCACCACCCGGACCCAGAACGGCAACGACTTCTATCCGCGCATCGAGGCGCAACTGGGTTACGGCACGGACGCGACCAACCCTGCGGGCTGGACGTGGACGCAGGCCGCCTTCAACGCGGGCTATACCTCCCCCGGCGGCTCGAACAACGATGAGATGAAGGCGTCGTTGAGCATCCCCACGGCCGGGACGTACCGCTACGGCTTCCGCTACCGGTTCACGGATGAGGGCTCGCCGTGGGTGTACTGCGATCAGAGCGGCGTCGCCGTGCCCCCTGCTGGCAACTACGGCTCCGTGACGGTGGCGCCGGCGGTGAAGCCGCCGCTGACGAACCACGTGGTCATCAGCGAGTTCTCCTCGAAGGGGGCAGGGGCGAGTCCCACCACGCCCAACCATTCCGATGAGTTCATCGAATTGTACAACCCGACCAATGCGGCGGTGAACCTGACGGGCTGGAAGATTCAGTACAAGAATGCGACGGGAACCTCCTACTCAAACTTGGTGGTGCTGGGCTCGGTGAGCATTGCGGCCCATGGTTACTACCTCATCGCGCATACAGGCTTTGTGGGAGCCGTGGTGCCAGACGCGAGGTACTCCACCGAAACCGCGCACATGGCCGGCCACGTCAGGATCGGGCCTGGTTCCCTGGGGACGAGCGTGACCGACGCCGCCACAGTGGACAAGCTCGCCTGGGGCACCACCGCGAGCTCGCCAGAAGGCAGTACGGCGGCTCTCTATGTGTCCGATCCCGCGGGCAGCTTGGAGCGCAAGGCCGTGTCCACTTCCACCGCCGTGGACATGACGACGGGAGGGACAGATGCATCGCGTGGTAACGGCCTGGACACGGACCAGAACGGGAATGACTTCGTGATTCGTACCGCTCGCAACCCACAGAACGCGTCGAGTCCGCTCGAGTTCTACTGACAGCCTCCACGCAGGCTTGAAGTCCCAGGAGGCCGCTCTCGGCACCACGCCGGGGCGGCCTCCGCTGTTTCCAGGCGCCATCGGCGGTCTGCCTGACAGGGAGGCCCGACGTCAGGTTTGATGAAGGTGCGAATCAAAATCAATATGGCATGCTCTGGCCATGTCCCAGGTCCAGTCGGTCGAGGCGTTGGAGCGGCTCGTCGGTTCGCGTCCGCTCGGGGTGATGATGAAGTCGCTGGAGGCCCTGGATGCGCATTGCGTCCGGCTGCTCTCGCTCTCCTCGTTCGCGGTCCTGGGCTTCATCGACGAGGAGGGCAGGGCGCGGCTGTCGAGCGTGGGCGGGCCCAGGGGCTTCGCCACGGTCGTGGACTCCACGCACCTGCGATTCGAGCTGCATGAACCCCTCTCACTCAATCCCACGGTGGGGTGCGGGCTCCTGTTCCTCATCCCCGGGCTGGGGGAGACGCTTCGCGTGAATGGGCACGCGACGCTTGATGGCAACACCCTGCTCGTCACCGTGGAGGAGACGTTCGTGCACTGCGCGAAGGCGCTGATGCGCTCGGCGTTCTGGAAGCCTCCGGTCTCCGTCGTCCCGACGTCGCTCGGCCCCGTGGCGCCGGGCCCCCTGAGCGACCCGGCCGTGCGGGACTGGCTCTCCCGTGTGCCCTTTGTCGTCGTGGCGTCGTGGGATGCGCAGGGCCACGCGGACGTGAGCCCGAAAGGCGATCCCCCGGGTTTCCTGCGGCTCGACGGAGCCCGGGTGGCGGTGGCCGACAGGCCGGGCAACCGCCGCACGGACACGTTCCACAACCTGCTCGAACAGCCCCGCGTCGCGGTCCTGGCCCTGGTGCCCGGGGAGGGGCGCGAGCTGGAGCTGTCCGGCGTCGCCTCCCTCACCACGGACCCCGCGCTGCTCGCCTCGATGGAGGTCGCGGCCAAGGTGCCGAAGGTCGCCCTGTCGCTCGAACCGCACCAGGCACGCCTGCGCGCCAGCCCGGCCGTCCTCCACGCCGGGCTCTGGGACGCCTCGCGCCATGTTCCCCCGGACCAGCTGCCACGGATGGCCGACGTCTTCATCGACCACGTCAGACAGAACCCGCAGCGTGGCGCCGCCGCTGCCACCCTGCGCGCGCTCGCGTCCAAGCGGATGATGAGCTGGGCCCTGACCCAGGACTACAAGCGGAACCTCTACTGAAGGATGGGGGCCCCCGCTCCATGGGTCGCCCGACTGTCCGGTCCCCGAAGGAACGGGGCAGGGGAGGGCCACTCCCGCCCGACAAAGGACCCGCCGGGTCCACACGGATGCTGCCCGGGCGTGCGGGGCGCATTAGCTTTGAGCCCTTTCCGCCACCCACGGCTTGAGAGGAGCCCTTCCCGTGTCCGAGCCCCTGGTCCCCGACGCCGCCCGCCATGTCACCTGCCCGCCTGAGGACTTCCGCCGCGCGAGCGAGGACGCCCTGGCCCGGGCCCGCGCCGGCATCGCGCGCCTCAAGTCCCTGCCCGCGAAGACGCCCCCGCGCGAGGTGCTGGAGCTTTACGACGAATCCTCCGCCGCGCTGGACGACGCCTCCGCGCGCGCCAGCGTCGTGCGCCACACCCACCCGGACGCGACCCTGCGCGAAGCGGCGGAGGCCGCCGAGCAGTCCATCGAGAACCTCTCCAACGACCTCCGCATGGACCGGGGCGTCTACGACGTCCTCTCCGCCGTGGACCTGTCCGGCGAGGATGCGTCCACGCACAAGTGGATGGAGAAGGTGCTGCGCGACTTCCGCCGCGCCGGCGTGGACCGTGACGAGGCCACCCGCGCGAAGGTGAAGGCGCTCCAGGAAGAGCTCATCCGCATCGGTCAGGAGTTCAGCCGCAACATCAGCCAGGACACCCGCACGGTGGCCCTGCCCCCGTCCGCGCTGGACGGCCTGCCGGAGGACTACGCGCGCTCGCATGCCCCGGGCCCGGACGGGCAGGTGCGCATCTCCACCGACTACCCGGACCTGGTGCCTTTCCTCACCTACGCGCGCGACGGCAAGGCCCGCGAGCAGCTCTGGCGCGCCAACCGCCAGCGCGGCCATCCCGCCAACGTGGACGTGCTGGGCCGGCTCGTCGCCCGGCGCCATGAGCTGGCCACGCTGCTGGGCTACCCGCACTGGGCCGCCTACGCCACCGAGGACAAGATGGTGCGCACCGCGGACGCCGCGCGGGACTTCATCCAGAAGATCTCCACCGCCGCGGAGGCGCGGATGAAGCGCGACTACCAGGTGCTGCTGGAGCGCAAGCGCCAGGACGACCCGAAGGCCGACAAGGTGGACCCGTGGGACTCCGGCTACCTGGATGACCGCGTGAAGGCGGAGCAGTACGCCTTCGACTCGCAGACGGTGCGCCCCTACTTCGAATACACGCGCGTGAAGCAGGGCGTCCTGGACCTCACCGCGCGCCTGTTCGGCGTCACCTACCGCCCGGTGAAGGACGTGCCGGTGTGGCACCCGGACGTGGAAGTGTTTGACGTCTACGAGGGCGCCACGCTCAAGGGCCGCTTCTTCCTGGACATGCACCCGCGCGCGGACAAGTACAAGCACGCGGCCCAGTTCACGCTGACCAGCGGCAAGTCCGGACACCGGCTGCCGGAAGGCGCGCTCATCTGCAACTTCCCCAAGCCCGGCGCGGAGCCCGCGCTGATGCAGCACGGCGACGTGGAGACCTTCTTCCACGAGTTCGGCCACCTGCTGCACCACATCTTCGGCGGCCACACGCGCTGGGCCGGCCTGTCCGGCGTCCGCACGGAGTGGGACTTCGTGGAGGCCCCGTCGCAGATGCTGGAGGAGTGGGCGCGCGACGTGACGTGCCTGCAGACCTTCGCTACGCACTACCAGACGGGGGAGAAGCTGCCCGCGGAGCTGGTGGAGCGCATGCTGCGCGCGGACGAGTTCGGCAAGGGGCTCTTCGTGCGCCAGCAGATGTTCTACGCGGCGCTCAGCCTGGAGCTCTACCGGCGCGACCCGAAGGGCCTGGACGCCACCGCGCTCGTGCGCGAACTCCAGGGCCAGTACATCCCCTTCCCGTACCTGGAGGGCACGTACTTCCACCTCACCTTCGGGCACCTGGATGGGTACTCGTCCAACTACTACACGTACATGTGGTCGCTCGTCATCGCGAAGGACCTCTTCACGGTGTTCCAAACGCAGGGCCTGCTCAACCCCGCGCCCGCGCAGGCGTACCGGCGCGCGGTGCTGGAGCCGGGCGGCTCCGATGACGCCGCCCGCCTGGTGAACCAGTTCCTGGGCCGCGACTACGACTTCCGCGCCTACGAGGCCTGGCTCAACAAGGCCGCGTAGCCGTGGGGTGCACGGGGCGGGCGGCCGAGGATGGCCGCCCGCGCCCGGTGCTTCAGCGCGACTTCAGGTGCTCACTCCACCTGCGTCTGCTGCACGCGCCAGATCTCCTCCGCGTACTGCTTGATGGTGCGGTCGGAGGAGAAGATGCCCGCGCGGGCCACGTTGATGATGCACTTCTTCGTCCAGCCCTCCGCGTCCTGGTACGCGCGCACGACCTCTTCCTGCTTGGACATGTACGCCGCGAAGTCCGCCAGCACGAGGTAGCGGTCCTCCTCCAGCAGGCTGTCCACCAGCGGCTGGAAGAGGTTGCGGTCCTCGGGGGAGAAGAAGCCGGAGCGGATGAGGTCCAACGCCTCGCGCAGCTCCGTGTTGGACTCGTAGACGTCGCGCGGGCGGTAGCCGGCCTTCTTGCGCGCGATGACCTCGTCCGCCGTGAGGCCGAAGAGGAAGAAGTTCTCGTCGCCCACCGCCTCGCGGATCTCCACGTTGGCGCCGTCCAGCGTGCCCAGCGTCAGCGCGCCGTTGAGCATCAGCTTCATGTTGCCCGTGCCAGACGCCTCCCAGCCCGCGGTGGAGATCTGCTCGGACACGTCCGCCGCCGGGATGATGCGCTCCGCGAGGCTCACCCGGTAGTTGGGCACGAACACCACCTGGAGGCCCGTGGTGCCCGCGTCGCTGTTCACCACCTCCGCGATGCCGTTGATGAGCCGGATGGTCAGCTTCGCCAGGTGGTAGCCCGGCGCCGCCTTCGCGCCGAAGAGGAACGCGCGCGGGTGGACGACGCTGGAGGGCTGCCGCCGCGCCTTCATCCACAGCGCCACGATGTGGATGGCGTCCAGCAGCTGCCGCTTGTACTCGTGCAGGCGCTTGATCTGCACGTCGAAGATGGCGTCCGGGTTGAGCTGCACCCAGCGCAGGTCGCGCACGTGGTTGGCCAGGTCCACCTTGTTCGCGCGCTTCACCTCGCGGAACGCCTTGCGGAACTCCGGGTCCTCCGCGTGCGGCTCCAGCTTCGTCAGCTGGTCCAGGTCCGTGGCCCACCCCTCACCGATGCGGCTGGTGATGAGCTTGGACAGACGCGGGTTGCACCACGCCAGCCACCGGCGCGGCGTCACGCCGTTCGTCTTGTTGTTGAAGCGCTCCGGATACATCGTCGCGAAGTCCGGCAGCACGTCCCGGCGCAGCAGGTCCGTGTGCAGCGCGGCCACGCCGTTGATGCTGTGGCTGCCCACCACCGCCAGGTGGGCCATGCGGATCTTCTTCTCCGGGCCCTCCTCCACCAGGCTCATCCGCTGCTGCTTCTCCACGTCGAACGGGTAGCGGATCTGCACCTGGCGCATGAAGCGCTGGTTGATCTCGAAGATGATCTCCAGGTGCCGGGGCAGCAGGCGCTCGAACAGCGACACCGGCCAGCGCTCCATCGCCTCCGCGAGCAGCGTGTGGTTGGTGTAGCCGAACGTCTCCTGGGTGATGGTCCACGCCTCGTCCCAGAGCAGCTGCTTCTCATCCACCAGCACGCGCATCAGCTCCGCGACGCCAATGGCCGGGTGCGTGTCGTTGAGCTGGATGGCCACCTTGCGGGAGAAGTCCCGGAAGTCGCTGTGGTTCTTCAGGTAGCGCCGGACGATGTCCGCGATGGAGCACGCCACGAAGAAGTACTGCTGCTTCAGGCGCAGCTCCTTGCCGGCCTGGAACGCGTCGTTGGGGTAGAGGACCTTGGAGATGACCTCCGAGTCGTTCTTCTCCACCACCGACCGCTCGTAGTCGCCCGCGTTGAACAGCAGCAGGTCGAACTCGGCGCTCGCGCGCGCCTGCCACAGCCGCAGCGTGTTGACGGTGTTGTTGCCGTAGCCCGCGATGGGTGTGTCGTACGGCACGCCAATCACGGTCTTGCCGCCCACCCAGCGCGCCACCGGCCGGCCATCCGGACCCTGGTGGTGCTCCACGCGCCCGAAGAAGCGCACCGGCACCGCCTTCTCCGGCCGGACGATCTCCCACGGGTTGCCGAACTTCAGCCACTCGTCCGCGCGCTCCACCTGGTGTCCCTCCACCAGGTCCTGGGAGAAGATGCCGAACTCGTAGCGGATGCCGTAGCCCATGCCCGGGTAGCCGAGCGTCGCCAGCGAGTCCAGGAAGCACGCCGCCAGCCGTCCCAGGCCGCCGTTGCCCAGGCCCGCGTCCGGCTCCATCTCCAGCAGCTGCGTCAGGTCCACGCCGACCTCCTGCATGGCGGCGGCGGCGGACTCGTACATGTTGAGGTTGAGCAGGTTGTTGCCCAGCGCGCGGCCCAGCAGGTACTCCGCCGACAGGTAGTAGGCGCGCTTGACGTCCTGCTCGTAGTAGGTGCGCGCCGTCTTCACCCAGCGGTCGGTGAGGCGGTCGCGCACGGCCAGGGACAGGGCCATGAAGCGGTCATGCGGGGTGGCCGTCTCCGGGTTCTTGCCGCGCGAATAACGCACGTGTTCGAAGAAGCCGCGACGGACGCTGGCCGCGTCGAGCCCGGTGCGGCCGCTGTCTTCGGGCGTACCCGACGTGGAGGGCGGAGGCGGAGCGGGGCGCGCGGAGGCGGGAGGAGCCATAAGTCGGTCGTCTCGGGGGGTCGCGAAAGGGTGGGTACGGCGGGCACCCCCGTCTGGACGAGGGCGCATCGGGCACGAGGGTATCGTGTCGGGCCGGCCCAGGCACCGGAAAGCCGCAGCCCGCCCCCGGGGTCGGTCGCTCCCTCCACCGGGGAGGGAAGGTGCGTGGGGACCCGCCGTGATGCGGCCCGACCCCGGGGAGTGTCGCCGTCCCGCCGGCCCTCGCGACGGGCCCTGACCGTGCGCGAAGTTGGGGTAGAACGGGCGTGAATGGCTTCCTCCCTGAGTGACCTGGAGCAGCGCATCGCCCTGACCCGTCCAGGGGACACGGTGCGGGGGCTGAGCTTCGCGGCGGTGCTGCGCCTGACGCGCACGCACCTGGGGCACGACACCGCGGAGCGCCTGCGCGCGCCGCTCCTGCAGCGCAACCCGGTGGACTTCTTCTCCTACCCGGCCGTGGACTTCCTGCGCCTGCTGTCCTTCGCGACGGAGGCCCTCCAGCCGGAGTACGGCACGCACGACGCCGTCCTTCGCGCGTGCGGCGGCGCCATCTGCGGCACCTTCTTCGAATCCACGGTGGGGCAGACGCTGCTGCGCCTCACCCTGGGCAACGACCCCAAGCGCATCTACAGCAACGCCCCCACGTCGTACGCCACCGCGGTGAGCTACGGGCGGCGCGAGTACCAGCCCTTGGGCGACAAGCGCGTGCGGCTGCACTTCCGGGACGACCTGCTGCCCGTGCAGGTACACGAGGGCATCCTCGGCGGCGCCCTCACCGCGGTCCAGCGCGAGGGCCAGGTGCGCGGCACGGAGCTGTGCCTGGGCGAATCCGAATACTTCATCGAGTGGACCTGAGAAGCACGTCGGGCCCGCCCTTCCGTGAGGAAGAGGGGCCCGGGGGGATGCGAAGCCTTCGCGGCGGCTACTTCGCGCCGACCGGCGGGGGCGCGGCCTTGCCCGCGACCGCGGCCACGGACACGGCGTCCAACTGCTGGGCCATGTCGTGCGCCTTGGCGAGGAAGTCGCCCGTCAGCTCCTTGGGCAGCGGATCCGCGCGGGGGAACTTCTGGGTGAGCGGGTTGGCGTAGGTGCCGCTGCGCTTCAGGCCGAAGTGCAGGTGCGGGCCGGTGGAGCGGCCGGTGTTGCCCGAATAGGCAATCACCTGCTTCTGCCGCACGCGCGTGCCGGTGCGCACGCCGTCCCCGAAGCGCGACAGGTGCATGTACTGCGTCTCCATGCCGTTGGCGTGGCGCAGCACCACCATGTTGCCCGCGGCGCCCGCGTAGCTCGCGGACACCACCGTGCCGTCCGCCACGGCCCACACCGGGGTGCCAATGGGCGTGCCGTAGTCCACGCCGTTGTGGTTCTTCACGTACTGGAGCACCGGGTGGTAGCGCGACCCGAAGCTGCTGGTGACGTGCGCGTACTTCAGCGGGCTCTTGAGGAAGGTCTTCTTGGCGCTCGCGCCGTCCTCCTGGAAGAAGTTCGCCTCGCCGTTGGGCAGCACGTAGCGGAACACGCGCTTGTTGCCCACGAGGCCGCCTTCATACGTCGCCGCCAGCACCTCGCCGTAGCGCAGCACGCGGCCCTTGGAGACGAACTTCTCCACCAGGGCCTTGGCCTTGTCGCCCTTGCGCACGTCCCGGTAGAAGTCGATGTCCCACGCGAACACGTCCGACAGCACCAGGCCGATGGACGGGTCCTCGCCGGCGGCCAGCGTCGCGTCATACAGCGACGTGCTGATCTCCAGCGAGACGAGCGACACCTGCTTCTCCACTTCAATGGAGCGCTTGCTGCCGACGTACTTCTCCCCATCGCGGCGCACCTGCCACTCGTCCACGGTGCTCTGGCGGTAGTCGAAGAAGTCCAGCTCGCCGTTGCGCATCACCAGCCGGAACTGGTCGCCCACGCGGGACTTGCGGAAGTCGAACACGCCCTCCAGCGCCGCGATGACCGCCTGCACCTGCACGTCGGGCAGCGCCGCCTCATGCAGCGCGCCCGCCAGCGTCTGGCGCGGCTCGATGCGGCGGTTCTTGATTTCGAACTGGGTGGCGGCTTCCGACGTCGAAGCCACCCCGAAGGCGGCGAGGCACAGGAGGGAGGCGGTCTTCATGAGGGCGGACAGGAGTGTAGAGGACTGTTGCACCTCCGCCCAACTCCTGGCCGCACGTCGCCTGCCCGCCTGCCTGCTCCTGCCCTGTGGCCTGGAAACCTACAACTCCACCTTCTTCTCCGAATGGTGCTGCCCGTCGAAGCGCAGCAGGGTGCCCTTGCCGTCGTAGCGGGTGACGATGTTCACGGGCCGGCGCCACAGGCTCTGCAGGTTGCGCAGCGTCTCCCGCGCGTAGTCGCCCTTCAGGTCCTGCCCGTCGTGCTTGTGCGCGAGCAGCAGCTCCGAGCGGTTCTCGTAGTTGCCGTCCACCACTTCGATGATGGGCTGCCCGAAGTTGGTGAGCGACGTGAGCAGCTTGTTCTTCACCTTGCGGAACTCGCGGTCCAGGATTTCCCACGAGTTGCGCTTCTCGTTGAAGCCATACACGAACAGCTTCTGCTGGATGGCGAACTCGGCGGTGAGGAACGTGTCGATGAAGGTGATGTCGTTGTAGTGCTTGCGGACTTCAAAAATCTTCTCACGGCCCGCGCCCAGCTTCTTGTCCCAGGACTGGCGGGCGCGCAGGTCGTCGCACT
>NZ_JAPNJY010000009.1:0-18552 GCF_026626625.1 Corallococcus sp. BB11-1 | reverse complement strand
TTCAACGCGGCCCAGGCCCCCTTGGAGTAGCGGGGGCTGGCCAGCATCCAGACCTCCAGTTGGGGACACGTCTCCGCCTCGCCGTCGTCCGCCGCGCCATAGTGCATGGCGGCGCAGACATCGTCCGCTTGCCTGTCGTTGAGCGTCACGTCGCCCTGGGCCTGCCACCCGGCGAGCCGGGACAACTGGAAGCGGCGCATCGACAGCACGTCATCGCGGGTCAGCGACGGGCTCATGAAGGCCGTGGGCTCCGGGAGCGCGAACGCGCCGCCACCGTGCGGGCCGACGCCCGCGTCCAGCACGTAGCCACCCCAGGTGTACATGAGGAAGAGTGACCACGCGTCCTTCACGAAGGCGCGGTACGAGGGCGGCGTTCCCACGGCCAGTCCCCAGTTGAGGATGTCTGTCATCGCCGCGACCGCCCAGTCGTCGGACTCCTTGTACCAGTAGTACCAGCGGTAGGCCTTCGTCGCCGCCCCCGCCAGGAACGCCTGCATGCCCCGCACGGTGACGTTCGGGTGCGCGGCGAAGTCCCGCGTGTACGCCGCCACCTGTGCGTCGAGACACCAGAAGTAGATCTTCACGCCCTTGCCCACGCGGCCCGCCAGCAGCTTGGGCTCGGCGATGTCCCTCTGACGGTCCGCCGGCGGTGGGCCAATCCAGGTGTAGTGGACATCCATCTGTCGCGGCTCCGGGAGTAGGGGGGGCCGGCAGTCTACGGACGTGGTCCTTCGTTCACCAGAACTTCAAAAGTTCACTCCGGTTCGCGCTGCCCGGCTACGTCGGCCCGGCCGCCGGTTCCGTCCAGGGGCCGCGCCGCATGGGCTCCTTCAGGGCTTCCTTCAATGCCCCCAGGAAGCGCTTGCGCGGCCAGGGCTCCGCGCCGAAGCGCTCCAGGTGCTCCGTCTCCACCTGGCAGTCGATGAGCTGGAAGCCCCAGCCCTGGAAGCGCTCCACCGCCGTGGCGAACGCGACCTTCGACGCGTCCGGCGCCAGCGCGAACATGCTCTCCCCGAAGTACGCCGCGCCCAGCGACACGCCATACAGCCCGCCCACCAGCACCTCGTCCTGCCACGCCTCCACGGAGTGCGCGAACCCCAGCGCGTGCAGCGTGACGTACGCCTGCTTCATGGCGTCGGTGATCCACGTCCCGTCCTGCCCCGGCCGGTGCACGCGCGAGCACGCGTCGATGACCTTCGCGAACGCGGTGTCGTAGCGCACGGTGTACGTGCCCCGGTTCATCACCTTGCGCAGCGAGCGGCCCACGTGGACCTTCGCCGGCTCCAGCACGAAGCGCGGGTCGGGCGAGTGCCACAGGATGGGCTGCCCCTCGCTGTACCAGGGGAAGATGCCCTGCGAGTAGGCGGCCAGCAGGCGTTCGGGGCGCAGGTCCCCGCCCACCGCCAACAGACCGCTCTTGTCCGCCTTGCCCGGAGGGGGAAACAGCTCCGGCTCGTCATCGCTCAACAGGTAGATGGGCACTTTCGCGCCCCAGTCTAGCGGGACACGTTGAGCTTCACGTCACCCTTCAAGCTGTAGGGCTGTTGCAGCATCGGGCCCTTCACCTCGCCCTTCACGCTGTAGGGCAGGGTCCCCTTGGCGATGAGCGCCTTGACGCCCGGCCCCCACGTCTGCTGCGTCACCGACACCTCCACCGGGTACACGCCCGTCGCGGAAGCATCCACCGTGTCCGCCTGCGCGACGGTGCCCTCCTCCAGCGGCTTGTCCGCCACGGACACCTGGTAGGTGAGCGAGTCGAGCCGCAGCGGGAACGGGTTCGGGTTGCGCACGCCCAGCCGCAGGTTGAGCTGCACCTCCTCGGGCGAATAGCGGGCGCCGTCCAGGCCCTCCACGACGACCTCCGGCAGCCGGGGCACGCGCACGGCGCGGCTGGCGGCGAAGGGCAGCGTGTCCTCCGTTTCGCCGGAGCGCACCACCAGCGTGCCGCGCAGGGCGATGAGCACCGTGCCACCCTGGGCGCTCAGGCGGGTGAGGTCCTCGGGGCTCTTCACGTAGGAGGACTTCTCCTCGAAGGAGAAGTCCGCGGGCGTGCCCGGGGCGAAGGGCACGCCTGGCTTCGCGGTGCCCGTCTTGATCACCTGTCCGTCGGCGACCAGCTCATAGTCGGCGCGTTCGATGATGCCGTTGACGGTGCCCGTCACCTGGCCGGTGTAGCGCACGGTGGCGTCGGTGAGTCCCTGCGACACCACGGCGGTCTCCTGCGCCGTGAGGGCGGGAGGGGCGCCGGAGCGGACCGGGGCGGAGGCACACCCGGCGAGGAAGGCGAACACCACGGACACCACGGCCGGCAGGGAGGTCGAGCGATTCACGTTGGACATTCTGGGGAGGCGGGGGGCTGGCCCCAAGGGGTTTTCCGCTAGACTGTCCACCAACCGTGGCTCCCCGACGCCCCAACTTCAACCGCACCCTGCGCGCCCTCATCCGGGACATCGTCGCCCGCATGCCCGAGTTCCGGCACGTGAAGGTGGGCCGCATCCTGGTGGTCGCGGGAGAGGCCCGGCGGGCGTCGCGCGGCACGGTGAAGCCGCTGTGCTTCAAGGGCGGCAAGAGCATCGACAAGGCGGGCCGGCGCAAGCCGGTGGTGCGCATCCGGGGCCGGCGCATGCTGTATTGCATCACCCTGCGGCCGCTCTTCTTCCGGGGCTCCACCGCGAAGGCGCGGCTGGAGACGCTGATGCACGAGCTCTTCCACATCTCGCTGCGCTTCGACGGCACGCTGCACGCGGGCCGCCGTCACGCGAAGCTGGGCGAGGAGTTCGGTCGCCGGCTGCGGCCCCTGGTGCGCCGCTACCTCAAGCTGTGTCCGGAGGCGCTGCTCGCCTCGCTGGCGCACTCGGGCGAGGTGCGCGTGCTGCAATGGCTGGAGCGTCCGGGCCCGGCGTACCACCCGCGCACGGCGAAGCGCCGCGTGCGCAAGGTCTACACCGAGGATCAGCTCTTCTCCGGCGTGGCCCGCATGGTGACGCCGCGTCCCCGCGTGGTCCGCGAGACCAGCGCCCGCGACGACAAGGTGCACTGAAGGCGCCTCCCTCCGCGATGTCCGTGCCCTCCGACTTCGTCAGCCTTGGCGCGCTCCACCGCGAGCTGGAGGAGCTGTTCCTGCTGCACCAGGAGGCGCTGATGGGCATGGACCTGCCCGTGGCCCGCGAGCGGCTGACGCGCTACCGCGCGGACCTCACGCGGCACCTGGAGGCGGAGGAGGCCCTGCTGCTGCCGGAGCTGCCCCGGGCCGGGAGGATTCGCGGGGCCGCGCCGGAGCTCTTCACCGGCGAGCACCAGCGCATGCTGGAGCTGCTGGCGAAGTGTCAGGACGCGGTGGACGCGCTGGAGCCCTCCGCACCGGACTACCGCCGCGCGGTGCTGCGGGTGTTCGACATGGAGAGCACGTTCAAGCACCTGGAGCACCACCACTCGCTGCGCGAGGAGACGCACCTGTTCCCCGCGTTGGACCGGGTGCTGGACGGGCCGGAGCGCCAGGCGTTGCTGGCCGCGTTCCTCGCCCGCGCGGAGCCGCCGGAGCACGGGTAGGCCCCGCCGTGCCATGGGCGAGCAGGCAGGGAGGCCGTGGGCCGCCTGTCTCTGCCCGACCGCGCACCGTGCGTGCTGTCCTCGCCGTGCATCCAGCCATGGCGTGGCACGCCGGCTCGAACGAGGTTTCCTCCTGGTGGGACGTGGTTCCGCGGCGCGGTGGCTGACAGGGTTCTTCGTCTGGGCGCTGCTGGGCCTGGGGGCTGGCTGCGACCCTGGCGTGGAGCTGACGCCCTGTGCTCGCGACTGCGAGGGCGCGGCCTGCGCGGCGTGCGTCTCCACCGTGCCCGACGAGGCGCTCCGGCCCGCGCTGGCGTGTGACGAACTCCCCGCGCAGGGCCGGTGCCTGGGGCCTCGCGTGCTGGAGCGCTGTGAGGGCGGCGTCGTGCACCGGGAGGACTGCGGCGCGGACTCCGCCTGCGTCGAAACCCCCATGGCGGCCTGTGTCTCCGGGCTGGCCTGTGTGGATGGCGTCTCACGGTGCACGGAGGCCCGGAGCTTGGAGGTGTGCACGAACGGCCAGTGGTCCGCGCGGGCGTGCGGCTCCGGCTGTGAGGCCGCGCCGGGCCGGGGCTTCTGCGGCGCACCGGGCCCCACGCTGAGCGGCACGGTGCACTACGCCCGCCGCTTCCCGGATGCGGCGTTCCGGACGTGGACCTCCGAGGCGGAGCCCGTGCCCGCGCGGGGCTTCCTCATCATGTCCTTCCAGGGCGACACGCCGCTGGACTCGCAGGTGACGGACGAGGCCGGCCGCTACACGCTGAAGGTGCCCGCGTCCCCTCGCGAGGACGACCGCATCGTCGTGTACGCGGCGGGGAGGGGGCGCGACGGCGCCGTGGCCTACGCGGTGGCGGACCCGGACCTTCCAGGCACGCAACGGGTGCCGACGCCGCCGGGCGAAGCCGCGCGCATCTGGAGCTGGGCGCGCACGACGCGCGAGCTGTCACGGCAGCCGGCCATCACCCTCACCGAGTCCGAGGGCTCGGGCGCGGCGGCCGTGTTCGACGTGCTGGGCACGGCGTGGCGCCGGATGCGCGAGCGCTACGGCGGGAAGGACGGCCTGCCCGTGGTGGCGTGGCTGGGCTTCGGCACGTCCTGGTCCTGCGGTGCGTGCTTCGCGCGCTGGCCCGTGACGGCGGCGGGGCGCCGGTGGGACGCGCAGGTGTGGCTGCCCGGGGACTCGGATGCGGCGTGGTGGTCGGACGCGATGGTGATGCACGAGCTGGGGCACTGGGTGATGGCCAGCCGGGGCACCAGCCCCGACGAGGGGGGCCCGCACTACGTGGGCGTGCCCACCTTCCCGGGACAGGCGTGGAGCGAGGGCTGGGCCACGTGGTTCAGCGCGGATGCCCGGCGCAGTCCGCGCTACTACGACCGGCAGGGCGGGACGATGTTCTGGGTGGACCTGTCCGCGCGAGCCTCGTCGGTGAGCGCCTGGACGCGGCCCCATGCGGAGGAGGGCCTGTTGCAGCGCGTGGATGAGAACGAGGTGGCCGCCATCCTCTACCGCACCGCCACCGCCACGCCGTCGAGCCAGCCGCTGTACGACGCGCTCGCCGCGCCCGCGATGAACCGGGCGCCCTGGGCGCGCGGCTACACGCGGCACACCTGGAGCCGGGACGCGAAGGGCGCGCTCACGGACGTGGTGGACACGGGGAAGTCCTCACCATTCCTCGCGGACTTCCTGGATGCGTTGGTGTGCCAGGGCTTTCCGCGAGCCATCGTGGACGCGGCCACGGAGCCCACCGCGGCCTTCCCGTATCCCAGCCACCAGCCCCTGTGCCCATGACGCTGCCGCACGCGAAGCCGCGACGCCGAGAGCCCGTGCCGATGATGACTCTTCACGCGAAGCGGCGACGCCGAGAGCCCATGCCGATGACGCCATTCCACGCGGAGCCTCGAAGCCGTGCTGACGGGGGCTGGCGTCCATGACATTGCCGCGCTCGAAGCTGCGAAGACGGATGGCGGGGGCCGTGCTGGCCCTGGCGCTGATTGGCGCGCTGTCGGCCGGGATGGCCTCCGGCGTGGAGCGCATGCGGCGCAAGAAGCCGCTCCGTGCCTCCGACGTGGCGACCCCCACGGAAGAGGTGCCTCCGCGCGGTGCCCGGGCTTCGTCGGCTGCCGCGCACCCGACCGCGATGCAGGCTGAGCCCGAAGCGCCGCGGGACACGCCGACACGCGAACGTCGCGCCCCCAGGGCCGTGACGCTGAAGACGCAGGCTCCGGTTCCACCGCCATCGGTCACGGTGCTTGCGCGTGCCCTGGAGGAGGAAGCTCCGGACGCGGACGGCACCCAACCCCCGCCGCCCCTTTCCTCGGCCACGAGCCGGGTTCCCGCGCCCCTGCGCGTCTCCTGGCGGGTGGTGGAGTCCAGCGCGGCCACGGTGAAGCTCATCGCCCGGCTGGAGCGCAGCCCGGGCTTCACCGCGCCCGTGGAGGTGTCGCTGCGCGTGCCGTCGCGGACCCTCCTCCGGGAAGGTCCCACGTCGCCCATCGTGCTGGACGCGGACGTCCAGGAGGTCCCCTGGACGCTGGCGCTCACCGGGGACACGGACCCTGAAGAGGACCTGGTGCTGCTGGCGAGCGCGGAAGGCGAGTCCTTCGGCGTCCACGCGGAGGCGCGCTACCGCTTCGGCCGCGCGCTCGCGGAAGGACCCCGGCCGACTCCCACGGGCCCGCCGCTGCCCGAAGGCTTCATGCGGGCCCGCGAGTAGGCCGCGGACTTCAGTCCAGGTTGAAGTACACGTCGTCGATGGCGCCGTGGAACTGGTCGTTGTTGCTGCCCGCGCTCTTGGCCCCGATGGCGACAGGTTGGCCCGCCGGGCTGATGTCGTAGGTGCTGGCCAGCACCGCGCTGCCCCGGGCCACGTTGTCGATGAGGATGGTCAGCGTGGTGCTGGTGCGCTGACACGTCACCTTGTGCCAGGTGCCGTCCGCGATGCCCACCGACGCCTTGACGATGACCGCGCCCGTGCCGCCCGTGGTGCGCACCACGCAGCTCGGCTTGCCCGTCGCCGCGTCGTCGAGCTGCAGCTTCCACTGCGGCGTGTTGTAGAGCCCCTTCTGCACCAGGTTGGAGCCGTGGTCCGCGCTCAGCTCCGCGAGCGTGACGCGCACGCGCGCGCCGAACGAGAACGGCGCCGTCCCCGGGTTGAGGGACGTGGCGTCCGCCGCGCTGATGAACGCCCTGGCGCACGTCGTCCCGACACAGACGGGCGGAAAGCGCACGCCCTGGCCGTCGTAGCCCGGCGTCTCGATGACGACGGCGCCACCGTTGCCGCCCTGCGCGGTGCCCGTGTGGCCCTTGCCGCTGTCGTCCACCACGGTGGTCACCGGGTCCGACACCGACTCGAACTTGTAACGCAGCTTCTGGCTCACCGCGCCCGCGGTCAGCGGCCCCAGCAGCAGCACCGCGGCCATTCCCATCCGCACCGGCTGGCTTCGCACCTTCATGACGTGCCTCCTCCTGGACTTCGTGACCGTGCCACTCCAGCACAGCCACGACCCGCCCAGGAGGGGGGATGCTTCTTCGTCAGGGCACGTCGGAGGCGACGAGCTTCTGCAGCGCCGACTTCGCGTCCGCGTGGTCGGGCTGCAGGCGCACCGCGGCCTCGTATTCCTTCTTCGCCTCGTCCTTGCGGCCCGTGGACTCCAGGAGCTGCGCCAGCGCGAAGTGGGGCTCACCCGCGATGGGGTCCACCTGCGCCGCGCCCCGGAAGGACTTCTCCGCGTCCTTGGGCTTGCCCTGCCGGTACAGCGTGTGGCCCAGGTACAGCAGGCCCAGCGAGTTGCGCGGCTCCACGGCCAGCAGGTCGCTCAGCACCTGCACGGCCTTGGATTCGTCACCGCCGCGCAGGTACAGGAAGCCCAGCTCCGCGCGGGCCTCCAACTGCGCGGGGTCCTTCGCCACCACCGCCTCCAGCTCCGGCACCGCCAGGTCCGGCCGGCCGCGCCGCGAGTGCAGGATGCCCAGCCGCGCGAGCGCCGCCGTGTCCGCCTCCTCACCCGAAGCGGGCGTCAGGAGCTTCTCCGCCTCCACGTAGTCGCCCATGGCCAGCAGCAGGTCCGCGAGCCCCAGCTTCGCCCCGCGGTGGTTCGGATCCTCCTTGAGCACCGCCTCGTAGAGGGGCCGCGCCTGCGCGCCCACGCGCTTCTTCGCGTAGGCCTCCGCCAGCACCAGCCGGCTCTCCGTGGTGGGCGCCAGCCGCAGGCTCTCCGTGTACTGCGCGATGGCGCCGTCCAGGTCGCCCTTGGCGCGCAGCGCGTCGCCGTAGCCCGCGCGGGTGCCGGGCTCGTCCGGGAAGGTCTCCACCGCCGTCTTCAGCGTGGCCACCGCCTCGTCCACCTTGCCCAGCCCCAGGTACGCGCGCGCGAGGCCCTGGTAGGCCTCCGTCGTCTTCTTGCCGTCGTCGGCGCTCTTCTCGATGGCCTTCTGGAACGCGGTCACCGCCTGCGTCTTCTTGCCCTGCGCCAGGTAGAGCTGGCCCAGCTGCGTGTACGGGCCGCTCGCGCGGCGGGGCTCCAGCAGCAGCGCCTTCTCGAAGGCGCGCGTCGCCCGGGCGTTCTCACCCAACTGGAAGCACACGAGCCCCAGGTTGAAGTGCGCCTCCGCGTACTTCGGATCCAACGCGATGGCGCGCGTGAAGGCCTCCGCCGCCTTGCGCGCGTTGCCCTGGCCGTCCAGCACCACGCCCAGGTTGTTCTGCGCCCGCGCGTGCTTGGGGTCCGCCTTGATGGCGGCGTGATACTCCGCGAACGCCCCCGCCGCGTCGTTCTCCCGCATCAGGATGACGCCCAGGTTGTAGTGCGCCTCCGCGTCGCCGTCCTTCTGGCGCAGCGCCTCGCGCAGCGTCTCCTTGGCCTCCGCGCTCTGGCCCTTCTCCGCCAGCGCCTTGCCCAGGTTCACCCGCGCGACGTGCAGCTTCCCGTCCAGCTTCAGCGCCTCGCGGTACGCCTCGATGGCGTCGTCCGTGCGGTTCGCGCGCTGGAGCACCTCGCCCAGGTTGAAGCGCAGCTCCGCGTCCTGCGGCGCCAGCTCCGTCGCCACCGAGTACTGGGTGATGGCCTGGTCCATGTCGTCCTGGATGCGCGCCAGCAGGCCGCGCTCCGAGCGCAGCGTGGCCTCTTCCGGGAAGCCCGCCAGGGCCGTGTCCAGCACCGCCTTCGCCTTGTCCACGTCGCCCGACAGGCGCAGGGCGCGCGCCAGGGCCACCCTCGCCGGCACGCCGTCCGGGGTGAGGCCCACCAGCTTCGTCAGCGGGGCCAGCGCGCGGCGCGGCTGGTTCTGCGACAGGAAGGCCGTGCCCAGCCTGTAGAGCGCGTCCGGGTCGTCCGGCAGCTTGTCCGCGCGGGTGGCGGCCACGACGGGCTTCTCTGGAGGCGCGGCCTCCGGAGCGGGGGCCTGGGCAGCGAGCAGCTGGAGGATGAGGACGGTGGCGTTCGTCATCACAGGTTCTCCACGTAGGGGCTGGCGCGTGCGTCGAAGGTCTTCTTCGCGAGGGCGGCCTTCTTCGCCTCCCAGGCCTCCTTCGCGGTCTGCGCTTCCTTGGTGTCCTCGGCAAGCGCGGCGCGCTCTTCCTTCACCGCCGCCTCACACTCGGACAGTTGCTCTTCGTAATCCTTGGGCTCCAGGCGTTCACTGCCCTGCACCTTCGCCTTGCGCGCGGCTGTCAATCGCGCCAGCTCGAACTTCGCGAATGCGCAACGAAGCGCCAGCTTCTCCACGTCGCGCAGGCCCACGTTGAGGCGCTGGTGCGCGCGCAGGAACTCCACGCGGGACTCGGACTCCGCGATGGCCAGCTGCGCCACCTCGCGCGACGACGCGTCCGGGGCGCGGTCCTCCTCGTCCTCGGCGGCCTCCTGGCGGGACTTCGCCCGGCGGATGTTGTCCCGCGCGCGGTTGACCTCGTTGTCCGCTTCATCCACGCGGTCGATGGCCAGCGCCAGGTCGTTCTCCGCCTCCAGCAGCTCGATGCGCGTCTCGTACGGCAGCTTCTTCACCAGCGAGTCCGGCACGCGCATGCCGTAGCTGGGGCCGCAGGCGGAGGCCAGGAGGGTCAGGCTGAACAGCAGGGTGCGCTTCATGGAGCGGTCGCCTCGAAGCGGCCGAAGATGGTGCGGCCGGAGTAGACGTCGGTGCCGTTGACGAAGGTGACGTTGAATTCGCCCGACACGCGGTCACCGGGGTTTTTCGGAAGGGACTTCACGAAGAGGTTGCCGCGCGCCAGCAGCGGGAAGGGGCGCACCGGTTCATCCAGCACGCTGCGGTCCACGCTGCCCCGCTGCGAGCCGTCGTCCAGCGCTTGCGCCAGGTCGATGTCCAGCGAACCCGCGTACGCCGGGTCCTCCGGCAGCATGTCCGCCACGCGGGCGCTCACCTTGAGCACCACGTCCTGCCCGGTGCCCTGCGTGTCGACGAAGCTCACCGCCAGCGAGCCCTCCGCCAGCCGCGCCTCCGCCCGCTGGTAGCGCAGGTCCAACAGCGGCGTCACGCTGCCCTCCAGCGCGCCGCCCTCGCCCTCGCCACACGCGGCGGTGGCGAGCGCGAACAGCGCCGGAGCGATGAAGCGAAGGCGCGCGCTCACTTGCACGCCTTCCAGCCCGTGTCCACGTCCGGACCGTTGAGCGTGCCCATGTCCTTGAGCACGGCCAGCTCGCGGCGCGCGCCGTCCGTGTCGCCGAAGCGGCAGCGCAGCGCGGCCAGGTTGAGGCGGGCCTTGTCGTAGGTGGGGTCCGCCTCCAGCGCCTTGGCGTACGCGGCCCGGGCGCCCATCGCGTCACCCTGGTTGAGCATGGCCCAGCCCAGCGCGGCGTGCGCGGAGGCGCGCGTGTCCTGCAGCTCCGTCACGCGGCCGAAGGTGAGCTGTGCCATGCCGTACTGGTGCGCGTCCAGGTAGCCCATGCCCAGGGCCTCCAGCGCTTCGGCGGACAGCACCTTCTCCGCCTTCTTGCGCAGGTCCTCCAGGGCCGCGGGCTGCGTGGGCGCGGCCGTCGGAGGCACCGGCAGCGCGGCCACGTCCGTGCGGTTGCGGCAGCCCAGCACCGCCGCGTTGAAGACCTCCAGCGACTCCGCGCGGGACAGGCACGCCTTGAAGGCGTCATCCGAGCGGGACTTCAGCGGTCCCACCTGCTGCTTCACCGCGTCCTGGAACTGCTTCGTCTCCGCGGCGGACAGCCCGCCCGGCACCGGCGTCTGGTCCACCACGTCCGCGATGTGGCCGTACGCCAGGGCGATCTTCCACAGCGACGCCACCGCCCACTCCGGATACCCGAGCGACGCGGCCTGCGTGTACACGCCCTCCATGGCCTGGAGCGCGGCGACCTTCTCCTCCACCTTGTCGGCGGGCAGGTCCTTGTAGCCCCGGAAGAGGATCTCCCCCAGGAACCACAGCCCCTTGGCGGCCTCTTCCGACTGGCCGTTGGGGCCCTGCACCGCGGCGGTGAGGGTGGCGATGAGCGCGTCGGGGCTCGCCGTGGGCGCCGTCACCGCCTGCACCTCCGCGAGCACCGCGGCGGCCGCCACGTTGTTCTTGTCCAGCCGCAGCGCGGTCTCCGCGGTCGTCTTCGCCCGCGCGTAGTCCTTCTGCTTCAGGCGCGTCTCGGCGAGCAGCGACAGCACCTCGCCCTTGCGCGCGCCCGCGGACTCCGCCGCCGTCTCCAGGTTGCGGGACGCTTCCTTGTACTCACCCAGCGCCAGCCGCAGCCGCGCGCCGGCCATCCAGCCGTCTACCGCCGCCAGGTCGCCGCCCAGCTTCTGGCCCACCTGTTCGAACCAGCTGGCGGCCTCCGTGAAGGCCGCCGCTTCGGCCGAGTGCCGGCCCAGCGTCAGCAGCACGTCCGACAGGTACTGGCTCTTCGGGTAGGACTGCACCAGCTTCGTGCCCAGCTCGCGCTCGCGGGGCAGGTCGCGCTTCTCGCGCGCCGCGGTGAACGCGCCATAGAGCGCCTTCTCGCCGATGTCGGTGTTCTTGTTCTCGTCCGCGACCTTCATCAGGCCGGAGATGACGTCGCCCGTCTCCTGGGCGCTCTGCAGGGCCAGCTCGTCCAGCGCCTCGGACTTGCTCTGCGTGAGGATCTTCTGCACTTCACCGCGGAAGTTGGCCGGCAGCGACGACGCGAGGAACTTGCGCCCCGTCTCATCCAGCTTCTTGAAGTCGTTCACCTGCCGGAGGCTGTCCAGCGCCAGGTTGCCCGCCACCGGCGCGTCCTTGTACTGGGGATGCGCCAGCGCGAACGCGGTGAACAGCTCCGCGGCCTTCGGGTAGTCGCCGTCCTCGTAGTAGGCGCGCGCGATGTTGAACTTCACGTCCAGCACGTGCGGGCTCTGCGGGTAGCGCGACACGTACGTGCCGCCCAGCAGCTTCAGCGCCTGGCGCGCGTCGGCGACCTCGAAGGCGTTGCGGCGGAGGGCCTCCTCGGGCTTGAGCGTGGAGAAGTGGGCCAGCAGCGCGCCGTACATGGCCGCGTCCACCGCCTTCTCGTCCTTCGCCTTGGCCTTGTCCTCGTAGCGGGCCAGCTCCTCGAACTGGCGCGCGGCGTCCGGGAACTCCTTCGCCGCGAAGAGCGCGTCCGCGCGGTTCTTCATGATGGGCCGCACGTACTGCTCCGGCCGGAACAGGCCCAGGTACTCGCGGTAGGCCGCCGCGGCCTTCACGTACAGGTCGCGCTCGTCCTTCTTCTGCGCCGCCAGGTGCACCTGGGTGGACAGGTCGCGCGCCATCTCCTCCAGCTCCACGAGCTGCTTCTTGCGGTCCGTCTCCGCCAGCTCCGGGTCCGTCTTGCTCTGCACCGCGGCGCGCACCAGGAAGCGCAGGTCCTCCGGCTCCGGCAGCACCTTGCCCTTGGCGGCCTTGAGCGAGTCGTACAGCTTCTGGCTGCGCTCCAGGTCCAGCTCCGGGTCCGGCTGCACTTCCATCAGCTTGCGCAGCGTGGGGATGGCCCACTCGTACTGCTGCTTGATGAAGTAGCGGTTGCCCAGCTTGTCCAGCGCGAGCGCGTACGTGGCGCGGCTGTCGCTGAGCTTCTCGAAGTAGTTGAGCGCGCCCTTGGGGGGCTTGGCCTCCGTGTAGCTGTACACCAGGTCCAGCAGCGCCTCGCGCTTGACGTTGAGCGCCTTCTTCACGTCCGTGCCGGGCAGGGGCGCGCTGGCGGCCGCCGCCTCGAAGAACGTGACGGCCTCCGCGTGCTTGGCCTGGTTCACGCGGATCCAGCCCATCTTGTAGCGGGCCAGGTCGTGCACCGGCGACGGCGGCAACTCCAGGATGGCCTGGTAGTGCTTCTCCGCCTCGACGAGGTCCGCCTTGTCGAAGAAGTGGTCGCCCAGAATCTGCTCGGACTCCAGCCGCAGCGGGCTGTTGGGGTACTTGCGCGTCAGGTCCCCCAGCGTCTTGAGCATCTCGTCGAACTGGCCCAGCTCGCGCTGCTCGTGCGCCAGATAGAACGTCACCTGGTCGCCGTCCTTGAAGTCCGGGTACTCGCGCAGCAGGCGGTAGTACATCTGCACCGCCTTCTGCTTCATCAGGCGCGTCTCCGGGGAGACGATGGCGCCCGACGCGCCCTCCGGCCGCTCCTCGGCCTGGAGGTAGTACACGTAGCGGCTCTTCTCCACGTACAGCTCCGCCAGCCGGAACTGGAGGTCCGGGAGGTAGGGCGCGTTGCGGCTCTTGGAGATGAGCTTCTCCGTCTCCCCGATGGAGCGGTCCACCTTGAAGATGTCGCGCTTGAGCTTGGCGATGAGCTCGTCGCGCTCCTTCGCCTTGGAGACGATGGGGTTGAGGTTCGGCCCGGCGCGGCCGGCGGCGCCAGGGGCAGCGGCCGCGAGCATCGCGGCGGTGATGAGGCCGGTGAACGGGCCGGTCATGGGGTTTCCTCGATGCAACGGCTCTCGATGCGGACCCGGTAGGACTTGAGCTCGTCGTTCCAGTATTCGTTGTCGAAGCGGAAGGCGACCTGCGCGGGGGACAGCATTTCCTCTTCCTCGGCGGCCACCACCTGGGCGCCCTTCTTCACGCGCTCGTACAGCTTCAGGCCCACCTCGTACTCCATCAGTCGCACCTGTTCGGCGGCGCGCAGGAGCGTGTCCGCCTCCTGGCGCACGGCCTCCGCGAGCCGCGCGTCGTACACGCGCACGGCCTCCGCGTGGGACAGGTCATACACCCGCGTCAGGTGCCCGAAGAGCCGGTCGCCGAAGCTGCCGGCGAAGCGGCCCAGGCGCTCACCCTCCAGCTCCAGCAGGGACACGAACCGGGCGGCGCGCTTCGTGCCGCCGTGCGCGTTGGCGGCGCGGCGCAGGCGCGCATCCTGGCTCAGGTCGTCGCGGTTGCGCACGGACTCCAGCGAGTCCGCGTACCGGCGCGTCAGCTCCTTCGCGGCGCGCTTGGCGGGCAGGTAGTGGCACAGGTCGCGGAAGATGAGCGCGCGCAGCAGGTACTTGTCCGGCAGGAACTCGTCGCGGAACGACGGCGCGTCCAGCGTGGTGAGGATGCCCAGCGAGGCGCGCAGGTCGCCCAGCTTGTAGCGGGTCCACGCCTCCTCCAGGTAGAGGCTCGCGCGGCCCGGGTCCAGCTGCGGCAGCTTCACCTTGCCGTAGGCGTCCAGCGCGCCCGGCCAGTCCTTGCGCTCGTAGCGCAGGCGGGCCACCGCGAGGGCGGCCTCGTTGCGCGACTCGCGGGTGAGCTTCTCGTCCTCGGACAGGGTGAGGAAGTCCTTCACCATCTCGTCCGGCGGGTCCTTCACCTGCTTGAGGCGGGTGACGAGCAGGGCGAACTTCGCGCGGCTCGCTTCCGCGCTGGTCTCCGGCAGCTTGGAGAAGTGCGTGCCCGCCCAGCGCTCGTTGCCCACGCGCAGGTCCACCAGGCCCTGCTGGTAGTGCGCGTACGCGCCCGTCTCCTCCGGCAGGAAGCCCAGGTCGAGCGCGCCGAAGACCTGCTCGTCGATCATCACCTCGTCGTGCGGCCGGTCCGTCAGGTCCTTGAGCGCGTCCAGCGCGCGGGGCAGCACGTTGGGGTTGGTGCGCTCCCGCGCGATGCGCGCCAGGTACGTGGCGCCCGCGTGGGTGAGCCCCAGGTCGATGAGGCTCCTGGCGAGGAAGTACTGGCCCCACGCGTAGTTGTCGTCCGTGCGGGGCGTGGCCTGGAGCCACGCGTACAGCGGGCCTGCGGCGTCGCGCGGCTTGCCGTCGAAGTACGCCTTGAGGGCTTTGTCGAAGGTCTCTGGCGGCACCTTCTGGGGCGGAGGCGGCGGGACCTCCGCGACGGCGGCCTTGGCGGGGGCCGCGGGCGCGGCGGCGGTGCCCGCGTCCGGCGAGGAGGCCGTCCCCGCCGCGGCGGCGGGCGCGGGTGGCATGGGCGGCACGCCCGCGTCCGGGGCGGCGCGGGCGGCCGTTGGGAACACGAAGAGCGCGGCGCTGGTGAGCGCGGCGACGATGAGCGGGCGGGACGTCATTCCGTGGCGCCGAAGTTGAAGGCCGTGCCCAGCTGCACGGTGGGCACGTTGATGATGCGCGACGCGCCCGCGAAGACGGTGTTGTTCGTCACGTCCAGGCGGAAGGACACGTTGCGGCTGGAGAACACGCGCACGCCCAGGCCCAGGTTGATGGCCGGACGGAAGCCGTCGCTGCGCTCCACCTTCACCACCGTGCCGCCACCCAGGAGGAAGACCTCGAAGTGGATGACGTTGGTGTTGAGGAAGGACGTCTTGCCGTACAGCGGGCTCCACATGAGGTCGGAGCCCACCATCCACTGCACCTGGTCCTCGAAGGCGGTGTTGGTGGGGGACACGTCGAAGTCGCGCTCCAGTTGGGTGCGCAGGCTGGTCTGCAGGTTGTAGCTGTACGTGCCGCGGCCCACCTGCCACGCGAAGCTGTCGCTGAAGTGGTACGTGTAGCCGACGGTGCCGATGAGCCCCTTGTAGTAGGCGTCCGCGGGCAGCACGCCCACGCCGAGCGTCAGCTCGTGGTGCATGCGGTAGAGCCGGTCCTGCACCGCGGAGACGGTGCCGGGGTTCTCGAGTTCCTCGGCCTGGGCGCGCGCGAGGCCGGGCACCAGGCACAGGAGGGTGAGCAGGATGAATCGCACGGGGGATGTTTCCTGTCGGGGGGACGGGGCTGGCGCGGGTGGGGGAGCAACCCCCGCGTCAGTAGCCGACCGAGTTGAAGAGGAACGGATACGTGATGATGACGAGGCCGCCCTTGGGGGTGGGGAACTGCCAGCCCTTCAGGCTGCTGAGGATGCACGCTTCGACGGAGGCGTTGCGCAGGGTGGACGACTTGGTCTTCGCGGAGGCGACGCGGCCGTTGAGCCCGATGCTCCACTCCAGCACGACCTTGCCGGCGAGGCCCGGGTCCTTGAGCAGCGCGCGTTCATAGCAGCCGTGCACCTCGTTGAGGTGGCTGTTGATGACCTTGGCCACGGCCTCGCGGTCCACGGTGCCCTGGGTGGAGGAGATGCTGCGCGCGGTGGCGCGCGTGACGGTGCCGCCCACCGCGCCCTTGCCCACGCCGCCCGCGCCCAGCGCGCCAATGCCGCCGCCGCCCTTGCCGCGCAGCAGCTCCGCGCCCAGCGTGGCGCCGCCGCCCTTGCCGCCGCCGCCCAGGCCGAAGGTGCCCAGGCCCGCGTTGGCGATGGGCGCCTTGCCGATGAGCCCGGAGAGCTTGTAGTTGGTCTGCTTGACGTTCTTGTTGCCCGGGCCGCTGCCCAGCTTGTCCACGGCGGCCAGCAGGTCGTTGGCGGCGGGGCCGGCGGCGGACAGCTTCGCCAGCGCCTTGAGGGCCTTGCTCTCCGGCGCGGCGGCCACGGCCTTGGGCTGCGGGGCCTGCTTCACGGGCTTGGGCGGGGCCTTCTCCGCGACGACGGGCTTCTCCTTGACGGGCTCCTTCTTCTTGAGCGCCTCCAGCTTCTTCTTGGCCTCTTCCTTCTTCTTGGGCTCGGGCGCGATGAGGCGCAGCGCCACGGGGGGCAGGTTCTTCTGGGTGAAGTCCGCGGTCGCGGGGCCCGGCGGCCGCATGGCGATGAAGTAGCCCAGGCCGCCGCCGAAGAGGGCGATGAAGAAGAGCGTCAACCAGGGCAGGCCCTTGAGCGGGTTGACGAAGACGCGCTCAGGGACGGGCGCCGCGTAGGCGACGAGCGACATCTTGCCCTGCGTGAGGCGGGCCGCCGCGCCGTCGCGCAGCGTGACGAAGCGGCGGCTGCCGTCGGACTCGAGCGCCGCGGAGGTGACGGGGGCGAAGCGGCCGTCCGCGCCGCCCTTCTCCACGTCGGTGCCGGGTGGCACGAAGAGGCGGTAGTTGCCGTTGACGGATTCGGCGAGCGAGAACGCGTCACCCTCGGGGAGGGTGAAGCCCCAGAGCGGCATGGGGGCCTGCTCGTCGAGGGCGGCCTTGACGGGCTTCTTCGCGTCCGGGGCGAAGCGGCGCGCGTCGCGGCGCACGGCGCCCCAGTACAGCTCCAGGTAGAGCTGGGAGGCGCCCTTGCCCGGGCCGATCCTCGGCGCGTGCGTGGGGCGCGTGGCCGCGGCCTTGTCGTGCAGCAGCGGGCCGGAGGGGCTGGGGGCGTCCAGGTCCACGTCCGCCAGCAGGTCGTCCGCGACGAGGAGGCTGGGCATGGCCTCGGAAGGAGGCCGGCGGCGTGTGGAGGGGACCGTGCCCGCGGGAACCCCCGGCGCAGCGGAGCGCTGCGCGGGCGCGGGCAGCGCGACCGCGGCCTGGGCGTGCTGCGCCTGCGCGGCCTGCTGTGCGTGTCCCGCCCGCGCGTGGGGCGCATGCGCTGCCTGCTGCTGCGCGTGCGGAGCCTGGGGATGCGCGGCCTGCGCGTGCGCGGCGTGCTGTGCCTGCGCGGCATGATGCGCCTGGGCAACCTGCACGGCGTGCTGCGCCTGCGCGGCCTGCTGGGCGTACGCGGCCTGCTGGGCCTGTTGCGCCTGCTGCTGCGCATACGCGGCCTGCTGTGCCTGCTGCTGTGCGTACGCGGCCTGCTGGGCCTGGGCTGCCTGCTGCTGCGCGTAGGCGGCCTGCTGCGCCTGCTGCTGCGCATACGCGGCCTGCTGGGCCTGGGCTGCCTGCTGCTGCGCGTAGGCGGCCTGCTGTGCCTGCTGCTGCGCGTACGCGGCCTGTTGGGCCTGGGCTGCCTGCTGCTGCGCGTAGGCGGCCTGCTGCGCCTGCTGCTGCGCGTACAAGGCCTGCTGGGCCGGGGTCCCGTGCTGTAGCGCGACGGTCTGCTGCGCTCCGTTCGCGCCATGCGGCGGCATGGCGTGCGGCGGCGCCGCGGGCGGTGCTCCGGGGTTGCCGAAGAGGGCGGCGACTTCGGGAGGCGGCTGCGGCTTGGACTCGGCGGGGCGCTGGTTCAGGATCCGCGTCTTCAGGACGAACGGGCCGCACAGGACCTCGTCCACGGAGCGGATCTCACACGCGGTGACCTGGTGCCCGTTGACGAAGACGCCGCTGGTGCCGCCGCCCGCGTCCTGGATCGCGGTGCGACCGTTCTGGAAGTACAGCAGCGCGTGGCGCGGGGACACGGAGGCATCGTCCAACCGCAGGTCCGACGACGCATCGGATCCGAGCGCGTAGGTACCGGGGACGAACACCTCCGTCCCCACCAGGAGGCCGTCGCGGAGGATGACGACTTGCAGGACGCTGGGCTGGCCGCTCAACGGTGACGCTCCCTTCGAAGGGTGATGGGCGGTACAGCCCTACTGGTCGTAGACGGTGGCGAGCGTCTCGGAGCGGAAGCTGTCGCGCTCACGGAGCATCGACCGCACCTTCAGCTCCTTGCGGTCATACAGGTACACCGCGCCGGACTTGTTCGTCTGGCCCTGGATGAGCCGATCATCGAAGTCGATGCGCGACGGTCCCCGCTGCGGAGGCGCGGAGGACGCGGTCGCCGCGGCGTCGCCCGTCACCGGATCCGTGACGGTGCCCGGACTCGACTTCGTCTCGATGCGCGGAGGCGCCTTGTTCGCGCCCTTCTTGGCCTTGGCGGCCTTGGCGGCCTTGGCCTTGGTGGCGGCACG
>NZ_JAPNJY010000003.1:0-20258 GCF_026626625.1 Corallococcus sp. BB11-1 | reverse complement strand
CGCGGGCGCGAAGCGCACGGCGAGGTTCGGGTGGAAGAACTGGGCTTCGCGGCCCAGCTTCTTCGCCACCTCCCGCATCCGCTTCGTCTTCGGCGGCAGCCCGCGCGCGGAGGCGGTGATGGGCTGCACGTCCATCATGTGCGCGACCAGGTCGTAGTAGGGGTCCAACGCCTCGCGGCTGTAGCCCTCCGGCCACCCCGACACGAACACCTCCGGCGGAGGCCGCAGGTGCACGTTGGCGTAGATGAGCGAGCCGCCGCCGTACCCCGCGGACTGCACGATGCTCATCCCCTTGAGCAGCTTGATGTCGAAGAGGCCCTGCCGGTGCTGCCACAGCCAGCCGTTGGTGGGGTCCTCGAAGTCGCGCGGGAAGCTGCCCTTCGGGTAGCGCAGGCCCCGCTCGAGCACCCGCACGGAAAGCCCCGCCTGCGCGAGCCGACAGGCCGCGACCGCTCCGCCAAACCCGGTGCCAATGACCAGGGCGTCGTATGCCGGTGCCATGTTCCCCCTCCGGGTGCGATCCCCAGGAGCAGGGATCAGGCGCACGACCCGGGAGCGTCCTGGAACGGACGGACCCGATCCTACAACGGGCCCTCCCCGTTTCCTTGAGGCCCACCTTCCCGGCAGGTCGCTCTTTGTCGCGGCGGATCCAGGTATTCCGGGAACAGCGCGCGGATCCGGACGCGCTGTCCCCTGGACTCCCCGAAAGCCTGGAGCGCGCCCGCTACAGCTCCGATCAGGAAAGGCGGAGCGCGTCAGAAGGACCGCGCCATTGAACCGCCGCGCGCCGGGAAGTCGGCAAGCAGACGAGCAGGGGGCGAGGAGGGCTCCGGGCCCACGAAAATGAGGACGGGAAGCGTTATCCTCACTGGATAGCCGGACTTCCCATGAAAACTCGAAGACTTCCAGACGCGGATGCCCACCGCACGAGGACCGAGCCGGAGCTGCCGACGGCGCCGAGCGTGGATCCGTTGGTGTCGACGCAGCTGGGCGAGTTCCTCATCGAGGAGCGCATCGGCGCGGGGGGCATGGGGGTCGTCTACCGGGCGGTGCATCCGCTCATCGGCAAGCAGGCGGCGGTCAAGGTGCTGCGCGCGGAGCTGATGTCGCCGGAGCAGGAGCAGCGGCTGCTGATTGAAGCGCGCACGGTGAACGCCATCCGCCACCCGGGCATCCTGGACGTCTTCAACTTCGGCCGGCTTCCGGATGGGCGTCCGTACATCGTGATGGAGCTGTTGCAGGGCCGGGCGTTGTCGGACGTGCTGCACGCGCAGGGGCGGCTGGACGTCGCGACGACGGTGCGGATGTTGGATCAGATGTTGTCCGCGTTGGGGGCGGCGCACCGGGCGGGCGTGGTGCACCGGGACCTGAAGCCGGCGAACGTCTTCCTGGTGGAGCTGCCGGACGCGGAGCCCACGCTCAAGCTCGTGGATTTCGGCATCGCCAAGGTGTTGCAGTCGCGCGAGGGGCTGACGCTGGCGGACGGCTCCGTGCTGGGGACGCCGGACTTCATGGCGCCGGAGCAGATCCGCGGAGGCACCGTGGGCCCGGCGACGGACCTGTACGCGCTGGGCGTGCTCGCGTTCCAGATGCTCACCGGAGAGAAGCCCTTCCAGGGTGAGAACGTGCAGGTGATGTTCGCCCACGTGGAGCAGCCCGCGCCCCGCGCCTCGTCCAGGGTGAAGGGCCTGCCGCCCGCACTCGATGCGCTGGTGCTCCAGTTGATGGAGAAGGACCCCGCGCGGCGCCCTGCCTCCGCCGAAGGGGTGCGCCAGCAGCTGCGGGGGTTGTCGAAGACGCCCGCGGAGGCCTCTCCCCCGCCCGGCCCCACGCGGCACGAAGGTGAGGCACCGACCTCGCCGTCCACGCCACGGCCCGCGCTGCTCACGAAGCTCCTCGCGAAGCGTCAGAACAGGGTCCCGCTCGCGGCGATGGGGGCCGTGGCGCTGGGGCTGCTGGGCACGGGCCTCTGGGCGCTGACCCGGACGCCGGAAGCACCGCCGGAGCTGGCGCGACCGTTGCCCATGCCGCCCGCTCCCGTGGTGGAGCCACGGCCCACGAGCCTTCCGAATCCTCCGAGCCCCCAGGAGCCTCCGGAGGCGGTGGCGCCGGTGCCGACCACGACGGCCGAGGCCCTCCAGGACGACACGGAGGCGCGGGACGAAGCGGATCCGGTCCCGGGCACCGAGGCGAAGTCGACGGGGCTGCCGCCGTTGCCGCTGGGCTCGCCGTCGGAGAAGCGGATGGCGCGGCGGCTGTCCGGGCTGTTCAAGCAGCTGCGGGCGCGGGCGAAGGACGTGGACGCGGAAGGAGAGCTTCGGGGCAGGCTGGTGCAGCAGTACCGCGCGGCCGTGGACGCGTCGGAGCCGGAGCGTGCGCGCATCCACCTGGCGCTCGATGCCTGGGAGAAGGAGCTGACCGAGCGCATTGCCCGGCACGACGCGCCGCCCCCCACCGTCGTCATGCCGGCGATCCCCAAGCACCCGCCGCTCGTGCTGCCGCCGTTGCCCGCGTTGCCCCAGGGAACGACCGCGCAGCAGCGGCTGGCCCAGCGGCTGGACCGGCTCGTCGCGGAGCTGCGGCGGCGCACCCAGGGCCAGGACGTCGCGCCGGATCTCACGCGCCAGTTGGTGAAGCTCTACGGCTTCGCCGCGGAGGCACAGACGGCCACCCAACGCATGGAGGTGAACCGGGCGCTGGACGCGTGGCAGGATCGGTTGAAGGCGCGCTTCTCCAAGTAGCTGGAAGCCGGCATTCCCCGACGGGCCCCCGGGGAGGCTCGTCCAGTGTCAGGAGAATCAGGGGGGAGGGTGGACGCAGGAGCACGGCCGTGACATGGGAATAAGGGTCCCCGTGGAGCAAGGCAAGCAGCCGAGCGGGGCCAGCGCGTACCGGGATGTTTCGAAGAGCCACGGTGCGCGCGGTACCCTCCCCCGATGGCCGGCGCATCCATGAGCACTCCAGGCGTTCCCGACCCGGTACCGTCCCCCGAGCCGTCCTCGCCGGAGGAGCGCACTGAGCCGTCCGCGGACCCGCTGGTGTCGATGCGGCTGGGCGAGTTCATCATCGAGGAGCGCATTGGCGCGGGCGGGATGGGCATCATCTACCGCGCGGTGCATCCGCTCATCGGCAAGCACGCGGCCATCAAGGTGCTGCGGGCGGAGCGGATGGCGCGGCGCGGGGAGGAGCAGCTGCTGCTGGAGGCGAAGGCGGTGAACGCCATCCGCCACCCGGGCATCCTGGACATCTTCAACTGCGGCACGCTGCCGGATGGGCGTCCGTACATCGTGATGGAGCTGTTGCAGGGCCGGACGCTGTCGGAGCAACTGATTGAGAAGGGGAAGCTGGACGTCGAGCTGACGGTGTGGGTGCTGGATCAGCTCCTGTCGGCGCTGGGGGCGGTGCACCGGGCGGGCGTGGTGCATCGCGACCTGAATCCGGAGAACGTGTTCCTGGTGGAGGTGCCGGACACGAAGCCCACGCTCAAGCTGGTGGACTTCGGCATCGCGCAGGTGCCCCGGGAGGAGTCGTTGGGCACGAACGGCGCCATGACGGGGACGCCGGAGTGCATGTCCCCGGAGCAGATCCGCGGCGGCACGGTGGGGCCGGCGGCGGACCTGTACTCGGTGGGCATCCTCGCGTTCCAGATGCTGACGGGCACGCGTCCGTTCCAGGGCGAGCACATGCAGGTGATGTTCGCGCAGGTGGAATCGCAGCCGCCCGCGCCCTCCACGCGGGCCGAGGGCATCCCCCCGGCGCTCGATGCGCTGGTGCTCCAGTTGCTGGAGAAGAAGCCCGCGCGACGTCCGGCCACCGCGGAGGCCGCACGGCAGCAGTTGAGCGCCATCGAGGCCGCGCTGCGGATCCCCAGCGCGCCCACCGTCCAGGCGGAGCCCGTCCCCGTGCCAGCGGCCCTGCCGCCAGCGCCAGCGATGCCGCGTCGCTACAAGGCCGTCCTGGGCGCGGCGGTGCTCATGTCCCTCGGGGTCGGGATCGTGGGGGGCAGGGCTCAACGCCAGACGGCGCCCGAGCAGCAGCCGCCCCCGGCGCCCGTCGCGCGGACGCAGCCCGTGGTGGCGCCAGCCCCCGTCCCGGCGCCGGCACCGGTGATGCCTCCCGAGGAGGAGGTGGCGCCGCAGGAGTCACAGGCCGAGGGCGCGCTCCAGGAAGCGGCACCACCGGAACGCCCCTCCCCTCCCCGTCCCGCGCGCCCCTCCCCGAAGGCGGCGGCCCCGAACGAGGCGACCGAGGCGTCTTCCGTCGTCGTCGCGACGCAGGGCCCCCCGGTGCACGCGCCACATCCCGCGAGAACGGTGTTGGATCAACGTCTGGCGGAGATCCTCGGCCGACTCCCGGCGCCCGACGAGGACACACTGATGGGCAAGCGCCTTCGAGAGGAGCTGCTCCAGATCCAGCAGTCCGTGGAGGCGGCGACCTCCGAGCGGCAGTTCGCCTACCTCGGCGAAGCGCTGGATCTATGGGAGCGGCGTCGGGCGCGGAGGATGGAGACGCGCTCCGCCGTGGCGCCGACGCCGGGGCTTGAGGCCACGGCCTCGCCTTGAACGTTCCGACCTGAGCGGTTCGTTACGAACGCAAAGCAAGGCGGACCTGGGAAGTCAGTCGCGACCCAATCTGGGTCATCGCTGAGAGTTGGAAGCGGGTCGAGCGCGCGACTATGGTCCGCCGGCCCCTCATGAAAACCAACCGGACGTACGTTCCCGATGATGCGGGTTCCGCCCCGATGCGACCGCAGTCCTCCTCGAGGACATCGTCTTCCAGCAACGTTCCCATCATGGATCCCCTGCTCTCGTCGCAGGTCGGGGAGTTCATCATCAATGAGCGCATCGGCGCTGGAGGCATGGGCGTCGTCTATCGGGCCACCCATTCCCTGATCGGCAAGCAGGCCGCCATCAAGGTGCTGAGGGCGGACCTCGTGTCACCGCGGGTCCATGAACGGCTGCTGGTGGAAGCCCGCGCGGTCAACGCCATCCAGCACCCCGGCATCATCGACATCTTTGGTTTCGGCAGCCTCCCAGATGGGCGTCCGTACATCGTGATGGAGTTGCTGAAGGGCCGTTCGCTCGCCGAGTTCGCGCCCACCCCTCAACCGCTAGATGTGGCCACCACCGTCTGGGTGTTGGATCAGATCCTGGCGGCGCTGGGGGCGGCGCATGAAGCAGGCGTCGTGCACCGGGACCTCAAGCCAGCGAATGTGTTCGTCGTGGAAGGGCCCAATTCGGCGCCCACGATCAAGCTGGTCGATTTCGGCATCGCCAAGCTGCTGGAGTCCCGGGACAGTCCGACGACCCTCGATGGCACCATCCTGGGCACGCCCGAGTTCATGGCCCCTGAGCAGATCCGAGGGGGAGAGGTGGGCCCGGCGACGGACCTCTACGCCGTGGGCATCATGGCGTTCCAGATGCTGACCGGCACGCGCCCGTTCCACGGCGACCCGCTGCAGGTGATGTTCGCCCAGGTCGACCGCATTCCGCCGATGCCGTCCTCCCTCGCGAAAGGCATCCCGCCGGAATTCGATACGCTGGTGCGCCACCTGTTGGCGAAGGACCCAGCGATGCGTCCGGCCCTGGCGGAGACCGTTCGCCTGCAGCTCCAGCGCATTCCGGTAGGCACAAGACCGGCTGTCCCGAAGATGGTTGCGCGAAGCGCATCTCGCGCGCCAGCCCCTGTGGTCACCACCTCCGGGCCGATTTCGCGGCAAGACACGATGCCCTTCGCCACTCCGCGACTCGGGAAAGGACATCGCTGGAAATGGGGAGGAGCACTCCTTCTCGCGGGACTGGGAGGAGCAATCTGGTTCAGCCTTCCGGCTTCGTCCCAGGTGTCCGCATCCTCAAGGCCTGTGCCCACTCCGGGTGTCCCGGCAATCGCGGACGGTACACCCGTACCGAGCGACGTTCCTGGGCCCCCCAAAGACCCACCGCCTCCGCCGGCCACGGACGTAAAAACGGATGGCGAAAGCCCCGTCCCCGCCCAGCCCTCTCCCACGCCACAATCGGCAAGGACGAACCCCGCCGAGACACCTGTCACGCAGGCGAGAGGCGTACGGCAGGAGACCAGCCCGGAGAAGAAGCTCAACAAGGACAAAACCGACTCGCGTACCGGCAAGGACCCGAGGCCTCCGCTCCCCGAGTCTCCGACCATCGTGTCGCCGCCAGGTGATTCGCCAATCAAGATCGCCAGGGTCCCTGACAATCCGTCAACGCCCCCCGTGCAGTCTGTAACCCCACCCGCGACCGTCCAGCGCGTCGTCATCAAGCCCGCTCCCATCGAGCCCGCTCCCATCGTGACGCGCCCCGCGCGTCCAACGCTGCCCCAAGACAACCGCGACGAACAAGGACTGGCGAATCGGTTGGACAGGTTGTTTGAACAACTCTACGCCCGGAGTCCGGGCGGCAAGCCCCCGCAGAGGCTGCTTGAGGAATTGCTCACGCAGTACCGGAACGCCGCCGCTGACGACCTCTCGGGCGGTGAACGTGCGCGCATCAAGGATGCGCTCGATGAATGGGAGAAGCAGTTCTCTCAAGCCCTGCCTCCCTCAGCCAGAGCCAGCGCCCCTGTAGCCAGAACCAGCTCCCCCGTCGCCCCATCTCCCGTAGTAGCTCCCAAACCTTCGCCCGCTCACATCGAGAAGGCTACGCCTCCCCTCCCAAGCAACCCTCCAGAACCCAGGAGGAGCACTCTTGCAGAGCGGCTTCTGGCTGTACGGCTGGATAGGTTCACCGCAGAGTTCAGACGCCGAACGGGAGGAAACGACCTCACGACAGAACTAGGGTCGCAGCTGCGCGGATTCTACGTCTTTGCGGCCGGGGAACAGACCGGCACCGAACGCACGAAGATCCAGGGTGAGATGGACGAATGGGAGAAAAAGCTCAAAGCCATTCCCCTCCAATAGTCCCACCGGACCATCGTGGCTCGTAGGCTGCAGATGAGGTCATGATTGAAGGTATCGGAAAGCATGGTCACGGCCAGAGCCTCAGTCCACTCATGAAGAAATCGCCCCCAACCCGCGCGGATAAAGGGAGGACCGTGCGACCGGTCGTCACTCCCAGCGCCTCCGTGGATCCACTGCTGGGCACGCAATTGGGTGAGTTCATCATCCAGGAGCGTATTGGCGAAGGCGGCATGGGCCTGGTGTACCGCGCGGTGCACCCACTCATCGGCAAGCAGGCGGCCATCAAGATCCTGCGCCTGGAAATCGTGTCTCCGCAGCAGGTGCAACGCCTGCTCATGGAGGCCCGGGCCGTCAACGCCATCCAGCACCCGGGCATCATCGACATCTTCGGCTTTGGGAGCCTGCCAGATGGGCGGCACTACATCGTCATGGAGTTGCTCCAGGGACGAGCGCTTTCTGACTTCGCCCACGCGGAGCAGCGAATGGACCTGGAGAGCGTCATCTGGGTCATGGACCAGATGCTGGCCGCGTTGGGAGCCGCGCACGAGGCCGGCGTGGTGCACCGCGACCTGAAGCCCGAGAACGTCTTCATTGTCGAAGCTCCGAAAATCCCGACCTCGGTCAAGCTGGTCGACTTCGGAATCGCCAAGCTGTTGGAGTCGCGCGACAATCCCCTGACAACAGACGGCTATGTCATTGGCACCCCGAACTTCATGGCGCCAGAACAAATCCGTGGCGACGCCGTAAGCCCGGCGACCGACCTCTATGCGCTTGGACTGATGCTGTTCCAACTCCTCACCGGCGAACGCCCATTTCAGGGCAAGTCCCTCCAGGTGATGTTCGCGCAGCGGGATCAACTGCCACCTGCCCCTTCAACGCGAGCCCCAGGTATCTCTCCAGCGCTCGACGCCCTGGTCCTGCAACTCCTGAAGAAGGACCCCTCGTCAAGGCCTGCGTCAGCCGATGCCGTCAGAGAGCGACTGAAGCGCATCCCGCTGCGCGTGCCCCCCCACCCGCCAATCGCCTTGGGACGAGCTCACCTGCCAGTGGAAGCCTCTTCGGATGATGACAGCGTCACCCTGGAGACGAAGGAGGCACTCAAGGCCATCCCCAGCCCGCTGAGCCCCGCCTGGTGGCTGGCGCCGGTCCTGATGCTTCTGTGCGCGGGAGCCGCCCCTGGCAGGCACCTGCGACCAGCGCTTGAAACCCGCGCGTGCATGTCGCCGCAAGTCCCCCCGATGACGCGGCAGGACCGCGCGTCCCATCGACCAGGTGAGCCCGGGACTGAAGTCGCGCGTCGCGCATGGCCTCTACCCCGGGCAGGCAGTCAGCGACGACCCTGCATGGGCCCAGGCAACGGATCATCCTGAGCCGAGAGAAGGCTCAAACGGGTGTTTGAAAGCAACGAGACCGCATGGGTATGGTCCGCGCCGCCCGCCCCATGAAAACCACCCCTTCCGCACGACCCGATACCGCGAAGAGCGCACGTCCGGAGTCGCGGTCCGCACCCGAGGACCCACTGCTGGGCACGCAGGTGGGTGAGTTCGTCATCCAGGAGCGCATTGGCGCCGGTGGCATGGGCGTGGTGTACCGCGCGGAGCACCCGCTCATTGGCAAGCAGGCGGCCATCAAGGTCATGCGCCTGGAGCTCGTCTCCCCGCAGCAGGTGCAGCGCCTGTTGGTGGAGGCCCGGTCCGTCAACGCCATCCGGCACCCGGGCATCATCGACATCTTCGGCTTTGGCAGCCTCCCGGACGGGCGCCCCTACGTCATCATGGAGTTGCTCCAGGGCCGGCCGCTCTCCGACTTCGTCCGCGCCAAGAACCGGATGGACCTGGAGAGCGTGGTCTGGGTCATGGATCAGATGCTGGCCGCGCTGGGTGCGGCGCACCGAGCGGGCGTGGTGCACCGCGACCTCAAGCCCGCCAATGTCTTCGTGGTCGAGGCGCCGGAGACTCCCACGGCCGTCAAGCTGGTCGACTTCGGCATCGCCAAGCTGTTGGAGTCGCGCGACACGCCCCTCACCTCGGATGGCTCCATCATCGGCACGCCGGAGTTCATGGCGCCCGAGCAGATCCGCGGCGGCAGCGTGGGCCCGGAGACGGATCTGTACGCGGCGGGCGTGATGCTGTTCCAGATGATCACCGGCGTGCGTCCGTTCCAGGGAGACTCCATCCAGGTGATGTTCGCGCACCTGGACCAGCCAGCGCCGGCTCCCTCGTCGCGCGTCCCAGACGTCCCGCCGGAACTTGATGCGTTGGTGCTGCATCTGCTGGCGAAAGAGCCCGGGGCACGGCTTGGTTCGGCGGAGGAGGTGCGTGAGAAATTGAAGCGCATCCCACTGCGCGTGGCCCCGCATGCGCCGTCGGCCACGAAGCGCGACGCCGTCCAGGGGCCGCCCTCGTCGGGTTCCGATGCCTTCACGCCCGACACCCTGGAGGCCCTCAAGGCCCTCCGCGGTTCTCAAGGGCGTGGCTGGAAGCTGGGAGGAGCGCTGGTGCTCCTGGGCCTGGGCGCCGCCCTCTGGCAAAGGTCTCCAGCACCGCCAGCCGTCATGGCACCGGCAACGCCGGTCGTCGTGGATCCAGCACCACCAGTTGTCACGGCTCCCGTCCCCACGCCGCTCCCGGGCGTGGCGCAATCCCCGCCGCAGCCCCCGCTTCCCGGGAAGGACGAACCGGTCGCGCCCCCCCTCCCTGCGTCCACCAGTCCCACGCCCTCCGTCCCCCAGCGCCCCTCCAAGGGCTCACCGGAGCAGACTCGACTGATGCGGCGCATCCAGTCGCACTCCAAGGAGCTGTACAGGCGCAGTGGGAAGAACGAGCCCCCCGCTGACCTGAAGGCTGGGCTGGTGCTGATCAAGAAATCCGCCGCCAAGGCGACCTCGGCGCAGGAGCGCGAGTACATCGAGGAGACGCTCCGCGCGTGGGAGGCTCGCCTCGACAAGCTGCTCCCTCCGCCGCGCTGATCCGGGTCGTCCACGTCACCGACCACCGCATGGGGTGTAAGTCAGCCAGGACCCCGCATGGGTCATCTCAACGGATCATCATTGCCCGTGGCGTGCGCACCTCGGAGTGTTTGAAAGCAGCGAGACCGCGTGGGTATGGTCCACGCCGCCAGCCCCCATGAAAAGCTCCTCATCCCCTGGAATTGATCCCGCGAAGGACACAGGACCAGCGTCGCGGTCCACCGCATCAGATTCACTGCTGGGCATGCAGGTGGGAGAGTTCGTCATCCAGGAGCGCATTGGTGCGGGCGGCATGGGCGTGGTGTACCGCGCCGTGCATCCCCTCATCGGAAAACAAGCGGCCATCAAGGTCATGCGCCTGGAGCTCGTCTCCCCCCAGCAGATCCAGCGACTGCTCGTGGAGGCCCGCTCCGTCAATGCCGTCCGGCATCAGGGGATCATCGACATCTTCGGCTTCGGCATCCTTCCGGACGAGCGGCCCTACGTCACCATGGAGCTGCTCCAGGGACGCCCGCTGTCTGACTTCGTGCGCGCGAAGCACCGGATGCCGCTGGAGAGCGCGGTCTGGGTCATGGACCAGATGTTGGCCGCGCTGGGTGCCGCGCATGCGGCGGGCGTGGTGCACCGCGACCTGAAGCCCGCGAACGTCTTCGTTGTCGAGTCCGCGGGAGTGCCGACCGTCGTCAAGCTGGTCGACTTCGGCATCGCGAAGTTGCTGGAGTCATGCGAGAGCCCGCTGACGTCAGAAGGCTCCATCATTGGAACGCCGGAGTTCATGTCACCGGAGCAGGTCCGAGGCACCAGTGTGGGCCCGCCGACGGACCTCTACGCCGTGGGCGTGATGCTGTTCCAGATGCTTACCGGCGTGCGCCCGTTCCAGGGCGAGTCCCTCCAGGTGATGTTCGCGCACGTCAACCAGCCCCCACCGGTGCCTTCGTCCCTCATCCCGGGCCTCCCACCTGAACTCGACGCGCTGGTGCTTCAACTGCTGGCGAAGGAACCTGGAGCACGGCCTGCTTCGGCGGAAGTGGTGCGGGAACGGCTGAAGCGGATTCCCCTGCGGGCGACGCCATATGCGCCATCGGTCCCGAGCCGAGACGCCCCTCCCGTGGAGGCTGCCACCGGGAGCGACACCATCACGGCGGCATCTCAGGAGGGGTTCAAGCCCTCCCGCGCATCACGAAGGCACGCGGCGTGGGTGGGTGGCTCACTGATGCTCCTGGGTCTGGGAGCCGCGGTCCTCTGGCCAGCGCGCCAGGCACCGCCGGCCGTCGTGGCTGCGCAACCCAAGGCATCGCTCACCGACAGGGTCGAGGAACCGGCCTCCGTCGAAGTCCAGGCCCCCGTGGCGCAGCAAGCCGTCAAGGACGAGACGCCGGCCACCGCCGAGCCCTCCGTGATACAGCCAGACGTCGCGGTCGCGGCTCCCGTGAAACCTCTCACGGTGAGCGAAACCAGCGAACCTCGCAACGAAACGCCAACTCCTGCCAGTTCCCCGCCCCCCAAGAAGAGCGTGAAGAGGGTCCGCGCCGGGGCCCCCGAGCAGAAGGCTGCCGCGCGCTCAGGCCCCACCAAGGAAGACAAGGCCGCACAGGACAATCTCAGCGGGCGCCTCAAGCGCATTTTCAAGCGGGTAGAGAGCCGCTGGGGGAAGGAACCTCCCTCGGACCTGAGGGAGGCGCTCGTACGGCTCAATCGCTCCGCCGCCGATGCGAGCACGGAGCAGGAGTGCGCGGAGGTCGAGTTGAACCTCGACAAATGGGAGACGCGCTTCAAGGCGCAGCTGCCTCCGCCCTAACCCCGGTCGTCCTCGTCCTCCTCATCCAGCCCCTCGGGTGACTCCAGGAGCCGACGGGCCCGCTCCATCATCTCCACGACGATCTGCCCGGCGGGCTGCACCGTGTCGATGCGCGACATGCTCGCGCCCCCGGCCGGCAGGCTCATCTCCTCCAGGTCGCCCTGCGTGTCGGGCGTGGGCAGGAAGGAGCTGAACTTCGGCATCACGTACTGCACGTCCAGCACGCCGGGAAACAGCCGCGTCGTCCCGATGGTCTCCGGCACTGCCCCTGGCGGCGGAACGCGTGACTCACGCCCCGCCCACTCGCGCACCGTGCGGTTGCGGATCACCCGCATGCGCTTGCCCGGCCACTCCGGACCGAACAGCGTCGTCAGGGTCGTGTCGCCCGCATCCCCGTCCACCAGCCGCTGCTTGTAGAGCGGGTGCGCGTACGCCTCCACCGACGCGATGAGCCGCGTGCCCACCCAGACGCCGTCCGCGCCCTGATGCAGCGCGCGCGCCGCGCTGAAGCCGTCCGCGATGCCTCCCGCCGCCAGCACCAGCACGTCGCTCGACAGCGCGCGGAACTCGCGCACCAGCGCCAGCGTCGGCGTGCTGCCCAGGTTGCGGCCTCCGGCCTGCCGTCCCTGGGCGATGAGCCCCTCCATCCCGGCGTCCAGGGCCTGCCGCGCTACGTCCACCGTCCCCGCCTGCATCCACACCCGCGTCCCCGCGGCCTTCAGCGCGTGAATCCACTCCAGCGGCGGCAACGACCAGTGGAACACCACCACCGGCACCTTCGCCGCGACGCACGTGTCGATGTGGTCTCGCGACGTGAAGCCATGCGGCTCCGCCCGGTCGACGATGAAGTCCACGCCGTAGGGACGCTGGGTGCCTGCCTGGATGGCCTTCAGGCGTGCCTCCAGCACCAGCGGCGGCTCCGGCGCCGTGCCCAGCATCCCCAGCCCGCCCGCCTCCGACACCGCGATGACCAGCGGCGGCAGGGACACGAACGCCATTCCCGCGCCCACGAAGGGGTAGTGGATGCCCACGGCGCGCGTCAGCCGCGTCTTCAGCGCGTTGCCCTCCAGCACGCAGATGGCCGGCGGAGGCCCGGGCAGTCCGCCCGTATCGGACTCCCCATCCGCCGGCGACGCCGCGTCTCCAGGGAGGGGAGCGGGTGGGCCAGATCGTCCGTCATTCGCGCCGTTCATCGCGTCTCCCCGGGTGCCGACGTGCAGGACCTGAAAGATTAGCAGCGCCACCCCTCGATTCAGCCACGGCCGGGCGGGGCCGTGCTCACTGGCCAGCAGAGCGACCCGCGCTCTGTTCTTCACTCATCCAGCAAGAGGTCGGGCTGCCCCAGCCCTGCGTCCGTCAGCACCCGGCCCCGCTTGAGCCGCCGCGTCAGGGGCCGGTAGCGCTGCGCCACCATGGCCCCCAACCGGAACGGGAGGCCCAGGTCGCGCTCCACGCGCCGGGCCTGGGCGACCAGCGCCTCACGCGTCAGCCGCAGGGGGCCTTCCAGGCCCACCAGGATGCGGTTGGTGCTGGAGGGCACCTCGAAGAGGGACAGCCCGTGGAAGCTCACCTGGTAGGTGCGCACCATCGCGTCGTAGAGCGGGTTCGCGGCGGACTCCCACACGTTGCCCACCACCACCCCGCCCCGCGTCAGCCGCGCGCGCGCCGCCCCCAGGAACTCGCGCGTCGCCAGGTGCAGGGGGATGTGGTCCGCCCCATACGCGTCCAGGAGGATGACGTCGTACGGCGGCCCGTCGGACTCGATGAAGGCCCGCCCGTCCGCCACGTGCGCCCGCAGCAGCGCGTCCTCCTGGAAGCCGCAGTATTGCTTCGCGGCCTCCACCACCGCCCCGTCCACCTCCACCACGTCGATGTGCGTGTCGGGCAGCACCGCGCGCAGGAACATGGGCATGGCCCCACCGCCCAGCCCCACCGCGAGCACGTTCTCCGGGCGGGGCACGAACGCCAGCGCCACCATCGCCATGCGCGTGTAGGGCAGCTCCAGCCGCAGCGGCTCACCGGGCCACACCACGCTCTGGCGCGCGCCCCCTTCACCGAAGCGCAGCGAGCGGCGCCCCTGTGCATCCTCGGTGATGACGGGGTCCACGCCCTCGGCGCACCCGTCCCCTTCCGGGTCTTCCGGCGGGACCTCCGGCGAATCCTCCGGCGAAGCCAGGACGCGCGCTCCCTACTTCGCGCCCGAAACCGGCAGGGGGCCGCTGTCCAGCACCCGCTGCGCCTTCACCACCGGCCCGTACTCCGGCGTCTGGACGGCCGTGCCCTGCGCGTCCTGGCCCGCGTGCAGCGTCAGGGCCTCCGCGTCCGGCAGGTAGCCCACGCGCAGGGACACCTCGCGCACGTCGGACAGCTCGCGCGTCTCTTCCGGGCCCGTGGGGTACGGCAGGGCGGTGCGCAGCGGCAGCGGCACCACCGCGCGGCGGCTCGCCGTGGCGCCGGCCTCCACGCGGCTGACCGCGGGCACCTCCGGCGCTTCCACCATCAGGTCTTCCGGCACCGGCAGCAGCATCCGCGACAGCACCACCCGCCCGCCGGACAGGTCCACGTAGGCCCGCTCCGGCGCCAGCGTGAGGTGGCCGCTGAAGCCCACGTCCCACAGGCCGTCCACGAGCAGCACGGCGCGGGACGTCCGGTTGTGCACCGCGTAGGTGACCGCGAGCGTGTCCGCCTCGCGCGCCACCGACTCCACCTTCAGCTCCACGTCCGCCTGGGCCACGCGCTCTCCTCCGGGGTTCACGGGCCGCTCCGGGGTCCGCGCGCAACCGACGATGACAGCCAGCACCACCCAGGCGCCAGTCCGGAGGAGCGCTCGCATGCGGCTAGTAGCGCGGGCGGGTGGGCAGGTTCAGGTCGTCGCGCAGGACGTTCTCCCCGGGACGGCCGCCCTGGACGACGTCCGGCGTGGCCGCGTTCTGGTCCAGGTCGACGGGCAGCCCCACCGCGGAGGTCTCCAGGTTGCGCGTGCCGTCCTTCTCGCCCAGCGCCAGCGTGCCGTTCACCATGTCCGAGGCGTGCACCAGCTCGTGGAACAGGCCGACCACGGGCGGACGGTTCATCCACTCCTCGCTGCCCAGCGAGATGCGCGTGGTGTTGTAGTTCACCTGCGAGTCCGTGCCCTTGCCCGCCGTGCCGTCCTTGTTCATGAAGCCATCGTTGAAGTTCGTGCCGCCCGCGCTGTTGCCGGCGGACGTCTCGCGGATGGTCGTCTTCTTGCCGCTGGCGTCCAGCGAGCGCAGCAGGTCCTGGCCGGAGGGCAGCGACCGCATCGCGTCCAGGTCCGACTGGGTGCGCGCCTGGAACTCCGCGCTGCCCGTGACGGAGACGGACGAGCCACGCTTGTCCGCGTCCGTCATGTCGACGATCTCCCGCTCGCCCTTGGCGGCGTCGACGGTCGTCTCGTTCTCTTCCACGTACAGCTTGTCGGAGCCCTCGCCGCCTTCGACGGTGTCCTTGCCCGCGCCGCCCGCCACCGCGTCATTGCCCGCGCCGCCGCTCAGCGCGTCGTCGCCGCGCCCGCCAATCACCTGGTCGTCGCCCTCGCCGCCGTCGACCTTGTCGTCGCCCGCGCCCGCGTCGATGTAGTCGCGCTCCCCGCCGCCCGACATCTCATCGTTGCCGTCCAGGCCGTAGAGCACGTCGCGGCCCGCGCCACCCTCGATGCGGTCATCGCCCGCGCCGCCCTCCAGGTAGTCGTCGCCGTCCAGGCCGCTGAGCGTGTCCTTGCCCTCGCCGCCGATGACGGTGTCGTTGCCCGCGCCGCCGACGAGCGTGTCGTTGCCCTTGCCGCCCACCAGCTTGTCGTTGCCCACGCCGCCGTCCAGCGTGAGGTCGTGCGTGACGCTCGCGTCCAGCGTGATGGAGTCGTCGCCAGCGCCGCCGTTGATGACGGCGCCCTTCGCCTGCTCGGCCGTGAGCGTCACGGTGTCCTTGCCGGACGTGATGGTCAGCCCGCCGTCCGCGGACTGGGAGACCTTCGCGGTGTTGTTGCCCGCCCCCAGGTCCACCACCGTGTTGCCGGCGGCGTTGGTGCTCACCTGCGGCTTCGTGGCGTCCGCGATGGCCTTGCCCGCGTTCTTCACGGCCTTGCCGATGGCCGACCCCAGGTCGCTCAGGAAGCCGCCGTCCTTCTTGCCCTCGCCTCCGTGAGAGTGCGTCCCGATCTCCTTCAGCACCTGGGGACGCGCCGGCGCCACGCGAGGCCCCGCGTCGAAGCCGTCCTTCATCCGCTGGGACACGGCGGCCTTCACCGCGTTGGGGCGGGCCGCGGGCGTCGCCGCCGTCTCCGGCTTCACCACGGGCGAGGGACGCGAACCGGTCTTTCCAATCGGGGCCATGACGCTTCTCCCAGGTGACTCGAGGACACCCGATGCGGTTCCCGGCGACGGGCGCCAGGCGTCGGGCGAACGCCGACATTCCAGATTGTCGTGAACGTTTCGCCCGGGTTGCGTGCTCCGGACAGAAACGACACAGCGCGGCACGGAACTGCCCGGAATCACTGCGCTTCTCAATTCCCAATTCCTGGGACATAAACTAGTTTTCCATGTATTACGGCTTCCAGACCCATGCCCCATTCACGGGGATAGGTGGGTCGGAGACGGGGGCGGGTCCACGTCGGGCCGGGCCCCCGGTGAGGCAGTGCGACGACGGGAGGAGGCACCCATGAAGCTGAAGACGTTGATGTCCACCGTGGCGACGCTGGCCGCCGCGGTGGGGGCCGGACCGGCAACGGCGGCCACCGCGAACGGTCCCATCTGCGACACGGCGGCGTACGTGAACTCGACCACGTACTACGGCTGCACCGGCGGCAGCCACACGGCGCTGGACATCGGCAACGGCACCTGTGGCGAGTGGAACCACCGGGGCATGCTGGTGGGCAACTACCACTACTACTACTACGGCGGCTGCGCGGCGGCCTGCTACGGCTCCAACTGCAACGGGGGCGCGGGCAACTACTACGTGGTGTCGGGCGGCAGCGGCTGGGACTTCCGGCAGCTGCACTTCTACGCGAACGTCAGCTCCGGCACGAAGACGTGCGACCGCTGCGCCCTGGGGCTCGTGGGTGGCACGGGCAGCGCCACCGGCCCGCACGTGCACGCGGACAACCGTCAGTACGGCACGCGCAAGTCGGCTTGGTACACCAGCGTCGGCACCACGTGCGGCACCAACGCGTACTGCAACAACCGGCTGGGCGTCCCCACGCTGTAGCCCGCCTGCGCATGCTTCCGGCAGGGGCCGGCGCCGCGGCCCGCGCGCCCTGCCCGGAAGCCGTCGTCCTTCGTTCCCCCGCGATGCGCGGTGCGCGGGGTGCGCCTCCTCCTTGCGCGTGAGCCTCCTTCCGACATGACCTCTCGTCCCTCCTTCAAGGTCGCGCTCGCCGGCCTCGTGCTCCTCGTCGCCGTGGGCGTCGTGTGGTGGCGGGGTGCGGCCCGCTCCGACGTCACCGGCCATTCCCCGTCGGGCAGCACCTCGGGCCCGTCCCTTCCGGTATCCGGTCCCGCGACCAGCGCCTTCGGAACCTCCGCCCCCGCCGCGTCGAAGGCACCGCGTGAACAGATACCGATGCCCGGGTGCTGGGACGGGCTGGCGGCGTTGGACCAGGCCGCGACGCTGGAGTCGCTGCACGCGGCCGTGTCCGCCGCCATCCAGGCGCGGGACACGGCGCTGGTGGCCTACCTCCAGGAGCGCCTGACGGAGCTGGTGGGCGAGGATCCGGACAAGGGCCTGCAACTGGTGAGCTGGGCCATGAAGGCCGCGCCGCCGGAGCCGGCCATCTACCTGGAGGCCCTCAAGGCGGCCCCCGCCGTGCGCCATCCGCGCGTCAGCGAGAAGCTCCTGTCCGTGGCCGAGGACACGTCGCTCGCGGCGCCCGACCGCGCCTCCGCGCTGGATGCGCTGGAGACCCAGCACCGCTTCACGCCGGGCACCCGCGACCGCCTCAAGGCCATCGCGCTGGACGACTCCGCGGACGCCGCCGCGTGGATGGCCACGCGCACGCTGGGCCGGGTGATGAAGGAGGACTACCAGCGCACCGGCACGTATGCGCCGTACTGGAAGGACCTGCTGGACATCGGCACCACGTCGGAGGACATGGCCGTGCGGCTGCTCGCGCTGGAGATGCCGTCGTACTCCGACCCGCTGCTCGACTCGGGCTCCATCGACACGCTGGCGAAGGTGATGCGCACCGACAAGGAGCGCGACGTGCGCGAGATGGCCGCCTTCCGGCTCGCCGTCACCGAGGATCCCCAGAAGGCCCTGTCCGCGTTCCGCGCCGCCTTCGACGGGGAGCAGGACCTGTGCGTGCGCTGGGCCTTCCTGCGCTTCGCGGTGCGCGCGGCCGGCGCGGACGCCCTGCCCCTGGTGGAGGAGTTCGCCCGGAAGGACCCGCGCCTGCGGCAGGACTACCTGGACTTCAAGGCCCTGTACGCCACGGGCACGACGGACTTCGCGCGCATCTGGCTGGGCAAGAAGGAACACCACGACTGTGTCGTCGAGGAAGGAGCGCCGCACTGATGGGCCCGCGAACGAAGAGGACGTGCGTGCTCTGGCTGTCCCTGCTGCCCGGGCTCGCCCTCGCGCAGGCAGCGCCCGCCCCGGCGCCCACCCAGACGGCCTGCACCGTGGAGGGCATGCTGGACGAGGTGCGCGTGGCCATGAAGACGGGCTCGCCCGCCTACCAGCGCTATGCGCGCCTGCGCCTCAAGGAGGCCGCCATCGCCATGCCGCCAGAGGCGCTGGGCCGGGCGGTGAGCCAGGAGCGCGACCCCGCCGTGCTGGAGGCCGTGGGCGCCGCGCTGGCCACCAAGGCGAGCAACGCGCAGAAGCCGGAGCTGCTCCAGCCGCTGCTGTCCCGCGCGAAGCAGGACGTGGATCCAGGCTTGAGGGCGGCGGCGGTGCGCGCGCTCAAGGGCGCGCCGTCGGTGGAGTTCATGGCGAAGAACGGCGACGTCGTCACCTACGAACAGCTCGTGCGTGACAGCGCGCCCGAGGTGCGCCAGGCGGTGGTGGAGAACCTGGTGACGGAGAGCGCCGGCATCTACTTCGGCCACAACGCGGAGCTGGCGGAGACGGCGGTGAAGGTCGCCGCGGCGTCCAAGGACCCCGCGGTGGCCACCCGCCTGCTGGGAGAGGTCTCCATGGAGGCCGCGAGCCCGGACGCGGTGCGCCAGCTCACCTCCCAGCTGCGCTCGGAAGACCCGGGCCTGCGCGCGGCGGCGGCCAGGGCCCTGGGCGGCGTGCCGGGCACCGAGTCCGCCGGGGCACGCCGCTCGCTCACCGCCCTGTACCGGAGCGACAGCGACCTGGCGGTGCGCAAGTCGGCGCTGGAGGGGCTGGCGCGCCTGGGCCCGTCCCAGGCGCGGCCGCTGCTGGAGTCCCTGCGCGGCGTGGATCCGCGCATGGATCCCGAAATCGAGGCGTGGCTGGGCGCCCTCAAGCTGAACCTCCAGGAGTGGCACCTGCTGCTGCGGGAGAAGCAGCGGCTGCGCCCCTGACGGCCTGGCAGCCCACCCCGCTCACCCAGGGATGTTCGGCGACACAGGGCCCCTGAGTCGTCCCGGGCCGGCCTGTTCCGTGGCGGGCAACCTCGCGCGGGGCGCCGGAGGAAAAGGTGGCCGCGCGCGGAGGAGTGCGACAGGTTGGGGTGCCATGTCCGACAGCGGTTTCGGCACGTCCACCCTCGCCCTGGCGCTCGCTGGCAGCGCGGTCACCATCCTCTCCACCAGCCTGGGCGCGCTGCCCGCCCTCGCGGCGCGCGACATCTCCCGGCGCTCCAAGGACGTGCTGATGGGCTTCAGCGCGGGCGTGATGCTCGCGGCCACGGCCTTCTCGCTGGTGGTGCCCGCCATCGAACTGGGCGAGCAGCGCTACCTGTCGCGCTTCACCGCCGCGCTGATGGTCGGGGCCAGCATGCTGCTGGGCGGCCTGTTCCTGCACCTGTGCAACCGCTTCATCCCCCATGAGCACTTCATCAAGGGCCAGGAGGGCAACGCCCAGGCCGCGAACCTCAAGCGCATCTGGCTGTTCGTGCTGGCCATCGCGCTGCACAACTTCCCGGAAGGGCTGGCCGTGGGCACCGGCGTGGGCAGCCGCTCCATGACCATCGCCGCGCCCATCCTCGTGGGCATCGGGCTGCAGGACATCCCGGAGGGCTTCGTCGTCGCGCTCGCGCTGATGGGCGTGGCCTACAGCCGCAAGCAGGCGGTGCTGGTGGCGCTGTACACGGGGCTCGTGGAGGGGGCCGCCGCGCTGGTGGGCTTCTTCGCCACCTCGTTCGCGTCCGGCATCCTGCCGTGGGCGCTCGCGTTCGCGGGCGGCTCCATGCTGTACGTCGTCAGCGACGAGATGATCCCGGAGAGCCACCGCCAGGAGTTCGCGAAGGAGGCTACCGCAGGACTGATGGTGGGCTTCGTCCTGATGATGTTCCTGGACGTCACGCTCAGCTGACCGGCCTGCGCCCCCTGCGCCCGGCCGCCCATGTGTTCACCCGGACCGCCGCGGCCCCGCCGGGGGAGCCCGGACGTGCTAGCTTGAGGTGCATGTCTGTGTCGGATCGAACCCGCGTC
>NZ_JAPNJY010000018.1:0-30194 GCF_026626625.1 Corallococcus sp. BB11-1 | reverse complement strand
TCGAAGAGGGCGTGGAGGATGGGGTCCACCGCGCGCGCGGCGGACCGCGGGGATGCCTTTGCCATAGGTGCCCCACCGTAACCACGGCGAGGCTAGAGATCCACGACACCTTCACGCAGGGCCATCACCACGGCGTCCACATGGGAGTTGACGCCCATCTTCCGGTAGATATGCGACAGGTGCGTGCGCACCGTCCGGCGCTCCAGCGTCATCACCTGCCCCACCTCCGCGTTGGACAGGCCCTTGGCCACGTAGCGCAGCACGTCCAGCTCCAGGGCCGTCAGCCCCCAGGGCAGCTCGGCGGACTTCTGGGCGGGCTTCGCCTGCACGGACTGGAAGTAGTTCCAGAAGCGCCGGGCGATGAGGGGCTCCAGCACCGTGCCGCCCTCCATGACCTCCTGGATGGCGGAGCGGATCTTCTCCGGCCCCACGCGCTTGACCAGGTAGCCGGACGCGCCCGCCTGGATGGCCTCGTAGACCTTCTGCTCCTCCTCGAAGGACGTGAGGATGAGGATCTCCACCTCCGGGGCGCGGCGCTTGACCTTCTGGGTCACCTGGATGCCGTGCATGCTCGGCAGCTCCAGGTCCAGGAGGACGAGCTGCGGGCGCTCCCGGACGATGTCCTCCACCGCCTGCTCCCCGTCCTGGGACGTGCCCACCAGCTCCAGTTCAGGGAAGGTGTTCAGGACCTTGACCAGGTTGCGCAGCAGCTGCGGCTGGTCCTCGACGACGAAGATGCGCGTGCGCTCCACGTTCACCGCCTGGTGGGAGGAGGCTGGAACTGTTCCTCCAGCTTCTGGTGCTGGCCCCGCGAGAAGCGGAGCTGGAAGTCCTTGCGCTCGCCGGTGGAGAGCGCGACCACGCGGATGTCGCGCGTGCCGATGCGGACCGGGTAGTTCACCAGCGGCGTCGTGCGCGCCACCCGCGCCCCGTCGATGTAGACGCGCGCCGGCAGGTTGGTGCGCAGCGTGAGGAACGCCCGCTGGGCCTTGGTGGGCACGGCCGGCTCGGCCCCGTCCCCGTCGTCCTCCTGGTCCTCCAGGTCCTGGGAGGCGGCGGCCCTGGGGGGCGCGGGCGGCGGAGGCGCGATGGGGCGCAGCTGGGTGGCGCTGGGGCTCCCGGCCGCCACGGGCGCGTTCGGGTCGTAGTGCGGCAGGGGGGGCGGCGGGGGCGCGGACTCCAGGCCCAGCCGCCACACCGCGACGGCGAAGATGAAGAGGCCCACCGACGCGATGCCCACGGCGATGAAGCGCAGGCGCTTGCGGCGCCGCACCATGTCCACCGCCTCCATGCGCGGCGTCTCCACCGTGTCGAAGCGCTGGGACGGCGGCAGGTGCCTGTCCGAGGGCGCGGGCACCGCCATGTCGTGGCGGGGGCGTCCGTCGTCCCGGCCCGGGGCACCCGCGCGGCGGGCCGGGGCGTTCCCGGGCTCGGCGGGGAGCGCCTCGGTCGGCTCGGCGCGGCCCCGGCGCTCCTGACGCGGCAGCTCCGCGCCATCCGCCCCCCGGTTCGCGCCCGGCTGGGACGGGCCCACGGACGAGAGGAGCAGCGTCTCCTGGGCGGGGGAACGGCCCGCGGCGCCGCGCGCGGGGCGCAGGGCCGCGCGGCGTTCGGAGGGCGCGGGAGGTTCGTCGTCCCCCAACGGCGGCGGCGAGGAGAAGTCCTCCACCACCTTCATGCGGGGGTTGCGTCCGACGCGCGTGGAGGAGTGTCCGTCCGCCCCACCCTGCGGCAGGACCTGACGGCGGGACTTCTGCGCGAGGACGCCGGGGGGCGCATCCCAGCCCTGCTCCAGGGGGCCGGCATGGGCGGGGTCGGTGCTCCGGGCGTCGCCCGGGACGGGGGCTGACTCCTCCGGCGCCTGGGCGTCCGGCGCGTAGTCCTGGGGGCGATACTCCTCGAAGCCGGGGGCGGCCTCCTGCGTGTTCGCGGAGGCCTCCTCCTCGGTGGGCGCGCGGGTGTACGGCGCGCGCTGGACGATGGACGCCTCGTGCTCCTCGGCGTGCAGGTCCTCCATCTCCGCGCCGGAGACGGGCTCCAGTTGGAAGGGCTCCGCGAAGGGAACGGGGCCCGGCGCGGCGATGCTCACCTCGTTGGGGAACAGCTCCGACACGAAGCGCGCCACGTCTTCCGGGCCGGGCAGTCCGCCGCCCGTGGAGAGGAAGTTGCGCAGGGCCTGGGCGAACTCGCCGCACGAGCGGAAGCGCCGCTGGGGTGCAGGATCCAACGCGCGCATCACCGCGGGGTCCAACCGCGCGTTGAGGCGACGGTCCAACCGGCTGGGGGGCGGCAGCGCTTCGCGGCGGGTGCTCACGCCGCTGCCGGGCACCACGGCCTCGCGCAGCGTGAGCAGCTCGTAGGCGATGGCGCCCAGCGAGTACACGTCGGACGCGGCCGTGGGCGGCTCTCCGCGCGTCACCTCCGGCGCGCGGTACGCGCTGCGTCCGCGATGCGCGAAGGTGCGCTTGAGCTGGGGCACGGCCAGCAGCGCATGGAGCGCGCCGAAGTCACAGATGGCCGGGTAGCCCTCGCGGGACAGCAGCAGGTTGCCGGGGGTGAGGGCCCCGTGGACGACGCCCGCGTCGTGGGCCAGCTGCACCGCCTCCAGCAACTGGATGACGATGGACAGCGCCACGGTGGGCGGCAGCAGCACTTCCTTGGTGTTGAGGCGCTGGAGCGCGATGCCCAGCGTGAAGCCGTCCACGTCCTCGCGCACCACCGCGAGCCGCTGGCGCACGAAGCCCAGGTCCACCACATGGAGGATGCCCGGGTGGCGCACGGGCTGGAGCCGCCGGACGGTCTCCGCCAGCTCGCGGGCATAGGCGGGGTCGGAGGTGCGCTGGAGGAACAGCTTCACCGCGACGGGGATGGTGGGGACCAGCACGGCCCCGTACAGCTCCGCCAGGTCCCCGGCTTCCGTGCGGCCAATGAGTCGGTACGTCCCGCTCATCGCGTCTTCCGCGCCGTCTTGGCGGCGGCCCCGCGCGGACGCCGGGCCACGGCGGCGAACACGAAGCCGCACCAGACGCACGACTCACCGCGTCGCCCCCGGGGCAGCTCCAGGGTGCAGCCGGGGCAGCGCGGCCGGGCGCGGCCCACGCGGACGGTGGCGGCGGAGACGCTGGGGCGCGAGCGCACGGGGGGCGGCTTGCGGCCCTCCAGGAGCAGGCGGGCCTCCAGGCGGCGCACCCGGTCCTCCAGCGCGGCGATCCGTGCGGACAGGCGCGCGTGGAGGTCCTCGGCGGGGGCCGGGGATGGACGGGAGGAGCGCATCGGGGCCAGAGCGTGCCAGCCCCGTGCGAAGCCCGCAAGGACGCGGCGACCGGGAGCCCCGCGTGTTATGTCTTGCGGTCCCGTGCCGTCCATCCTCTCTCCGACCCAGCCCATCCCGGGCGGACCCTCCGTGGATCCGCTGCACGGGAGCTTCCGTTCCTCCATCAACCGGGAGCGCGCCGACGATGCGGCGCACCGCGCCCACGAGCTGCTCACCGACGAGGTGCTTGGCCGGCTGCTCTCCACGCCCCGGGAGCCCGCGGCCCAGGTGCCGCGCGCGCGCGAGGTGTTCGTCAACCGCAACCTGCGCATGGACCACGTCGAGCTCATCGGGTTCGACATGGACTACACGCTGGCCATCTACCACATGCGCCGGCTGGAGCAGTTGTCGTTCGACATGACGATCGCGAAGCTGATCAGCGAGTACGGCTATCCGCCCTTCATTGGCGGCCTGCTCTACGACCACCACTTCGTGATGCGTGGGCTCGCGGTGGACCGGGTGAACGGCAACGTCCTGAAGATGGATCGCTTCGGGCACGTGGGGCGCGCGTACCACGGCCTCCGGCCGCTGAAGCGCGAGGCGTGGAAGGAGCTGTACCGCAACAAGCGGGTGCGGCTGCGCAACCCGCAGTTCGCGTGGAACGACACGCTCTTCGCGCTGCCGGAGACGTGCCTGTTCTCCGGCATCATCGAGCTGATGGAGTCGATGGGGCACACCGTGGGGTACGGCAAGCTCTACGACGACATCCGGGAGGCCATCGACACGGTGCACCGGGACAACTCGCTCAAGCGGGAGATCCGCAAGGACCTCGCGCGCTACGTGTTCCTGGACCCGGAGCTGGGGCCGGCGTTGCACAAGCTGCGCTCGGGTGGGAAGCGGCTGTTCCTGCTGACGAACTCCGCGTGGGACTACACGAACGCGGTGATGCGCTACCTCTTGGACGGGCAGCTCCCGGAGTACCCGAGCTGGCGCAACTACTTCGACTTCACGGTGACGGCGGCGGGCAAGCCGGCGTTCTTCACGGAGAGCCGGCCGTTCCTGGAGCTGGACTCGACGACGGAGGAGGGCCGCGTCGTGGGCGAGGCGAAGTCGCTGGAGCGCGGCACGGTGTACTCCGGCGGCAACCTGGCCCAGTTCGAGGAGATGACGGGCTACCGGGGTGAGCACATCCTCTACGTGGGCGACCACATCTACGGCGACATCCTGAAGTCGAAGAAGTCGTCGCTGTGGCGCACGTGCATGGTCGTCCAGGAGATTGAGGACGAGATCACGTACACGGACCAGCGGCGCGCGGACATCGACACGCTGTCGGAGGTGGAGCTGACGCGGGCGCGGCTGGACGACGAGGTGAACCACCGCAAGACGGTGCTCAACTCCGTGGAGCGCCGGCTGGAGCGCGGGGAGCTGTCGGAGGCGGAGCGCCTGGAGGCGGAGGAGCTGCGCAAGAAGACGAAGGCGGAGCTGGAGAAGCTGCGCCGGTCGCTGAAGGAGACGAACGGCATCGCGACCACGCTGGAGCGTGACGTGGAGGAGGGCTTCAATCCGTACTGGGGCCTGCTGTTCAAGGAAGGCAACGAGAACAGCCGGTTCGGCTACCAGGTGGAGCAGTACGCGTGCCTGTACACGAGCCGCGTCTCGAACTTCCTGCACCACTCGCCGATGCAGTACTACCGCTCGCCGCGCGACCTGATGGCGCACGAGCAGGCCGGAGCGCTGTCGAGCAAGATGTCCCCGCTGGGGAGCGAAGGGCCGCCGAAGGGTTCAGAGCGGGGGTAGGCGGCGCTACGGCGTCGCGGGCAGCCTGCCCCAGATGACTTCGCTGAAGCGCGAGGTGGGCGCGGGTTCGATGCCCAGCTTGAGCAGGTCGTCGGTGTGCCGGGCGCCCTTCACGACGACCCAGCGGCGGGCGACCCGCCTCCCCTCCTCCAGGGCTCCGGGGGTGAGGGGCGCGTGTTCCGCGAAGCGGCGCAGCACGTCGAACGCGGGCTGGGCCTTCTTGGGCTTGGCGAACATCGGGTCGAAGAAGACGACGTCGAAGGACTTCGCGGGCAGCGTCTTCAGGTACGCGTGCGCGTCCGAGTGGTGGACCTCGATGGCGCAGGAGTCCGCGCCCCGGCCGTAGCGCTGGAGCCCTTCCGCGGCGACGACGCACAGGGGCAGGCTCTTCTCCAAACCCACCACCCTGCCCTGCGGCCCCACCGCGAGTGACGCCACCAGCGCGTCCTGCCCGAGTCCCAGGGTGCAGTCGAGCACCGCATCCCCAGGGACGAGCTCCGCGAGTTTGAGGAACGTGTCGTCGCGCTGGCCCTGCCGCAGTCGCATGCGCCGCAAGTGCGCCATCCCCGCGTGGAAGGCGAACGAACCCTGGGGTTCCCACAGCGTCACGCCGTCGCCACCGACGACGAGCAGCGCGTCCACCTTCGTGCCGAGCCACGGGGCAATGCCCTCGCTGGAGCGGCGCGGCAGGAACGGCAGGCCCCACCGCTGCGCCACGGCCCGCGCCTCGCGCACCGTGGGCACATCCGTCTTCGTGCTGGTGGTGACGGCGAGGGGAATCGGCTGCATCGGTACCGCCGCCCTACTCCGCGACCGCCTGGAGCTTCCGGCCGCCCTGCATCTGCGCCACCGTCACGGCCTGGTTCCGGCCGTTGCGCTTCGAGTGGTACAGGCACTGGTCCGACAGGTCGATGAGCTGCTGCTTCTCCTGCCCGTTGTCCGGGAACGTGGAGATGCCCAGCGACATCGTGATGCGCAGCGGGCCCATCTCCGTCTGGAACACCTCCGCCATCACCGCCTCGCGGATCCGCTCGGCGATGACCTTCGCGCCGTGCGCGTCCGTCTCCGGCATCACCATCACGAACTCCTCGCCGCCGTAGCGCGCCACCACGTCCGTGTCCCGCGCCAGCGTCTTGATGATGCGCGCCACGCCCTTGAGTACCTGGTCGCCCGTCGGGTGCCCGTACGTGTCGTTCACGCTCTTGAAGTGGTCCACGTCCGTCAACACGATGGAGCACTTGCGGTTGTACCGGCGCGCCTGCGCCAAAATCTCGTCCGCCCGCGACTGGAACGTGCGGTGGTTGAGCAGCCCCGTGAGGCCGTCCGTCGTCGCCATCTTCTCCATCTGCTCGTAGAGCTGCGCACGCAGCACCGCCTGCGCCGCCTGGATGGCGATGACCTCAATCATCCGCAGCACGTCCTGCTCGAACGCCGCCTTCTTGCGCGACCCCGCAACCAGCGTGCCCAGGATGCGGTCCCCCGCCACCAGCGGGAAGATCTTCAGCGCGCCCAGGCCGCGCACCTGCGTCTCCTCGTCGAAGATGACCTGGCGGTCCATCGCCTTGATGTCCCGCCCCGGCAGCGGCGCCCCGTAGCGCACCACGTTGGCGACCAGCCCGTTGTTGTCCGGGAACGTCCGGCCCTCCATCGCCTTGCCCTGCGCCGTCACGCCCGACATCCGCACCACGCGGTGCACCCGCTTGCCCTCCTGCTCCGACACCAGCGTCACCGCGCAGAAGTCCAGCCCGGCCAGCTGCCGCGTGGACTCCAGCACCGCCACGAACACCTGGTCCGGGCTGCCCGCGCGGTTCAGCTCCTCGATGGCCCGGAAGAACCGGTCCTTCTCGTCGCGCGTCTTGCGGATGTAGCTCATCACCCGCTCCACCTCGATGGAGCGCAGCACCTCACCGGCGATGGTCGTCAGCAGCTTCTCGTCCTGGTCCGTGAACGGCTCGTTCTTGAGCTTGTCCGCCACCAGCACGCCGCGCACCAGCCCGCTGCCCTCCAGGATGGGCACCGCCAGGAGCGCCTGCACCGTGGGGCCGCCGCTCTCGTAGTACGTGACGCCCTTGAGCCCCTGCGGCGAGTTCATCCGCACCGGCGCCCGGCGCTTCAGCACGCCGCCGATGATGCCCTCGCCCGCGTTGAACTTCTCGCGCTGCACCCGCTCCGTGGGCGAGCGGCAGTCGTACAGCTTCAGGCTCCGGTCGTCCGACGTCAGCAGGAACGCCGCGCAGGTGTCCGTGCGCAGGCCCGTCTCCGCGATCTCCAGCGCCGCGTGCACCGCGCCTTCAATCTCCTTCACCGACGCGACGAGCCACTTCTCATCGGAGCTCATCCCGCTGAAGCTGTCCTGCGTGCCGGAGCTCACCAGCCGGAAGGTGCGCGCGCGCTCCTCCACCTCGCGGATGCGCTTCTGCACCGCGTCCGACTCCGCCCGCTTCGCCACCGCCATCCGCGCGGACAGCACCAGGTGGTACAGCCCCGCGAACAGCGCCAGGAACATGGTGTGCGTCAGGAAGCCGGTGAGGTTCACCACCGGCCCGCCCAGCGTGACGAGCCCGTCGTACACCAGCGCCACGCCCAGCAGCGTCATGCCCGCGTTGCGCGGCAGGAACGCCACCAGGAACGCCATCAACAGGTAGACGATGGGGAACAGCTCCGTGCCGCCAATCGCCACCACGATGAAGGCCGCGGAGATGAGCCCGCCGCCCAGCTCCAGGTCGTCGCGCAGGTCGATGATGGCGCCCACCGAGGAGCGCATCGCCCGGCGCCACGCCGCCATGCCAATGCCGACCAGCAGCCCCATCACCAGCGCCGCTTCCGTCCACCCCAGCGTGTGCAGGCCCCGGAAGCCACCCCGCGCCAGATGCACGAAGGTCGCCAGGGCCACGGCTGCGGGGATCGCGCGGAAGAACGCGCGCACGAGCTTCGCCGGAGAGGGCACCGAAGGCAGCGAGGTCATGGCGACTCCAGGTGGAAGACGATTTCGCCCGGCTTCACGTAGCCAAGCTCCTCACGCACGGACTGCTCCAACGTCGCCGGATCCTTGCGGAGCGCGGCGATCTCCCGACGAAGTGCGTCGTTCTGCGCGGCCAGGGCGCGGTTGCGCTCATCGAGCACCTCCACGTCATTGCGCAGGCGCAGGTAGCGCCGGAAGCCCTTGGCGTCCGCCACCGAGGCCAGGCTCAAGGCCACCGCCACCACCGCCGCCGCCATCAGGAGCTTTCGCCGAGACGTCATGAACGCCGGCGAAGGTACCAGCGGCCCCCCTGCCCGCAAGAAATCCGCTCCAGCCCTGTAGCACCGTCGGAAGCGCCCCGGAGTAGCTCCAAGGAGGCTCCGGTGAAGCTCCGGAAACGGGCGCGAAGCGTCAGTCTTCCTTCAGCAGCTTCTCAATGGCCTTCGCCACGTCCGCCTGGCCCTCCACGCCCTGCCACGCGGCCACCGCCCGGCCGCGCTTGTCCAGGAGCACCGTGCTGGGCAACGCGCGGATCCGGCCAAAGGCGCTCTGCCCCGCGCGCATCGCCTCGTCCGACACCAGCACCGGGTACGGGAACGCGTAGTGGTCCGCGAACGGGGCCAGCACGCGGCCCTCATCCAGGTCCATGCCCACCGCCACCACCTGGAAGCCCCGGGCGCCGTACGCCTCCTGGAGGTTCTTGAGCGTGGGCAGGTCCGCCAGGCACGGGAAGCACCAGGTGGCCAGGAACGACACCAGCACCACCCTGCCCGGGAGCTGCCGGGGGTCGTAGCGCACGGGGCCCACCGACGGCAGCCACAGCGCCCGGTGGAACGCCGGGCCCGCGTCCACCGGCCCGCTGTTCCGGTGGCACCCGGACAGCGACAGGACACCCACCGCCACGGCACACGCCAGGGCGCGCGCTCGCACCGGGGTCACGCCTCCGTCGTCGGGGGGCCGCCCCGGAGCTGGCAGTCGTGACACAGGCCGTACAGCTCCATCTTGTGCGACGTCACCGTGAAGCCGTGCTTGCGCGCCACCGCGTCCTGGAGCGTTTCGATGCGATCATTCTCGAACTCCACGATGGTGCCGCAGCTCGTGCAGATGAGGTGGTCGTGGTGCTCACGCCCGGCGGCCGCCTCGTAGCGCGTCTGCCCGTCGCCGAAGTTGCGCGCGTGGGCCAGGCCGCACTCGTTCAGGAGCTTCATCGTCCGGTACACGGTGGCCACGGACACCTTGGTGTCCTGTTCGCGCACCTTGTTCCACAGCTCCTCCACGGACAGGTGGCCCCCCACGGCGAAGAACGTGTCGATGATGAGGCTGCGCTGACGCGTGCTCTTCAGACCGTGCTGGGCCATGTAGCGGGCCAGCACGTCGTCCTTGTCCTTCGCGTCGTGGGAATGGGCGTGGGAGTGATGGGTCGTCATCTGCAATCTCTGGAGCACCACATGTGTTGAGGCTGGGATGACCGTCCCCGCAAGCCCATTTCGCCTGCCGCCCTCAGGAAGCGCCCGCTCCCCTGACTACCACGGCCATCGACTTGCGCCGCGCGTGGGCTGTTTACATTGGGGTCGGACTGGCTCATTGACACCTGTCTGGCGGCGAAGATAGAGGCAACCGCCCTCGTAAACGAGCATTTTTCCGAACCTTTCCATGATCAGTCCCTGGCAGAGAAGACGGCAGCCTGACGACGTACCCACGCCGGTGGCCGTGGCGGTGTCGGACTTCTGCCGACGCGCGAAGGCCCCCGCACCCGCCCAGGAGGTCCGCGAAGCGCTCGCGCTCCTCTCCGAGGAGGAGGACTTCCGGGTCCGCTCCCTCACGGACGGCGAACCGGAGACCTCTCCGCTGGGGCCCTTCGCCCTGGTGGACATCCTGAGGGGCGTCCCCCCGTCGCTCGCGGCCCAGCGCCAGACGTGCGGCTACTACGCGGTCGCCCAGGAGCTGGCCCAGGTGCGCGAGGAGAAGACCCCGCCCCCCGCGCCGGTCTCCACGACGCCCACCTTCGCCCTGCCCCCCACGGGCGCGCCCGCCCCGGCGGACACCGACCCGAAGACGGGCCGCCGCAAGAGCGCCAAGGCGGAGGCCGCCGCCGTGCAGGAGCGCATCGCCCCGCGCAAGCGCGTCACCGACGAGGACACCCTCGACGAGGCCGAGCCCGCCGCCGAGCAGGCCGCCCCGGCTCCGTCCCCGGAGGACGAGGACGCCCCGCGCTTCGTCAAGCGCGAGCTGCCCCGCCCCCGGGGCCGCTTCACCCGCGTGGAGGCCCAGCGGCTGTCGTTCTTCGAGCTGACGCGCGCGGAGGGCAAGGAGACCCTGGAGGCCGCCATCGAGGCCACGGAGCACCGCTACTCGCTCCTGCGCACCCTGGAGCACCGCTACAACGGGCCCCGGGGCGAGCTCACCCAGGTGGACATGGAGAACGTCCTGCGCCAGCACGGCATCATGGAGACGCTGGAGGCGCGCGAGAAGAGCAACCTCCAGACCGCGTACGCCTCCCAGCGGGGCGCCGCCGGCCGCGTCGCCTGGGCGCTGGGCCTGAGCCCCAGCGAGCTGCAGCGGCTGACGCACGCGCTGCGCCTGGAGGAGGAGGTGGAGGCGATGCGCGAGCGCTTCCGCAACGAGGTGCTGGCCACCTCCCACCTCACCCACCGGCTGGACATGCTCGGCAAGGACAAGTACCTGGCGGACCTGGGCATCCAGAAGCGCTTCACCGACTCGCTCCGCAAGGAGCTGGAGCGGCTGGTGAAGGACGCGATGCCGGACGCCACCGATCTCCACTCGCTGGCCAACGTCGTGGGTCGTAAACACGGCGCGCCCGCCGAGCTGGTCACCCGCGCCTTCGAGCGCCTGGGTCTGGCGGAGTCGCTGCGCAAGCAGCTCTCCTCGCAGGCCCTTCCCCCTTCGCACTGAGACGAGGTACCCACCCCATGCCCATCTACGAGTACGGCTGCTCGGCCTGTGGAAAGACCATCGACGTCCTGCAGAAGATGTCCGACCCCGCCCCCGCCGCGTGCACCGCGTGCGGTGCTGGTGGCACGCTGACCAAGCAGGTCAGCCGCTCCAGCTTCCACCTCAAGGGTGGCGGCTGGTACTCGGACCTCTACGGCTCCACCAAGAAGGACGGGGGCGGAGGCGCGTCGTCGTCCTCGTCGTCGTCCGCCTCCACGGCGGCGCCGGCCACCTCCAGCGCTCCGGCGAGCCCCGCCCCTGCGGCCAGCCCCGCGCCGGCCTCCTCGGGCGGCGACAAGTCGTAGCGTCGTCGCGAAGGCCGCCCCCGGCTGAAAATTCGCCGGGGGCGCGGACCGGGCACACACTTCGGGTCGTGCCCTTTCCTCCCTCGAAGCGTCCCCCCCGCCACTGCGCGCTGTGCGGTCATCCGGAGCTGACGGATGCGAGGGGGCAGGGTCGCTTCCTCCTGGTCGCGGACCCCCATGGCCGCGGGCCGGTGTGCCCCGCCCAGCGCGGGTGCCGCGACGCGAAGCAGGCCTCGGCGGGCACGCCGGCGCTGACGCAATCCCTGCGCTAGGCTAAGCAGGCAGCCGTAGCGCGCGCGTTCCATCCCGCGCGCGCCCAGGTGCCATGCCGCGTCCCTCCCGCTCCCTGCTCCTCCTGCTGCCGCTGCTGGCCTTCGCCGGCTGCGCCTCCGCCACCCGCATGTCCCCCGAGGATCGCGCCTCGCTGGACAGGACCCTCACCGGCCCGGAGGCGGATCAGTACCTGCGCGTCTCCGCCTACCTGACGCCCTTCTTCGGGGACGCGTCCAAGCGGCTCCTGACGCCCTACCCTCCCGAGGACGTGCGGCTGCTGGACGACACCAGCGGCAAGCCCATCAGCCCCGGCCCCATCCAGGCCACGGTGCCCGCGGGCGCGCGCGTGCGGATCACGAAGGTGGAGTTCCCCACCGCCTGGGTCGTCACCGAGCGCGTCCTCTACACCCCGCGCTCCTGGCCGTGGGTGTACGTGACGGTGGAGGGCGCCCCGGCGGGTGAGCAGGTGGTGCTGGTGCTGCCGCCCAACCTGGACCGGCCGGACGCCTTCCGCACGGAGCTGGAGAAGACCCTCTCCCCCCACCCGCTGAAGGAGCTGGCGGGCTTCAGCGCCACGGTGAAGGAGGCCGTGCGCACGAAGAAGCTGGTGGTGGACATGCCGGCGGACGCGGTGCGCATGGCCTGGGGCCCCCCGGAGTCGGTGCGCCGCTCGATGGAGGGCACGGCGCGCCACGAGGAGTGGCGCTACGCCGGGGAGCGCCGCAAGGCGTTCCTCACCGACGGCCGCCTGGTGCGCGCCGAGGAGGCGGGGACTTCCCTGCTGCCGTGAGCTAGCGCCGGCCGCCGCGGCGGTGCTGCTGCTTCTTGCCGCCGCCCCCGCCGCCCTTGCGCTGGGCCTGGGCCTCGCCGGGACGGGTGAGGCGGGGCAGCTCGCCGGCCATCACCGGCCAGTAGTCGCCCTTGAACAGCTCCTCCACCAGCTGCGCCTGGGTGAGCACGTCGCGCTTGAAGAAGGTGGCGCCGCGGCCCATCTCGTCCAGGGAGCCGCGCGCGTCGCTGCCACCCACGCAGGGCAGCTTGAGCACGTCCGCGGCCTCCACGGCCAGGTCGTTGGCGGTCTGCTTCACCTTGGCGTTGTAGCCCTCCACGGCGCACAGCACGCCCGACAGCGAGCGCACGTACTCCATGGCGGGGTGCGGCACGTCCCGGTCGAAGGGCCGGGCCGCGACGATGGCCGCCCCCAGGGCCTTCACCTTGGGCAGGCACTCGGCCGCGCTCCAGGGCTTCTCCCGGTTGCTGCCCCACAGCTGCACGGGCTCCGGCGCCAGCTCCGGCTTCGGGAAGAAGCAGAGGTACTGGCCCCGGTCGGTGACGAGCTCCAGCCCGACGAACACCTTCACCTTCGCCTTGGCGCCGATCTCGAAGAGTTCGTCGCAGCCGTCCTGGGTGTTGGTCTCCGTGAAGGCGACCGCGTCCAGGCCGAACAGCGCCGCCCGCTCCAGCACGGCGCGCGGATCCAGTTCGCACCCCTTGGACAGATGGGAATGGGCGTGTAGGTCGATGAGCATGGGCGACGCGTGCCTAACAGGCCCCACGGGGCCTGTCGAGCCTGCGCGAGGGGCCCGGGCCGCGGGCGCTCAGGCGAACGCGTAGGACTGGAAGTTGCCCTGCTTGGCCTGGGTGTTCTTCTCCTCGTACGTGCGGATGAGGTAGCCCATCAGCATCAGCGACGAGGTGTTCTCCAGCACCCGCGAAGGATCCTTGGAGATGAGGTTGGCGCTGTAGTTCAGGAAGAACTGCGCCAGCTCCTCGCCCGCTTCCTTCACGATCAGGGCGTTGAGCGCACTCGGCTCCATGGTGCGGATGGTGTTGATGAAATCCACCGCCAGGTCCTTCTTCGTCTTCATGTCCACGGTCCTGCCCCCTTTTTCCCGCCCATGCCCCTGGAACCGCATTGTTCCGGGCCCCGCCCCAATCCAGACCGGGTGCGACCGGGTGAACCTATGCATGACGTCCACCGTGCAAACCCCCGCGCCCCGCGCTCCCCTGCTCCCTCGCACTTCCCCACTTTCCGGGCGCAGCATTTTTGACACCTTGAAACGGCGTGTGCGATAACTCCCGGTCAGCCTTTTCTCACCACCGCACAAGGAGTGGCAGGCGATGTTCACGGGCGTGAAGGTCTTCTCCGCTACCAAGGCCAAGGAGCGGGAAGAGTTGGGTGAGAACGTCACCCGCTGGATCAAGAGCAACTCCGACCTCGAAATCGTGGACCGGGTCGTCTGCCAGTCCTCCGACAACGAGTTCCACTGCTACACGCTGGTGCTGTTCTACAAGCACGCGAAGCCCGCGGCACCGGCCGTCGCGCCGTAGCCTCTTCTTCCAGCACCGCATCTTCGTCGAGGGCCTGTTCCCCCCGCACGCGCTGCTTCACGACGCGCGCGGGGAGACCGGGCCTTTCTATTTCCCCATGTTAAGGTGCGCGCCGTGGCGCGCTTCGGTGACGACAACGGGGAGGAAGATCGGCTGCTCCGCACGGATGCCCTCCCGGCCCTGCGTGCGACGCGGGTCCGGGTGCGGCTGCTGGTGCTGTCCGGTCCGGAGGCGGGCCAGAGCTATCCGCTGACCCCCGGGCGCTACCGGCTGGGCGCGGACCCCGCGTCCGACATCGTCATCGCGGACCGGGCGGTGTCGCGCAGCCACCTGCTGCTGGACGTGCGCGAGGACACCATCCAGGCGGTGGACGTGGGCTCGCGCAACGGCTCCTTCTGCGAGGGCATGCGCTTCACCACCCTGGACGTGCGGCCGGGCGCGGTGCTCACGCTGGGCACCACGGAGCTGAAGCTGGTGCCGGAGGGCGAACAGTCGCGCGCCATGCCGCTGTCCAGCCGTGAACGCTTCGGGAACCTGGTGGGGACCAGCCGCCGCATGCGGGAGCTGTTCACCCTGCTGGAGCGGCTGGCGCAGGGCGAATCCGACGTGCTCATCCAGGGCGAGACGGGCACCGGCAAGGAGCTGTGCGCGGAGGCCCTGCACACGCACGGGCTGCGCTCCAAGGGGCCCTTCGTCATCGTGGACCTGGCGGGGGTGGCGCCGCAGCTGCTGGAGTCGGAGCTGTTCGGCCACGTGAAGGGCGCCTTCACCGGGGCGCAGGCGGACCGGGCGGGCGCCTTCGAGCGCGCGCACGGGGGCACCGTCTTCCTGGACGAGGTGGGCGAGCTGCCCCTGGAGGTGCAGCCCCGGCTGTTGCGCGCGCTGGAGCGCCGGCAGGTGAAGCGCGTGGGCGCCAACGACTACCGCGCGGTGGACGTGCGGGTGGTGGCCGCCACGCACCAGGACCTGGAGGGCGCGGTGAAGGCGGGCCGCTTCCGGGGGGACCTGTTCCACCGGCTCGCGGTGCTGCGCGCGACGCTGCCGCCCCTGCGCGAGCGCCCGGAGGACATCCCGCTGCTCATCGACACCGTGCTGGAGCGCATGGGGAAGAAGCCCAGCGCCCTGTCGGATCAGACGCGCGCCCTGCTCACCCAGTACCCCTGGCCGGGCAACGTGCGCGAGCTGCGCAACGTGGTGGACCGGGTGGTGAACCTGGGCGAGTCCGCGCTGCCGGACCTGCCGGAGGCGCCCGTGCGCGCCGCCCGCCAGCAGGAGCCGGGCCCCGAGGACACGCTGTCGCTGGCGCTGGACCTGCCCTTCAAGGAGGCCAAGGAGCGCCTCATCGAGGGCTTCGAGCGCGACTACCTCAAGACGCTGCTGGAGCGCTGCGGCGGCAACGTGTCCAAGGCGTCGCGCGAGGCGGGCATCGACCGCGTCTACCTGCGCAAGCTGCTGCGCAAGCACGGCCTCGCGTCCGGACCGGACTAGCCCCCCGGCTCCCCCTCCCCTGCCCCACGCTCACCGTGCGGGTGGCGCGCCACGGTTCCCTCCCGGAGTCACGGTCGCCGTGCCCCCGAGGACACTGGCCCCGCCCTACCTCCCGGGGGCGCTTGTCGGCGCGGATTTCCGGCCCATCTTGGAGGGGACCGCGAGGAGGGCGCCATGCACCAGGGGATGGGGAGGTTGCTGTTGCTCGGGGGGCTGGGGCTCCTCGCCACCGCGTGTCAGTCCCGGGGAGGGCCGACCGAGGAAGCAAGGGACCACGGCCCGGCGCTCGCGGTCTTCCCCCTGTCCCGCATGGAGACCCTGCCGGAAGGCAGCGGCGGCAGCGGGAGCGCGGGCGAGGAGGTGGCCAACGAGGTGCCCGACTTCTACGGGACCGTGACGGTGGCCGGAACCCGGGGCTTCACCGTGCGGGACGACGACGGCGTGGAGCGGCCCTTCGAGGTGGGCCCTTCAACGCGCATCCTCCGGGACGGCCAGCGCGTGCCCCGCTCCCAGCTTCGCGAGGGCGCCCTGGTGCACACCACCTACGGCGAGCGGCTGGGGACCTGGGTGGCCACCGACGTGGAGATCTACTCCGGGACGCCGTCGCGCGACCTGACCGCGCCGGCCCCCCCGAAGCGCGAGGCGCGGCGCTAGTCGACGGCGAGCGCCTGCGGCAGGTGGTAGCCGACGATGGTGAGCACCGGGATCCTCGGGCCCTCGTCCTCGTCGTCGTCCGTCATGCCGGACGTGACGCGCAGCCCGTCGAAGCGCGCGAGGATGACGTAGTCGCGGCGCGTCTCCAGGAACGGATCCGCGGACGCCAGCCGGCCCAGGGCCTCGCGGCCCGTCTCCTCGGAGATGTTGTCGAAGGTGCGCTCCATCGCCGTCTGACCGGTGGACTCGCGCGTGACGATCGAACCGCCCACCCTGCCGTCACCCGTCAGGGCCGTGCGTCCGCCCAGGTCGCCGGACGTCTCCGACTCGGTGTCCGTGCGGAACGTCATCCCCACCTCGCGCCGGGAGGCCACCGACTGGAGGCCCTGCTCCACCAGCCACAGCGTGGGGCGCTCGCCGTCCGTGCGCTGATCCGCCACCTGGGCGCGCAGGAGCACGTAGCGGCCCCGGTAGGTGTCCGGCTGGGCGATGGCGGACGCGAGCGAGAAGATGGGCACCTTGCGCGAGTGCAGCAGGCGCAGCTCGCCGTCCACGCTGCCGCCCCGGTGGGCCACCACGCGGGCGATGAGGTTCGCCGCGTCCGGACGCACGCGCAGGTCCTCCGCCCAGGCATTGCCCAGCACCGCGCCCAGCTGGGTGAACGCGGGCGACTCGGCGCACACCTTCAGCGCCAGCCACGCGTCATCGCGCGAGGAGGCCTGGAGCCTGCGGGCCGCGCCCTCGCACAGGGTGGGCGTGGGGTAGCGGGCGGCGAACGCGCGGGCATCCTGGGGTGAGGTCGGCGGATTCTCCGCAGGAGGCCGGGCCCGAGCGAGCACCGGGGCCGGCTGGGGCGCGGGCGCGTCCGTGAGGGCGCGGTCCTCCAGGTTCACGTGCGTGTGCGCGGCGCCGCACCCGGTGGCGAGCGCGCCCAGCAGGGTCAGCAACGGAAGACGGGGCATGGCGCGGGCTCCTTCGGAAGGCCTGGGGCTACAGCGCCGCGGAGCCGGTGTCCTGGCTGTCGCGCGACGGGGACGGACGGGGAATGGACGCGGAGGGCGGCAGCATCATCGAACAGGCGTCGCGGCAGCGCTCGTCCAGGCACGCGAGCGCGCCGGGCCCGGCCTGCTGGCGCGACACGTCCGCGTAGCAGGCCTCGCCGTTGCCGGGGCACTGGCTCCGCGCGGAGCACTCGCAGCAGGAGGAGGCCACGGTGGCCATCAGCTGCACCTCCTGGAGCACGCTGGACAGCGCGCGGTAGCAGGCGCGGGCGGACGGCGAGAAGCGCCCCTTCGCGTCCACCACCGGCGACTGGCCTTCGAGGCCGCAGCGGCCCACGACGGTGGTGTACTTGCGCTCGCAGACGGAGACGAGCTTGGGATCCGCCACGCCGTCGCGCGCGTGGCGGATGGCCTCCGAGCACAGGGCGCGCGACGCGTCCTGGAGGAGCTTGATGTTGGCGCTCTCCACGCTGGCGTCGGGCGCGCCGGACGGGGGCAGCTCCGCCTCGAAGACACACTCCTTGCCCGCGCGCAGCGTGTCGATGGTGCAGGCCCACGCCGTGGGAGAGGCATCCACGAGCGGGGGCGCGCCCAGCGCTTCGGGGGGAAGGGACGACGGCGCGGCGCCAGGCGGCGCGGCACCGAGGAGCAGCAGGGACAGGAGCATCGCCTTCATGGGCCGCGGAGCGTAGGGCTTTGCCCCGCGCCACTCAAACCGGGCCAGGCGGAGGATGTTCGTCCCGAGGCAACGAGGCGGGTGCGAACTGACCGATGTCCGACGTCAGCGGCAGCGCCTTCGAGCGCCCGATGACGATGGGCGGCTCGATGAGCGCGGGGGGCGTGGCCCGGCGATCCTCCGGGTCCGGCACCCAGGCCGGCTCCTCGGCGGAGCGCCCGGGTCGCCACCGGCGCGGCACCCGGCGGAGGCCCACCGGGTACACCGTCAGACGACCGTTCGCGTCGAAGTGGAGCCGCAGGAAGTTCTTCCAGTCCGGGATGGACAGCGACGAGAACGCCTCGTTGGGGTGACAGGAGAACACGTTGAGCGACAGCAGCAGGTACACGCCCACCACCAGGGGGCCCACCAGCGCGCCGCCGCCGAAGAGCAGCAGCCCGCTCAGGAAGTCGCGCCACGGGCTCCATTGCGGATCGGTCGCCAGGGGCGCGGCGATGACGGACACGCCCCAGGTGAGCAGCAGCGCGAGGAGCAGGTGCGCCGCGCCGTGCAGGGCACCGGACACCTGCCGGAAGCGCCGGCCCCTGCGGTCGTCCGCGAAGACGAGCGTGCCCAGCAGGATTCCGGCCGCGAGCACCAGCGAGCCCGTGCTCTGCAACGCGGCGTTGAGCACTTCGCGAAAGGACGGCGCGGCCACGGCGCCTTCGTTGAGGTTCGCGGCCACCCCCCATCCCAGCAGCGTGTAGACACAGCCCATGAAGGCGGCGAACGCCGGGTTGAGGCCGGTGAACAGCAGGTTGCGCCAGGTCAGCCGCCGGGACGTCCGCTGGGGCGGATAGCACTCCTTCAGCACGAAGCCGTCCGGCCGCGTGTCCACCCGGGGCAGGTGGGTCGGGTGCAGGAAGGCCCCTCCCCCACCCGCGACGATCTTCTGCCGCCCTTCCTCGTTCTCATGCCGGCGGTAGTGGTGCAGGTCCCCCGCGAGGAACACGCTCACCCGCTTGCCCAAGACCTTCTGCTCCAGGAAGTCGATGTTGTGGTCCAGGAAGCCGCGGCCCGCGCGGGGCTTCACCTGCTGTTTGATCCACGCCGGCTCCGCGTTGCAGAGGATGACGCGATCCTCGCGGCCCATCCGCCCGGCCACCTTCTGGAAGAACTCCACCTGGGAAGCGTCCAGGTCGGATTCCAGCTGCATGTCCGTCCCCAGCAGCCACCACCCGTGCGGCAGCTTCAGCGCGAAGTAGCTGCGCTGCTGCTTCGTGCGCCAGCCCTCGGTGCGCCGGCCCTGGCAGAACAGGCGCGTGAACGACACCAGCCCGTCGTACCAGTCGTGATTGCCCGGCACCGCGAACAGGTGGGGCCGGTGACGGCGGTGGTTCAGCGCGGCCGCGTACGGCACCACCGTGCGCGCCTGGTACTCCTCCACGCTCGCGGTCGGGTACACCTCATCCCCGCCGAACACGAGCACGTCGCCGCCCCGCGTGGAGTGCACCTTCCCCGTCGCGTCGCGCACGTCCAGCGTCGGGGCCATCACGGCGGACGCCACCGCGTAGGTGGAGTCCCAGCCGTCACCCAGGTCCGACACGTAGTCCAGCCACAGCTCCTCGCGCGCCCCGCCGTCGCCCTCCACCGAGTAGTCGAACGCCAGGGGCTGCGGTCGCGCCACCGCGTCCAGCAACCGCCGGTCCGCCTGCCGCCCGATGGTCCCCGACAGGACCGACTTCAGGCCCGTCTTCGCGAGCACCTCCGGCGCATACCAGGCCACCATCGGCTTGCCCGGAGGCATGCTCCGGGACCGCCCGCGCCGCCCGCGGCGCCGCTCCTCCCCGCGCCAGACGGGAAGCGCCCCGGGGTGACGGCTCACATCGGGGAAGCGGACGGCCATGACGCCTCCTCCGCCCGGGTCCAGCCGTGGACGGGCGCGGCGTGGAAGCGGGCGTCGATGAGATGGTCCGCGAAGCGATCCGCGAGCGCGGCGATGGTGAGGCTCGGGTTGGGGCCGGTGGGGCCCGGCATCATCGCGCCGTCCGCCACGTACAGGCCCGGGTGCCCGAAGGCCTCGCCCGTCGCGTCCACCACGCCCGTCTCCGGCGCGCGGCCCATGGGACAGCCGCCCAGCGGGTGCACGGTGATGACCCGGCTCACGTAGCTGAGCGGGTTCTGCACGAGCTTGCCTTCGAGCGCCGTGGCGATGTCCTTCATCGACTGGCGCACGCTGTCGAAATACGCCTTCGACCCGTGCAGCTTCCAGTCGATGTCCAGCATCCCGTCGTCCGTCAGCCGCATGTGCCCGTTGGGCGTGTCGCGGCCCATGCCGAGCAGCGGCAGGGACGTCGCGGAGCCCAGGCAGTCCCCCAGCAGCTCGGCGATCTCCTCGCTCACGTCGGTGTCGCGCGTGACGCCCGTCCAACCGCGCAGCAGCCGCCACATGAGCCGCAGGCCGCGCTGCATCAGCGGCACCTGGTGCGCGCCCTCGTAGAGCCAGTTGACGAACTCCGGGAAGCCCGCGTCCTCGATGTAGTAGCTCCGGCCGGTGCCGCCCTCCTCCTTGCCCCGGAAGTGGAGCGCGCTGGTGATGACCGGGCCGTGCCCGCCATCCAGGATGCGCGGCAACGCCTTGCCCGTGCTGCTGTCGCGGCACTGCCGCATGAAGCCCAGCAGATCGCCATTGCCGCAGAAGCGCGAACCCAACTGGTCGCTCAGCGCGGGGAAGTGCCGCCGGTTCTTCAAGAGCAGGTAGGACGTGCCGAACGTGCCCGCCGCCAGCACCAGCCGGTCCGCCGTGACGGTGGTGCGGGGCAACATCGACTGGGGCCCCTCGCGCGGCGTCTCCTCCACCACGTCGGTGTGATCCAGGTACCGCACCACGTAGCCCCCACCGTCGGCGGGCCACAGCTCCGTCACCTCCGCGCGCGTGCGCAGCTCCGCTCCGGCGCGCTTCGCCGCGGAGAGGTACGTGTAATCGAGCGTGTTCTTGCTGCCGGTGTTGCAGCCGATGTCGCACTCGCCGCACAGATGGCAGGTGGTGCGCGTGCGGCCGTGGAGGTTGGGGTGCTCCTCGCGGATGGGCTCGCCCGGCACGGGAACTTCGCCCGGGTTTCCGAACGTCACCGCCAGCGGAGGCAGTTGCCAGTCAGCGGCGCGGCCCAGGCGCTGGGCGGCGAGCCGCATGGCCTGGGTCTTCGCGGTGGTGGAGTACGGCGCGTGCTCCAGCGGATAGCGCTGCGCGCCCATCATCCGCTCCACCGCGTCGTAGTGGCGCTCCAGGTCCTCGCGGGTGACGGGCCAGTCCTCGTAGCCGCCGTCGCGCGGGTCCTCGTGGATGAAGGTCTTCTCGTCCTTGCGCAGCAGCACGTTGGCGTAGATGAGCGACCCGCCGCCCAGGCCCGCGCCCACCACCCCGCCCAGCCCCTGGAAGGACCACAGGTTGAAGAGGCCGTGCAGGCCCTTGCGCGGATCCCAGAAGTTGCGGCGCATGTCGTGCGGACTGCGGGGGAACGAACCGGGGGGATACGCCTTGCCGCGCTCCAGGACGCACACCCGGAGGCCGGCCTCCGCCAGGCGCCACGCCATCACCGAGCCCCCGAAGCCCGACCCCACGATGACGACGTCGAAGTGCTCAGCCGTCGCGTCCATGCGGCACCTCACCTTCCCCCTCCTGCTCTGTCTGGGCCCGGGGCGCGTAGAGGTCCCAGAGCGCGCCCAGGAACAGCCGGCCGAACTGGGACACCGCCTTCACCCCCTCCGCGCCAGGACGGGAGGAGCGCATGCTGGTGACCAGCTGCAACAGCTCCCGCATGCCCAGCACCAGGATGCCCGCGCCCACCACGGGCGCCCGGGCGTCGGTGCCTTCGTGGAGGTGGCAGTACAGGCGCGTGGTGTCGCGCCAGAGGTCGGGGCCGGGGTCGTCGTGGAGGGTCTTCGTGCCGTCCAGGAAGTAGTCGCGGCCGTGGGCCTGGAAGCGCAGGCCGTAGCTCATGATCTTCGTGCCGGGGTCGTCCGTGGACCGGAAGAGGTTGAAGCTGCCCTCGCGCACGGGCAGGTCCTCCCCCAGCGGCGGGTACTGCACGTGCGCCACCAGCCTCGCCGCATGGGAGGGATCACGGACGAAGGCGTCCATGTCGTCGATGCTGATGGTGCAGTGCATGGTGAAGGGCGTGGAGCGGCCGTCGTGGGCGCCCTCCTCGGGCGCGGAGGTGCCCAGCGCAAGCGGACCGGACATGGTCTCGCGGAAGGTCAGGTCGGGGGCGGGCTCGGTCATCTGGGTGATCTCCGGGGTGAGGGGCAATCCCCGGGCGTCCGCCGTGCTCAGGTAGCGACACGCATCCGAGTAGCCCAGGTCGATGAGGGACGCGGCGGTGACGTGCCCTGCGTAGAAGTCGGGATCCAACGGCAGGGGCCGCTCCGGCCGGATGAGGTGGACGGCGATGGGCCGCGAGTGCCCGGGGACGCTTTCGCCCGCGAGGATGCGCGCGTTGAGCTCACGCACCTGCTCCAGTTGGGCGAAGAGCGCGCCGTTGGCGCTGAGCTCAATCATGTGGACGTACTGGCGGAAGAAGCCCGCGCCGTACTCGGGCGTGTTGCCGATGCACCAGGCGATCCACACCTCATCCGCGCCCCGGCGCACGGCCTCCATCACGTTGGCGTCCTGGATCCACACCGAGTCCAGGTAGAGCCGCCCGTCCTTCGGCACGGGGGGCATGAAGAGGGGCAGCGAGATGCCCGCCACCAGCAGGTCGAGGTCCACGTCGGTGTGGGGGACGGCCTCGTTCGTCTTGCGGCCGAAGTCGCAGACGTTGAAGGTGCCCTCGCGTTCGCGGCTCTTGCGCACGGCGTCCACGTCGATGCCCAGGTGCGGGAAGACGCGCTCGACGATGCCGTCCGCGTCCCCCAGCGCATCGAGCTTCCAGGGCTGCGCGTACGCGTCCAGGGGCATGAGGGACACGAAGTCCTTCACGCGCAGGGTCCGCCACCGCTCGCACATCTCGGCGGGTGACAGGCCGGACTGCCACATGGCCAGGGTGATGATGCCGCCCGACGTGCCGTCCGCATGCGCGAAGTCCAGCCCCGCATCCGTCAGCGCGCGCAGCACGCCCGACTGCCAGGCGACGCGCATGCCGCCACCCGCCAGGATGAGGGAGCGTCGTGGCTCCGCCGCCTCCCCTGCCCCGGAACTCGCCTCGGCGGATGAAGCCACGGCCTCCCGTTGCGACGCCGCCAGCGGGACCGCGACCTCCGCCGGATCCGCTTCACGCAGCAAGGCCAGCGAAGCACTCGACCCCCCCCTGGGGAGACGTTCGGACGCCGCCAGCGCTCCCTCGCCCCGCGAGGGCCGCAGCGGCCCGGCGATCCCCGTCACCTGCGAAGCGGCGGAGAGCGGGCCGGTGTCCCCTCCGGCCCCCACCTCCGGATGGGGCTTGAGCACGGAGATGACCTGCTCACGCTGGCGCAGCGTCACGTAGAACGCGAGCACCAGCGCGGCCGACAGCGCGTCGAACGCCGCCACGCCCAGCGACAACGGCGACAGCAGCCCGAGCGCCACGGCCAGCGCCACCATCAGGCACGCGCCCACCTTCTGGAGCCCCGACCACAGGAAGGCGGCCGGGTTCGCACGGGGTTCGTGCAGGCCGTGCAGCAACAGGCCGCCGAACAGCACCATGAACATCCCCACGATGCGGAAGAAGTGCGAGGGCGTGGCGGACGCGTCCGCCTGCAGCAGCCGCAGCTCCGTCCCCGGCAGGAACATCTGGACCGCGCCGGACACGACGGTGATCCACCCGATGGCCGCGAGCGCCCATCGCCACTCGCGCCCGTGCGTGCGGGACAGGCGCTCCAGCCGCGACAGGCCCGGGCTCATGCGCGGACCTCCCGGCGCGGAGGGATGCTCAAGCCGAAGCCTGGCCACCGGACCCCCGCCGGATGTTCAGCGCGCAGCAGGCGGTGCACGAAGTAGCCCAGCATGGACAGCCACTGCACCGTCCACAGCGCCACGCGGATGCGGTTCATCCCCATCCACGCGCCCAGCACCTGGGACAGCCGCTCGGGCGACGTGATGCCGGCCGCCATCTCCGCGTTGTACGGGAAGATGAAGAAGCGCGTCAGCAGCGTGGCCACCACCACCGCCAGCAGCACCAGCAGCGGATACCACCGCAGCCCCGTCCGCCGCTCCCGCCACGCCAGCACGACCGCCGACACCAACATCACCAGCGTCATGCCGGTGAAGAAGCGCGTGGCCGCCTGCACCTGCGGCACGAACTGGAGGTAGTAGTTGTCCACCGTGAGCTGCGACGCGATGGGGAACGAGAACAGCACCAGCGACCACCCCGTCCCCAGGTACATGGACACGCACAGGAAGAGCAGGCACGCGTTCGCCAGGTGGAGCAGGTGGCCGCGCTTCATGACCGGAGTTCCCGTGGGGAGACGGGCCTGGACGGGCCGTGGGGCAGCGCGCCGGCCCCATCCGGAGGCGGCATCGGCGTCTGGTCCTGTCCCAGGTCCACGACGCTCTCCAGCCCCTCCGGATACGTGCTCGTGGGCAGCGTGGGCTGGGTGAGGAACCACGCCTCGAAGTGGTCGTCCAGCACGCCGCTCGACGAGGGGAAGAACCCGGTGAGGAACGCGCGCGGGGAGATGCTCAGCTCCCGCAGCGCCTGCACGCGCGGATGGTCGCCCAGCTCCAGCGAGGCCCAGGCGCGGCGGCCGAACCGGAAGCCGAACCGGCCCCGGAAGTAGATGGAGGACTTCATCAGCATCCCCCGGAACGCGCAGTAGTTCACCGCCGAGGCCCGGAGCGGCAGCCACGCGCGGCCCGGCCGTTCGATGCGCACGCGCACCGCCTGCTGGCCCCCTTCCGAGTAGGAGCTGCTGACCGACCCGTTCTCGACTTTGAAGTCCAGCCGCGCCAGGTGCTTGGGCATGCCCCAGATGCCCTTGCCGCCCTTCACGGACACCTCCGTGTTCACCGGCAGGTCCACCACGTACTGGCCCACGCCGTAGCGCTTGGGGAACAGCAGCGGCAGCAGCGGAGGGGCCGGCCTGCGCCCATGCGTGCACGCCAGCGCGATGCTGAACTCGATGTACGCGCCGATGTCCGTCTTCTTGTAGTCGATGACGGAGATGAGCAGCACGCCCTTGTCCCGCGACACGCGCAGCGGGTGCAGCTCGTTGCCCGGCAGCAGGGCCGCCGCGCGGCGGGCGTCCACGGTGAAGGCGGCCATCAGGGCCGGGGACCCCTGCGAATTCACCGGCAACGCGTAGGGGATGTCGTCCACCCGCGAGTAACGGCCGGACTGCCTCTGGATGCGCTTGGGGATGGACATGGCGGGCCTTTCGTCACACCGGGCGGTCCAGCTCGGCGAGGAGGGTTGGGAAGACGTCCTGGGCCGCGCGCTTGCCCATGAAGACGTCCAGGTGTCCGTAGCCGGGCAGCATGTGCAGCGCGTGCCGGCCCGGGTGGAAGCGCTCCATGTGTTCGAAGCTGCGGCGCTGGCTCTCGGCGAGGAAGCAGCGGTTCTCCTCCCCCGCCAGGAAGACGAAGCGCGCGTCCGTCTGGGGCTCGCGCTCGCCCAGGTCCTCCGGCAGCGCACGGAAGTGCTCCACGGGCACCAGGTGGCCGGCGCGCACGCTCGCGTACATCTGGCGGAAGAAGCTGAAGGGCACCGGCCCGAACTCGTGTTTGAGCCAGTCGTGCGTGCGGGCGTTCAGGTTCTCGTGCCGCCACAGCACCGGGAAGCCCGTGCCGTAGGTGAAGCTCGTCCAGCGGCAGACCAGGTTGTCGCATTCGTGGTGCGTCGCCTCCACCACGCGCGTCAGCGCCCGGGCCGTGCGCGTGGGGCCGCCGTAGGCCCACTGCGGATCCAGGTACGGCGTCAGGTGGGAGACCAGGGGGACGGCGTACTTCAGCTTCAGCCGCGCGGAGGCCGGCACCACCGGGTGCAGCGACACCGCGTTGCTGACGATGACGTCCACCTCCGGCAGCAGCCCCGCCACCGCGGCCATCGTGAAGCTGGTGGAGCCCTGACAGTGGATGACGGCCTTGACGGTGTCGTGCCCCGTCTCCTTCACCACGGTCTGGATGGCGGCCGGGTGGTCCAGGACGGCGGCCTGGTCCAGCGTCCACTCGCCGGGCTCCACGTCCATGCTCGCGCGCCAGTTCTCCAGCCACACGTCGTAGCCATCGTCGATGAGCGCATCCACCACCGTCTGGCGCACGGGGGCGCGGAAGATGTTCCCCCGCACGCCCGCGCCGTGCACCAGCACCACCGGCCCCTTGACCGGCTCCTCATGGCCGCGCAGGTGCACCAGGTGCAGCGCGCGACCGTCACCCGCGAGGAAGGGGACGATCTCCTCGGAGTAGCGCGGTGGTTGGAACGTCTCGACGGTCATGAAGGCGGCCCCCCTACTGAAGCCCACGTCAAAGCTGGGGCAGTGGCGGGAAGGCGACAACCGGAGCGCAACCCCGGAGCCGCCACCCCCGGCCCTCCTGACCGGAGCCTGGCGGAACGTCATGGCGCTGCCCTGACACTCCGCCCATGCGCCCGCGCGCGGTGCTAAGGGTGAGGCATGGATCAGGACGCGGGCTGGACTGACTACGAGGCGGGCGCGACGCTGGGAGGCGAAGGCAGCCAGGGGGGCCTCGTGGTGCGCGACGAGGGCTTTCGCGGCAACCTGCGCCTCACCTACGAAGCGGATGAGGCGCGCTCCTTCCACTCCATCACCTGCGGCATCGCGGGCTGGCTGCGGCACCCGCGCTTCTTCGACAACGCTGGCGACGCGGCCCGCGCCTTCGAGGAGATGAAGCCCGCGCTGGAGGAGCTGGGCGCGCGGCTCACGGAGGGCGGCCCGCGTTCCACGGCGGACGGACAGGCGGCGGGCCCGCTGCTCGCGGCCTTCGTGGTGCGCTTCTCCTGAGGCCCGGCCCCTGAAGGCTACGCGCTCCCCGCCACACCCCGGGAGGAGCGCTCCACCAGGAACGCCACCAGCTCCGGCCAGCAGGCCTCCAGCACATCGGGGGCTGCCTCTCCGAACACCGCGACGGCATCCACGGATTGGGGCGCTCCGGTGAGGTGCTCCTGGCACCAGGCCTCCAGCGCATCGCGCAGACCCCGCAACGGCCCGGTGAGCTCTCGCAGCGAGGAGTGCCCGAGCTGCTGGCGCGCCTGCTCCCAACGTCCTGCGCGGCAGGCCACCACGGCGGAGGCGAGCACCGCCAGCAGGTGGGGGTTCGCGCCCTGGGTCCTCACCGTCGCCAGCCGCTGTTCGGCCAGCGTCAACCGCCCATCCATCGCGAACACCAGCGCGAGCGTCGCGGACAGCACCGCCCGGAACTCCGGTGTGAGATCCGTCCTCGCCTCCAGGCTCGTCAGCTCACGCTCCGCCACCGGCAGTTGCCAGAGCTGGAGCCGGCTGATGCCGATGTTGAACGTGGGGATGATCCGCACCTTGGCCAGGGGGCGCGACGCCTCGAAACGCTCGAGCGCCGCGGCCACCCTCCCCTCCGACAACAACCGGAGCCCCTCGTCGGTGAGCTCCCGGCTCTTGCGATAGCGGGGCAGGTAATAGAGAGCCAGCAGCCCGCTCAGCGGAAGCAGCAGGTAGGGCAAGGAGGGGGCGAGCGAGCGCGCCGTCTCGTAGGCGCCGGGCGCGAACCGGGAAAGCACCCCGGGCACGACCGCGAGGGCCACGCCCGACACCAGGCCGATACCAATGGTCCATCGATTCCACATGGTCCGGCACTCCTACCACCAGGAGCGCCCCTGGCGAGCCGGCGCGACACGCAGGCCCGCATCCACGGCCCCCGCCCCACGCACCCTCCGTGAGGCGGACGGGCCACGGGCCGCTACCGCATCGAGTCGCGCCGCGCCTGCGTCCGGCGGCCCTGCGCGGCCCGGTGCGCCTGCGACTTCATGGACGGGAACCCCTGCGCCTTGCGCGCCCCGCCCTTCGCCGTCGTCCGGCGCGCGTAGCCCGCGGGCCGCGCCACCCGCTTCGCCATCGTGGTCTTCTTGCGCAGGGGCGTGACGCGGGCCGTGGTGCCCGTCGCCCGCTTCGCCGCCGGACGCTTGCGCATCGCCGGACGCTTGCGCATCGCCGGACGCGCCTTGCGCATCTCCGCCTTCTCCATCCGGCCCAGCTGCGTCTCGAAGCGCGACAGCGCCGTGCGGAACAGCGCCGCCTTGCGCCGGGTGTTCATGTCCCCTTCCGCCTTGCGGCTGCGCGTGGGGACGCGCTTGCCGGACGCCTCCCGCCGCAACATGTGCGAGCGCTGCGTGTACTTGTCCATCATGCCGCGCGCCCGCTTCACCATCCCCTTGAGCTCGCGCTCCGACAGCTCCATCAGGTTGCGCGGGGCGCTCGCCATCACCAGCCGCATCTCCCGCTCATTCATCAACGCCACACCCGGATCCTTCACCTTGCGCATGTCCACCCCTCCCTGGGGTTCCCGAAACAGTCGCAACGTTTGGGGTGCGCACCCGCGGCGGCAAGGCAGCCACGGCCCGGGCCTGCTCCACCGCCCGTCCCCGCGGGCCCGGAGGAGTGTCCTGCTCAGCTCAACCGGAGGCCGCCGCGGCGCGCTCTTCCAACAGCACCGCCAGCTTCTCCAACGCCAGCCGCGCCCGCGTCTTCACCGTGCCCAGCGGATGCCCCGTCTTCTGCGCGATGTCGCTCTGCGACAGGCCCTCGAAGTACGCGAGCATCACCACCTCGCGCTGCTCCGGCGGCAGCTGCGTCAGCGCCGCGCGCACCCGCTCCTGCTCCTGCTTCGTGGACGCGGAGACGTCCGGCGCCATCGGCGTGGCGCTCACTGGCGGAGGCTGCTGGCTCGCGCCCTCCACCATCCGCGACACCGTCCCCAGTGAACGCAGCCGGTCGATGGCGCGCGTGCGCGCGATGGTCGTGACCCACGTCTCCAGGCCCCCACGGTCCGGATCGAACTCGCGCGCACGCCGCCACACGTCCAGGAAGGTCTCCTGCAGCACCTCCTCCGCGTCCGCGCGCGTGGGCAGCAACCGGACCGCGATGGCGTACGCCCGCGCGGAGCACCGCGCATAGACAGCGCGCATGGCATCCGCTTCGCCGAGCGCCACCTGCCGCAGCAGGTCGCGATCAGCCGACAGGTCACTCGCTTGCTGGGCGGAGGAGTCGGTAGGCGCCATGTTCGTCCCGGATACCGCAACCGGTGGGGCGGATCCCAGCTTCAACCATTGAAGCCCGTTCACCCAGCCCCTCAGGGTAGTCGCCTGTCCCCTCCATCCCTAACGTTGACCGGCCAACGCGACCAGGCGGTCGCCCTCTTCAATCAACAACACCCGCACATTGCCGCCTGGAGCCACCCACTCACAGTCCTATAAGGCACCGCCAGCCGATATGACCGACCGACTCGGAAGCGTGTTCATCGAGAACGTCCAGCCGCAGCTGGACGCAGGGCGCTACGCCATCAAGCGCATCGCCGGGGAGAGCCTCACCGTCCGCGCGGACATCTTCAAGGAAGGCCACGACGTCCTCGTGGCCGTCGCGCGCTGGCGTCAGGTCACCCCCGCCGCCCAGCAGACGGAATGGGCGGAGGTGCCCCTCACACCCCGCAGCAACGACGCGTGGGAAGGGGTCATCCCCCTGGCCCACAATGGCCGCTACGAATACACGATTGAAGCGTGGCCGGATCTCTTCCGCACCTGGGCGCACGAGCTGAAGCGCAAGGTGGACGCGGGCCGCGACGTGAAGAGCGAGCTGCTCGAAGGGGCCGCCCTCCTGGAAGGGGCCGCCGCGCGTGCGCGGGACGTGTCCGTGGAGGACGCCCGCACGCTCGCCGAGGCGGGGGCCCGCCTGCGCACCCCGCCCTCTCCGGAGCACCTGCTCGTCGCGCTGTCACCCGAGCTGGCGGACGTCGCGTCGCGACACCCGGACCGCGGGCTCGCGAGCCGCTACGACCCGGTGCTGGAGGTGTTCGCGGACCGGGAGAAGGCGCGCAACGCCGCCTGGTATGAGTTCTTCCCGCGCTCGGCGAAGCGCGACGGCAAGACGCACGGCACCTTCAAGGATGCGGAAGGGTGGCTGCCCTACATCCAGAAGCTGGGCTTCGACACCGTCTACCTCCCGCCCATCCACCCCATTGGCCGCACCGCGCGCAAGGGCAGGAACAACACCCTCAACGCGCAGCCCGGGGACGTGGGCAGCCCGTGGGCCATTGGCGCCAGGGAGGGAGGCCACAAGGCCATCCACCCGGAGCTGGGCACGTTCACGGACTTCCGCGCGTTCGTGGACGCGGCGCAAGCGCACGGCATCGAGGTGGCGCTGGACCTGGCGTTCCAGTGCGCGCCGGACCACCCGTACGTGAAGGAGCATCCGGAGTGGTTCCAGCACCGTCCGGACGGCACCATCAAGACGGCGGAGAACCCACCCAAGCGCTACGAGGACATCGTCAACTTCGACTGGATGGGGCCCGCGCGGGACGCCCTCTGGAAGGAGCTGAAGTCCGTTGTCCTGTTCTGGGTGGACCACGGCG
>NZ_JAPNJY010000021.1:0-39076 GCF_026626625.1 Corallococcus sp. BB11-1 | reverse complement strand
CCCTCCAGCCCGAAGCCGGCGCCATCGAGCCCGGCGAGGACGCGGACGCTTGAAGCGTCCCGCGAGGAAACCCCTCCCGCGTATGGCCTCCCGAAAAATCGCCGCCGTGAAGAAGACCGTCCGCAAGGCCGCCAAGGCCGTGCGCAAACAGGCCGCCAGCGCCCGCGAGAAGGTCCGCGCCCGGGTGCCGGCGCGCTCCAAGCCCGCCGCCAAGGCGAAGCTCGCCCTGGTGCCGAAGTCCGCCGCCACCGGCGCGCTCAAGCTGCCGGAGCTGCATGAGAGCACCACCTCCACCGGCCTGAAGGTCATCGCCGCGGAGCGGGGACCGCTGCCGCTCGTCTCCGTGCGGCTGGTGATGCGCGCGGGCGGCGTGTGGGATCCCCCGGGCAAGGACGGCCTGGCGGACTTCTCCGCGCGCCTGCTGCGTCGGGGCACCCAGAAGCTGGATGCGGACGCCATCAGCGAGGCCGTGGAGTTCGTGGGCGCCAGCCTCTACGCGGGCGTCAACGAGGACGTGCTGTCCGTCTACCTGACGACGCCCGCGGAGCACTTCTCCGCGATGCTGGACATCCTGGGGCAGGTGGTGCGCGAGCCCACGTTCCCGGAGCAGGAGGTGGTGGACGCGCGCGAGCGCGCGCTGGCGCAGTTCGCCAACGACCTGGACGACCCGTCCTCCATCGCCGACCGCGCCTTCAGCCGCCTGCTCTGGGGAGACCACCCCTACGGGCGCGACCTGGGCGGCATCAAGCGCACCGTGTCCACCTTCACCCGCGACGACGTGGTGCGCTTCCACGCCGAGCGCATGGGCCCGCGCGTGTCGATGCTCACGGTGGTGGGCGCCATCGCGCCGGAGACGGTGGCGGCGGAGGCGGAGCGCGCGTTCGCCGGCTGGACGGGCGGTCCGGACGCGCCCACGGAGCTGCCTCGCAAGCAGGAGCCGCTGGCCAAGGCCGGGCAGGTGCTGCTCATCGACAAGCCGGACCAGACGCAGTCCCAGGTGCGCCTGGGCGGCCCGGGCTTCTGGCTGGGCCACGAGGACTACTTCCCGGCGACGGCGATGAACATCGCGCTGGGCGGCGGGTTCACGTCGCGGCTGATGAACGAGATCCGCGTCAACCGGGGCCTCACCTACGGCGTCAGCTCCTACTTCGACACGATGAGCGCGGGCGGCGTCTTCGCGCTGTCCACGTTCACGAAGACGGCCTCCACGCGGGAGATCATCGACGTGGCGCTGGAGGAGATCCACGGCGTGCGCGACGGCGGCCTGAAGCCGCGCGAGCTCAAGGACGCCCAGAGCTACCTGGCCGGCCTGTACCCGCTGCGCACGGAGACCAACGAGTCCGTCGCGTCCGTCATCGCGGACATCCGCATGCACGGCCTGGGGGACGACTGGGTGGAGAAGTTCCGCGACCGGCTGCGCGCGGTGACGCCGAAGGACGTGGCCCGCGTGGCGAAGAAGTACGCGTTCGCGGACAAGCCCGTCATCGTCGTGCTGGGCAAGGCGTCGGAGGTGAAGCCGCTGCTCGAAGGGCTGGGCCCCATCACCGTGGTGCCTGCCTCGGACTACGAATGAGCGGCGGCGCCCGCATCCTCTTCGACGGCGCGGGGGTGCTCGTGGTGGACAAGCCGGCCGGGGTGCTCGTCATCCCCGGCCGCGAAGGCGGCCCGTGCCTGCGCGACACGCTGGAGGCGGAGCTGGGCCGCAAGGTGTTCGTGGTGCACCGGTTGGATCGCGACACGTCCGGCGTCCTCGTCTTCGCCCTGGACGCGGCCGTGCACCGCGCGCTCTCCCAGGCCTTCGAGGCGGGCAAGGTGCGCAAGCGCTACCGGGCCCTGGTGGAGGGCCGTCTGGAGGCCCCCCAGTGGGTGGACGCGCCGCTCGTGGCGGGCCGCAAGGGCCGCATGCGCGTCGCGCGCCCGGATGAGCCGGACGCCAAAACGTCGCGCACCCGGGTGCGCCCGGTGGAGACCTTCGCCAACGCCTCGCTGGTGGAGGCAGAGCCGGTGACGGGGCGCACGCACCAGATCCGCGTGCACCTGCTGTTCCTGGGCCACCCCCTGCTCGTGGACCACCAGTACGGCCGCGAGGCGCCCCTCACCGGGAGCGACCTGGGAGGGCAGGGGAGCGACGCGGTGCTGGCGCGCACGCCCCTGCATGCGGCGCGCGTGGAGTGGCCGGCGCTGCCGGGCGTCGCGGCGCGCACGGTGGAGGCCCCGCTGCCTCCGGACATGCTGCGGGCCCTGGAGCTGCTGCGCGCGTCCGGGTGACGGGCGCGGAGCCTACGGGGAGGGGGCCAGCATGAAGCTGTTGGACGTGCCGCCCACGCCGTAGCCGTCCAGCACGAAGAGCTGCACGGGGCCCTCGGTGGCGTCCACGACGACGAGCTCCGTGCACACGCCGCCGCCGCAGGGACCAATCTTCTTCGGCGTCACCTTGCCGCGCGACGAGGTCAGCTCCAGGGAGCCGCCGAAGTGCGCGGCCCTCGGCCCCTCGGCGTGCACGGTGATGGAGAAGGACTGCCGGCTCGTGCGCGCGCCCTCGATGGGCTCGAAGTTGAACCCCGTGATGTCGCCTTCGAGGATGGGATCCTCCGGATGGGGGCCCGCGTCCGTCCCCGCGTCCTCGTCCATGGCCCCCGCGTCGGTCGCCATCAGGATCCCGGCGTCCTCCTCTTCGGGATCCGTCTCCTTGTCCTGTCCGGGAGGCTTCAATGTGAGGGCGTCCTGTTGCTCCGCCTCCCGCCCGTCCTCCAGGCGCAGGCGAACGGAGTGCGCGCCCGCGCCCAGCCCCCGCGGCACCGTCACGATGACGACGCCCGAGGGATCGAAGTGCGTCACCGTCGCTTCCGTCTCATCCAGCCAGACGCGGCCCGTCTCCATGAGGTGGGCGTCCACCGTCTCCTTGCCGTAGTCCACGGACACGGCGTACCGCGCGTCGAAGCGCACGGTGAGCTCCGCGTCCTTCGCGTTGACCAGCAGCGTGTCCGGCTCCACCGACAGGATGCTCGGCTGCGGCAGCCCGGTGGAGCCTCCGGCGCAGGCCCACGCGAGCACGGCGCACCCCAGCAGCGCGAGCGCGGCCCGCTTCACGGAACGAACCTCAGCCCCGCGGACACGGACACGCCACCCAACTGGGCTCGCAGCGACGGCGTCTCGATGGGGGCCAGCGCGCCGCGCACCTCCGTGAGGAGGCTCCAGCGCCCGAAGTCATACGCGCCCTGCACGGACAGGAAGCCCATGGCCGCGACTCTGCGCTCATCCACCGTCGCGGGGAAGTCGTCCGGAGTGCGAGTCGCATCGTTGGTGAGGCGGTGACTGAAAGGCAGCACTCCTCCGCCTGCACGGCCGTCCAGGCGGAAGGAGCCCTGCTGGAAAACGGCAATCCGCGCGGACAGAAGGAGGGGAACACCCCACACGCGCGAGTGCACGGGCTCCGTCCGCGCGTCGAACATCGCGTAGCGCAGCCCCGCCTCCGCCTCCGCCGCCAGCCGCCCGTGCCACACCGGCAGGGGAACGGAGACCCCCAGTGACAGCAGCGGTCCGTCGTTGGCGCCGCGCGCGAACGTGGCGCCGCCCAGGAGGAACAGCGAGAGCCGCTCGCCGGCCGCGCGCTGGGCAGCGGCCACCGGGGACGGGGCAGGGGAGGGGGGCGCGGTGACCTCCGTTGGCGTCTGGGGCCGGGGCCGCGCGGGCAGCACGCCTGCTTCGGCCCGCACCTCCTTCAAGGGCTCCGCCGAGGGGTCCACCTGGCGCCAGCTCGCGGTGACGGACACGCGCGAGGCCCCCTCGCGCGGATGCACCGTGAAGCGGGCCCGCTTCACGGAGGGCTCGGCCTTCAGCGTGGCGCCCTCCGCGGTGAGCTCCAGCTCCGACGCGGGCACCGTGCCGTCCAGGCCCGCGAGGATCAACCAGCCCCCGTCCTCCGGGGAGAGCGGATCCGGCGTGAGCGCGACGACGAGCGGACGTTGGGCGGGCACCGCCAGCGGCGCGCTCCGGTCCGTGGTGAGCGCGCCCCGCGTCGCGAGCACGCGCGCCTCCTTCGTGTCCGGCGGCACCTCCACGGGCACCTGCGCGCGACCGCGCGCGTCCGCGGTCACCGGGCCGAAGCGGGCGTCACCGACCGCGACCACCACCTCCGCGCCCGGCGCGGTGGACACGTCCAGCGTCGTCCGGCCCAGCAGGGGGATGAGCACCGGGGTGACTTCCGGGGGCCGTCCGTCCTCCACCCAGAAGGCGAGCACGGCCCACAGCGGATGACGCACCGCCGGCGGGGTCCAGCGGAAGACGCGCTCCGCGCCGCCCTCCACCCGCGCCGCGTCCCAGGTGCCGGACGAGGCCGCCGCGCGCACGGGGCCGGCGCCCCGAGGCACCCGCACCCGCACCACCACGGCCGTGTCCTTGCCGAGCACCACGTGCCCGGGCGTCGCCTCCACCTCCGGCGGCTCCGCCCGTGCCACGGCGGCGAGCGACAGCCCGAGGAGGACGGCGATGAGGAGCGGCGGGCGCATACGGGGAAACCAGCGCCCCAGTTGACCGCCGCTCCCGCCTCCGGTCAATCCTCGGCAGGCGCGGCGTTGTCCAGCTCCTCATCCGAGGGCAGGATCGCGACCTCGGGCAGCTCCTCGTCCATCGGCACTTCGGCCATGGGCTTGTCCGCCGGGCCCGAGTTCATCTTGGACGGCGGGCTGAAGGCAGGCCGATCCGCGGGCGCGCCGCCGCCCCGTCCGTGCACCAGCGTCTTGGTGTCGGAGCGGAAGGTGAGGTCCACCTTGTCGCCGCGCACCGCGGTCACCAGGCCGACGCCGAAGGTCGGGTGGTGGATGACCTGATCCACCCGGTAGGTGTCCTTGGGGCTGTACTTGGGCGCGCTGGCGATGTCCTTGCCCGCGAGCTGCTCGTCGAAGGAGATGACGATCTTCTCCGCGCGCGTCGTGCGCGTGGTGCCGCTGGCGGCGCGCGCGGCCTTCGCCGTGGCGGCCTTCGTGGGGCGGTCCGTGGTGCCGGGCTTGCCGCGGAACGCGTGTTCCCCGTTGCACGTGTTGCAGCGGACGCGGGCGATCTTCGGACCGACCATCGCCAGGATGGTGTGAGCGAGAGACATCTTGCAGCGGGTGCAGAGGGAATCCACCTCGCCGCCGACCTTCAGGGTAGCCATGCTGTTGTGTCGCTCTGGCCCGGCAACTCCCCAGAAGGGCGCGCCGGGCGTGGAAGGAAAAGGGTCGCGGAACATAACGGCCTCCCCCTGGAGGAGAAAGCCCCATCGCATCCCACCTGTTCGCCACGCGGGAGGCCCCCCTGCCCACCAGCCATGGCGGAGGGGGTGGGATAACCCGGCAAGGGAGTTCGCTTGTGCGCGCGTCCGGGGCACGTAGAGTAGCCGGACTGAACGCATGACCACCGAAACCCCCAGCAAACCGAACCGGCTCACCGGCGCCTTCGTCCAGTCGGTGGAGGGCTTCGGCAAGGGGCTCATCGACGTCGTCGCCACCATTGGCGGCGTGGTCGCCATGGGCCTGGACATCTTCCGCTGGAGCGTCCGGCGCCCCTACCGCCTGCACAACCTGTTCACCCAGCTGGACTTCGTGGGGGTGGGCTCCATCTTCATCGTCGGGCTCACCGGCAGCTTCACCGGCATGGTGTTCGCCCTCCAGACGTCCACCGCCTTCGCCCTGTTCGACGCGGAGAGCCTGGTGGGTCCCACCGTGGCGCTGACGCTCACCCGCGAGCTGTCCGCCGTGTTCGCCGCCCTGATGGTCACCATGCGCGCCGGCTCCGCCATGTGCACGGAGCTGGGCACCATGCGCGTCTCCGAACAGGTGGACGCGCTGGAGACCATGGCCGTCAACCCGGTGCAGTACCTGCTGGTGCCCCGGGTGCTGGCGGGCCTGTTCATGGTCCCGGCCCTCACCATGCTCTTCAACACCACGGGCATGACGGGTGCCTACATCGTCGCGGTGTTCGGCCTGGGCATCTCCCCCGGCACCTTCCTGTCGCGCACCCAGCAGTGGATGTCGCCCTCGGACGTCTATGAGGGCCTCATCAAGGGCGCCATCTTCGGCCTGGCCGTGGCCCTCATCTGCTGCTTCAAGGGCTACAACGCCTCCGGCGGCGCCAAGGGCGTGGGGCAGGCCACCACGGAGGCGATGGTGGCCAGCGCCCTGTCCATCTTCATCCTCGATTTCATCGTCGGCATGATGATGCACTGATGGGCCCGCCGGACTCCCCCTCGGCTCCGCCCGCGTCCACCGGGTCGAAGAAGCCGATGATCGACATCGTGGACCTGCACAAGACCTTCGGTCCCAACAAGGTCCTCACCGGCATCAACCTCACCGTGCCGGCGGGCAGCACCTGCGTCATCCTGGGCGGCTCCGGCTCCGGCAAGACGGTGCTGATGAAGCACATGATCGGCCTGCTCAAGCCCGACACCGGCAAGGTCGTCATCGACGGGGAGGACATCGTCCCCATGAGCGTGCAGGGCCTGCAGCAGGTGCGCCGCAGCTTCGGCATGGTGTTCCAGGCCGCCGCGCTCTTCGACTCCATGACCGTGTTCGAGAACGTCGCCTTCCCCCTGCGCCAGCACACCTCCCTGGGGGAGGACGCCATCCGGGAGAAGGTGCGCAAGCGCCTGGACCTGATGGGCCTCAAGCCGGAGGTGGAGGGCCGCTTCCCCGCGGACCTGTCCGGCGGCATGCGCAAGCGCGTGGGCCTGGCGCGCGCCGTCGTGCTGGACCCCAAGGTCGTCCTCTACGACGAGCCCACCACCGGCCTGGACCCCATCACCACCGACTCCGTGGATGAGATGATCCTCACCGCGCAGAAGGAATTGGGCGTCACCAGCGTGGTCATCAGCCACGACATCGCCTCCGCCTTCAACGTGGCGGATCAGATTGCCTTCCTCTCCAAGGGCGTCATCGTGGAGAACGGCCCCCCGGAGCAGCTGCGCGAGTCCTCGCAGCCGGCCGTCCAGGTCTTCCTCCAGACGTGGTTTGGCAAGAACTAGGGACCGCAAGGACTTCCGCATCCCATGAAAAGCTGGCACCCGGCATGCAAATGGTTAGAGTCGCGCGCGGCCGGTAGCGTTCGGAGTCACATCAGGTGAAGAAGCTCGTCACGCCCTTCCGTGTGGGCCTGCTGGTCATCGCCGCCGGGGCCTTCCTGGTCACGTTCGTGTTGTTCGCCCGCAAGGGTGGGCTGAGCGACCGGGAGTCCACCCAGGTGTGGGCCTATTTCCGGGACGCCTCCGGCCTCGCCGTGCGCGGCCGGGTGCAGATCGCCGGCATCCCCGTGGGGGAGATCAGCGACATCACCCTGGAGGGCACCCGCGCCAAGGTCTGGCTGAAGATCCGCAACGGCGTGGACGTGCGCCAGGACGCGGCCATCACCAAGCGCTCGGAGTCGCTGCTGGGCGACTACCTGCTGGATCTGAACCCGGGCACGGAGCAGGCCCCCGCGCTGGAGAACGGGGGGCAGATCCGCCGCGTCATCGACACCCAGGGCATGGAGGCGGTGTTCGAGTCCCTGTCGCAGATCACCTCCGACATCCAGCAGGTGACGGGCGCGCTGCGCGAGGTGCTGGGCGGGGAGAAGGGCGCAGGCTCCCTGGAGCGCATCGTGGAGAACCTGGTCCGCCTGTCGGACTCGGTGGACGCGACGGTGCGCCGCAACACGGACCGCCTGGACACCATCATGGCGAACGTGGAGGGCGTGTCCTCCGACGTGCGCGCCATCACCCAGAGCAACGGGGCGGAGGTGGGCCGCATCGTCACCAACGTGGAGATGATCACCAAGGACGTCCGCGAGGTGCTGGGCACCGTCAAGAACATCGTGGGCAGCGGGGAAGGGGAGCTCAAGGAGAGCGTCTCCAGCCTCAAGCAGACCCTGGGACGGCTGGACAACACGCTCGCCAACCTGGAGGACATCACCCGCAAGGTGAAGGACGGCGAGGGCGCCGCGGGCGCGCTGCTCGCCGACGAGCAGTTGGGCCAGCGCGTCAGCGAGGCCATCACTGACGTCTCCGACTTCACCACCCGCCTCACCAACCTCCAGACGGAGGTGGGCCTGTTCAGCACGTACCTGGTGTCCCAGGGCGCGTCGAAGAACGGCCTGTCGCTGCGGCTCATCCCCAAGCCGGACAAGTACTACCTGCTGGAGATCATCGACGACCCCCGCGGCTCGGTGAGCACGCAGGTGGTGCAGACGAACCCGCCGTCGGAGGGGGACCCGGTCATCCAGACGCAGAAGGTGACCAAGGAGTCCTTCAAGGTCAGCCTCCAGTTCGCCAAGCGCTACTACTTCACCACCCTGCGCGTGGGCCTCATCGAATCCACCGGTGGCGTGGGCGCGGACCTGCACTTCTTCGACGACGCGCTCACCCTGCGGATGGACGCGTTCAACTTCACGGCGGACGAGCTGCGCTACCCGCGCCTGCGCGCCACGCTGCGCGCCCAGGCGTTCGACCACCTGTTCGTGGTCGCGGGCATGGACGACATCATCAACGCCCGGCAGCGTGACGCGACCACCAAGCGCCTCATCGCCGGCCGCGACTTCTTCTTCGGCGCGGGCTTCTTCTTCACCGACGACGACCTGAAGTCCCTCATTGTCACCACGGGCATCCCCGCCTTCTAGGCGGGTGCCGCCTGCCCCGGGGGTGCCCCCTTGGGGCGCCCTTGAACCCTTGACCTTGCGGGGCAGGTGTCGTACCCGGCACGGGCACGGGGTTTCCCTTGATGAAGCGCCGTGCCCTGACGCCGCCGTCCGCGCCCGGTCACTCCCCAGGAAGCCCGCATGTCCCTTCTCGTCGTCGGTTCAATCGCGCTGGACTCGCTGGAAACGCCCTTCGGCAAGAAGGATGACGTGCTCGGCGGTTCGGCCACCTACTTCTCCACCACGGCGTCCTTCTTCGGGCCGGTGCAGCTGGTGGCGGTGGTGGGGGAGGACTTCCCGGAGGCCCACCTCCAGTTCCTGCGCGGGCGCGGCATCGACCTGGAGGGGCTCACCCGGGAGGCCGGTCGCACCTTCCGCTGGAAGGGCAAGTACGGCTGGGAGCTCAACGAGGCGCAGACGCTGGACACCCAGCTGAACGTCTTCGAGTCCTTCTCGCCCAACCTGCCGCAGGCCTACCGGGAGACGCCCTACGTCTTCCTGGGCAACATCCACCCGGAGCTCCAGTCGCGCGTGCTGGATCAGGTGAAGGCGCCCAGGCTGGTGGCCGCCGACACGATGAACTTCTGGATCCAGGGCAGCCGCCCCGCGCTCCTGAAGACGCTGAAGCGCGTGAACCTGCTCTTCATCAACGACGCGGAGGCGCGCCAGCTGTCCGGCGAGCACAACGTCGTGAAGGCCGCCCGCGCCATCCTGGCCATGGGCCCCTCGCGCGTGGTCATCAAGCGCGGCGAGCACGGCGCGCTCCTCTTCGACCAGGACCACATCTTCGCCTGCCCGGCGTTCCCCCTGTCGGAGGTGTTCGACCCCACCGGCGCGGGTGACACCTTCGCCGGCGGCTTCATGGGCACCCTGGCCACCGCGGCCTCCGACAAGGTGGACGGGCAGCTGCTGCGCAAGGCCATGGTCATGGGCAGCGTGATGGCCTCCTTCACCGTGGAGAAGTTCAGCCTGGAGCGCCTGCGCGAGGTGCAGCGCCCGGAGATCCACGCCCGCTTCGCCGAGTTCAAGAAGCTCACCCACTTCGACGACCTGGGACCCCTGGGCTGAAGCCCCGCCAGCCAGGAAGCGCGGGCGGCCCGGTGTGGAACTTGACGGGTCGCTCCCACCTTTCCTAGGCTCGCCGTAACGCAGTGGATGAATAAATCCGGCACGGCCACCCTTTTTCAGCCCGATGGTGGGCGGAGAGGCCCCTGCCGGGAGGTCACGGGTTGAGCGAAAACCGAAAGCACGCGCGGGTTGGCACCCACCTGCGCTGCTGGTGCGAGGGTGAGAACGTGACCCTGTATGCGCGCATCGCCAACCTGAGCGAGGGCGGACTCTTCCTGAGGACGAGCACGCCCCTGGCGAAGGGTTCGCGGGCGCAGGTGCGGCTGTCGCAGGAGGCGGACACGGCGTTGCATGCCGAGGCCACCGTGGTGTGGTTGCGCGGAGGTGAGCAGCCTGTCGGCCGGCCCCCGGGCATGGGCCTGAGATTCGAAGCGTTGGACGCGAACGCGCTGGCGAGCCTGCGGCGCATCATCTCCCAGCAGCAGACCTCCCCATAGGCTCCCCATGCGCATCGCCGTCATCTCCGACATCCACTCCAACATCGAGGCCCTCACGGAGGTCCTGAGGGTGGCGGAGCACCAGAAGGTGGACCGCTTCGTGTCGCTGGGGGACATCGTCGGGTATGGGGCGTCCCCCAACCCGTGCTGCGAGCTGGTGCGCTCGGTGGCGGAGATCACGCTGCTGGGCAACCACGACGCCGCGGTGGCCGGGCGGATGGACTACTCGTACTACTACGACGCCGCCCGGCACGCGCTCGACTGGAGCGCCAACGTGCTCTCCGACGAGAACCTGGCCTGGCTGCGCAGCCTGCCGTACACCTACCGCATCGGGGAGGTGGGCTTCTGCCACGGCTCGCCCATCGATCCGAAGGCGTACGAGTACATCTTCGCGCTGGAGCAGGCGCGGGAGCTGACGCCGTACGTGGCGGAGCTGCCGGAGGTGACGTTCATCGGCCACAGCCACCTGTGCCGGGCGTTCGCCATTGGCAACGGCGAGGTGAACGACGTGGTGGCGCAGAAGTTCGTGCTGCGCAAGGGCTACAAGTACATCGTCTCCGTGGGCAGCGTGGGGCAGCCGCGCGACTACGACAACCGGGCCTGCTTCGTCATCTGCGACACGGACGCGCGCACGGTGGAGTACCTGCGCGTGGAGTACGACATCGAGACGTCCGCGCAGAAGATCTTCGACGCGGACCTCGCGCTGAACTTCGGCAAGCGGCTGTTCCTGGGCGTCTGAGCTCCTGACGCCCGGGGTACGGAAAAGCGGCGCGCCCGGACGGAAGGTGGCATAAACCGGGACCGTGCGCCCCCTGGTCCCCCGTCCGATGCGGCCCGTCATGGGCCTTGGTCTCGCCGCCCTCCTGCTCATGCTCGGTGCGTCCGGGTGCCGTCGCTCGCCGGCGCCGCCGTCACCCGAGTACGAGCAGGCCACGAAGCGCTGGAGCTCGCTGTACGCGCAGAAGCTGGACGATGCGTACCTGGATCCGGCGACGGGGGAGATTGAAGCGCTGCTGCAGCGCGTGCCCGCCGACAGCGTGGACTCCGTCGCGGCGCAGGACCTGCTGCGCCGCATTGAAGAGGGCCGCGCGCGGATGATGTCGGCCGCCGCGGAGCAGCAGCGCGCGGTGGAGAGCGCCCAGACGCTGCCCACCACCGACCCCTCCCAGACGGGCATCCCGCAGCAGCAGGCCCTCCCTCCTGAAGAGGACGCGGGCGTGGACGCGGGCATGGCCGGTCCCCAGGTGGGCAGCCTGGCCTCCGAGCTGGTGTCCGGCTACCGGGGCTGCTTCCAGCGCGCCATGCCCCTCCAGGTGGAAGGGCGGGGCGTGCGCGAGGGTTGGAAGCTGAGTGAGCGGCCGTCCTGCCAGCTGGAGTTCCCCAGCCATGCGGACACGATGGTGTTGATTGAAGACGGTCGCGTGCTGGCGCTGTTACCCACCAGCGCGATGCAGACCGTGCAGCGCTACGAGGATGGCGGCGTGGTTCCCCCGGACGCCGGCCTTTGAACCCCTTTTCCCTTTCGTGACTGACGACCTTCGATGAACGAACAGACCTTCATGAAGTTGATGCGTGTGCTGCCCAAGTCGGCGGTGTCCTCCGCGGTGGGCCTGGCCACGCGCCTGCCCGCGCCGGCGCCGGTGCACCACTGGGCCATGCGCGCCTTCGCCAAGGCGTACAACGTGGACATGGCGGAGGCGGAGCACGCCTTCGAGAACTACCCGACCTTCGCCCAGTTCTTCACCCGCGGCCTCAAGCCGGGCCTGCGCCCGGTGGACATGGGCAAGAACGTCGTCGTGTCGCCGGTGGACGGCCGGGTGTCCCAGGTGGGGTACTCGGACAACGGCCGGTGCCTCCAGGCGAAGGGCATCGAGTACACGGTGGACGAGCTGCTGGGGGACGCGCAGGCCGCGAAGCCCTTCCACGGCGGCGCCTGGACGACGCTGTACCTGTCGCCCCGGGACTACCACCGCATCCACGCGCCGCTGGGCGGCACCATCACCGGGTATGCGTACATCCCGGGTGAGTTCTGGCCGGTGAACCCCGCGTCGGTGAAGAACAAGCAGTCGCTGTTCTGCGTGAACGAGCGGCTGGTGACGTACCTGGAGACGCCCGCCGGCAAGGTGGCGGTGGTGAAGGTGGGCGCCACCTGCGTGTCGCGCATCAAGGCGTCCTACGAGGACATCACCACCCACATCGGCCAGCCGGGCAAGGTGCACCGCTACGGCGCGGGCATCCCGGTGGAGAAGGGCGGGGAGCTGGGCCGCTTCGAGATGGGCTCCACCGTCATCCTCTGCTTCGAGCCGAAGCGGGTCCGCTGGGACGACAGCCTCCAGCCGGAAGCGGTGGTGCGAATGGGCACGCGCATCGGGGAGATCGTGTGAGTCAGAAGATCAACGGCGTGAAGGGGATGAACGACCTTCTGCCCGGCGACATCGAAGTCTGGCAGTTCGTGGAGCACACCGTGCGCACGCTGTTCGGCCGCTTCGGCTACGGCGAGGTGCGCACGCCCATGGTGGAGGACACCGCCCTCTTCGTGCGCAGCGTGGGCGAGGAGACCGACATCGTCGGCAAGGAGATGTACACCTTCGAGGACAAGGGCGGCCGCAGCCTGTCCCTGCGTCCGGAGGGCACCGCGCCCGCGGCCAGGGCGTACATCGAGCACTCGGTGAGCAACGCGGAGCCGGTGTCTCGCTGGTTCTACATGGGGCCCATGTTCCGCTACGAGCGGATGAAGACGGGCCGCTACCGCCAGTTCTCCCAGATTGGCGCGGAGGCGTACGGCGCGAAGGAGCCCGCGCAGGACGTGGAGCTGATGGACATGGTGGTGCAGTTCCTGGAGGCCCTGGGCCTCACGGACGTCACCCTGAACGTCAACTCCCTGGGCGACGACGCGTGCCGGCCCGCCTACCACGCGAAGCTGGTGGAGTACCTCAACGCGCACCGCGAGGAGCTGTGCGCGGACTGCCAGCAGCGGCTGGAGCGCAACCCGCTGCGCGTGCTCGACTGCAAGAACGAGAAGTGCCAGGCGGTGGCCGGGGCCGGGCCCAACGTCCTGGAGTTCCTGTGCGAGCCGTGCCGCACGCACTTCAGTGACTTGCAGCGCAAGCTGGGGGCGCTGGGCATCCGCTACGTGGTGAACCACCGGCTGGTGCGCGGCCTGGACTACTACACGCGCACCGTCTTCGAGTTCATCGCGGCGCACCCCGCGCTGGGCACCGCCAGCACCGTGGGCGGTGGCGGGCGCTACGACAAGATGGTGAAGGGCCTGGGCGGGCCGGACGTGCCCGCGGTGGGCTTCGCCATGGGCCTGGACCGGCTGGTGCTCCTGTTGAAGGAGGGCGGCAAGACGTTCACCGCCCAGCCGGACCTCTTCATCGCCGTGGCGGACGCGGACGTGGCCTGCCAGGACGCGGGGCTGGCGTTGACCAGCCGCCTGCGTCGCGAGGGCTTCCACGTGGACTTCGACACGCGCGGCGGCAGCCTCAAGAGCCAGATGAAGCGCGCGGACAAGTCCGGCGCCCGCTTCACCCTGGTGCTGGGCGGCGACGAGGTCCGCAGCGGGGACGCGAAGCTCAAGCCCATGGCGGGCGGCGACCTCGTGCCCGTGAAGCTGGACTCGGTGGGCAAGACCCTGCGCTCACTGCCGGCGGCACCCGCGGCGGCGCCCCAGGGCTGATCCAGGTGTGATCCACCCCCGAGCGGCGCTGATCCTCCGACCCGGTTCGCCGGGTCGGGGGGCCGCCAGTCGGCCCGTCTTCCCAGCAAATCCAGGAGTAAAGGTGTTAAGCAGCGTAAGTCCTGGGAATCGCTGGGGGATTGAGGCTCCGGGGATTCGCGACCGTTGAGAGGCTGGGGTAGATTCCGTCTCCGATGGCGAGCGTTCCCCGCACCGCATCCGTGATCGATGGCCCGCGCTGGATTCCCGTGGACGGGGACAGCATGTGGCCGTCGTTGCGTGCGGGTGACGTGGCGGAGGTGGAGCCCCTGGTGGAGGCGCCGCGTCCGGGCGAGGTGGTGCTGGCGCGCTTCGAGTCGTCGCTGGTGCTGCACCGGGTGCGCTGGTGTGACGGCGACGTGTGCGCGCTTCGCGGGGACAACGGCGGGGGTGAAGATCCGCCGCTGCCTGTCTTCCGTATCCTTGGGAAGGCGCGCCGCGTGCGACGTGGGGGCGCCGTGCTGGAAGTGGATCACTGGGACGTGGGCCCGCGACGGCTGGGCCGCTGGCGCGCGACGGTGAAGCGCCGACTGGCCACCTGGCTGGGAAGGACGGGCCGCTCATGAGTTTCGCGGAAGCCAGTGTGCCGCGCAGGCGCGCGGGGGCGTCGGGCGAGTGGTTCGGGGCGGACTTCCTGGTGCTGGACGCGGAGGGACGCACCCTGCGGGGGCTCAACGCGACGGCGGCGCGCGTCTGGGCGCTCTGTGATGGGCAGCGCACGGCCCGCGCGGTGGCGGAGCAGGTGGCGCTCGAGTTTTCGACCGACGTGGGCCCGGTGCTGGCCGACACGCTGCGCTTCCTGACGGAGCTGCAGCGACGCGGTCTGGTGGATGAAGTGCGCGCGCCGGCCGGTGCCGCGCCTGTGGAGGTTCGATGATGCGAGCGCTCGTGGCGGTGCTGGCGGGAGCGGTGATGGTGTCGGCGTGTTCGGAGGGCGTGTCCCCCCGGCCTCCTCCAGCGGTGACGCCGGGGCAGGGCAGCGACAGCGCGGGCCCCCTGGAGCCGACGGACGTGCTGGCCGGCGGCGGAAGCGAGGTCCAGCCTCCGCCCGAGCCCGTGGACGAGATGGAGGTGCCTCCGGTGGAGGCGCCGCCCCCGTCCGGCAGCGCGCGGGTGGTGGGCGCGGCGTCCGGGCCGGTGGCCCTGTCCCAGGTGGAGCAGGTGGACGTGGACTTCGTGGTCCAGGGCGTCCGGGGCAGGGGCGTGGTGGACGTGGAGTTCATCACCCCGAGCGGCCGGCCCTACGAGAAGCAGAGCCAGCCGGTGGAAGCGCCGCCGGAGGAGTCCCGCACGCTGCGCTTCTCGCTTCCGGTGGCGGGCACGCTGGTGACGTCGTCGCGGATGACGGGCACCTGGCAGGTGCGGTTCTTCCTGGATGGCGTGCAGCTGGCCGCCACCCCCTTCACCCTGGATCCGTGACGTGAGCGCCGCCATGAACCTCCGAACCCTGACGCTCCTCACGGCCGTGTTGCTGCCCGCGGTGGGCTTCTCCCAGTCCTGGACGGCCCGGTTCGTCCCGGCGCCCGGCGAAACCATCGCGCGGGTGGTGATGGACGAGGAGTCCGACCTCGTCGTGGAGGTGACGAACACGTCGTCGGCCGCGGATGACCACCGGCTGTCGGAAGTGTCCTTCGTCCTTCCGGACGGCTACCTGTTCCTGGGCGGCCTGCCCGCGGCGGAGACCCCGGATTGGAAGATTGAGTACTTCGACGCCAACTCGCGGCGCCTCACGTTCCAGTCCACGGTGGGCTGCTCGGATGACGCGGAGCGGGGGCTGGCGCGGGGACAATCCGCGCGCTTCGTGCTGAGCGTGGTGGCCCCGTCGGATCGCGCGAACGACAAGACGAATGAGCGGCTGGTGACGGGCACCTATGGCCGCGACCAGTGCGACGGCACGAACTACACCATCAACCTGAACACCTATTCGTGGACGCGCTCCAGCCTGGACGCCACGGTGACGATGACGCCCCGGGTCCTCGCGACCAATGGGGCCGCCGTGGCCCGGGTCGTGGTGGAGAACCGCACCAACGCGAACACGGGGACGCTCACAGTGGACAACCCCACGTCCACGAGCTCCGTGCCCCTGACGACCGGGACCAAGGAAGCGCCGTTCAACAAGACGGTGCCCCGGCGGGGTGCGGGCGTCTTCGTGATCAACGTGCAGCCGACCGCCGCCGGCACGGTGTCGGCCCGGGTCCGGGCGCGCGCGACCGCTGGCTCGACCACCGCGCCGCTGGTCGACTCGCAGATGGTGGGCGTGGGCACCTTCGTCGCGGCGGCGGACATGGACGTGGTGGATGCGTTCGCCGGTGAGCAGGTGACGCTGCGGCTCACGGTGCTCAACACGTCCACCACGAACACGTACGCGAACGTGCGCCCGCGCGCGCCGGTGCTGGTGGGCAACGCGACCGCGTCGTTCGTGTCGGGGCCTTCTCCGGAGGCGACGACGCAGCTGGCGCCAGGTGCCTCCGCGCAGTTCACCTGGCGCTACCAGGTGTCCGGGGCTCCCGGCGCGAGTTACCAGTTCCAGGCGCAGGCGGACGCGACGCTCAATGGCTCGGGGGTGGTGACCGACCTGGTCACCGCGCGCAAGGGGAAGATCGTCCTGCAGCGCGTACGGCTGAGCCACGAGGCGGTGTCCACCGCGGCGACGAACGTCATGGTCACGTACACGGTGCAGAACCGGGGTCCGCTGCCCATCATCGAGGTGAAGTTCTTCAAACCGGCGGTGAACTACTTCGCCGTGGCCGCGGCCGGGCCGCAGTCGGTCCCTGACTGGACCCTCTACTACGACGACGCGTACTTCCTCTGGGAGTCGAACTCCGGCGAGGGCATCCCTCCGGGCGGCGAGCTCTCCTTCCGCGTTCCCTATTCGGGCTTCTCCGCCGTCACCGGGGACACGGCGTTCCGCCACCGCATGGAGCTGGTCCAGGGCTACAACGATCCGCGCATCCGCGTGAGCGCGACGATGACGCTGCTCGCGGTGACGAGCGCGCCGGATGTCCAGCGCGTCACCGGTGTGGCGCGTGATGGCAGCGTGACGCTGACGTGGGACAACCCGTTCAATCACGGTGGCACCCTGGTGCTGCGCTCGCAGGGGACGGCGCCGCCAAACACCGCGCCCGTCAGCGGCACGCACTACTCGGTGGGGGACGTGCTGGGCAACGCGACCGTCGTCTACTCGGACGAGTTCAGCTCCGCCTCCAGCTTCACGGACACCACCGTCACCAACGGCACGACGTACGTCTACCGCGTCTTCAACGCGGACGACGTGCGCCGGTACGGCCCGGGCACCCAGCCCACCTCGCTGGGCCTGCTCGCCACGCCGCGAGCGCACGGGGCAGGGGAGCCGCTGTGGTGCTACTCGGTGGGCCTGTCCACGCTGTTCCAGCCCGTCACCGCGCTGGGGGCGGGCATCTTCAGCTCCTTCAACGATTCGGTGGTGGGCAGCCTCACGAACACGGCCAACCCGGTGGAGGACGGCGCGGAGCGCTTCCGGCCGGTGAAGCTGACGGCCAAGGTGGGCAGCCGCTTCCCGGTGGTTCCGCTGCTGGGCCGGCCGGGGCAGCAGTTCCTGGTCGTGGGTGATCAGGCCGGAGTCCCGGCGGTGATCAACGCGTTCACGGGCGAGTTCCTGTGGCGCAACACCTTGCTGGGTCTGGGCAACATCAGCTCGTTCCCAGTGACGCAACTGCTGGACTACGCGAACCCGGCGTACCGGGCGGTGTACTCGAACGTGGACCTGGCCATCTTCGCGACGCGCGTGACGTCCGCCGCGCAGAACCAGGTGGTCGCGCTGAACGCGGCCACGGGCGCGCTGATGTGGCGCTACCGCCCCGGGGACCTGGGCATGGTCAGCGGCGGCATGCTGGTGGACTACACGACGAACCGGCTCTACGTCGGGACCAAGATGGGCGTGGGCAGCACGAGCACCCTGCGGGTGCTCGACAGCCTCACCGGCCAGGAGCTGGGACGCCGGGCGCTGGGGGACCTGGAGTTCGGCGTGGTGCGCAACGCGACGACCAACCAGATCCTCGTCACCGCGAACGACGGCATGGTGTACGGGCTGGATCCGGCCACGCTCGCGACGGTGTGGTCGGTGTCGCTCGCCGCGCAGCCGACGACCTCCGCGTTCACCCACTTCGTGCGCCCGCTGGGCCGGGGCTTCGTGGCCAGCCTCTCCAACGGCACGGTGGAGCGCTGGGAGATGGATGCGAACAACGTCCCCACGCGGTTGTGGACGACGCCCATCGCGGGGCCCTCCGGAACCTTCACCCTCAACCAGAGCGGCGTGGCGCGCATCTACGTCGGCAGCTCGGACGGCAAGGTGCACCAGTTGGAGCTGGAGACCGGCGCTGATTCGGGCCAGGTGTCGATGGGTCCCGCGCAGGACATCGGCACTCCGACCATCGACCACACCGTGGGCCGGCTGCACGTCGGTTCGGCGGATGGTCGCCTCTGCGCCTTCCCGGTGCCCTTCCTATGAGTCCTCGCCCTCCGCAGCTCCAGGTCAGCCCGGTCGCGACGAAGCCCGCTCCGGCCGCGCCGACCGTGTACGTGCCGCCCGCCATCCTGTGGGAGCAGCCCTTCGTCGCGCTGGCGCAGATCTCCGCCTGCAACATCCCGGGCGAATCGGAGTGCGTGCCGTGAGTGGAGGGGGCCCCTCGTCGGGTCCCCGTGATGCCGCGCTCCGGGTCACCCTCGCCGGGTGGACGGTGGCGCTGGACGTGGAAGAGGCCGCGCTCGCCGCGACCTTGCGGCGGGTGTTCGGCGCGTTCCTGGCTTCGGAGGCCGGGGACGCCCCCGTCGACGCCCGAATCGTGCTGCGAGCCCCTTCGATTTCGCGGCCTCCTCCCGCCGTCCGGGAGCTGCCCCGGCTGGAGGCTGGCGCTTCGGGGACGCTGCGGGTGGAGGGGGAGGACTACGCGGCGGTGCTCTCCGAGGACCGGACCCATGCGGACGTCACCGGGGACGGACGGTTTCCCGTGGAGACGGTGCTCAAGGTGATGCTCGCCTCGGCGCTCGCGAGGCGCGGGGGGCTGCTCATCCACGGCGTGGGGCTGGAGTGGGGAGGGCGCGCGGCGCTGTTCGTGGGCCCGTCCGGCGCGGGCAAGAGCACCCTGGGCGGGCTGTGGCGTGACGCCGGTGGGACGGTGCTCGCGGATGAGCTGGTGGCGGTGTGGCCGGAGGAGGGTGGGGGATGGCGGGCCGCCGGGACGCCGTGGAACGTGCTGAGCAGCGCCACGGAGTCCGCGCTCGTCGCGGTGGGCACGCTGGCGTGGGACGCGGCTTCGCGGTGGGAAGCGCAGGGGGCGGGAGCGGTGGCTCGCGTGCTGCTGCTCAATGCCCTGTTGCCCGAACCCACCGTCGCGGGTCGGGGTGCGCTCGTGGCCTCCGCGGGGCGCGTGTTGTCGTCGGTGGAGACGGCGCGGCTCGTGTTCTCTCGCGATGCATCCGCGGCTGCGGTGGTGCGGACGCGGCTGGAGGCGGACTCGCGGGAGTCTGGCGGGAAGGGGCCGTAGTGCGCCGATGGGGGAGGGCCCGCACCCAGCGGCGATGCACGGAAGCCCCTTGCGCGGTGGACCGCGATGCGGGCCCGCTTCCGGGGGCTCGCGCCAGACACGCGTCTGCGTTACAGGGGGCGTCGGAGGCGGATGACGGTGGCTGAGACGCGGGTTCCCTTGACGGTGATCGCTGGGCCCACGGCGTCGGGCAAGACGGCGCTCGCCATCGCCTGGGCTCGGGAGGCGGGCGGCGAGGTTGTCAGCGCGGATTCGCAGCAGGTGTATCGCGCCTTCGACATCGGCACCGCGAAGCCCTCCCCGGAGGAGCTGTCCGCCGTGCCGCACCACCTCGTCTCGGTCGTGGATCCGCTGGAGCCCTTCTCCGCCGCCGAGTACCAGCGCCGTGCGGACGCGGCCATCGCGGACATCACGTCGCGCGGGCGCCCGGTGTTCGTCGTGGGCGGCACCGGCCTGTACCTCCGCGTGCTGCTGCATGGCGTGGTGGACGCCCCCGGTGCCCTGCCTGCCCTGCGCGCGGAACTGGAAGCGGTGGCGTCGGAGCAGGGGAGGGAGGCCGTGCACCGCCGGCTGGCCGAAGTGGATCCGGAGACCGCGGCGAAGCTGCCTCCCCAGGACCTGGTGCGCGTCGTCCGCGCGCTGGAGATCCACGCGCAGACGGGCATCCCGGCCTCGGAGTTCCGCCGCGCCCATGCCTTCGCGCCGGAGCGCTACGCCTTCCGCCTGTTCGTGCTCAACCCGCCCCGCGACGCGCTGTACGCCGCCATCAACACGCGCGCGGAGGCGCTGTTCGCCCAGGGGCTGGTGGAGGAGACCCGGGCCCTGTTGGAGCAGGGCTACGCGGAGGCCGCCCCCATGCGCAGCGTCGGCTACGTGCAGGCCCGTGCCGTGGTGGAAGGCCGGATGACCCGCGGGGAGGCCATCCTCGACACGGCCCAGGAGACCCGACGGTACGCCAAGCGTCAGCTCACCTGGTTCCGCCGGGAGCCCGGCGCGGTGTTCCTCACGCCGCCCTACGCCCGCCCCGAAGCCTGAGCGCGGGCGCTGTCGCGGCATCCGCTCGCTGCCCCGTCCCACCCTGACGGGAGGGGCGGATTGTTGCCACCTGGGGGCACGCCCATGTTCCACGGGGAAACGTCTCCAGCGTCTCCGCGCCCGGATCGGCAAGCGGCCGAGGGCGCCCGATGCAGGGAGCCACCACAGCGGAGACCGCGATGGAAACGAGATACGAACGCGCGCCGGACCCTCGACCGGAGCGTCCTCCCCGAAGCACCTCGACCCTCTGGGGTGCCCCCTTCCTGCTGGGCATGCTGACGGCGGTCGCCGGCTTCGTGTTGCTGGGGGCCACGTTCTTCACCAGCGTCGTCACCATCTACTTCGTGGGCCTGATGCTGGTGATTGGTGGCATCGCGGAGATCGTCGCCGCCGTGCGCATGCGCTCCGAGGGCGGTGGCCCGTTCTGGTCCTTCATGCTGGGCGGGGTCCTGACCACCGTTGTCGGCGTCCTCACCGTCATGTTCCCGGGGGCCGGACTCGCCTCCCTCACGCTGTTGCTCGCCGGCTACTTCTTCGCCAGCGGCCTCTTCCACGCCATCACCTCCGTCATGGACCGCTACGCCCAGTGGGGCTGGGATCTGGCCTACGGGCTCATCTCCATCTTCCTGGGCATCAGCGTCATGGCGCGCTGGCCCACGTCCTCCGTCTGGCTGGTGGGGACGCTCGTCGGCGTCGCCGTGCTCTTCCGGGGCATCTCGATGATGTCGGGCTCGCTGGCGCTGCGACGGGGCATCCGCCGCGTCGCGGCCTGAAGGAAGCGACCGGGACCGGGCGGGGCGCCCTGGAGCACCCGCCCGGAGGTGTCACACTGGTAGTGAATTCAAAGATAGCCCTGGGTGAAGCTCAGCCCGCGTAGCGGATGCGGTAGATGACGCCGTTCGCATCGTCCGCGACGAGCAGCGTGCCATCGGCCGCGACCGCGGTGCCCACCAGTCGGCCGAACTGCGTGGTGCCATCCGCGCCGAGCCAGCCCGACGCGAAGTCCTCGAACGCGGTGGGGTTCCCCAGCGGGTCGAAGCGCACGCGGACGATCTTGTAGCCCGTGGGCGGGTTGCGGTTCCAGGAGCCGCGCATCGCGACGAACGCATCACCCCGGTACTCCGAAGGGAAGTTGGCGCCCGTGTAGAAGGTCAGGCTCATGGGCGCCGAGTGCGCCTGGTAGTCCAGCACCGACGGCTGCGTCTTCGCGCAGAACTCCGGCCGCGACTGCTTGTCCGGCGGCTCGTTGTTCACGAACGCGTCCACCTGCTGCGGGCCCGCGCAGAAGGGCCAGCCGTAGTCCCCGCCCTCCTGGATGCGGTTGAGCTCCTCGGGCGGGAAGTCGTTGCCGCGCGAATCCGAGCCGTGGTCCATGCCCCAGAGCTGCCCCGTCGTCGGGTTCCAGCCGAAGCCGATGGTGTTGCGCAGCCCCTTCGCGAACACCCGGCGGCCCGCGCCGTTGGTCTCGAACTGGAGCAGCGTGGCGCTCTCCGGGTTGGGCTCCACGCACGCGTTGCAGGTGCTGCCCACCGACACGTAGAGCTTGCCGTCCGGCCCCACGGCGAGCGTGCGGTTGGCGTGCTGCCCCGCGTCCGGGAGCCGCTCCACCAGCAGGGAAGGGGTGCCCAGGGAGCTGTCCGCGCCCACCGTGGCGACGAACACCTGCCGGTCCGTGGCCATGTAGAGCCGGTCGCCGCTCAGCGCGAGCCCGTGCGCGCCTTCGTTCTTCTGGCCCAGGCCGCTCGCCACCACGGCGCGCTGATCCGCGGTGCCGTCGCCGTTCAGGTCGCGCAGCAGGGTGACGCGGCCCGCCTCACGCTCGGTGACGTAGACGGAGCCATCCGGCCGCACCGCCATCATGCGCGGGTTGGTGAGGCCCTGGGCGAAGACGCTGACCTGGAAGCCCGCCGGCACGGACAGCTGCGCCAGCTTCTCCGGGCCGAAGCTCTGGATGGCGGGCCGCACCAGGTGGTTGGCCGCGACCACCGCCCGCACCGCGTCCTCACGGTCCGGCACCTGGGGCGTGGGGATCATGCCTTCCGGCGAGGGGTTCCCACCGGAGCTCGTCCGGTCGTTGCACGCGAGCGAGAGGCAGAGCAGGGCACCTGCGAAGAGGCGGGAGGTCGTGAGCATGGGCATGGGTCGGCCACCGTGCGCATGGCCCGCCCGACGCGCAATCCCGTCCCCGGGTCCAATCCCGGTATCCATCACCGCATGAACAGAAGCGCCCGTCGTGCCCCGGGGCGCTCACGCCCATCCGGCGGATGGCGGCTTGCCGTGCGCGGCATTGAACAGCGCGCGGTGCTCAGGACGCGTAGCGGTCCTCGCCAAACGGCTCCACGGTGGCGGGCCGCGTGATGGCGGGCGCGCCGAGCGGATCCGGCACGCGGCCGGTGAGCTGGCAGAGCAGGCGGTCCGGGTTCACCGGCTTGGGCAGGAAGGCCTCGGCGCCCGCGTCCAGCGCGCGCTGCCGCACGTGCGGACGGTTGAGCCCGCTCATCACCAGCACGCGCGTGTCCCGGGTGAGCGGGTGCTGCTTGAGGCCCTCGCACAGGCGCAGGCCGTCCACCCAGTGCAGCACCACGTCCAGCAGGATGGCGGTGGGCGGCCGCCGCGCCACCGCGCAGAACAGCGCCAGCTCGTCCGCGAAGGACACCACGCGCGCGCCGGTGCTCTCCAACAGCAGCGTCAGCGCCTCGCGCGTGTCCGCGTCGTCGTCCACCACGTAGTACAGGTCCGGCTCCACCTCCGGCACCATCGTGGGCACGGGCTCCATCGGCGTGCGCAGCCACGAGCCCACCACCTCGCGCATCCCGGCCCACCGCGCCGCGGCCAGCAGCGCCAGGGGGGTGGGGGCGCTCAGGCCCAGCACGCCGCCGCCGTACACGCCGCCCAGGGAGTGCCTGGCCCGCGCCGCGACGAAGGCCGCCGGGGCCCGCTTGCCCGCGCGCCGCAGCCAGGTGATGGCACGCGCGCCGGCCGCCGCGTCCTCCATCAGTTCGCCCAGGCCGTCCCGCACGTACCGGCGCTCCAGCGACGGCGCATCCAGGCCCCCGTCCAGGAGCGCCACCGCGGCGCGGCTGCACGAGGCCAGCGTCTCCGACAGGCCCACCTGCAGCGGGTGGCCGAAGGCGGCCGGGCCCACCACGAGCTGACCGGGCGCCACCAGCGTGCGGCCGGGGCCATAGGGCAGGCGCGTCGTCTCCAGCGCGGCGACCTCGAAGCCCTCCTCCAGCAGGCCGTCGCGCGCGGCCATCATCAGCACCTGGCACAGGTCCGCGGGCGTCACCGCCGCGCCGAAGGCCAGCGCGTACACGGAGCCCGCGCCGGGAATGAGGAACAGCGCATCCACCGCGGGCAGCGGCGACACCCAGAGGCGCGCCACCGGCATCAGCTCCCGGCCCACCATCGCGCCCTTGAGCCGCGCCTGCACCGCGGGCATGGACGGCGCCGGGCGGAAGCCCTTGAAGAAGGCATCCCCCAACAGCGGCCCCGCGCCCGAAGCCAGCGCCACCGCGTGGAAGCGCTCGCCACTGCCCTGCGCGCGGACGACCAGCGGCCCCGCGTTGCGCACCGCCGTGGGCGCATCCGGCGCGGGCGCCTGCCGCTCCACGCGCTCCACGTTGCGGTTCACGAAGCGCGCGCCCTGGGCGCTGGCCGCCGTGGACAGCACCTGCCGCACCTGATCCAGGCCGCCTTCACCCTGCGGCCAGCCATCCACCACCCACAGGCCCCCGGGCGCGCACGGCAGCAATTCACGCTCGCCCTGGGAGATGATCTCCACGCCGCGCAGTTCGTGCGTGCGCCACTCCGGCGGGATGCGGCAGCCGAGCGCCGCCAGCCGCGAGCGGCACTCCGGGGTGAGCAGGGCAGGGGGCGCGGTGCGCTCCTCGGTGCCCCCCGCGTAGATGCGCACGTCCAGGGCCACGCCCCGGGCGCGACCATTGAAGAGCAGCGAGGCCGCGAGCCCCGCACCGGCGATCCCGCCGCCGACGATCGCCACCCTCGAACCACTCGCCAGCTTGCTGATCCCGCTCATCGCGCGCCCTCGATCCTTCCCGCCATCAGTGCCGCTGCGCCGGAGGGGTGTGGAGCGACTGGCCGTACACGACCACCCGGTCGCGTCCCTCCCGCTTGGCCTCGTACAGCGCGGCGTCCGCCGCCTTCAGCAATGCTTCCGTGCTCTCGCGCGGGCCTTCCGGCGTGTGGTCCGCCACGCCCACGCTGATGCTCAACCCGAAGGGCGCGGGGCGACCGTCGCTGCGCTGCACGTTCACGCCGCGCAGCTCCGTGCGCAGCCGCTCCGCGAACACCGCCGCCTCCAGGGACGTCTGGTGGGGCAGCAGCACCACGAACTCGTCGCCGCCGAAGCGCGCCGCGAAGTCGGACTCGCGCAGGTTGCCCTGCATCAGCGTCGCCAGCGACAGGATGGCGCGGTTGCCCACGTCGTGCCCCATGCCGTCGTTGATGGCCTTGAGGTGATCCAGGTCGATGACCACCACGCTCAGCGAGTAGCCGTAGCGCAGGGCGCGCTTGAACTCGTCGTCCAGCCGGACGGACAGCGCGCGGAAGTTCGCCAGGCCGGTGAGCGCGTCCGTCTGCGCCAGCACCTGGAGCTTGCGCTGCTGCTCGCTCTGGCGCACCGCCCGGTCAATGCGGGCGAGCAGCTCGCGCGAACTCGCCGGCTTGTGGATGAAGTCCACGGCGCCCATCTCCAGACATTTCTCCAGGGTCGCCTCGTCCGCGTCCCCTGTGAGGAAGATGACGGGCACCATCTCCGTGCGCACGTCGCCCTGGAGCGTCTCCAGGACCGCCAGCCCATCCCCGGAGGGCAGGAAGCGATCCAGGAGGACCAGGTCCGGGCGGTGCTCGCGCGCCAGCTCCACGCCCGCACCCGCGTCCGCCGCGGACAGGACGTCGAAGCGCGGGGCCAGCAGGTCCATCAACCCCTCGCGCACCCCGGTGTCGTCCTCGATGATGAGGAGAAGCGCCCGCTCGCTGCTGCGGCCGTGCCGTTCCATGAACTGGTTCGCTCCGCTCGCCTTGCCAGAAATGGCAGGCCGAAAGTCTCGGGCGCCACGCCCCTCGAGGTGCTCCCCTCGCCCTTGCGCCCCACGCGCACCCGCCGCCGCCTCATCCTGCAAGCACCCACCCACCCATCCAGACTTCACCCGAGACCTCCGGCTGCCAAGCCCGTCCGCCTCCGCGAGGCCCCCGGGCCTTCCTGCCCGGACAGCCCGCGTGTACCTGCCCGAGAGCAAGTCGTGTGCCCCGGAGATCCAACCGCGGGCCGGCCTCATTTCAGGGGGTTGCGGGAGACACGAGGCGAAGGACGCCGGGATGATCGGAAGACGTTGCAGCTAGGGAGCGAATGCGCCCGGTAGGAATTGCCGGACGGCGGGCCACGGAGGGCCTCCCCGCGAAGGGTGGCCGCGACGTCGTGGCGCCGGTGGGGGCTTCGCGTCCCGGAGCGCGCTGGGGGCCGCGCGCTCGACGGGACCGGGCATCGCTTCCACGCGACGCCCGGACTTCAGGGAGGCTCCACGTCAGCGGGACGACGCGCCGACAGGGGCCCACGTTGCTTCGCCTTCGCTTCCTTCGTCCCGACGTCCGATTTCAGCGTCGCTGGGTGAACTGGACGCGGCGGCCTCCGCCCATGGGCGGCATCATCGGCGGCGCTTCCAGGCCGAACTGCCACCAGAGGGGCTCGTAGGGCTTCATCTTCAGGCGCTTGTCGTTCTGCAACTGGGCGAGGCTGCCCTTGAGCTTCTCGTCCTTGGGGTTCTGCTCCACGCCCCGGGCGAGCACGCGCTGGGCGGCGTCCTTGTCCTTCTGCTGCAACAGGCACCACGCGTACACGGCCCAGACGATGGATTCCTTCTTGCCGCTCTTCACCGCGGCTTCGAAGGAGGCCTTCATGGCGTCCTTGTCGTTGAGGCGGAAGTGCAGGGCGCCTTCCATGGCCTTGGCCATGTAGTTGCGGCCGCTGGCCTTCTTGAGGTGCGGCTTCGCCCCCTCGACGTCCTTCACCATGTACTTGAGCATGCCGATCTGGGCGTGGATCTCCGGACCGATGAGGAACTGCCACTTGTCCCAGACGAGGCCCTGCTCCAGCGTCTTGACGGCCCGGTCCACGCGGCCCTGGGCCTCCTTCTGGTTGGCGGGCTGTCCCTGGAGATCATTCTGCACCGTCGTCATCAGCGCCTGGACGCGGGTGGACACCCGGCGGGCGAGCACGATGTAGGTGGCGAAGAGGGCGATGATGCCGGGCACGATGCCGGCCCACCAGGAGAAGCCGCCGACCAGCTTGACCAGCACGGCGACCGCCAGCCCGACGGCCAGGGAGATGAGAAGGTTGTACATGCGCAGCCCCTTTAGCGGTGTGCGTGGACCGCCGCAATCTTCGGATGCACACGAACCGAAGGCGCGATATACGTTCGGCCGCCTCGCTTTCACCCAAGGGGCCCTCTGTCGAAATTGGTAGACGAGGCGGACTCAAAATCCGCTGCGGCTGACCCCGCGTCCCGGTTCGAGTCCGGGGAGGGCCATTCCCCCAACGCAGTCCCGGCGTCCGAGATGCCGCATCCTCCGGATGACCGACCGTGAGAGCCCACCTCTGTCCTCCGCGCTGGGAGTCGCGATGAAGGTACTTCTTGTCGAGGACGACGTGAGCCTCCGGGAGGGCATGGGCGAGCTGGTCTCCGAGCTGGCGGACGTGCAGGCGGTGGGCACCATCCCCGAAGCGATGAGCGCCCTGGAGGCCGGGCGGTTCGAGCTGGTGATGACCGACCTGCGCATCGCGGGCAAACACGACGACGGTCGGGGCATCCTGGAAGCGGCCCGCCGCCGGCTGTTCCCCGTGGCCATCGTCAGCGCCTCCGGCCCCGACGAGGTCGACCAGGCCCTGCACCCGTTCCAGCCGGACGCGCTCCTGATGAAGCCCTTCCAGGTGGACGACATCATGGGGCTGGTCGAGCGCTTCCTCGACCTGAAGCGTCAGGTGCTCGCCGCCTCCGAAGCGCCGCTGGCGGTGGACGCCCCGGACTGGACGGACCTCGCGCCGGGCGCGCGCTCGGCCACGCCGGATCCAGATGGCTCGCGGACGTGGGTGCGGCTGACGTCCGGCGCGGACTTCCGCTGGCTCCGCCCGTCCTGCGGCCACGGCGTCCTCCTCCTGGAGGGTGAGCTGGAGCTGGACGGGGAACGCTACGCCGCCCCCAGCTACCTGTTCCTGGCCCATGGGGCCGCTCCCCAGACGCGCACGCGGACGGGTGCGCTGGCGGTGTGCGTGCCGCTGCGCGGTTAGGCGACGAGGACCCCCGTGGAGATCCCCCTCTGGCCCACGCCGCATGATCCGTCGCGGCTGGGGCGTCCGTCCCGGCGCGCGGCCACCGCGGCGCTGGAGACCCACATCGCGGTGCTCAAGGGGGATCCGCTGAAGGCGGCGCTCGCCAACGCGCTGCGGGACGCCGAGGGGCTGGGCGGCCAGGAGCGGCGGTTCGTGGCCATGGCGTCGCGCGAGCTGTCCCGGCACCAGCGACTGTTGGACCTGGCGGCGCGCCTGCTGGGCCACTCGCACGCGAAGATCGTCATGACGGAGGACCAGGCGCTGGTGCGCTACACGCTCTGGCGCCGTCTCTTCTGTGGCGAGGGCTGGACGCGCATTGGCCCGGAGGTGAAGCTGCCGGGCCCGGTGCGACCGCGCACCCTGCATGACGCGGTGCTGGAGGGGCTCGCGACGAAGCCCCTGCCGGAGCCTCCCGCGGCGGAGTCCGTCGCGGAGCGGCTGGCCACCCGGTACTCGTTCCCCGGCTGGCTCACCCAGCGGCTGGCGGACGTCTACCCGGAGGCGACGCTGGCGGGCCTGATGGCGTCCCTGGACGAGGAGCCCGCGCTGCACTTCCGCGTGCGCCCCTCCGGGACCCGGGACGCGGTGCTCGCGGCGCTGGCGGAGGAGGGCGTGGTGGCGGAAGCCGTGCCGTCGTCGCCGGACGCGCTGCGCGTCGCGGACGCCAGCCACCGCATCTTCGAGTCGAAGATGATGAAGTCCCGGCGGCTCCAGGTGCAGGACGTGGGCAGCCAGCTCATCGTCCAGGCGTGTGTCCCGGCGGGGGGCTCCCTGGAGGGGCTCACCGTGGCGGACGTGTGCGCGGGCGCCGGGGGCAAGACGCTGGGGCTGGCGGACGCGGTGGGCGCGAAGGGGCGGGTGCTCGCGGGAGACCGCTCCAAGCGGCGGCTCGCGGATGCGCGCGAGCGGGTGCGGGAGTTCAGCCTCAAGCAGGTGACGTTCCCGCACCCGGTTCCGCTGGACGCGGTGGACGTGGTGCTGGTGGACGCGCCGTGCAGCGGCACCGGCTCACTGGCGCGCGAGCCGGATCAGAAGTGGAAGCTCACCGCCAAGGCCATCAAGGAGTTCCAGGCCACCCAGGCCGCGCTGCTGGCGGAGGTCGCCGCCCAGGTGAAGCCCGGGGCGCGCATCGTCTATGCGACGTGCTCCGTGCTGCCGGAGGAGAACGACCGGGTGGTGGAGGGGTTCCTCGCGAAGCATCCGGGCTTCGCGCTGGAGCCGGTGGGGGAGGGGTGGGCCCCGGAGCTCCAGGCGGGCGTGGACGGGCCGTACCTGCGGGCCCTGCCGCCCCGGGTCCCCGGAGGGGGCTTCTTCGCCGCGCGCCTCGTCCGCAAGCCGGGTTGACAGTCGGCGAGTCGCCACGTTACGCACGAACGACTTCTCCTGAGGGTGACAGCCGTGGCAGCAGACCCGAAGCAGTCCGAAGTGATGCAGCAGATCAACGAGGCCTTCCAGGCGGCCGAGTCCAAGCTCGCCAGGCTGCGTGAGGCCGTCGAGCGCAACACCGAGCTGGCCCGGGCCAACGGCAAGGCCGCCTTCCTCAAGGACAAGAAGGAACAGACCCACCGGGAGCTGGGCGAGGCCGTCTGGCAGAGCATCCAGCAGGGGCGCCTGACGCTGCCCGCGGGCTTTGATCGGTTCCTCACCGCCATCGCCGCGGCGGAGAAGGCGTCCCTGGATCACGCCGCGCAGCTCACGGATCTGCTCCGGGAAGGAGAAGAGGCCGCGGAGCGGTTGAAGGTGGCGAAGCCCCCGGTCGCCAAACCCCCGGTCGCGAAAAGTGTCGCGAGGCCTCAAACAGTTGTGGCAACTGGAGCGAAGAAGCGGTAGAAGTGCGCCGCCTTCGCAGGGCGGAACCGCTCCCCACAAGCGGTGCCGGCAGTACGCAGGAAAGAAGGGGCCATAGCTCAGCTGGGAGAGCGCCTGAATGGCATTCAGGAGGTCACCGGTTCGATCCCGGTTGGCTCCACTCTGAAATGAAGAGGCCCGCGAGAGAAATCTCGCGGGCCTTTTGCTTTTGGCGCGCCCTGCTCGGGCAGGCCCCCCTCCAGCGTCCAAGCTGGAAGGGGTGTGTTGTGCCGGGCGTGGGGCGGAGCCGGGGGCTACTTGCCGGCGAAGACGTTCATCACGTCCTTGAGCAGCTTCACGGACTCGTCGTGCGGACGCTGGAACGCGTTGCGGCCCATGATGGAGCCGAAGCCGCCACCCTGGTGGATCTGCTTGATGTCGTCCATGAGCGCCGACGTCTCCTTCGCCTCGCCGCCGGAGAAGATGACGATGCGCTTGCCGTTGAACGCGGAGCGCACGACTTCGCGCACGCGGTCCGCCAGCGTCTTGGTGGGGATGTTGGCCTTTTCGAAGGCCTTCTTCGCCTCGGCCTGCTCCAGGAAGTCCGTGGGCGGCTTCACCTTGATGACGTGCGCGCCCATCTGCGCGCTGATCTGCGCCGCGTACGCCACCACGTCGATGGCCGTCTCACCCTCCTTGGACAGGGCGCCGCGCGGGTAGGCCCACAGCACGGTGGGCAGGCCGTAGGACTTGGCCTCCGCGATGATGTCGCGCAGGTCCTCGTACTGCTCGTTGCGGGCGGCGGAGCCCGGGTAGATGGTGTAGCCGACCGCCGTGCAGCCCAGGCGCACCGCGTCCTTCACGGACGACGTCACCGCGGACATGGGCGCGGCCGTCTTGGCCAGCGAGTCGGAGTTGTTCACCTTGAGGATGAGGGGAATCTCGCCCTGGAGCTTGCCGGCGACGGCCTCCAGGAAGCCCAGCGGCGCCGCGTACGCGTTGCAGCCCGACTCGATGGCCAGCTGCGCGTGGTAGTCCGGATCATACCCGGCCGGGTTCGGACCGAAGGAGCGCGCGGGGCCGTGCTCGAAGCCCTGATCCACCGGGAGGATGACGAGCTTGCCCGTGCCCGCCAGCGTGCCGCTGTTCAGCAGCCGCGCCAGGTTCGTCAGCGTGCCGGGGTTGTCGGAGGGGTACCAGGAGAGGAGCTGCTTGACGCGGTCGGTGTGTGCCATGTGGATTTCCTTGAAGGAAGGCGTCGAACTCGGCGCGGGATTCTGCGTTCCCCGCGCGCGCCGACCAAGCTTTGTCTGAAGGGAATGTCGTGGATTGTCACGCGCGCTACGGGGGCTCCTCGCGTGGGCGGGGCTGGGCGGAAGCAGACGTCTGGCACTGAGCGCCGGCACACAGAAATGCTGCACCGGCGCGGGCTTCCGGATATGCCCGCCGCACACGAGGCGGACCACAGCATGGGCAGAGAAGTCGGCAGGGTCGTCGCAGTGGCAATGATGCTCACGGGCGGTATTTCGGGCGCGCAGCTCTCCCCCACGACCGCTCCCTCGAACGCACCGGGAACGGGCGCTCCGGGCACCGCGGCCCCCTCTCCCGGCAGCCTGTCTCCCGCCACCATTCCCTCGCCGGGCGCCTCGGGAAGCCAGGGCACGCCGGGCATGCCCGGGACCTCCGGAACGGGCTCCTCTTCGGGCAGCCCTGCTCCAGGCGCCGGTTCGATGTTGCCGCCCGGCCCGACGCCGGTGAACGCGGGGCAGGCGGCCGAGGCCGGCAACGCCGCGCAGAGCGCCGCCTCCTCCGCGCCGAAGACCTCCACGACGATGCAGGGCACGCCAGGCGCGGGTGCCCCACCAGGCGCGGGTGTTCCGCCCACCACGGGCGCCCCAGGCACGGGTGTCCCCGGTGTCGGCCGCACGCCGGGCGGCGGAGCCAGCGCTCCGGGCGGTGGCGTCCCCGGAAGCAGTCCGCTCGGAGACAGTGCGCCCGTGACAGGAGAGGCGCCGGGCGCCGTCGCCGGCGCGAAGCCGCCCAAGGGCCCCATCACCCTGGCCCAGCTCGTGGAGCGGGCGCGCACCCAGGACGCGCGCGTGGCGGAGGCGAGCGCGGAGCTGCGCAAGTTCCAGGCGCTGCACCAGCAGGCGAAGTGGGCGTGGTTCCCCAAGTTCGAGATCACCCTGGGCGCGGGCGGCCCCGTCCCCGAGGCGCGCAACGACGGCCTGGGCGGCCCGCCCACCACGGAGGCGTCGCTGGAGGGCGACTGGAACTTCGGCAAGGTGGGCGTGACGGTGTTCTCCACCGGCAACGCGGTGCTGCCGCTGTACACGTTCGGCAAGCTGTCCGCGCTGGAGAAGGCGGGCGAGCAGGGCCCCATCGTCGGCGCGGCGTTGCGCGAGCGTGTGCGCGCGGAGGCCGGCTTCCAGGCCGCGCAGGCGTACTACGGCTATCAGCTGGCGCGCACCGGCCTGAAGCAGTTGGAGGACGTGTCCAAGCGCCTCAAGGACGCGGGCGACCGCATCGACGCGCTGCTCAAGGAGGACTCGGATCAGGTGGCGAAGCTGGACACGTACAAGCTGGGGTACTTCCGTCAGCTCGTGGAGGGCCAGCGCGCCAGCGCCCTGCAGGGGGAGCAGTTCGCGCTCACCGCCATCCGGCTGCTGGCCAGCGCCGCCCCGGGTGAGCAGGTGGAGGTGGTGGAGGAGGAGCTGCCGCTGCGCGAGGACGTGAAGGTGCCCGACCTGGAGACCGCGCTGAAGCAAGCCAACGAGCGCCGTCCGGAGCTCAAGGCCATCTCCGCCGGCATCATCGCGCGCGAGCAGGAGGTCCTCATCCGCGAGCGCAGCTACTACCCGGACCTGGGCCTCGCGGGCTTCTACGACGTGCGCTGGACGAGCAGCGCCACGCGCCAGCGCAGCCCCTTCGCGTACGACCCGTACAACGACCGGACCGTGGGCCTGGGCCTCGTGGTGCGCGGCACCTTCGACATCCCCATCAAGGACGCGCAGTTGGATCAGGCCCGCGCGGAGCTGGACAAGCTGCGCGCGCAGGAACAGACGCTCAGGGCCGGCATCCAACTGGAGGTCACGCAGGTGCAGAGCCAGCTCGTCGCGGCCTATGCGCGGGCGAAGTCCTTCACGGAGGCGGAGAAGAACGCGAAGCGCTGGGCCACGGCCGCCTACGCGGCCTTCGACCTGGGCACCGGCGACACGCGCGAGCTGGTGGACTCCTTCACCGCGCTGGCCCAGGCGTCGGCGGAGCGGGGCAAGAGCTGGTTCGATGTGCGCGTGGGGATGGCCTCCCTGGCACGCGTGACGGGTGCCGTCCCGGCCGCGGATGAATAACCCTTCCAGGCCGCCAGTCTTCCAACGCGTCGTTTCACGCGTCCTTCAACCTGGAGCTTCATCAAAATGATTGCTTCCCTGCTTGCCGCCACGCTGCTTGCCGCCGCGCCCGTGACTCCGCTCAACGTCGTGAAGTCGGGCAACGCGGACGTCCAGAAGGCCGCCAACGCGCCGGGCGCCACCGTCCAGTCGCTCGCGTCCGTCGTGGAGAAGTTCGTCGACTTCGAGGAACTCGCCAAGCGCGCCATGGGCGAGAAGGCCTGGGCGGGCCTCACGCCCACCCAGCGCAAGGACTTCACCGACACCATGACGGGCCTGCTGCGCGCCTCGTACGCCCAGAAGGCCATCGGCCAGGCGAAGGCGGAGGTGGCCTACGGCAAGGAGAGCGTGCAGGGGAACGAGGCCACGGTCGACACGAAGCTCACCGTGAAGGCTGACCAGGTGCCCGTGGACTACAAGCTCTACCGGACCTCCGCGAAGACGGACTGGCGCATCTACGACGTCATCACCGACGAGGTCTCCCTCGTGGACACCTACAGCGGCCAGTTCCGGAAGATCCTCCAGACGAAGGGCTTCGACGGCCTGATGACGACGCTCAAGTCCAAGCGCGCGCAGCTGGAGAAGGAGAACGCCAACACCAGCGCCGCGTCGGTGAAGGACACCGCGGCCGGCACGACGGGCGCCGCGCCCCAGACGGCGAAGTAGCGGGGGAGGGGGCTTTACGTGTCTGCTCCGCCCGGGCCGTGAGCCCGGGCGGAACGTCCCAAGGGGCCGGACAGCTCAGACGGGCCGCTGGAACACGCGGTACGTCTTGGAGCGCTGGCCGCCCATGGACTCGATGGCGCGGTTGACCAGGTGGTTGTCCTCCAGCGTCCAGGAGATCTCCCCACCCGTGTAGCCCAGCGCCTTCGCGGTGCGCAGCGTGTCCAGGTACAGGATGGCGTCCAGGCCGCGGCGCCGGTAGCCCTCCTTGATGCCCAGCGTGAGCAGGCGCAGCCGCTTGAGGCTCCGCGACGCCAGCACCAGCTTCACCAGGCCAATGGGCAGGCCGAACGTGGTGAGGCGCCCGTTGGCGGCCTTGAAGGCCGGGTTGGCGTCCGGCAGCGTCATGGAGAAGGCGACGGGCTCCCCCTTCACCTCCGCGATGAGCACCAGCTCCGGCCGGACGATGGTCTTCATCTCCTTGGCCATGTGGTCGAACTCGCGCTCGGTGAACGGGATGAAGCCCCAGTTCTTCTCCCAGGCGGAGTTGTAGACCTCCTTGATGCGGGCGACCTCCGCGGGGAAGTCCTTCAGGTTCACGGGGCGCACGGTGACGCCCTCGCGCTGACGGATCTTCTCCGCGATGCGCGCCACCTTCTCCGGTGGCTCCGCGGACGAGGACAGCTCGTAGGCCCACAGGTCCTTGGCCTTGGTGAAGCCGCACGTCTCCAGCAGCCCCAGGTAGTACGTGGGGTTGTACGGCATCATCAGCGCGGGGGGCGTGTCGAAGCCCTCCACGAGCAGGCCCCAGTCCTGGTTGGAGGAGAAGTTGGCCGGCCCCAGCAGCCGGTCGATGCCGCGCGCCTTCAGCCACGCGCTGGCGGCGTCCAGCAGCCCCCGGGCGACGCCCGCGTCGTTCACGCACTCGAAGAGGCCGAAGAAGCCCTCCTTCGTGCCGTGGACCTCCATGTGACGCGGGTTCTTGATGGCGGCCACCCGGCCCACCACCTCCGAACCACGCCGCGCGAGGAACAGCTCCACCTCCGCGTAGTCGAAGAAGGGGTTCTTCTTCGGATCCAGGAAGTCCTTGCGCTCCATCTCCAGCGGCGGCACCCAGTTCGGGTCGTCACGGTAGAGGGCGTAGGGCAGCCGGATGAAGGCCGTCCGGTCCGACGCGCCGCGCACGGGCGTCACCTGCACGTCCGAGGGCATGGGAGGGAGGGTGGAGGAGACGACGTCGTGCTCGGCGGGGTGGGCCATGAGGGAGGCTCAGTTCCTTTCGGCCGGGTTGCCGTCGGAGGAGCCGTCCCCGTTGCGCATGAACAGGTGGGCGCCCTTCTCCAGCAGCAGGCCCCCCAGCTCGCTGCGCTTCTCCCAGAGCTTCTTGGGCGCGCCACCCAGCCGGCGCAGGTCCTCCGGCTGCAGGTTCGCCGCGCGCCAGGTGAGCTGCTCCACCGCGTCGAAGAACTTGCCCGCCATCTCGCGCGAGGACATGCGCGACAGCTGCTCCAGCGAGAAGCCCTTGTCCGCGAGCAGGCCCGCGGAGCCCGCGGCCCACGTCTCCGACGCCTTGTTGCCGCGCACGCCGCTGCCCGGCCGGGCGATCTGCACCGGCTCGTACACCGTGGGGCGCGTCTCCGGGATGACGTTCAGCTTGCGGCCGATCTTCTCGAAGGTGTCCAGCACCTGGTCCAGCTGCGCGTCGGTGTGCGTGGCCATGTAGCTGGTGCGGATGAGCGCGTGGCCCGCCTCCACCGCCGGGGGGATGACGGGGTTGGCGAACACGCCCGCCTCGTGCAGCGCGCGCCAGAAGCGGAAGCACTTCACCTGATCGCCGATGTGCACCGGCACCACCGGCGTCACCGACACGCCCGTGTCGAAACCCATGGCGCGGAAGCCGTTGTGCATCTTCTCCGCGATGTCCAGCAGGCGCACGCGGCGCTCCGGCTCCGCTTCGATGATCTCCGTCGCCTTGAGCGCCGCCGCGATGGACGCGGGCGTCATGGACGCGGAGAAGATGACCGAGCGGGCCTTGTGGCGGATGTAGTTGATGACGTCGAACGGCCCCGCGAGCACGCCGCCCAGCGACGCGAAGCTCTTGGAGAACGTCCCCATGACCAGGTCGACGTCCTTCTCCATGCCGAAGTATTCGGAGGTGCCCCGGCCCAGCTCGCCCAGCACGCCCATGGCGTGCGCGTCATCCGTCATCACGCGCGCGTTGTACTGCTTGGACAGCTCCACGATGCGGGGCAGGTTGCAGACGTCGCCCTCCATGGAGAACACGCCGTCCGTGACGATGATCTTCCCGGCGCCCGGCTCCGCGGCGGCCAGCAGCTGCTCCAGGTGCTCCATGTCGTTGTGGCGGAACTTGCGCTCCGTCGCGAACGACAGGCGCACGCCGTCCACCAGCGAGGCATGGTTCTGCCGGTCGCTGAAGACGATGTCGTGGCGGCCCAGGATGGACGCGAGCGCCAGGTTCGTCTGGAAGCCGGTGGAGATGACGATGGCCGACTCGCGGTTGAGGAACTTCGCCAGCCGCGCCTCCAGCTCCTCATGCAGCGCGAGCGTGCCGTTGAGCAGGCGCGAACCCGAGCACGTCGTGCCGAACTTCTCCGTCGCCTTGATGGCCGCTTCCTTGACGCGCGGATCCGCGGCCAGGCCCAGGTAGTTGTTCGAGCCCACCATGATGACCCGGCGACCTTCGATCTCCACCTCCGTGGAGCCGTGCGACGCTTCGATCGCCCGGAAGTACGGATACAGGCCGGTGGCCTTGGCGATGCGGTAGTCCTTCCAGGTACGGCACTTGTCGAACACGTCGCTCATGGTGGTCTTTCTTACGCGTCGGGGGGTGATCCGAGCCGGTTTCCGTATGCAGGGCTCGTTCCGGTGTCGGACCGCCCGGTGCGCGCGACCACCCAGGGGACGACGCGTGGGGGTGAATAAAGAGGGAAATCCGCACTGTCAAGGCACCGACGTTTCCCGAGCACGCCACATGGGACATCCATGTCAGGGCGCGCCTTGACAGTCATGCCCCATCAGTGGCACGCCGCGCCTCCTGAACGTTGTCCACCAGTGGATGCTCCAACACCCCGAGCACACACGGGTTCACACGGGGAATGGGTTCCCGGGGGCCGGCTGTTTCGGGGGCCGGGCTCGTGGCCGGCTTCTTGCTGCGCCGGCACGCATCAGAGGAGCAGACGGTGTCCCAGACGCGACGACAGCGGTGGTTCGACGGCTTCATCCGGACAGTGATGTCGCGCCCCTGGCAGGTGCTGTTCGCCGTCGCCCTGGTGACGGTCGGCGCGGGCCTCATCGCGTCGAGGCTGGAGTTCCGCGGCTCCTTCGTGGAACTGCTACCGGAGGGTGCCCCTGAGGTCCGGGATCTGACACGCGTGTCAGAGAAGGCGGGGGGCGACGGGTACCTGGTCCTCATGGCGAAGGGTGCGACGCCGGAGGCCCTCAAGCGCTACGCCGCCGAACTTCAGGCGCGGCTGGAGGCCCTGCCGGAGGTCCGCTACGTCGAGCACCGCTATGACGTGGCCTTCTTCCGCCGCCACGCGCTGCTGCTGCTGCCCACGGAGAAGGTGGCCGCGCTCCGCCAGGATCTCCAGGCCCGGGTCCGCTACGAGAAGGAGCGCGCAAGCCCCCTGTTCGTGGACCTGGGCGCGGAGGAGGCGCCGCCCACCTTCGAGGAGATCGCCCGGAAGCATACGCCTGACACGGCGATGCCGGAGATGCTGGCCAGCAAGGACGGCTCCGAGGTCTACCTGATGATCAAGCCGTCGGGGACGGCGGGGGACCTGGACTTCGCCCGGCGCTTCGTGGCGACGGCGCTGGAGACGGGCCGCGCGCTCGCGGCGGCGAGCTACCCGGGCGTGACGCTGGAGGCGACGGGCAACTTCCAGAACCGCATCGAAGAGGACGCGGTGATGCGCCGCGACCTGTCGAACGCGGGCCTGCTGTCCGCGCTCATCGCCGTGGGGCTCATCCTGCTGGCGACGCGGCGCGTGTCGGCGCTGGCGGTGGTGGGCGTGCCGGTGGTGGTGGGGCTGGTGCTGACGTTCGCGTTCGCGCAGGGCGCCATCGGGCACCTCAACATCGTGACGGGCTTCCTCGTCGCCATCCTCATCGGCCTGGGCATCGAGTACGGCGTGCACCTGGCGATGCGCTACTGGGAGGAGCGGGAGCGCCACGGAGTGCGCGAGGCGCTGACGGCCGCCGTGCGCGGCACCTTCGGGGGCGCCGTCACGTCCGCCTTCACCAACGCGGCGGCGTTCTTCGTGCTGATGCTGGCGCAGTTCCACGCCTTCCAGCAGTTCGGCCTGCTCGCGGGCCTGGGCGTGCTCATGGCGGTGCTGTCCGCGTACGCGGTGGGCCCGTCGCTGCTCGCCATCGCGGAGCGCATCCGGCCCTTCCGCAAGGAGCCCGCGCAGGGTGGGGTGCCCCAGGCCCAGGAGGCCCTGGTGTCGCCCACCCCCGCCGCGCCGGCCGCCCCGGAGAAGCCGTGGCGGCGCTGGCCTACCGGGCTCATCACCGCCATCGCGCTCCTGGTGGTGGGCTTCGCCGCGTACTCGGTGCGGGTCGCGCCCCACCTGGGCTTCGAGACGAACCTGCGCAACCTGAAGGGGGACTCTCCGGCGTCGCGGCTGGATGACCACATCACGGAGCAGATCGGCGCGCCGCTCAACCCGGCCATCCTGGCGGTGGATTCGCTGGAGCAGGTGCGGGAGGTGGAGGCCGTCATCGCCCGGGTGAAGGCGGAGAACGGCGCGAACTCCGTGTTCCTGCGCACCGCCTCCCTGGGGGACCTGGTGCCCTCGGACACGGCGGGCCACGCGGCGGAGCTGGGCCTCATCCGCGCGCTCCTGGACGGGCTCCCGGCCTCCTCGCAGGCTGACGCGCGGGTGAAGGACTTCCGGGCCCTGGTGGACGCGAAGCCGTATGGCCTGGAGCAGGTGCCGGTGGAGGCGCGTCGCCGCTTCGAGGCGGTGGGCGGCCAGGGCCTGTTCCTGCTGCTGTTCCCTTCGGTGTCCAACTACGACACGCAGGACCTGAACCGCTGGGCGGCGCAGCTGGATCAGGTGGTGGCGGGGGCGAAGCAGAAGGGCATCGACCTGGCGGTGCTGGACAGCAACCGCATCGCGGCGCGCATCTTCACGCTGGTCCAGGCGGACGGTCCGTTCATCCTCTGGGCGGCGGCCGCGGTGGTGTTCGCGGTCATCTTCATCAGCCTGCGCAGCTTCAAGAAGGCGCTGCTGGTGGCGGGCCCGCTGTTCCTGGGCATGACCTGCCTGGCGGGAGGGATGTACCTCTTCGACGTGCAGCTCAACTTCATCAACGCGGTGGTGCTGCCCAACCTGCTGGCCATCGCGGTGGACAACTCGGTGCACCTGTACCACCGGTAC
>NZ_JAPNJY010000033.1:0-45523 GCF_026626625.1 Corallococcus sp. BB11-1 | reverse complement strand
GGCGCTCGGCCCTCACCGGCCGGGCCCCCATGGGAGCCTGCCCTTCCCCTCCGCCCTCCTCCCCCCGAAGCTCACGCATCACCCTTTTCAGGGTGGGAACGGAAGGGGGGGCCGGCAACCCGGACGGGCCCTGCCCGCCTCCCAGGCGGGGTTGCACCGTTGGCTACCGGACCCGGCGGACTACAGGCCGTACTCGGTGCGCTTGTTCTCCGCGCGCGTGGCGCACGGCTGGTCGTACTCGGGGAAGTACTCGCGCATGTGGTTCAGGGTGGCGGCGGCCTGCTTGTACTGGCTCTGGTTGTAGTAGCCCTCCACCTCCAGCAGCAGCTTGGAGCAGGTCCGGTCCAGCTCCTGCTGGGCGGCCTTCATGCGCTCCTGGGCCTCGAAGTAGAGGTCCGGCTTGGGGTCCGGGTGGGCCTCCAGCATCAGCCACGCCTCGCGGAAGGACTTCCACGCCTCGTAGCGGTTGCCCGCGCCGATGTCCGGCGTCTCGAACTTCTTGCGGCCCTTCTTGTAGGACTCGCTGGCCATCTGCACCAGCTGCACCGTGGAGAGCTGCTCCGGCAGCAGGGCGCGCTCCACCCAGACGTTCCAGATGCGCCAGGGGTCCTCGCCGGGCGGGTTGCGGGTGTTGTCGAAGATGATGCGGTTGGGCTCGCCCTTGCGCAGGTGCTGGGGCGGGATCATCAGCTCCAGCGAGCGCTCCTGGCTGGCCAGCGTGTCCGGGGGCACCTTGCCCACGTCCACGCCGTTGACGCTCACCACGATCTCGTCCTTGGAGATGCCCTGCGCCTGGTAGTGGAGGATGACCACCGCGCGCGTGGCGGCGACGAACTCCCACTCGAAGACCTTCATGTCCGGCCGGTTCCAGGTGACGCCGGGCCCCAGGCCGAACGAATCGTTGATGGGCTGGTTGCTCAGGCGCACCGGCTCCTCGCCGCGCTGCACCTCTTCACCGCCGCCCAGCACCAGCCAGTACAGCAGGCCGAAGAGGCCCAGCACCACCACGGCGCCGCCGGCCATGACGACCCCGCGGACCTTGGCGTTGGCCTCCGCCCAGAACAGGCGCAGGTTGGCCGCGATGCCCGGCGTCTCACGGCGGATGCGGGCGCGCTCCGCGGCGGACAGGCCGCCCCCGGTGCCGGCGCGCGGAGACGACGCGCGGGCCACCGACCGGGAGGACTGGGCGCCCGTGCGGCGCGCGGGGGAGGACGCCCCGGACGGACGCGGCGCCAGCGCCTGGGGCGCGTCCTCGTCGGGGGGCGGCAGGGCGGCGCGCTGGGGGTTCGTGGTGGGCCGGCGGATCGCCCGCATGTTCATGCGGGTGGACTCCGCGCGGATGCCCTGGAGCTCCTCCTCGTCGGCGCCTTCCGGAGCCAGCGCCGCGGCGGCCTTCTTGTTGCGCTGCTTGCGCAGCGAGTCCATGGACACGATGCGGGTGCTGTTGGCGCCGTCTTCCTGGGGCGCGTCGTCCTCGCCCGTTTGCGCCTCGTCCTGCGCGATGGCGAACAGGAACGTCACCGGCCCCAGCGTGATGGCATCCCCGTCGACGAGCTCGTGCTTCTGCACCGCCGCGCCGTTGATGAGCGTGCCGTTGGCGCTCTTCTGGTCCTCCACCCCGTAGCCCTCGCCCATCTTCACGATGCGGCAGTGGCGGCGGGACACACCGGGGTCGTACAGCACCACGTCACACTCGGAGGTGCGACCGATGAGCACGGAGTCCTGGTCGAAGACGAACTCCTTGCCAGCGTCTTTTCCCTCGGAGATCGTCAGTTGGAAAGCCATGTCGTCCTAGGAGCCTATCGAGGCATGCACGGCTCGGGCAACGGCGGCGCGAGCGCTCGCCGGCTCCAGCACCTCCGCCTCGCCGCCGAAGGATAGCACCCACTGGGTGAGCCAGCGCTCACTGTCTCCGGCCACGCGCACCTCCACCCCTCCGTCAGCGAGCGGGCGGGCGTCCTGCCCGAAGCGCTCCTTCACGTAGGGTGCGGCCGTGGGCGAGAAGCGCACCCGCACGGAGGCCTCGCTCGCGCCGCGCGCCGGGTTGGGCACGTCCGCGCGGGCATCCGCCGGGGGCTGGAAGCCGGTGGTGGTGACGCCCAGGTCCTCCATCCGGTCCAGCCGGAACAGGCGGGCGTCCTGGCGGGTGTGGCAGAAGCCCTGGAGGTACCACTGACCCCGGTTGCTGAGCAGCTCGTAGGGGCGCACCCGGCGCGGCTCGGACGGGCGGCCGGGGCTGGCGTAGGCGAACGTCACCTCCAGCCGCTCCAGGATGGCCCGGGTGAGCGGCCCCAGCGCCAGGGGCGCCTCGCCCGTGGCGTCGATCTTCCGGTACATGTCCCGGAAGCGCTCGCGCGCGGCGGGCGGGATGATGTTCTCCAGCTTCGTCAGGGCGCTCTGGAGCGCGTCCCCGGTGGCCGGGCGCAGCAGCTCCGCCGCGGCGGCCAGGGCCGCGGCCTCGCCCGCCGTCAGCCGGGGCGGCGCGTACAGGCGCTGATCCAGGTCCACGTAGACGCGGTCGTTGTCCACGTAGATGTCGATGTAGTCGTCCGGGTTGAAGGGCGGCCGGCCCACGCACGTGAGCAGGTCCAGCTCCTCCAGCAGGTCCTCGCGGCTGATGGTGAGCGCCTTGGCCAGGGCCTCCACCGTGACGCCCGGGTGCTTGGAGACGTAGGGGACGAGGAACAGCAGGCGGCGCAGCCGCTCGTGGACGTTGCTCATGCGCTCACCCGGGGGCCATCCACCATCGCGTGCTTCTCCAGGATGCGCGCCGCCATCCGCTCCAGCCGCTCGCGCGCCTCCGGAGGTCCCTCCACGCGGCAGTCCGCGCCGAGCGACAGGACGAACCGCGCCAGCCCGTCCACGAACGTCACCGGGAAGCGGGCGCGCGTCACGCCCTCCCCCACCGGCTCCAGCGCCGCGCCGGGGAACAGCGAGCCCGCGCGCGAGGCCAGCGGCCCCGTCAGCAGCAGCGTCACCTCCATGGGCTCATGGAAGCGGTACTGCCACGGGAAGTAGGCCACGTGCGCGTCCAGCGAGAAGTCAGCCGGAACCTCGAAGTCCGGGGTGCGCGGCCGGGCGGTGTTCGCCTTCAGCTCGCGGATGCGGTGGACGTGGAAGGTGCGCAGGCCCTGGCGCAGGTGGCAGTAGCCCACCAGCGTCCACACGCCGCGCCGGAGCGCGAGCCCATACGGGTCCACGCGCCGCTCCGTCACCCCCACCTGCTTGGGGCTGCCGTAGGTCAGCTGCACCCACTTGTGCGCGGAGCACGCCTCCCAGAGCGTCTCCAGCCGGGCGGAGACCTCCTTCTCCTGGCCCTCCTGGCCGGTGCCCAGCTCCATGCGCACGCGCGGGGTGGGCAGGGATTCGCCGGCGAAGAAGCCGATCTTGCGCAGCGCGTGCGCCAGGTCGTCCCGGCCCGGGAAGGCCCCGGACGCCAGCGCGGCGGAGCCGGCGGCGTAGAGCACGGCCAGCTCCTCCTTCGTGAGGTCCGCCTCCGGCAGGTAGTAGACGTTCCGGTCGACGAGGTAGCCGTCGCGCCGCTCGTCGTCCCCCTGCACGTAGCTCAGGGGGAAGCCCAGCTCGACGAGCTCCGCCTTGTCGCGCTCGAACTTGCGCTCCGCGGCGTCATCCGAACCGCCGTAGTCGGCGGGGAAGTGCTCGCGCAGCTCCGCCCACGAGATGGGTTCCCGCGCGTCGAGCAGCAGTGCCACGAGATCAAGGATGCGTTCCGTGCGGTCCATTCAGAAGATCGGTGACGATGGCGGACAGGACCCGGGAGATCAAGCAGACCGGGTACTTCCGGGAGGTTTTGGGGGGACATGGAGCCAGGGAAGGGACAGCTCCATGAACAGCGCGGAAGGCCGCGCCCGTCCGGAAGGGATAGCCTCCCCCACCTGAACAGGCAAGCAGGTATCGGCATGGCCTCCCTGATTCGTCCGCAAGGCAGCAGACAACCAGGGGCGTGGGGCTCGCACTCGGGGCGCGTCTGGGTTATTCCTTGGGAATTGTCGAAATGAGTGCGAAGCGACGGCGGACCTTCGCGGGTCCGTTGGCTGCCGTGGGGCCGACGCGGCGGACGGATGCTTTAGACGAGGGGCTCACCCATGGACCGCACCTCCCTGCTGAAGACATGGCTTCCCGGGCTGGCGCTGGTGCTGCTGGCCCTCTTCGCCGCGCCCCCGGCGCACGCGCGCTCCGAACCGCTCTACTTCGCGCTGGAGGTCCGCCGCGACGGCCGGCTCATCGCCCAGCCCAAGCTGCTGGGCCAGTCCGGCCGCACGCTGCGCGCCGAGCGCCGCCGTCCGGGCGCCCTGGCCCCGGACTACCGCCTGGTGCTCACGCCGCGGGGTGAAGGGAACGCGTTCCAGTTGGAGCTGGACCTGTCGCTGCCCGAAGCCGAAGGCCACTCGCGGCTCGCCCTGCTGCACGGCCAGGAGCGCAAGTTCCAGCTCGGCCGGGTGCCGGGGGAGCTGGAGGTGTCGCTGCTCCTGATGAAGGTGGACTCGCCGGAGTTCCGCGCGCTGATGCGGCTCACGGAAGAGGCGCCCGGCACGGTGCAGTCGGTCTCCTCCTCCATCTAGGCGGCCCGGGGCCCGCGGCCGTTGCGCCTCCCGCTACAGCACCGCCAGATCGTCGCGGTGCACCGCTTCGTCCAGGTAGCGGTAGCCCAGCACCCCTTCGATGTCCGCGCTGCGCCGTCCGGCGATGCGCCGCAGGTCGCTGGCGTCGTAGGTGGAGAGCCCCCGGGCGAACACCGTCCCGGTCGCATCCGCCAGGTCCACGGGGTCGCCCCGGCTGAACTCCCCCTCCACGCCCTTCACGCCGCTGGGCAGCAGGCTGCGCTTGCCGGTGACGATGGCTTCCCGGGCCCCCGCGTCCACCACCAGCCGGCCCCGGGGCCTGAGGGCGTGGGCGATCCACGCGGTGCGCGCGCTGCGGCGGCTGCCCGCGGGCTCGAAGAGCGTGCCCACGGGCTCGCCCTCCAGCACGCCGCGCAGCCGGCCGGGCACCGCGCCGGAGGTGATGACGCACGGGATGCCCAGCTCCGCGGCGCGCGAGGCGGCGCGGACCTTGGACGCCATGCCTCCGGTGCCCACGGCGCTGGTGGCGTCCCCGGCGAGCGCCAGGACCTCCGGCGTGACGCCCGGCACGGTGGACATCAGCCGCGCCTCGGGGTCGCGGCGGGGGTCGGCGGTGTACAGGCCCTCCACGTCGGACAGGAGCACCAGCGCGTCGGCCTCCACCACGCCGGCCACCAGGCTCGCCAGGGTGTCGTTGTCGCCGAACTTGAGCTCGTCCACCGACACGGTGTCGTTCTCGTTGATGACGGGCACCACGCCCGCGGCCAGCAGCCGGTCCAGGGTGTGCTTGACGTTGAGGTAGCGCCGCCGCTCCTGCACGTCCTCATGGGTGAGCAGCACCTGCGCCACGGCGCGGGCCGCGTGGCCGAAGGCCTCCTCGTAGGCCTGCATCAGGCGGCTCTGCCCCACCGCCGCGCACGCCTGCTTGCCCGGGATGTCCCGGGGCCGCGCGGGCAGCCCCAGCCGCTCCATGCCCAGCGCGATGGCGCCGCTGGACACCACCACCAGCTCCCGCCCCCGGGCGGCCCACAGCAGGTCCTCTCCCAGGGCCTGGAAGTGGGCGCGGTTGAAGCGGCCGGTGGCGCTGGTCAGCGCGTTGGTCCCAATCTTCACCACCACGCGGCGGGCCCCGCGCAGGGCGTTGCGTGCGGAATCGGTCACCCGGTGCAGCGTAGGCTGGAAACGGGAGGGACGCGCGCGGCCCGATTGTTCTCCCATGTCCGTCGCGGTCCGAATGGTGGTGGCTTTGTCATGAAACCCGAAGGCCCGCTGTCCATCCAAAGCCTTGAACATGGCGCGGGCCCGTCGATGGCCGTGCCAGGAGAAATGGTTTGAAGGAAATCTTCGGCAATACCCTGGGTCTGAAGTCGAGCGAGCAGCAGCGGCTGCGCAACACCTTCCGCCGCCGGGTGGATCCGCGCGAAATCGTCTCCGCGGAGCTTGCCCGCCACCTCACCGAGCTGTCGCACGAGCTCAACCGGCAGGTGGGCGTCCTCATCAACCGCAAGGGCGACATCGAACACGTCGTGGTGGGCAACGCGCACAAGCTGGAGCTGCCGGACATCGGCCGTGCGCGCGCCGGTCAGATCCGCCTTCGTGGCCTGCGGCTGGTCCACACGCACCTGAAGAGCGAACCCCTGACGAAGGACGACCTCACGGACCTGGCGCTGCTGCGCCTGGACTGCGTGGCCGCCGTGGGCGTGGGCCAGGAAGGCCTGCCCGGGGTGCTGCACTACGCCCACCTGGTGCCGGAGAACGGCACCGGCGAGTTCTGGCAGGTGGCCACGCTGCCCAGCGTGCACGTCGAGCAGCCGGACCTGCTGGCGACGCTGGACGCGCTGGAGGAGGAGTTCAACCGCAAGGCGGCCGCGCGCACGGTGTCCGGCCGCGAGCGCGCCATCCTCGTGGCGGTGTGCCTGGACGGCAACCGCGCGCGGGCGGAGTCCTCGCTGGAGGAGCTGAAGGAGCTGGCGCGCACCGCGGGCGTGGAGGTGATGGACAGCGTGCTCCAGGTGCGGCGGGAAGCGGATCCGCGCTACCTGATTGGCCGGGGCAAGCTGGACGACCTGAACCTGCGCTCCATGCAGTCCATGGTGGACCTGCTCATCTTCGACAAGGACCTCACCCCGTCGCAGGGGCGCCACATCGGTGACGCGACCAGCCTCAAGGTGCTGGACCGCACGCAGCTCATCCTGGACATCTTCGCCCAGCGCGCGCAGACGGCGGAGGGCAAGCTCCAGGTGGAGCTGGCGCAGCAGAAGTACCGGCTGCCCCGGCTGGTGCAGGGCGACGACTCGCTCAGCCGGCTCATGGGTGGTGGCGTGGGCGGACGCGGCCCCGGCGAGACGAAGCTGGAGATCGACCGTCGCCGCGTGCGCGAGCGCATCACGAATCTGGAGAAGCGCATCGACCTCATCAGCCGCGAGCGCAGCGTCCGGCGCGCCCAGCGCAACCGGCGCGAGGTGCCCGTCATCTCCATCGTGGGCTACACCAACGCGGGCAAGTCCACGCTGCTCAACGCCATCACCAACGCGAAGGTGCTGGCGGAGGACAAGCTGTTCGCCACGTTGGACCCCACGAGCCGCCGGCTGAACTTCCCCCGCGACCGCGAGGTCATCATCACCGACACGGTGGGCTTCATCCGGGACCTGCCCAAGGACCTGGTCGCCGCCTTCCGCGCCACGCTGGAGGAGCTGTACGACGCAAGCCTCCTGCTGCACGTCGTGGACGCGAACGACCCCGCCCGGGATGAGCAGGTGGAGGCGGTGGAGACCATCCTCAACTCGCTGGGCCTGATGGAGAAGCCTCGCCTGATGGTGTGGAACAAGGCGGACCTGCTGGCGCCGGAGGAGGTGGAGACGCTGCTGCGCTCCCAGGGCGGCGTGGCCATCAGCGCGGCGAAGCGCGAGGGCCTGGCGACGCTGCTCGCCAAGGCGGACACCACCCTGTTCGCCGAGGGGGCGTCCGAGTCCATGGGCGTCGTCCAGGCGCCCGGGGTGTAGGAGCGGGTTGCCGGCACGGGGGCCTCCCCTCTAGAGTCGAGGGGCCTTGGCTCCCGTGCTGAAACTGCTCATCCCCCTGTTGACGGCTCAAATCGAAGGCCTGCCCGGACAAGACTCCGAGCCGGCCTACGACAAGCCCGTCTCGTCCATCTCGACCGGCTACATCGAGGTGCTCGAGAAGAACAGCCACATCCTCTACCCGGCCATCGCCGTGGTGACGCTGGCGCTCATCGCCTGGGGCATCCTCTCCGCGTGGCGGACGCAGGACCTGGACGGCGTGCAGAAGAACGAGTTCAAGCGCGCCATCATCAACGAGCTGCGGCGGCAGCTCAGCGGCATGCCCGGTGACCTGCTGGGCAAGACCATCGGGCTGGACCGCCTCAAGACGAACCGCCTGCTGGAGGAGATGCAGACGGAGGGGCTGGTGCAGAGCCACACCAACTCCGAGCGGCTCACCGTGTGGCGCGTGCGCGGCGCGGGCCCGGAAGTCAAACCCCGCCGCTACTGAGCCGCGCCCCCCGGGCTCCGGCCTTCCCCGGAGCCCACCCCACCGCGCGCTAGCCGCCGGACAGCTCCGACTTCGGCTGGCGCGTCATCAGGTCCACCACCGCGGTCTTCGCGTTCTTGCCCTCGTAGGCAATCTCGTAGACCTGCTGGCAGATGGGCAGCTCCACGCCCGTCTTGAGCGACAGGTCGCGCGCGCTCTTCGCCGTCTTCACGCCCTCGGCGACCTCCTTCATGTCCGCGAGGATGTCCGGCAGCTTGCGGCCCTTGCCCAGCTCCATGCCCACGTGGCGGTTGCGGCTGAGCTCGCCCGTGCACGTGAGCACCAGGTCCCCCATGCCGGACAGGCCGGAGAGCGTGAGCGGGTTGGCGCCCTTGCGCACGGCGAGCCGGGTGATCTCCGCCAGGCCGCGCGTGATGATGGCCGCGCGCGCGTTGTGGCCCATGCCCAGGCCGTCCGCCATGCCCGCGGCGATGGCGATGACGTTCTTGAGCGCGCCGCCGTACTGCACGCCCACCACGTCCGTGGAGGTGTACGAGCGGAAGGTGTCCGTCTGAAGCGCCTTCTGACAGCGCTGGGCCACCTTGTCCCAGTGCGACGCGATGGTCACCACCGTGGGCATGCGCCGCGCCAGCTCCTTGGCGAAGCTGGGGCCGGAGAGCACCGCGACGTACGGGTGGAACTCCTCCGGCAGACAGTCCTCCAACAGCTCCGTCATGGTGAGGAGCGTTTCGTTCTCGATGCCCTTGGACACCGTCACCAGGGGCACGCCCCTGGGCAGGAACGTCTTCGCGCGCGCGAGCACCTCCCGCGTGGCGTGGCTGGGCGTGGCGAGCACCACCATCTCCGAGCCCGCCAGCGCCTCCTCCAGGTCCGTGGTGGCGCGCACGCGCTCGGACAGGGGGATGCCCTTGAGGTAGGTGACGTTCTCGTGGCGGGTGTTGATGGCTTCCACCGCGCCGGGCTCGCGGCCCCACAGGCGGACCTCCTCGCAATTCACGGCGAGCACGTTCGCGAGCGCCGTACCGAACGAGCCTGCACCGATGACACTGCCGCGCATGGATGACCTCGGGGGGAGTAGGAAGGGGGCTTCTAGAACAACGTGGACACCACGCCCATGGACAGCGTGGGCATGAACTCCGCGTCCGTGGAGCGGCTGCGGAAGTCGCCTCCCACGGAGACAGCGTAGGACGTCTTTTCACCGACCGGAAACTCCAGGCCCAGGCGCAGGAGGATGGACGCGTCCACCTTCCACGCGGGCGGCACGCCGCCCAGGGGGTCGGACTGGATGGGGTCCAGGTCGAAGGCCAGCAGGCACCGGAGGTCCATGTACGGCCGCACCGCGCGCGGCGCGTCTCCCTGGAAGGAGGCCACGACGCCCGGGGCCACGTTCCAGTCACGCCGGCCGCTCAGGTAGCGCGCCCCCTTCTGCTCCGTGTCCGGAGGGCGCAGGAAGAACGCGCGCCCGCCGTCCACCACCGCCGCCAGGCTGACGTTCGGGCTGTCCAGGAGCGTGAAGCGCGCGCTCGCGCGCGCCTCCGTCATCAGGCCGTAGACGCTGTCCACGCCCAGCCCCAGGTCCAGGCGCGGCAGCACGCCGTACACGCCCCGCGCGGACACGAAGGGGAAGCCCACCTCCATGCCCACCCCCAGGCGCCCCGCCCCCAACGACCGTCCCCCGTAGAGCCCGTACCGGTTGGGCGCCTGGGGAGGCTTGGGGGGCGGGGAGGGGCGCTCCGCGGGGAGTGGCGGCGGCGTGTACCGGGGGGGAGCTTGCGGCGCGGGGATGGGATCCGGGGCACCGGGAAACGCCTCCCAGCCTTCGTCTCCGGAGGGAGACGTCTGGGGGCTGGGGGACGCGTCCGGTTCTCTCCGGGGTGGGGCCTCGGAGGGGGCAGGGCCTCCCGGTTCGCTCCAGGACTCGTCGGGCGCCACGTCGCGGGCCGGAGGGGGAGCTTCGGGGGCCTGGGCCCGGGCAGGGCTTCCCCAGGACAGGACCAGGGCCGACAGGGTGAGGAGACCGGGGACGCGCATGGTGGAAAGAAGGCAGGCAGCCTAGCCCACGCTCCAGCCGTGAACGAGGCCGGCCTGCCCGTCCTGCGTCCCACCCTCCGGCCGCATCCGGAAAGTGGCAGCCCTGGCACAATGCTGATGACGGGGGCTGGGCCCGGTCTACCATCCGCGCTCGCGCGAGATGCGTCGGTGAGGAGAGCAGACGGGATGAGGGTCGGACGGGGGGCATGGCTGGTGGCGCTCGCCCTGGGCGCGTGCAGCAGGCCCGGCGCGAACACGGGGGCGGCGGACGCGGGCGCCATCGGGCTTCCGGGAAGGCCCTCCCCGCTGGCGATTCCCTCGTGCGACGTGCTCCTGCCGGAGGACCTGCGCGACCTCACGCTCAACGGGTTCACGATGAAGGAGGAGCGGGCCTGTCCCTCGTGTGGCCCGCTCTGCACGTTGCGCTCGGCCGCCGCGCCCGACGTGTCCCTGTCCGTGACCTACGACTGCCAGCCGGGGTACGCGGGCGCGGACGTGCGCGCGTTGCTCGCGCCCACGTTGAACGCGGGCGGCGAGGAGGTCTCCGCGCTGGGGCGGGCCGCCGCCCGGCGCAGCCCCGTGCAGGGCATGACGCAGGTGGTGGCGTGGGATGACGACACGCCGTGCGTCGTCGTCGTCACCTTGCTGGGGGATGATCCCGACCGCGCGATGGACGTGGCCCGGCTCGCGTTGACGTCCCACAAGGGGATGGGGGACGCGGCCGCCGACGCGGGCACGGCGGAGGCACCGCGCGCCGAGGGCGACAATCCGTTCGGGAATGCGCCGCTGGAGCCGCTGGACAACCTCACCACGCCGCGCGCTGGAACGACGGACGTGCTGTCCGCGCCCTCGGGGACCCGCGCCCCTGCGCCGCCCCCTGCCCCGCCTCCGCCTCGCCCTCGTCCCATCCGGGCGGCGCCGCCGGACGTCGGCGCCACGGCGGGAGGAGTGGCGCCGGTGCGACCTGCGACCGCGCCCCCCGCCAACGTGCCCGCCGAGGCGACACCGCGTCCGGCGACGGCGCCCGTGACGCCCACGCCCGCGCCAGCTCCGGATGCACCGGCGGCCGGGACGCCTGCGCCCAAGCCCGTGACGCCCACGCCCGCGCCAGCTCCGGATGCACCGGCGGCCGGGACGCCTGCGCCCAAGCCCGTGACGCCCGCGCCGGAGGCTCCGAGCGCAACGGCTCCCGCTCCGACGAGAGCGCCCGCGCTGGAGGCTCCGAGCGCAACGGTTCCCGCTCCGACGGGAGCGCCCTCGCTGGAGGCTTCTAGCGCAACGGCTCCCGCTCCAACGGGAGCGCCCGCGCCAGCCTCCGCGACGGACGCACCGAACGCGGGATAGGCATCCCGGTACGCGGCGCCTGTGATTGCGCGAGGACGGGTGCGCCCGTCCTACCCCACGCGTTCCACGACGTTGAAGCTCCGCCCGGTCAGGGGGGGAGCGTGTGGCAGGTGTGCTAGGAACTGGAGGGTTTGGCGGACCGTCGCTCCCACTCTTCGCACCTGCTCCAATCGCTCATGAAGAAAGTCATTCTCGTCCTGGCCGTCGTCCTCGTCGGACTTGGCGTGGCCGGCGCGTTGCTCTACCGCAACGCCTCGCCCTCCAACGCGGACCACCGGCTGCTCTCCGTCGCCTCGAACGATGAGACGGTCGCGTCGGTCGTGGTCAACCTGCGGCTGCTGAAGTCGGTGCGCTCGGTGGCGTCCTGGAAGGACCGCATCGAGCCGGCGGAGAAGTACCTGCTCAAGGTCGGCAACCTGCCGCACCGGCACCGGGAGCTCCTCCTCGAAACGTTCTCGTCGTTCGCCTCGGGCTTCGTGAAGACCGCCGAGGGCCCCGCCCCCTTCCGCATGTTCGCCTCCCACGGCTCGGCGGAGGAGGCCCTCGACGCGCTCAAGAAGGCCCACCTGGTCGAAGTTACCAGCGGCGAGGACTACGTCCTCATCGACGCCGAGACCTGCGACCGCGAAGGCCCGTTCCGGCTGCTCAAGGGCGACAAGCTCCTCGCCTTCGTCCCCACCGCGCTCGCGACGGACCTCGCGGCCCGGCTCGCCCAGGAGCCCGGTCAGAAGATGGCGCCGCTGTTGATCGCCCAGGGCGCCATCAACCTGCTCCCCTTCCTTGAGTCCCTGGCCCCGCCGCTCGTGCAGATGGCCCTGGCGCGGGAGGAGATCACAGACAACGCCAAGAGGCTCACGCTCACCCTGCGCACGGACACGGACGGAGGCATCTGGGCGGAGCTCGACGTCTTCGGCGAGCACCCGGATCAACTCCAGAAGCTCTGGGAGAAGGCCACGGCCGCGGACTCGCCGCTGAAGTCCGTGGCGGAGACGTCCGTCAAGGTCACGCCCTCGAAGGACGCCTTCCGCCTCACCGTCGACGTGAACGCCCTCCAGAAGCACACGGACGTGCTGACCCGCAGCTTCTCCCCCTTCCAGAACGAAGCGCTCACGGCGGAGGCCCTCAAGGAACTCGACGACGTCGAGGAAGCGCTGCTGGACCCCAAGGACCTCCACCCCTACGACGAAGCCCTGACGCCCGCATCCTTCTTCACCCTCTCGGGTGAGGACTGCAGCCCCAGGAACGGGTTCGCCCTGGATGACACGAAGAAGCTCCGCCTCGCGTTCGCCTCCCTGAGCAGCCGGGAGAACCAGCCGGGGGTCGACTTCGTCAGCCTGACCTCCTCCGTCTGCCTGCCGCCGCACTACACCCCCGTCCTCGCGAAGCGCGAGTGGATGGAGGTCCGCATCCAACAGCCGGAGCTCGGCCGGCCCACCTGTGGCCCGCTGGCGGACGAAGCGGACGGGATGACGTCCGAGGAGGACTTCTCCAGCGAAAGCTCCAACGACATGGACGTCGCCAAGGCCCGCGTCGGCTTCGCGCTCAAGCCCGGCGTGGACACGCAGAAGCTGTCGTCCATCGAAGGCTCGGTCACCGTGCAGGTCCCCACGCGGGTGAAGAAGGCCACGCTGGCCTTCCGTCCCCCCTATGGCAGGGCGGAGCTCGTCTTCCCCGAGGGCAAGCTCTCCGTGGAAGCCACCCGCGTCAGCGGCGACGGGCTGACGTTCCAGCTGGGCTCGGAGGGCACCCCGCCCTCGGTGCTGGCCGTGCGCGTCCTGAACGCGGCCGGGAAGCACCTTGAAACGGAGTCGCGCTCGGGCTTCTCCGCCAGCATGACGCTGCCGTTCATTGGCCGGGTCCAATCCAATGACACCTCCATCCTCGCCCGTGGCAAGCCCGACCAGCTCGAGTTCGTCCTGGTGGACGCGACCACGCCGCACGTCCTGCCCTTCAAGCTCACCCCACCCTTCCCCGCATCGGAGGAGGACGAGCAGGAAGGCGGCGAGGAGCCCGGCGCCACGCTCGAGCCGCTCAGCCAGGCCGTCTTCGAGAAGACGCTCCAGGCCCCCGAGGCCATCGCCCAGAGGCAGGAGCACTACACCCGCTACGCCAGCGGCGGGCTGATCGCCTCCCCGGAAGCGCCGGGCGCCGTGCCCTCCCCGTTCAAGGTCCTGCTGCAGACCCAGGGCATCTTCGAGAACAACCTGGAGATCGTCTGGACGGAGGACGTGCGGCGGCACTTCGTGCAGATGGACACGACCCTCCAACTGGAGATCCTGGAGGTGGACTTCGTGGACGGCACGCGCCTGCGCCCCGAGAACATGCAGGAGACCCAGGAGTCAGAGTCCGGCGCGAAGGAATACGTCTGGGGCTCCCGGTTCGGGGATCAGCGCACCTGGAGCAAGACCGTGTCACTGGGCAGCCCCAACGTCGCCGCCAACGACCTCCGGGGCGTCCTCTACAGCGACTTCCTTCCCCACCGCCTGGAAGAAGTGCCCATCGCGCGCATCAAGGGCCAGCTCTCGTTCTCCCTGCCCGAAACCGTCGCGGTGTCGCCGCTCACGCCGCTGAGCCTGCACTCGCGGGCCACGATTGGGGAAGCGCGCTTCCACGTCTCCTCCATCGCCCAGGAGGAGCTCAGCCTCCTGAGCGAGAACACGGCCCTGCCCGGCTTCGCGGCGATGTTCGCCGACGCCCAGGGAAGGCCGGTGCGCGCGAACCTGGAGAAGCGCACGGACTTCGACGACGCGACCTTCCGGCTCGACTTCGAGACCCAGGGGCCCGTGCGCCAATGGCAGATGCTCCAGGCCGGGGGCGCGAGCAAGACCTATACATACCCGTTTGAGATCACGGCCCAGGCGCCGAAGCCCGTGGCCGCGCGCAAGCAGAGGCGGTGACCGGGGCGCTCTCCGGGGCGCGGCTTCCGCCCCGGAGCGCCAGCAGGGCCTACAGCGTCTGCAAATACGCCACGAGGTCGTCCACGTCCGCGTCGGACAGCTGCGACGTCTGGCCGTGCTGGTTCGTCTCACGGCCGTTCAGCAGGCGGGCCCGGAGCGTGGGCGCGCTGCCGTCGTGCAGGTACGGCGCGGTGCGGCCCACGCCCAGCAGCGACGGCGTGTTGAGCCCCGCCTTGATGACCTGCGCCGCGTCCTGCAACACGCCCGTGCGCACGAAGGTGCCCACGTCCGCGTTGGTGTTGTTCGTGAGCACGGCCCCACCGTGGCAGGTGTCGCACGCCGCCTTCTTGTAGAGCGCGGCGCCGCGCGCCTGGGCCTCGTTCAGCGGCTCGCCCCGGTGCGGGTTGTCCGTCGCCGGGATGGTGTCGATGAACGCCGCCAGCTTCGCCACCGTGTCGGCGTCCAGCTCCGTGCCGCCCATGCGGTCCTTCACCGTGGCGTTCATGAACTCACCCAGCCCGGAGAACTCCCCGCTCCAGTGGAAGGGCGCCGTCGACGTCGTCATGCGTCCCGCGAGGCTGGGCGTCTGGCGCGGCCCGTCCGGGAAGCCCCAGACGTGCCCGTCCTCGCGGCCCTCGAAGTGACACGACGCGCAGGAGACGGCCACCCTGGGGCTCGTCATCCGCGCGTCCGCCGCGGAGAAGAACAGCCGCCGGCCCGCCGCCGCCAGGGGCGCCAGGACATCGCCCGCGAGCGCCAGCCGCTGGCGCTCCTCGAACACGCCGCCCTCCGGCCCCTCTCCGCCGCTCACCAGCGTGCTGAGCGTGTGGTCGAACGCGTTGTAGACGTACGCCTTGCGCCCGTCGCGCGTGAGGGCGATGCCGTTGGGCCCCGCGCCCACCGCCACCACCTGCCGCACGGAGCTGGACGGGTTCGGCATATCGCCGCCCGAACGACGCCAGGCGGGCACGATGGCCACGTTGTTCGTCTCCTGGTTCACCAGGAACAGCCACGAGCCCGACGGATCCACCACCGCCGCCGTGGGCCCCTGCAGGGGCGTCAACATCGACGGGCTCGCGATGAGCGACGTGGGGTAGTCCGGCTTCTCCTCGGGCGGCGGCCTGCACTCGTCCAGGTCGTCCACCACCGGCTCCGGCGCCTCCCCGTCCGCGTCGAAGGTGATGAGGCCCGCGGCCACCACGCCTCCGCCCACGTCCGCGCCGCAGGGCGTGCCTCCGCCGTACATGGAGCCGCCCCCCGACATGCCGTCATCCGGCGAGGCGGCCAGCGGATCCTCGCGCGACCAGAGCACCGGCGCGAAGAGGCGCCGTCCGTCCGGAGCGCCCAGCAGGTCCGCCATCGCCCGGGCGCGGAAGGTGCGCGGCCCCTGCTTGGGGCCGGGCAGGGGTGGGGACTCCAGGGCGGAGACGCGGTCGGGCCTGGAGGCCGCCCGGTTCGCCCGCGCGTTCAGGTCCGTCCCCTCGCGCAGGACGCGGGGCCGGTCCGCGTCCGTCAGGTCCACCGTCATCACGTCGCCCTGCCGGAACAGCGTCACCGCCGCCTTCCGGCCGTCCTCCAGCAGCGCGATGCCGCGCGGCTCCTCGCCCAGCGGCAGCTCCCAGCGCGCCGTCAGGGAGTCCGTGTCGATGGCGGTGAGGCTGCCGTGCTCGCTGGACGCGAGCGTGGCGCTGTTCACCACGTACAGCGTCCTGCCATCCGGCGACACCGTGAGCCCCGTGGGCTCCACGCCCACCGGGATGCGCGCCGCCTCCACCGCGTCACCCCTGCGGATGACGGACACGCTGCGGCCGCCCCGGTTCGTCACGTACACGGTGTCGTCCGGGCCCACCGTCACGCGCTCCGGACGCGACCCCACGCGCACCTCGGACACCTTCTCCCGGCGCTCGGTGTCCACCACCGCGAGGAGGCCGTTGTCGGCGTCCACCACGTAGAGCAGCGAGTCATCGCGGCTGAGCGCCACGGACCCGGAGGCATTGCTCCAGGTGTCCACCACCTTGCGCTCACTGCACCCCGAAAGCACCAGCGTCACCGCGCAGAACGCGGCCCAACCCTGCCGTCGCATCGGAAAGCCTTCCCCTCCCGTGTGGCCCGCGCGTCCGTCCCGGCCCCGGTCTCTTTCGCGCGTGTGCCCCACGGCCTGTCGGGAGCGTGCCGGCCCTGCTCACACGCCGTCCCGAGGGCCGCATGCTCGCCCACCCGTCCACCAGAAGTCGATGCCCTCCACACCCGCCGTGCGCCCCCGGACAGTGTGGGGAAGCCTCCCCCCTGCTCCAAATGCCCCGAGCACCGGGCCCCCGTCGCGTGTAGACACGGAGGTCGTGTTACGCCCCGCGCCCGTCATCCTCAGCTTCCGGCGCACGTTCGCGCTGCTCATCCTGCTGGTCGTGCTGCCCTCGGCCGGCCTGTCGGGCTTCGGCGTCGTGGCCATCATCAACGAGCGCGCCGCGGTGGAGAAGCGCCTGGAGGCCGCCTGGCGCGGCACGCTGGCGGACCTGTCCGCGGAGGTGCCCCGCGAGCTGAACAGCGGACGGCTGGAGCCGGTGGAGGACGGGCGGCTGGCGTTCCTCCTGCCGGACGACCAGGAGCTGTCCGACCCGGAGGGCACCTTCCACGTGGAGAACGGGATGGTGCGCACGAAGGACCCCCAGCTCGCCGAGTCCCTGGCGGCGCTGGTCCCGGAGGCCGCGTCGCTGCCGACGGTGCCCACCGTGTTCTCGCTCGCGACGGGCAACCGGGCGGTCATGGTGGCCGCCGAGCGCAAGGGCTCCACGGTGCAGGGCGTGCGGCTGTCCGCCATCGCGCTGGACCGGCTCCTGTCGGACAAGGCCCAGGGGCGGGCCACGTCGGAGCCGGTGCGCTTCACGCTGCTGCCCGTGCCGCGCGACACCACCAGCGAGGGCGGGCTCGTCAACCGGCTGATGTCGGAGGTGGCGCAGGCGCGGCAGAACGCGATGGGGCCGCCGGTGCTCGCGGAGCGGGTGCTGTCCGCGCCGCTGCAGGACTTCCGGCTGGTGGTGCTGCCCACCGGCGAGGACCCCGTGGCGAGCACCTCCACGCGCAACCGCGCCGTGTACGGCGTGCTGCTGGGCCTCTTCTACCTGACGCTCACCTTCGGCGTCATCTACACCGGCCGCGTGCTCTACCGCGAGGCGCGCCTGTCGCGCATGAAGACGGACTTCGTGTCGCTGGTGAGCCATGAGCTGCGCACGCCGCTCACCTCCATCCGCATGTTCATCGAAACGCTGGCGCTGGGCCGGCTGAAGGACCCCGCGCAGATGCAGGAGGTGCTGGACCTGCTCACGCGCGAAACCGAGCGCCTGTCGGAATTGATTGAACGGGTGCTGGACTGGGCGCGCATCGAGAGCGGCCGCAAGGTGTACCAGCGCGAGCCCGTGCCGGTGGCGGAGGTGGTGGAGGCGGCGGTGGCGGCCTTCCGCGCGCAGCGACTGGGGGACGACATGGAGCTGAGCGTGGAGGTGGCCGGGCCGCTGCCGTCGGTGGACATGGACCGCGTCGCGGTGTCCGGCGCGCTGCTCAACCTGTTGCAGAACGCGTACAAGTACAGTGGACCGACGAACCGGAGAATCGCGCTACGGGCGCGCAGGGACGGCAGACACGTGAACCTGTCGGTGGAGGACAACGGGGTGGGAATCGCCAGGAAGGACCGCAGGCGCATCTTCGAGCGCTTCTACCGCGTGGACAACCTGCTCACGCGCAGGACGGAGGGCAGCGGCCTGGGGCTCGCCATCAGCAGGCGCATCGTGGAGGCGCACGGCGGGCGCATCACCGTGGAGAGCGAGCCGGGCCAGGGCAGCCACTTCACCATCCAACTGCCGGTGGGCCGCGCATGAGCACGCCTGAAGAGAAGCCTCGCCGCATCCTGGTGGTGGAGGACGACCTGTCCATCCTCACCGGCGTGTCCATGAACCTGCGCTTCGAGGGCTACGAGGTGCTCCAGGCCCAGGACGGACGCACGGGCCTGGCCAAGGCGCTGGACGAAGCGCCGGACCTGCTGGTGTTGGACCTGATGCTCCCGGAGCTCAACGGCTACGAGGTCATCCGCGAGCTGCGCGAGCGCGGCCGCGACACGCCCGTGGTGGTGCTGTCCGCCCGGGGCCAGGAGTCGGACAAGATCCTGGGCCTCAACCTGGGCGCGGACGACTACGTGGTGAAGCCCTTCGGCCTCCAGGAGCTGCTCGCGCGCATCAAGGCGGTGCTGCGGCGCCGGTTCGGGGCCACGGGCACCACCGCGCCGCCGGTGACGTTCGGGGACGTGAAGGTGGACCTGGGCCTGCGCACGGTGGCGCGCGACGGGCAGCCGGTGGAGCTGACGGCGCAGGAGTTCAAGCTGCTCGCGCACTTCCTGGCGCACCCGGGCCGCACCTTCACCCGCGAGGAGCTGCTGTCGGGCGCGTGGGGCTACCACTACGAGGGCAGCGCGCGCACGGTGGACAACTTCATGCGGCAGCTGCGGCTGAAGTTCGAAAGCGACCCGGAGGCGCCCCGGCACTTCCTCACCGTGCGGGGGCTGGGCTACCGCTTCGAGCGCTGAAGCGCGGCCCTCCCCAGCTCACAGCCCCGCGACGCCGATGTGGCGCAGGTCCTCCAGGTCGAAGGGCTTGCCGTCGAAGCGGCCGAAGCGCTCGCGGGGGGTGAGGCCGCTGGCGATGAGGGCGGCCTCCAGCTCCTCCGGGAGGAAGTGGCGCAGCTTGAGCCGGCGGATGGGGCTCGTCCCTCCGGGCGGGCGCCGCTCGCGCAGGTGCAGGGCGAACAGCGGGCGGCGGGGCTCCACGGAGGCGCCGGGCTCGTCCTCGTCGCGCGGCAGCACGGGCTCGCGCGGGGCGTTGAGCACGTCGTAGACGAAGGTGCCCCCGGGGGCCAGGTGGTGGACGACGGTGGCGAGGAAGGCCTCCACGTCGTCGCGGCCGGGCATCAGGCCCAGCGCGTGCTGCGGGGCGAGCACCAGCGGGAACTTCTCCGGCAGCCGCAGCGTGCGCAGGTCCTGGGACATGAGGCGCGTGCGCCCGGAGACGTCCGGGGCTTCGGAGGCGCGGCGCTCCTCCGCGGAGCGGATCATCACCTCCGAGGGATCCACGCCCACGGTGGCGAAGCCGTGGCCCGCCAGGGCCCAGGGCACCCGGCCGTTGGCGGCGCCCAGCACCAGCACGGGCGAGCCGTGTTCGGTCGCCTGCCGCGTGTAGAAGACGAGATCCGGCTCCTGTCCCACGAGGGACAGCGGGGTGCGGCCGCGTGCGTCGTTCCCAGCCATTGCCCAGGCCCTAGCACGGTTGCGGGGCCCTCCGGGACTCCCGGGTGCGCACCGTGGGCAATCCTTTGCCCACCCGCTGTCAGCCAACCGACGCCCTCCTGACGCTTCCCGACGGTTGTCCCGTCCCCAGGGGCTGGCACCTTCCTTGCCTTGGTCCGCCCCATCACGGGGCGCCCGTCCGGGCGCTCCGCCCTTTGAGCGGATGTGAGGTGTTCGTCATATGAGGCACGGGTGGCGGTGGACGGGGGCGGTCCTGCTGGTGGGAGCGCTGGGGTGGGCGGGCTGCGGCGGCGATGACGGTGCCACGCGCGACGTGGACGATCCGGTGGTGCCGGTGACGCCCGTGGAGGATCCACGGCTGCCGGGCACCGGCGCGGACGCGGGCACGGGCGGCACCGACGCGGGCACCGGCACGGACGCCGGCACCGGGACCGACGCGGGAACGGGTGGCACGGACGCGGGCACGGGCGGCACCGACGCGGGTACCGGCACGGATGCCGGCACCGTGGACCCTGGAGAGACGACCTACCCGATGCCTTCCGCGCCGGGCTGGACGTTCTACGGCCGTGAGCAGGGTGGACCGCGCCACGTCTACGGGGTGACCGCGGATGAAGGCGGCAACATCTGGGTCGCCGGAGGTGAAGAGGGGCTGTTCCTCCTGAAGAAGGGAGAGAGCCGCTTCAAGAAGTTCACCATGGCCGAAGGCCTGCGCCCCTACGGCTACATGCCAGATGGCAGCGCGCCTCCGGGGACGCCCTACCTCAAGGTCATCTCCGTCGCCGGCGCATGGGATGGCACGGTCTTCGTGGGCTACGAGGGCAAGCCGTCAGGCCCCGGAACCGCGCCCTGCGAGGGCGAATTCGATGTGGCCAAGAATGACAAGCGCCCCGCGGACGCCAGCATCTACAAGAGCGGAGATGCGGATCGCGTCAGCCTGCGCGCCGACGGGAGCCTGGACGTCGTGCACTACGACATCTCCTCCGGGCCCGGCGTCGTGCCGGGCTATGAGCGGCGTGAGAAGATCTGCAACATCTGGCGGATTGCCTACGACAAGGATCCCGACCCCAAGAAGAGCAGCGTCTGGTTCGGCGCGAACCACGGCTTTGCTCGGGGTGACGCGCACTACGCCGGCAATCCGACGTGCAATGGCAGGCTGACCTGCTCGGGCGTCGAGGAACACAGCCACCCGGCCTACAGCGCCTTCATCTACACCAACGCCGCGCGGGACAAGGAAGCCTACGGCACCGACTACGCGAAATATCAGGTGCGGGACGCGCTGCTGACGGACGCGTACTGGGGACTCGCGCCCCTGCCCAACCACGACGTCTGGATTGGCGGCGCCAACCGCTCCACCAAGTACTACTACGGCTCGAACGGCAACAACTTCTGGGCGGCGCAGTCCCTGACGGAGGACGCCGAGAACAAGTGGAACCGTCGCGACCTCTGGCAGGACGCGGTGGGTGAGAAGGAATGGCCCTACGCCCGGCCGGAGGAGCGGACGGAGGACCTCGTGTCGGGCATGGCCATCGTTCCCGCGGGGGACCTGGCCAACATCAAGGTCTGGGTGAGCTCCTTCGCCAACGGCCTCGTCCAGTTGGACGCGGAAGGAAACGTCCTCCGCTCCCTGAAGAACGACCTCGTCGCGCCGCACACGGCCAGCGTCGCCGTGGATCCCCTGGACAACAGCGCCTGGGCCGGGGCGGCCTGGGGCGGCGGCATCAGTCGCGTGGGCAGCGGCGTCACGAAGTACAGCTACTCGCTCTTCGGCAACCCGCTCTCCGACATGCGCATCCCGGACATCCAGGTGGACCGCTCCGGGGCACGGCGCCGCATGCTCGTGGCCTTCCAGGGAACCGCGCCCAAGACGGGCCCGGTGGTGCCTGGCGCCATCGGCATCTACGACGGCGACTGAGCCCCCTCTCCACGGCAAGTGATCCCACGGCCGTCCTCCTCGTCATGGGGAGGGCGGCCGTTGTCCTTGGACCGTCGACCTTCCAGCAAAGCATTCCGCCCAATGACAACCGGATGACAAATCATTTCCCTCGCGGACAAGGAGTGCCGGCTTGCGGTCAGGCATCAGCCTCCCGGACGTAGTGGAAAGGCGCGGTGAGGACAGACATCGCGCACAACCCCCACCCATCCGGAGCGTCTCCTGTGAAACGCCGTGCCGTCATCCCATTCCTGCTCTGTGCGACCTGGCTTCTCGCCCCGCCCGCCCACGCGGCCCTTGAGCGAGACATCGTCGCGGGCTCTGAAGCCTTCGCCCTGCCCCACGCGAACTTCGTCCCGGCTCCCGCCAACCTCCGCTACGTAGATTCAGCCTTTACCGGCACCTCGGATGGCAGCGTGAGCCACCCCTGGAAGTCCATCCAGGCGGCCATCAATGCCTTGCAGCCGGGACAGGCAGCCTATGTCCGAGGCACCTTCCTGGAAAACCTGAGCTGGAACGCGGCCGTGCACGGCACCGGCGCCCTTCCCATCACCCTGATGGCGTGGCCGGGCCACCGAGCCGTGGTGCGCAATCCGGGCGCGGGACCGCTGATGGATGTCGCGAAGAGCTATTGGATCATCGATGGCTTCGAACTCGACGGGAACAACGTCCTCGCGAACGTCGTACGGTTCAAGGGCTCAAGCTCCCATGACTCCATCCTGCGCAATGCAATCGTCACCAACGCACGCGGTGGCGCGGCCCTCTTCGTCGGAGACTTCGCCCACCACATCCAGATCCATCGCACCACCGTCAAGGGGACCTCGCACTGGAGCAATCCACGTCCTGCCACGAGCTGCGACACCCATGCGGATTGCGCGGCCCAGGAACCCGCCACGCCCGTGGGGCTCGTCTGCACCCATCTGGACCAGTGCGCCACCCGCGAGGACGGCCACGCCGTCAGCATCTACCCGGACAGCCACCACGTCCTGCTCACCGAGAACACGCTGCGCGACAATTCGGGAGACGGCGTCCAGTGCGTGGGCCCCGTTTACGCGGAGCCCACGGGCACCGGCACCGTGCGCCCCCACGACATCCTGATGATCGACAACACCATCGACAACACGAGTTCCAGCGATGGCAACACGGAGAACGCCGTCGACATCAAGGACTGCGACCGGGTGACGATCCGTGGCGGCCAGATGAGCCATTTCCGAGCGACCCGCAACGAGACAGGCAACGCGAGCAAGGGTGAAGCCATCGTCGCCCACTTCGATGCCCAGGGAATCCTCATCGAAGGCGTGGAGATCTCCGACGCCTGCCGCGGCATCTACCTGGGCCGCTATTCCGCGAACGAGCAACTGGCCAACGTGGTCATCCGCCGCAACATCATCCGCGACCCGACACTCAAGACGGAGCGGTGCCCCTCGAACGCGGTCTGGATGACGCGCATTTCGGGCGTGGACATGTACCACAACACGTTTGATGGCTGGGAAGGCGCCACCGTGTCCGTGGGAGAGGAGATGGCAGGCGTCAATGTCGCGAACGTCGATATCTGGAACAACATCTTCAAGGGCGGCGTGGGCTACTACCTGGGCGCGAGTCAGTACGGCGTGAGCCAGTTCGAGAGCGGCTACAACCTCTTCGCCCAGGGTACGTCGAAGATGCTCCGCTGCAACTACGACTTGGTCGACATGGTGGGATGGAAGGCCTGCCTGGGCATTCCTGGCCTGTCGCTCGAAGCGAACAGCGAATGGGGAGATCCGCTCTTCTCCTCCCTGGCACGCGACACCCAGCCCGTGTCGCCGGCCCGGGACATGGCGCTCAATGACAGCCAGACCCTGGACTACTGCGGCGATGGCCCGGACGTGGGCGCGAAGGAAAGCTGCTCCACCGGCACCCAGCAACCCACGGACGTCGCGCCTTCACCTTCGTGGGGGCTCCAGCGTGGCACCACGGAGGACGACGTCTTCGAGGCGGTCACCACCAATGCGCAGAACGACATCTTCTATGCAGGCTGGACGCAGGGTGAGTTCAACTATCCGCAGCAGGGGGGCGAGGACGCCATTATTGGTCGCTACTCGTCCTCGGGCTCCCTCGGATGGTCGCGTCTGCTGGGCGGTTCGGGCCACGAAATCGCCTACTCCGTCACGGTCGATGCCACGAACAATGTCTACGCGGCGGGGGGAACCTCCAGCAGCCTGGGGGGCCTCCAGTTGGGCGGGGGAGATGGTTTCGTCGTGAAGTACGACGTCAATGGCGTGAAGCAATGGGTCGTTCAGCCCGGGACCGCACAGGAAGACATCCTCCAAGGCATCACCTCGGACGGCAGCGCGGTCTACGCGGGTGGATACACCCGGGGCAGCTTTCCGGGTCAGCCCCATCACGCGGTGGCAGGGGGCGACTATCTGCTCGTGAAACTCGATGTGAACGGCAACACGCTTTGGACCCGCGTGTGGGGCACGGAAGAGGACGAGTCCGTGGAAGCCGTGGCCTACGGCGCAGGCGGCGTGTACGTCCTGGGGCACCGCTACAACCGGTTCGTGTCGGTCACAAAGTTCACGACCAGCGGCGACAAGGTCTGGGAGAAGTTCTTCCACCAGCCACTTGCCCGGGCCTCCGACATCACCGTCGATGCCACGGGTAACGTCTATGTGGGTGGCTTCTTCCAGCCCCATCCCGAGTCCTACACGCCCATGATCTTCAAGCTCGACAGCAACGGGAACGAGCAGTGGGCGCGGACCACCTTCACGCTGCCGTTCACCATCCTGTTCGGGCTTCGCACGGACTCGGCGGGCAACATCATCGCCGCGGGCCAGCACGGGCTGTCCATGGCGGTCTGGAAGCTCACTCCCGCAGGCACCCTCATCTGGGCGGGCGGCTATCCGAGCACGGCGGTGACCTACGGGCTGGGCGTCACGGTCGACAGCGCGGATGACATCATCCTCGTGGGAGAAACTCGGGGAGATGTCTTCAGCACCAACCAGGGCGAACGTGATGCGTTCATCCTAAAGTACCCCAACTAGCGCAACGCTCCGTGACGGCCCCTCTGCGCCAGCAGAGGGGCTGTCACACGGATGCGACCTCTCACGGGGCGAGAAACGAACCGTGGAACCGCCCACCCACCATGACCCACCGTGCCCGGCCGGCCACCGGGCGGGCACCGACTTCCGACAGAAAGCACGCGCGGGCCGGAAGGCGACTAGAATGCGTGGCCGTTCATGTCCACCGTCCCTCCCGCCCCCATCCCCTCGCACACCGTCGTCGTCGCCCGTGCGCAGGCGGAGCGGCTGTCCGCGCAGCGCTTCCACCTGGTGCTGCTGGACACCGAGCGCGCGGGAACCGTGTACCCGCTCTCCACCGAGGACCTGCGCGTCGGCAAGTCCACGGACAACGACGTCGTCATCGACCACCCCACGGTGAGCCGCAACCACCTGGTGGTGCGCCGCCAGGGCGACCGCTTCCTCGTGCAGGACCTGGACTCCACCAACGGCACCTTCCTGGATGGTGCCCAGGTGCGCGAAGCCTACCTGCGCCCCGGCGCCCTGCTGGAGGTGGGCGACGTGCGCCTGCGCTTCAGCCCGCAGATGGCGCCCGTGCAGGTGGAGCCCACCGTCGAGGACCGGCTGGGCGACCTCGTGGGCCGCAGCGTGCCCATGCGGCAGATCTTCGCGCTCCTCCAGCGCATCGCCCCCACGGACTCCACCGTGCTGCTGGTGGGCGAAACCGGCTCCGGCAAGGGCGCGGGCGCCAAGGCCATCCACAAGTTGAGCCCGCGCGCGGCCGGGCCCCTGGTCGTCTTCGACTGCGCCAGCGTGTCCGACTCCCTCATCGAGAGCGAGCTGTTCGGCCACGAGAAGGGCGCCTTCACCGGCGCCGTGTCCCAGCGCATCGGCTGTCTGGAGCGCGCCCACGGCGGCACGCTCTTCCTGGACGAGATCGACGACCTGGCGCTGGACCTGCAACCCAAGCTGCTGCGCGCCATCGAGGACCGGGAGTTCCGCCGCCTGGGCTCCTCCACGCCCATCTCCTTCGACGCGCGCATCGTCGTGGCCAGCAAGAAGGACCTCTGGTCGGAGACGCAGGCGGGACGCTTCCGCGAGGACCTCTACTTCCGCCTGTCCGTCTTCACCGTCAGCCTGCCGCCCCTGCGCGACCGCAAGGAGGACATCCCGCTGCTCGTGGGCGCCTTCGCGGGCGAAGGCCTGTGGCCCCGGCTGCCGGAGAAGATTCAAGAGCAGTTCCTGGGACACACCTGGCCGGGCAACGTGCGCGAGCTGCGCAACGCCCTGGAGCGCGCCCGGCACATGGTGGACATCCCCGGCCTCACCGGGGACAACCTGCTGCGCGAGTTCACCCGCGACGTGCCCTCGCCCGCAGGGGACTTCCTGCCGGTGGAGTTCACCGGGCCCTTCAAGGTCTGCAAGGACGAGCTGGTGCGCGCCTTCGAGCGCGAGTACCTCACGCGCCTGCTGGGCCGAGCCCGGGGCAACATCGCCCGCGCCGCCCGGGAGGCGGAGCTGGATCGCAAGCACCTCTATTCGCTGCTGCACAAGTACGGCCTCGTTCAGAGCGAGTCAGACTGACCCTTCGTGGCATGGTGGCGCCGCTTTCGAGGTCCACCTACCCCCCAAGGAGGGTCCCATGAAGATGCGTTCGTCTCGCTGGCTGGGCGCGCTGTGCGCCGGTGTCCTGATGACGCATGCGACGGGCTGCTTCGGCTCGTTCAAGCTCACGCAGAAGATCTGGCAGTTCAACAAGGGCGTCTCCGGCAACAAGTTCGTCCAGTGGCTGGTGTTCCTCGTCCTCGTCGTCGTCCCCGTCTATGAAATCGGAGCGCTGGTGGACGCGCTCGTCGTCAACAGCATCGAGTTCTGGACCGGCGGCAACCCGGTGAGCAGCGTGGAGGGCGAGGATTCGAATACGCGCATCGTGAAGCTCGGGCCCACCGACACTCTGAAGATGACGCGCGACCTGGACTCCGGCGTCATGCGTCTGGAATTGCAGCGCGAAGGCCAGGCCCCGCTGGTGCGCTACTTCGAACCGCTGGAGGACGGCATGGTCGCGCGCGACGAAGCGGGCGCCCTGCTCATCCGCGCGCAGGGCCAGGAGGACGGCGCCGTGAAGGTGACGAACGCCACGGGCGCCACGATGACCGTGCACGCCCGGGACGCGGTGGACACCGCGCGGCAGCTCTTCATGGACGGCGGCGCCCCGGCGCTCGCGCGGTTCGCCACGCACCAGGGACAGCTCTCCCAGGGCATGGCGGCGCTCAACACCTGCACGCCCTGAAGCCTGGCACGTCGTGCAGCGGGCTTCCGGTGGCTGAAGGCACCGGAAGCCCCCTGTCAGGTCGGTCCGAACAACGTCCAGAGGGTCCGCAGGTAGTACAGCGTTGGCACCGGGCGGAAGAACATGGCCAGCACGAGCAGGACCGCCGTGGTCGCGCCCCCTACCGCGCAGACCAGCCGAAGCGCCCGGGGTGCGGGAAAGCGGCGCACCTGCACGAACGCCGAGGCACCGCTTGCCAGCAGCAGCAGGGGCCACCAGAAGAAGGCGGAGCCCATGAACACGCCAAGGGAATCCGGAAGCACTCCGCGTCCACGAAAATGGAGCAGCAGGAGCCCCAGGACCACCGGACCCGCGATCAACCGGAGGACTTCGGTGAGCGCGATGGAGGCCCAGAACAGCGAAGCGGCTTCATGACGCCAGGCACGCCGGGCCCCGGCGAAGCAGAGCCCCAGGATGACGACGGCGCCAGCGACGTCCCCCACCCGCTCACCGCCATGTATCGAATCCTGCAAGAGGATGATGGAGGAGGCGAACCCACCCAGAGAGGTCCAAACCAGGCCTTCCGCCAGGACCACGCAGACGCCCCCCAGCACCGCGGCGACGAAACAGAGAGGTAGCGAGGCTCGCGTTGAAGCGGTCATGGATGGACACCGACCAGGCCCTGGACTCCGGAGCAACACCGCCGCTCCCCGCGAGGATGGGGAGCGGCGACACGGAACGCCCCAGGGGTTCAAGGCGCGGGTTCGTCCACCACCACGTCACCCACGTCCGGTCCGAAGCCCGCGTCCAGCGCGGTGGCGGAGAACGTCCCCTCCATGCTGCGGCCCGCGCCGTACCCGTCCCCCTTCTTGAACGACAGGGAGAAGTCACCGCGCGTGAGCTGATCCGGGTTGCCGCCTTCGTCCAGCACCAGGTCGCCGCGCTCCACTGGGGTGAAGACGCGCGCGGGCTCTCCCGCAGCCACGTGCACCACCGACGCACGGTCGCGGCCGGAGGGCGTGGTGCCCCCCAGCTGCACCTTCGTGCCCGGCTTCAGGTCCACCCCTTCGGTGTCCACCGTGAGCCGCGCGACGAGGTCCACGTCCAGGCCGTTGTTGCGGAAGTAGCTCACCTGGAGCGCGTCCGGGTTGCGGCGCACCTCCACGCGCGACACGTCCGTGATGGGGAACAGCTCCGACACACTGCCGGACAGCTCGTTGTCCCCCCGGCAGCCGACCATGCCCGCGCCGGACATCAGCCCCGCGAGCCCCAGCGCCACCAGGGCGCGTCCCGCGTGCCTCACCGCTCCACCGCCAGCGTCAGGGCCTGGGTGCGTCCGGAACGGTAGAGCAGCACGCGCTGGCCCGACGACAGGAACGCCAGCTTCGGCGACCAGGCCCCGTCGAAGTCCACCGTCGTCTCGCGCCACTGCCCCTCCACCCGCGTGGCGATGACGAGCGCGTCGTCCGCGGGCGAGCAGCTGCCTTCGTTCCGCCCGGACTCCAGCGAGCAGATGTGGAACGCGATGGACGGATCATGCGTCGCCGGGTCGAACGCCAGCGACGGATACCAGCCTCCCGACCCCGTCTGGAACACGGGATCCGGCAGCGTCCAGTCCCCCGCCGCCGCGCACTTCGCCCCCGTCGTGCCGTCACAGGAGATGAAGGTGAGCCGGTTGTTCGCGCGATCCACCGCCGCGATGCCGAAGCCCACCGTGGAGTCGTACGCCATCGACGCGCCCAGCATCGTGTTGCCCACCGCCTGCACCTGCACCGGCGGCGTCCAGGTGGTGCCATCCGCGTTGCGGCGCTGGAAGAAGACGTTCTGGCCCGGCGCATCCGCGGCCCCGAAGGCCTGGTCGAACACCAGCGCGGGCTGCCCGTCCGCCATCAGCATCTGGAGGTGCCCGCCATACGCGCCCTTCTGGTCACCACCCGAGGCCACCACCCGGTGCTGCCACGCCGTGGGGCCGCCGCTGGCCAGCTCCACGTCGCTTCCGGCCCAGTCCTGCTGGGGGAACTGCCCGTTGTGCCCATCCCGGTACACGACGAGCGCCTGGCTGCCATTGAAGACGATGGAGGGATTGAGCCCCACCAGGTAGCCCGTGTCGCTCACCGGGTTGCCCGCCACGGCCTGGTCGCCCCGCGTCACCGCGATGCGCTCGGTCCAGGTCCCGTTCGCGTTGCGGTAGGACACCGCCAGGTCGCTCTGGAACCAGAAGATGGAGTCGTCACTGCCGCCGCCCAGGTAGCTCACCGCCGGCTGCCCCGAGGGAGCGAAGGCCAGCGACACGCCATACACGCGCTGCACGGTGGCGATCTTCTCCGCCGTCGCCTGCACCTGACCGTCCTTCACCTCGCGGTAGCGAAGCTCGGAGTCCTTGTCGCTCACCTTCACAAAGTACGCGATGCCGATGCGGTCATCGGGCCCCACCGCCATCGCGATGGAGGAGATGGTGTGCAGCTCGCTCGGCTCCGTGTCCACCGTGAGCCGCGCGAACGGCGTCTCCGTCGTGCCCGCATCCGTCCCGGGGCCCGGCCCCGCGTCCGGGTTGGCCGGCTTGCCGCCGCCACATCCCAGCGCGAGCGCCGCACCCAGTAGCCACGCGTGCCGTTTCATCGGGTTCTTCTCCTTGGTCGAGTCGGTCTGCTTGAGCGCGCCATCCTACGCCAGCCGCGTGACTTCCAGGTCGGACAAGCCGTGGGGTGCGACCTTCCTGCACCCCGGCGGTGGGCGGGCAACCGACTCCGGTCCCTTCGTCGCACCGTGAAGGCCATGCATCTGGGCTAGGATTCCCCCATGGCCCGCGCGCGTTCGCTCCCCCGACGGTTGTCCCGGCGCACCTTCATCCAGCGCCTCACCTTCTTCGGCGGTGGCGTGGTGCTGCTGGGCGGCGCCGCCTGCAAGCGCTCCAAGGACCCGGAGCCCGCGAAACCTTCCGAGCCCTCGGGAACCACCGCCACCGGGCAGGCCCTGCGCACCTTCTCCGCCTTCGAGTACGCCGTCGTCGCCGCGGCCACCGAACGCCTGCTGCCCCGCGACGAGGACCCCGGCGCCCAGGACGCGGACGTGGCCCTCTACATCGACCGCATCCTGGAGACGCAGGGCCTGGAGTCCATGCACCGCGACTTCCTCCAGGGCCTGGCCGCGCTGCAGCGCCGCGCCGACCGCATGTTCCAGAAGGGCTTCGCCCAGGCCACGCCCGCCCAGCAGGACGAACTGCTCGCCATCTTCAAGGACAGCCCCGCCGGCAGCGGCGAGGCGCACTTCTTCGAGCTGCTGATGACGCTCAGCCTGGAGGGCTTCCTGGGCGACCCGTCCTATGGCGGCAACAAGGGCCGCGTGGGCTGGCGGCTCATGGGCTTCGACACCGTGGGCACCGTCGCCATGGCGCCGCCAGAGGGCTACGACGGCCCCAAGTGCCTGCGCGAGTGCGGAGGTCACCCGTGAAGGCGGTGGACGTCTGCATCATCGGCAGCGGCGCGGGCGGAGCACCGCTCGCGCTGGAGCTGGGCCGCGCGGGCTTCAAGGTCGTGGTGCTGGAGAAGGGCCGGCACTACCAGGCGAAGGACTTCGTCCACGACGAGATCCTCAACAGCCGCCGCAACTTCTTCATGCCGCTGCCGTGGGAGGAGCCGCACCTGGTGCGCCACGGCGCCAAGGGCCGCTACGAGCGCAGCAACGTCGCGTGGACCGCCAACTGCGTGGGCGGCGGCACCGTGCACATGAGCGGCTTCTTCTACCGCCTCAAGCCGGTGGACTTCCGCCTGCGCTCCACGCTGGGCGCCGTGCCCGGCACCACCGTGGCGGACTGGCCCATCTCCTACGAGGAGCTGGCGCCCTTCTACGACAAGGCCGAAGCGGAGATGGGCGTCTCCGGACAGGCCGTCCCCCACCCCTTCGCGGAGCCCCGGAGCGGCCCCTACCCGCTGCCGCCGCTGGACGTGCACCCCGTCGCGTCCGAAATCGACAAGGCGTGCTCGGCGCTCGGCTGGCACTCCACGCCCACCGCGCGCGGCATCCTCAGCAAGCCGTACAAGGGCCGGGCCTCGTGCGCGTACTGCGCGCTGTGCGGCAGCTACGGCTGCGAGACGGGCGCCAAGAGCGGCACCAACGTCAGCCTCATCCCCGCCGCGCTCGCCACCGGCAACGTGGAGCTGCGCCCCGGCAGCATGGCGCGCTCCATTGAAGTGGACCGGCAGGGCCGCGCCAGGAGCGTGGTGTACCTGGACAAGGACGGCGTCGCGCAGGAACAGCCCGCGAAGGTCATCATCGTCTCCGCCACCGCGGTGGAGAGCGCGCGCCTGCTGCTCAACTCCACCTCCAGCCGCTTCCCCAATGGCCTGGCCAACGGCAGCGGGCTCGTGGGCAAGAACCTGCTGTTCAGCTCGTTTGGCGCCTCGCGAGCCATCTTCCGCGTGTCCAAACAGAAGGAGGCGCGGCCGTGGCTCATGGATCCGGCGCCCTTCGTCAACCGCAGCATCCAGGACTTCTACCTGATGCCGGACGCGCGCCACGGCTTCCGCAAGGGCGGCACGCTGGGCTTCATGTGGTCGCACCCCAACCCCATCTTCGCGGCGGTGGGGCTCGCGGGCGCCGGCAAGTCGGGCGTGTTCGGCAAGGAGCTGAAGGACCGCATGCGCGCGTACCGCGACTCGCGCATCCTTGAGTTCGAGGTCTACGCGGAGTTCCTCCCCACGCCCGGCACCTCCGTCACGGTGGAACCCGGCGTGAAGGACAAGTACGGCATCCCCGTGGCCGCCATCACGCTGGAGCGGCACCCGGCGGACTACGCCGCCACGCGCTTCCTGGTGGAGCGCGGGGAAGAGGTGCTGCTGCGCCTGGACCCCGACGCCGTGGAGCGCGTGGGCACGCAGGGCGAGACGACCATCCTCCAGCACGGCACCTGCCGCTTCGGCGACGACGCGGCCGCCTCCGTGCTGGACAAGCACTGCCGCGCGCACGAAGTGCCCAACCTCTACGTGGTGGACGGCAGCTTCATGCCCACGGGCGGCAGCGTGCCCTCCACGCTCACCATCGCGGCCAACAGCTTCCGCGTGGCCCACCACCTGGTGAGCACCCTCAAGGGCTGACGCGCACGGCGCCGCTGCTACTGGATGCGCAGCGGCGTCACGTCCACCTTCACCACGTAGCGCGCCTGCATGTCGGAGTCGAACTCCACCAGGTGGTCGCCCACGCCGGTGACGTCCACCTGGCGGGTGAACTCGCCGAACTTCTCCATCTGGTCCAGCGCCGCGCGGCCCGTGGCGGCCTGCCGCTGACGCGCCCGGCAGCCCTCCTCGTGCACGGTGACGGCCGTCTCCTCGCCCGCCGCCGTCACCTCCTCCAGGAAGAAGCTCACCTTGATGGTGGACGCCTCCGGCACCCGGACGATGACCTGCCCGCGCCCGGGGAAGCGGCCCTCGGAGTAGCTCTCCGGCCCCAGGATGCAGCCCGCGAACTGGTTGCACACGGGCCAGGACGCCTTGCAGACATCCAGCACGCGCGCGCCGATGAAGTCCTCGCGCGAGCCGCCGCAACCGCCCATCACCATCAGCAGCAACGCCCCCGTCAGCACGCGGGCACTCCGTGTTACAACGCCAAACATTCTCTGAACCTCTCCGAGGAGTGGATGTCCATGCGCCTGCGCAACCTGTGGCTGCCCCTCACCATCATCGCCCTGTCGGGCTGCGGAGACGAGGTGGAGGAACTGCAAGACACGCCGCAGCTCCTCATCGACCGCACCGAACTGAGCTTCGACACCGAGTTCGCCGCCGGCACCTACGTGGGGGCGACGACCTTCAACACGCTCTACCTGGAGAACCGCGGCATCCAGACGCTGGAGCTCAACGAGGCCTCCCTCTCCGGCCCGGGCGTCTTCACCATGAAGAAGCCGGAGAACTGGCCGGAGAACGGCCCCATGAAGCTGGAGACCTACCAGCGCACCTTCATCGAGGTCGCCTTCAAGCCCAACGCGGCCCGCGACTTCGAGGGCAAGCTCACCATCAAGTCCAACGCCGCCAACGGCGACACGCGGGAGCTGCTGCTCAAGGGCAAGGGCATCGCCCCGTAGCCACCGCGAGCCACCGGAAGGCGGCGGCGGGCTGAAGCCCCGCCGCCTGCCCGGTGCCACTAGCGGGTGAACTGGCAACCGCCCACCCACGTCCCCGCGTCCTGCGTGGGCGCCGGGCACTGGGTGGGGCTGCCACCGTCCGGCGCCGTGTAGCTGCGCGGGTAGTCCCCCCAGCCGGTGCGCAGCGTGTAGCCCACGCGCCCGTAGTCCCCGCGCTCGGTGGCGCTCACCGCCACCTTGAGCGTGCCGCCCTGGATGAAGCGCCGCTCCAGACAGGCACACGCGTAGGGCGTCACCGTGACGCGCGTGGTGCTGGCCGTCTTCTCCAACTGGTACTGCGCCTGGTAGCTGGAGAGCGGCGTGCTGGCCGTGGTGTGCCAGGCGCGCATCACGCTCCCGCTGTACGCGAGCGTCAGCGCCCCGCCCGAGTTGGTGGTGGACACCGGCCTGCACGGGCCGACGCCGCCGTCGGTGGAGGGGCTGCCGTCACAGAAGGTCAAGTCCAGCGCCAGCCCATGCGGGGTGCCACCGTCGGGCAGGTTGTCCACCTCCCACTGCACCAGCCACGCCGCGTCCTCCGGCGCCGTGCGGCTGGGGAGCGTGTACGCGAACGTGTCCGTGTCGGACGGCACCGCGTCGTAGTCCGTGGGGCCGCGCACGCCCCGGCCCGTGGCGCGATCGTTGTCGCGCAGCCGGCCGTGGCCGTAGGACAGCTGGCCCTTCGCCTCGAAGGTGGCGTCGCTCGTCGGCAGGTTGCCCGCGCCCACGCCGTTGAGCGTCTTGGGGCGCTCCTGCTCCGTGCCTCCGCTGTAGGCGGCCACCTCTTCAGCGTCGTCGTCCTCCCAGCTCACCTCCAGCCGGTAGTCGCGGTCGTCCGCCCAGTTGGTGCCGTCGTCCTGCACCACGAAGTGGTACGTCGCGGCCGCGGTGTGCGCCGGCACCGGCAGCGCGCCCTGGAAGTTGCCCAGGTTGGGGAAGCGCGCCGGGTCACCCTCCTCGCGCAGCGACTGGAGGCACAGCACCGCCTCCGCGTTGTTGCAGTAGGTCTGCACCAGCGACGGCGCATCCGGGTGCTCGCGCACGTCGCGGGGACACACGGTGGCGTCGTTGGAGCAGGTGGCGCGCAGCTCCGTCGTGGGCGCCGCGCCCACGGTGGTGAACACCAGCACCTGCCGGTCCGCCAGCTGGCCCAGCGGCAGCGGCAGCGGCGCGAAGCGGCCGCCCGTGCCCAGCGGCACCAGCCGGTAGCGCAGCACGCTGGGCTTGTTGTACGCGGGCACGCGCAGCGCGTACCAGTCGCGGTCGGACACGTAGCCCAGCCGGCCGGTGAAGGACGTGGACGTGCCGGGCGAGCCCACGAGGTCGCGCGAGAAGGCCCGGGCGTAGGCGTCGTTGTCCCCGGACTGGTCCTGCGGATCCGCCTCGTCCAGGACGCGCACCTCCACTTCATAGGGCTGGCGCAGGTCGCCCGCGGGGGGCGGCTCGTTGGCCGGGCGGTAGCCCTTCACCACCAGCGTCCACGTCCCGGCGAGCTTCACCTTGCGCGCGGTGGCGAGCTGGCCCGGGTGCACCTTGGGCAGCACGTTGCCCTCGGCCTCCTTGTCGGAGGTGCCGGGCCGCAGCAGCTCATAGGACAGGCGGTAGTTGGGCGCGAAGCCCTGGTCCGGCGCGGTGACGCGCACGTAGGCCACCTTGCCCACCGTCAGCGGGAAGCTGAAGCGGTCCACGTCGTCGTCCGTCGCGAGGTAGCCGTTCGCGGTGCCCACCTGCGCGGCCCCCTCCGCCGCGAGCGCGATGGGCGTGGGCGTGACGTCGTTGGGCTCGTTGGCGTCCGGGTTCTCGATGAGCTCCACGGTGAGCCGGTAGGGATTGCGCGCGTCGAAGGCGGGGCGCGCGGGGTTGGTCGGCGCGTCGCGCACCACCACGATGAGCTGCGTGTCCGGGGTGCCGTACGGCAGGATGATGTCCACCGGCCGGGGCGCGCCCGCGCCGTGCTGGTCCGACTTGCCCACCAGCGCGGTGTTCTTGTCCTTCTCCTGCACGGTGACGGACAGGTTCACCGGGGTGCTGGAGGCCAGGTACACGCCGGTGATGTGCACCAGCGTGCGCGCGTTGGCGCTGGCGGGGATGCGGATGCTGTACCAGTCCTCGTCCCCCGCCTTCACGTCCCCGGAGAGCGCCAGGAAGCGCTCCAGGGCCACGCCGGGCTTCAATTCACAGTCGGCGTTCGTCAGGGCCTCGTCGCGGCTGTTGCAGAGGTCCTCCACGACGCCGGTGCCGGCATCCGGCGTGTCCTCTCCGCCCGAGGAACAGGCGGCCAGGAGGAGGAGCGCGAGCGGGAGCAGTCGGGAACGAAGGCGCATGGGGGACTCGGGAGAGGCTTTCAGGGGAGGGGCGCGAGGGTCGGGAGGACGCCGGGGCAGCCCTCCACGAAGTCCTCGGGGTTCACGCGGATGATGCCGTCCGGGGGCGACTTGATGCCGCCCACCGGGTAGCGCACGGAGTCCACGCGGAAGGTGCGCACCAGCGTGCGCGCGGTCGGGTCATCCGCGGGCAGCATGGACACGGAGAGGTAGATGTCGTTGTAGCCCGCGCCGCGCTGCACCGTGCCGGCGTCCACGCCACCGTCCACGCCGCCGTCCGCGATGAGGGCCAGCGTGGGCGCGAGCAGCACGTTGTCCACGCGGAAGCGGTAGCACTGGCGGCCGTCCGCATCCACGGGGCCGTCCGCCTCCATGCTGTAGCGGTACGCATCCGACGCCAGGTTCGCGGTGTCCACCTGGAGCGGCCGCATGTGCATGCGCACCTCGTTGCGGTTGGTCAGCCCGTCGGTGTCGGGGTCCTCGTCCAGGTCGTTGCTCGCGCCCTGGGTGCCGCCCCGCCACTCCATGCCGTCCGGCACGCCGTCGCTGTCGCTGTCCTGCAGCGTGGCGTTGGTGCCGATGAACTGCTCGTCGCAGTCCAGCAGGCCGTCACAGTCCGTGTCCGTGCCGCGCAGCGCGGGGGGGCAGCCCTTGTCCAGACCGCCGCCGTCCGGCTGCACCACCTGGTTCGGGTCGAACTGCACGCCCCGGTCGCGGAAGTAGACCTCCACGCCGTCGCTGAAGCCGTCGCCGTCCGTGTCGCGCAGGTTGGGGTTGGTGCCCAGCTGGGCCTCGCGCGCGTCGGTGAGGCCGTCGCCGTCCGTGTCCGCCTCGTCCAGCGGGCTGCCGGCGGGCGCGGAGAAGTTGGAGGCGACCAGCTCCTTCAGGATGAAGGCGCGGCGCACCTGGCCGAACTGGAAGTTGAGGAAGTTGATGGGCTCGTTGTTGCGGAAGTCGCGGAAGTTGCCGCCGCCCAGGCCCGCCATCTTCTCCAGCCGGTCCGCGTTCTGGTTGATGATGAGCAGCGGGCAGCCGCCGTCCCCGAAGCCGCCGTCCTCCGCCACCAGGTCGCACACCGACGGCACCGGCTGCGTGGGGTTGAAGACGTGCACGGTGTTGAAGCGCACGTCCTCCACCAGGTCCCGCAGCTGCCGGATGCGCACCACCGCGTCGCCGCGGATGAGCTCATCGTCCTGGTTGTTCGTGGGCTTGCCGTCCGACAGGAAGATGACGGAGTAGCGCGCCTGCGCCAGCGCCTCGTTGCCGTCGGGCTGCAACCGCGCCCGCGCGATGTCCGTGTTGATGAGCGAGTAGATGTCCGACAGCGGCTTGACGAAGTCCGTCGAGTCCCGGTTCGGAGAGGTGTCGGTGTTGCGGAAGGTGAGCAGCTGTTCGGTGAGCTTCGCCTTCGCCGTCGCGTCCAGCAGCGACAGCTGCACGAAGCCGTCCTCCAGCGGGGGGCCCGGGTTCTGCGTGAGGAACGCCGTGGTGCTGCCGGCGAACAGCATCACCGCGATGGACACCTCGTCGTCCTGGGGGAGGCTCTCAATCAGCTCCACCAGCGCGGTGGCGCGGCTGCCATCCGGGTCGCTCACGCGCATGGACTGGCTGGCGTCCATGGCGACGATGATCTTGATGGGCCGGAGCACCTCGTTGGCGCCCAGCGTGCAGAAGCGCCCGTCCAGCGCCACGGCGCGGTCCGCCGGCACGTCGGTGTCCCGGCGCGGGTCGTAGAGGTAGGAATCGGTGCAGGCCACCACCACGGCCAGCCCCAGCAGGCTCAGCGCCCACAGACGTCCGGTGCGGCTCACGGCGACGCGCCCCCCTGCGACGGCGACACGCCGACGCAATTGCCCTGGGCCCTCCAGGGGTCCACCAGCAGGTCCGGACGGATGAAGTTCCGGTCCTCCATCGCCAGGTCCGGCCCCAGCGGCACGCGCACGCTGGGCGGCGCGTACTGCGCCCAGGCGCACCCGGTGCGCCAGACGCCGTAGTCGGTCGCGACGCCGCTCTCCGGCGCCTCCGCGAACCACACCTTGAACAGGTTGTAGCCCTGCTTCACGCCCGAGCGGTCCGGCGGCGTCACCATCTGGAGGTTGGACACGGTGAAGTCGTAGCAGACGCCATCCAGGTCGTCGCCGCCGGCCACCTTCTTCACCTCGTACTGGATGCCGTACTTGTCGTGGAACGGCCGGTCGCGCCGGGTGGGGTCGCTGCCCGCCTTCAGCTCCACGTCGTCCGGGACGCCGTCGCCGTCCGTGTCCAGGCCCGACACGCTGGACTGCAGCGGGTTGAGGCCGTACTTGGCCTCCAGGCCGTCCGGCGCGCCGTCGCCGTCGCTGTCCACGATGCCCTGGCGCGTCTTGAGGTAGTCCTCCGCGAACTGCGACAGCCCGTCACCGTCCGTGTCGCGGCACACGCAGCCGGGCGTCAGCGGGGACTGGGGGTCGCAGCCGCGCGCGTCCAGGTCGTTGCCCGGGCGGAAGCCCTGGTCCTGGCGGCGGTACTCGAAGCCGTCGCCCAGGCAGTCACCGTCGCTGTCCAGCGTGAAGGGGTTCGTCTTGAGCTGGAAGCTGTTGTCCAGGGAGTCCGGCACGCCGTCGCCGTCGCTGTCCAGCACGCGGCCGTCGTCGCCGGGCGCGGAGCTGAGCGGCTCCACCAGCAGCGTCTTCATCACGTTGGGCGACGCGAAGGAGGAATAGTCCAGCGCGCCCAGGCCCAGCTCGGAGATCTCCGCCGTGTCGCTGAACTCCTGGTACACGCCGTTGCCCATCTCCGCGAAGCGCTTGAGCAGGTACGAGGCGATCTTCTTCGCCGCCGCCGGGTACTGCGCCTCCGGGACGCCCGGGTAGGTGCCGTAGATGTCCTGGCAGATGGGGCCGCAGGCGCGCACCGCCTCTTCGTTGAAGAGCAGCACCGTGTGCATGCGCACGTCGCCCACGTTGTACTGCGTCTTCAGCTCCATCAGCCGGCGCACGTAGCTGAAGAGCTGGTAGTTCTGGTTGCGGTCGGTGCCCACCTCGAAGCCGGTGATGGCGTCGGTGGTGCTGGTGGCGTTGCAGAAGCTGGAGATGGAGTCGCGCCAGGTGAGGTCCGGGCTGTCCGGCCCGGCGTACACGGACAGGTCGTCGTTCGCGGAGCAGCGCGGGTACGGCGTGCCGTCGGTGAGGAACACGACGACGTAGCGCGTGCGCGGCAGCAGCTCCGGCGTCGCCTGGGACACCGCGGCGATGTCGCTGGCGATGATGCTGTAGGCGTAGCTGAGCGCGCCCTGGTAGTCGGTGCCCTTGCCCAGCTGGGACTGGAGCCCTTCGATGTAGCCGTTGATGTTCCCCGGAGGCGCGAAGCGGTCACCCGTGGCCGCGGGCGGCCAGGTGTTCTTCACGTTCGTCTCGAACGGGGCGATGGCGATGCTGATGTTGCCTTCCCTGCGGTCGTTGATGCGCTTGAACCCCGCCACCAGGTTCTTCAGCGCGCGCACCCGCGCCGGCTCCGTGACGCCGGGCGGGATGATGGCCTGCACCTCCGCGCGCTCGCAGAAGCCGCTGCCTTCCTGCGAGCCCGGAGGATCCGACACGCACATGCTGCCGGACTCGTCGACGACGAGCACCACCTTCACCGGGAAGCCGGTGGGGTTGGCCGGGCGCGTACACACCCGGCCGGTGAGCGTCAGCTTGTCATCCAGCTGAGACTGCTCCTGGGCGCGCGGCTCCAGGAGCGAGTCGGAGCAGGACAGCCCACCCACCAGGGCCAGGAGGCCGGTCGCAAGAAGCGGAACCACGAGCTGACGGCGCATGCGATGCGGACCTCCGGGCATTGGGGGGAAACCTTACGCCTTCCGACGGCGGCGCAGCAGCAGGCCGAGCACGCCCGCACCCAGGGCGGCGACACTGCCTCCCGCGGGGAGCGACGTGCAGCCGCTGCCGGACTCGTCCTGGCCCACCTTCAGGAACAGGCTGGACACGGAGGAGCGCTGGTCGGGGAACACGCGGTCCGCGAAGGCCAGGCGCGTGGACACCTGCAGCTCGTACTCACCTTCCTTGTCCGGCTGGAAGTTGGGCACGCTGCCGTCCACGTACTGGTACTCCCAGTGACGGCTGTAGGTGACGGCGCCCTTGGGGTTCTCCACCACCGCGGTGGAGCCGGAGGGGCGCTTCACCACCGTCCAGGTGTACTCAATGGCCGCGCCGTTGCGGTTGGCGAACAGCGGGGGCCGCACGGCCAGGCCCGTCTTCTCCACGCTCAGCACGCCGCCGGTGCCCACGCTGAAGGGCGCCTTCGGATCCAGGCAGTCGTTGGGGCGGTCCTTGTTGAGCACCACGCAGTAGCGCGTGTCGCACGCGTCACCGATGCCGTCGCCGTCGTCGTCCGCCTGGTCGCGGTTGGCGACCGCGGGGCAGTTGTCCTGGGCGTTGAGCACCGAGTCGTTGTCGATGTCCGCGTCGCAGCCATCACCGATGCCGTCCGCGTCCGTGTCCTTCTGGTCCGGGTTGGACAGGCCGGGGCAGTTGTCCAGGTTGTCGGAGACGCTGTCGCCGTCCGCGTCCACGCGGCACAGGCTTTGGTCCGCAGGCAGCACCTGGTCCACGTTGCTGACGAGCGGGCAGTTGTCCGCGCCGTCCTTGTGCCCGTCGTTGTCGTCGTCGTCGTCGCAGACGTCGCCAATGCCGTCGCCGTCATTGTCCGCCTGGTTCGCGTTGGGCACGGAGGGGCAGTTGTCCTCGCCGTCCATCTTCTTGTCGTTGTCGTCGTCGTCGTCGCACGCATCGCCGATGCCGTCGCCGTCGGTGTCCAGCTGCGTGGTGTTGGAGACCGCCGCGCAGTTGTCGCAGGAGTCACCGGCCAGGTCGCCGTCGCCGTCCGTCTGGTCGCGGTTGGACGAGAACGGGCAGTTGTCCTTGTCGTCCGCCTTGCCGTCGCCGTCCGCGTCGTCCGTGTACGACAGCGTCTTGCCGTCGTCCGTGTACGCGACCCAGACGGAACACCCACAGCCACAGCCACAGCCGCCACCCACCTCCTTCGGGCGACCGCACTCATCTCCGAGGCACTCCGGGTTGTCCGGGTTTTGATCCTGGGCCTGCACGGTGCTGGGGGACAGCACCAGGAAGGCGCCGAGCGCCAGCAGCGGGGCAAAGCGGGGGATAGTCATGGTGACTCCTTTCACAACCCCTCTCCTAGCAAGAGGCGATCCGTCTGCCTGTCTGCTCGGGATGCCAGGAAAATCAAGAGGTTGGCGGTTCGTGAGGGAGTGCTACAGGCAGGGTGTGGGGGGCACACCCCATTGAGACTGTGGGGGAAACCCCACGTCACGGCGGGGACTCAGGTCCCGACGATGAAGTCATCGGAGGTGAGGGGAACGATGCCGGCGGGGGTGCGTCCGGTGTCGGCGTCGTACTGGATCTCCTGGATGAAGAGGGACCCCACGCCGGCGCCGCGCGGATCATTGTCCCGGCCCACCTGGAGGTAGAGGTAGACCTCGTTGGTGCCGGCGGGGATGAACTCGCCGGGGAAGAACGGGTGGGGGCGCTCCAGGGTGGGGACCAGGGAGACGTTCTCCACGCGGGTCTGGTAGCAGGCGCGGTTGCTGGTGCCGGCGGGGGGCAGCGGGACGATGGAGTAGCCGTAGCCGCGCTCCCGGTGGAAGTCGCGGTCGGCGCTCAGCGGGTCGCCGTGGGCTTCGACCTCCGCGACGTTGGAGAGGCCGTCGCGGTCGCTGTCGAGCAGGTCCTCCGGGACGAGCGGGTTCGTCTGGGACAGGGCCTCCACCAGGTCCGGCAGCCCGTCACCGTCGCTGTCACCCACGCAGGGGTCGGTGCCGAGCACGCGCTCCTCGCAGTCGTTGAGCCGGTCGCCGTCGGTGTCCTGCACCACGCTGCAGCCGTTGATGACGTCCACGGCGAGCGGGTCCAGGCCCATGCGCAGCTCGACGCCGTCCATGAGGCCGTCCTGGTCGGTGTCGGAGACGGTGGGGTCCAGGCCGAGCGCGCGCTCGTCGTCGTCCCCCACCCCGTCGCCGTCGCTGTCCGCCAGCATCTGGCCGTTGCGCACCTGGACGTTGCGGTTGAAGGCGAGGAAGCGCTTGAGCTTGAGCGCGTTGTCGAGCGAGCCGTAGTCCAGCCGCGCGAGCGCGTTGGGCAGGCCGGCGAAGTCCGTCTCCACCGGCTCGCTGCCGCCCGCGTTGGCGATGGCGGCCACCTGGAGGCGGGTGGTGGAGTCCGGTTCGACGCCGCGCACGTAGATGGGCTGGATGCTGACCTCGCCCGCGCCGAACTGCTCCGCGAGCGCCTTGAGCTCCCCCACCACGGCGGTCAGCTCACACTGGCTGCACGCCGCGTTGCAATCCAGCTGGGCCTGGGGGTTGTCGCGGCAGGTGGAGGCCTGCGCCAGCGCTGTGCAGCGGCTGTCGATGCCGATGTTGTACGCCGGGTTGTCGCAGCTGACGTCCGCGCTGCGGATGACGGGCACCACGACGTAGCGCGAGCGCGCGACCTCGCCCCGACAGGAGGCCTGCATGTCGCCGGACATCAGGCTCTTGGCCAGCCGCAGCGCGGAGCGGATGCTGATGGGCCCCTGCTGCTGGTAGCTGGCGTAGCGCGGCAGCACGGCCTGGAAGGTGGCCGCGTCGGTGAAGCTGCCTTGCAGGCCGGTGGCCACCGAGTGGAAGGCCACGAGCCCGAAGCGCATCTGCGGGCCGGTGAAGCGCGAGGTGAGCGTCGTGAGCCCGTCCACCGCGTAGCCCACCAGCTCCGTCTCCACGCCGGTGCCGCCCTGGAGCGCGAAGATGACCTTCACGGGGAACGCGTCCCCGGTGGCCTCCGGGACGCAGAGCTCCCCCTCGAAGCTGGCGCGGTCGCGCGAGCCTCCCGAGCGACGGTCGAGTGCGTACAGCCCCGCGTCGGAGCACGACAGCAACAACGCTGGAACGAGGAGCCAGGCGACCCGGGGGGAGGAACGCATCCGTTGGATTGTAGACCCCAGCCCCCCGGTGTGACGCAAGCGTCCAGCAGCATGAGGCCGCGCGCGGACACGCAGCCAGGACCGACATTTCGCGCGGATGGAGAAAAACCACGCCTGCCTGGCGCTCATGGGCGTGCGCTCCCGCCATGCCCCCGGTGCCCAACAGAATCCCTGCCTTACCGGGATGCTACCGAATTCCAGGAGAGGAAAAACATTGCCGTCGTTGTCCAATCCCAAGGAGCACACAATGAAGAAGACGAACCTGAAGGTCGGCGGCACGGTGGCGATGCTCGCGTTGGCGCTGGGTGCGACGGGGGCGATGGCGAACGGCTCCGACGTGAAGAGCAACGACCCTCGGCAGGCGGTCGCGATGGAGGAGGTCGTCCTCGTGGCGAAGGACGGCGTCCTGGCGGGCGGCAGCGGTGGGGGCAGCGGCAACGGCAACTGCGGGTTCATCGGCACCTTCATCGGCAACAACAACGGCAACGTCGTGGGCGGCGGGAGCATCATCAACCTGCTCGGCCTCTTCGGTCAGAACGTCAACGGCAACTGCAACTGAGCCGTCCCGAGTCCCCCGATTCCCCTTGGTCGTCGTAGCAGTTGTCCCCAGAAACATCCGACGCCGGAGGTCCCCCCTCCGGTGCTCGGGCTGGAGCCCCCATGCGACACTCCCTGACCCCGTGGCACGGGTTGTTCACCGGCCTCGCCGCGCTACACATGCTGCTGGTGGCCTGCGGTGCGCTGCGAATCCCCGTCGTCACCAGTGCACCGGACGCCGTGAGGCCGTGGGCCAAGGGCTACACGCACTGGACGGGCGCGAGCAGCGGCTACAGCTTCTTCGCCCCCGGCGTGAGCCCGGCGGTGCGGGTCTCGTTTGAGCTGGAGCACCCGTCCGGCGAGCGCCTGCGCGACGACTTCGAGTTCGACGACAGCGCGGTGAACGTGCGCATCCACTCCATGCTGTTGCGCTTCGGCATCGAGAAGAGCCGGGACGCCCTGGCCCGCGCGTGGGCGGCGACGATGTTCGGCCGGCATCCGGAGGCCCGCTCCGTCACCGTGCGCGTGGACACGCTCCACATCCCGAGAATGGGGGAGCACCACGACGGTGAGCGGCCCTTCTGGTCGGAAGGATACCGGGCGGTGTTCGAGCGCCGGGCTCCCGCGGCCTCGTCGGTCGGGGCGGTGGCGCCATGAGCGCGGCCACGACCTGGAAGTCCCTCGCGGGCCAGCGCCTGGCCGCGTTCGTCGGCGCGCCGTCCTCGCCGCGGCCCCTGGGCGCGTTCCGCATTGGCGTCGCGTCGTTGCTGCTCGTGCAGGCGTGGACCCTTTCGGGGAGCCTTCCGGAGCTGCTCGGCAACCGGGGGCTGGTGCCCTGGAGCGTCAACGAACCGTTGGCCTCCACCGTGCTGCCCCGGGTGGATGTGGTGGCGGGCGCGCTGGCGCCGCTGGGCATCTCCCAGACGGCCGGCATCCACGGCCTGGCGCTCGCCTACGTGCTGTCACTCGTCGGGCTGTTGCTGGGTTTGCGCACGCGGCTGTCCGCGACGGTGGCGTGGGTGCTGCACACTGCGCTCCTGAACAGCATCAGCTTCTTCGCCTACGGGCTGGAGACCTTCGCGCACATCAGCTTGTTCTACTGCGTCGTGATGCCGGTGGGCGCGGCGTTCTCCTTCGACGTGAGCGCCGGGAGGACCTCCAGCGCACCGTCCGCGGCGGCGACGCTTTCGCTGCGCATGTTGCAGGTGCACCTGTGCATCATCTACCTGTCGACGGGGGTGGAGAAGATGCTGGGCCCCATCTGGCGGGATGGCACGGCGCTCTGGGATGTGCTGATGCAGCCCCAGTACGGCCAGTTCGACTTCGCGTGGCTCGCGTCGGTGCCGTGGATGGTGAAGCTCGCGACGTGGGGCACGCTCGTCGTGGAGGTGGGCTACGCGGTCTGCATCTGGCCCCGGCGCACCCGGGCCCTCTGGGTGCTGATGACGCTGGGCATGCACCTGGGCATCGCGGTGATGATGGGGTTGTGGCTGTTCAGCGCGATCATGGCCCTGTTCACGTTCGCGGCGTTCGGGTGGAACGTGCTCGCAGAATCGCTGACCGAGCGGGTCCGGGCCGCCGCGGTGCTCCCGTTCCACTCCGCGTCGGCGCGGTGAGCCACCTCCGCGCCCCTCTGCACCTCACAGCGTGAGCAGGTAGGCGAGCAGGTCGTCGCGCTCTTCCGGGGTGAGGGCCTGTGCCTCTCCGTGCTTCAGGCCCGGCGTCTCCAGCAGCGTGCGCAGCGGGAAGCGGGAGTCCACCACCAGCCGGTCCTCCCGCACCGCGTAGCCCGCCGTGGCGCTCGTCAGCAGCGGCCAGACGTCCCAGGTGCCCACCAGCGACGGTGGCGCCGCGCCCGGCACCAGGTGCTGCTGCTCCAGCCGCAGCGGCAGCGCGATGGGCGTGCCGACGTCCTGGTACTGACCCCGCGTCGAGGGGTCCTGATCCAGGGTGAACAGCGGCGCGGGGTGGCAGGCCTGACAGCGCGCCTTCCCGTCGAACAGCGCCCTCCCCTTCGCCGGATGCCCTGACCTGCCATCCGGCAGCGTCACCGTCTCCAGCGGCGCTCCGCCCGCGTCCCGGTAGGGATTCGGCGGCGTGGGCAGCAGCGCCGTGAAGAGCGCCAGCGCCTCCACCTCCGACGGCAGCGGATCCGGGTTGTGGTAGCGGTTGCGCCCCCCCACCGTGTCCGCCGTCTCCGCGAGGCTGCGCGTGCTCGCCGGGGTGAAGTAGGGCGGCGTGTCCCGGCTGCCCAGCGCCGTCGTCGAGCGGTAGATGCGCATGGGCCGCGTCTTCTCGAAGAACACCCCGCCGGTGTGTCCCTCGATGTGGCACGCGTCACAGCTCATCCCCGTGCGCCCCACGTCCGAGAAGTAGAGCACCTGGCCCAGCCGGCGCTGCTCGCGCGAGCGCACGTCCACCACCGGCCACTGCCGCACCACCCGGGCCCGGCCCGCGCGGGCCTCGCGCACGTCCACCACCGCCACCGTGCCCGTGAAGCGGTTGAGCACGTAGAGCGTGCGTCCGTCCGGCGCCAGCACCAGCGAGCGCGGCCCTGAGTGCAGCTCGTCCCCCGCCCGCCCCTTCGTCCCCAGGTCCTCCTTCGGACGGATCCGCGGCGTGTCGTCGGGCGCGGGGATGGGCAGCGTCTGGACCACCGCGTCGCGCGCGGCCGCGTCCCCCTCCACCAGCTTCTTCGCGTCCAGCACCCGCACCTGCCCCAGGCCCACGTCCGCCGCGT
>NZ_JAPNJY010000037.1:0-55443 GCF_026626625.1 Corallococcus sp. BB11-1 | reverse complement strand
CGCGCTCGTGGCGATCGCCCTCCAGGGACTGCGGCGGCAGGGCGAACCACAGCTGCGCCCCGTTGCCGCTCATCATCAGCCGCGGGCGGACAAGCCCCTGCGCTTCGCACCAAGCCGCGGCGGCTTCCGCCACCTGGAGCGTCAGCGAGAGCTCGTCCTCGGTGCTGGCCGTGTCCTTGGGACGCACGGGGTCCAGGTCCACCACCGTGGCCGTCACGACCTCGATGTCCTTGCTCCCCGCCCCAGTCCGCAAGGAGCGCAGGACGTTGGGGGCGAGCTCCAGCAGGCGCCGAGGCCGCGGCTGAATGCCCACGTACACGTTGCCATCGGCATTGGCCGCCGCGCAGGCCGCGACGAAGGCCTCCTCGTCGTCGAAGAAGCCCAGGCCGACGATGCCCCCGCCGCCTGGGCGGATGACGCGGACTTCGCTTACGCCGTGCTGTGCGTGCGCCAGCCACCGCCAGGTGGCGCGGATGGCGTCGGGGTCTGGAGTGGTGTCAGAAGGTGTCGTCATCGAAGGTGCTCACTCCCTGTGGTGGTTCAATGCACGTCGGCGTTGGCCGTCACTCCCAGCACCGTGGCGTACTGCTGGCGGCGCTCCGCATGGTGGCGCCGCAAGAGCGGCACCTTCCCGTCGACGAAGTCGATGAGGACGGCGCTCTTCTTCTCCGGGTGGGGACGCATGAGGCGTCCGAGACGCTGGACGGTGCGTCCACGCGCGCGGCCGGGGTACGCCAGGAAGACGCGAGAGAGGCGCGGCAAGTCGAGCCCCTCATCCGCCAGGCTGGTGGCCACCAGGACACGGACGCGCCCGGCGCGAGCCTGGTCCAGGAGTGCCTTGCGCACCTCGCGCGGCACTTCGCTCGTCAACGCCGCGGCCGACAGGCCCGTGGCCGATAGTCGCTGCGCCAGCAGCTCGCAGTGGTCCACACGCCCCGTGAGGACAAGGCACAGGTGGCCTGCCCACGCTTCGCTGGCCACAGCGCCGAGAACGAGGTCATTGCGCGCCTTGTTCTCCGCCAGCGCCTCCAGCATGGGCGCGTAGTCCGCAGCGCGGCAGTACGGGTAGTCGAAGGCCGTCTCCACGGCGCGCACCTCCGGCACCACCAGCACTCCGCGCGCGACGAGGTCCTCGTGCTTCACCACGGCCAGAGGCGCGCCCAGGTAGAAGCGCAGGAGAGGCGTCAGCCCGTCCTCCCGTTCGGGCGTGGCCGTCAGCCCCAGCCGGTAGCGCGCCGGGCAGCGGTCAACGATTCGATGGAAGGCGCTGGCGGCAATGTGGTGGGCCTCGTCGAGGACGAGCAGACCGAAGTGATGGAGGAAGGCGTCGAGCTTCGCCTCGTCCCATCGAGAGAGGGACTGGACGACGGCGACGGTGACGGGCCGCACCTCCTCTTCCCCGGCGCCCACGAGGCCGGCCACCAAGCCCAGGCGCTCGCGGATGTGCTCTCGCCACTGCTCCGCCAAGTCCAAGGTGTGGACGAGGATGAGCGTCGGCGTGCGCAGGCGGGCAATGGCCCCCACGGCGAGGACGCTCTTGCCGGCGCCACAGGGGAGCACCGCGGTCCCCTGGGTGGCCTTCGCCAGCCGCTCCACGGCCGCGGCCTGGTAGTCGCGCAGCGGCACCTCTGGCAGCTTCGCCAGGCGCTTGGGCGGCAGCACCCGCGCGTCCTCGAAGGACAGCGTCAGGCCCGCCTCGTCCGCGGCCCGGCGCAACAGGTGAATGGCCCCGCGCGGCAGCACCAGCTCCCGCTCCTGCTGGCGGAAGAAGTACAGCGTCTGAGGCTCCGCCCCCGGGCGCTTGCGCAGCCGTACCAGCTTCCAATAGGCGGGGTTGGGGAGGGCGAGGACCTGGCAGAGGCCCTCCATCATCTTCGGCGGCACGTCGCCCGCCGCGAGCCTCAGCCCAGCGTCCACGCGCACGCGCAGCGTCTGCTTGCCTGTGGTCGTGGCCGCGTTGTCCGCAGGCGCAGACGGAGCCGTCCCTATGTTGGAGTCCTGGAGGCGAGAGACAACACGTCCCCCGTCCCCGCGCATTTCGGAGAAGTCTTCCACCATTCTTGTTGTCCTCAGTGAGGCGCGTCGGGGGCACGCAACAGGCCCCCCCCCTTCGCGCAGGGCTACGGCAACCGACTTCAGCGGGGCGTGCTCACGGCCCGAAGGGGTCCACGTCCGCGACACTCTCCGCGGAGTACTCGGCCACGAGTGAGTCGACGAAGGCGCGCGCCAGCTCTCCCTTCGAAGCGGGCAGGTCGCGAATGCGCTGCACGCCGAACTTCTGGAGGAACCTGTCTACCGCCTCACGCGGCAGCGCCTTCAACGCCGTAGCCATTGCCTGAGCGAGCTTGACGTCGACGGGCTCCCCCGCCTTCGGACTGGAAGGGGCTGCGGGCGACGTGCCGCTCGCCGCCGCTGCCGCCTCGGCCGCATATAGCTTCGGCAAGTCATGCAGACGCAGCGCCTGGAAGTCCGTCACCTCCGCCGGGGACAACTGCTTCTCCGGCAGGAGGGAGTACGTCGTCTTGGGGTCCTTCGCCGCACCATGGCGCTTCACCTCGAAGGCCCACGTCTCCAAGCCGTACTTCGCCCGCACCTGGAGCAGGTTGGTGAAGAAGGTGGAGGCCTGCTCCATCACCTTCACCTCGCGCGTCCCGTAGACGGCGACGTTGAGGGCCACGCGCAACGAGGGCTTGTGCCCCTGGGCCTTCAGCTTCTCGTCGAAGGGGACGAACTTGTTGTCGAGGAAAACCACCTCGCGCGGGTGCGGCTCCCCAAGGAAGACGACGACGGCGATGTCCCCGTCGTTCGCCAACTTCAGCCAGGCGCCGCCCTGCTGCTCATGCTGCTTGGCCATCGCGGCCGTCTGCTCCCACATGTTGCTGGCCATGGTGCTTCACTCCTCCTTCTGGCGGTGCGTAGTGGGGGAGGGGCGCTCGCGCCGGTACACCGAGAACAGCTCAGTGCCGTCATCCGTGGAGCCCGCCGCCTCGATGTTGAAGTCCGCATCGGTGTCCACCACGTGCTGAATTTCCCAGCGACGGAAGAGTCCCGGCAGGCGGATGTAGTCATGGGCCTGAGCCTCGTCGCACTCGCAGCAGAGGCACGCGCTGCGCACCTCCGCTTTCGGCTCTGAGTCACCCCGGCTCACCACCCGGAGGCGGTGTCCGTCAATGCGAGCGACGAAGCGCACGAATGTTTCATCGTGCTCGAAGTTGTTTCGCGCGGCTGTTTTCATTCAACCCCTCCAAGTTGTAGGCAATACAGTAGCGTTGCTGTCCGCCGGGACGGACAGGGCGTCTCGAAGCAAGATTGGATTGGGGCGCGAGGCGGCCCCTCTACTCCCTCAAAGCCAGGTGGCGCGAGCCGGGGACACGCGATTCGCGCATCCCGTCAGTCGTCCCCACCCGCTGCCCTCTCGGCTGTTTCGGAATCCACAAACTCTAAAAAGCACCCCCACCCGCCGATTTGGGACAAGGAATCTTTTCTGGGCATTTTTTCTTCATTTTCCGCAGACGCCCCAGGGCCCGCTGGACGCGCTTGCGCGCCGTTTCGGGCGACAGCCCACGGCTCGCTGCCACCTCGACATAGTCCTCTTCGCGAAGAAGGACGGACACCACCAGGTCGGTGTCCTCGCCCGTCAGCGGGAGGAGCCACGCACGCAGCTCCTCCACCTCGGCGTTGAAGGAGCGGGCTCGAGAGGCAGAGGGGGTGAGCCACGGCACCAAGAGCGCCCCGCCGTCCGCGTCCGCCAGTAACTGAAGGCGCGCGCGGTGGCGTTGCTCCACCAGCTCCTTGTGCCAGGCCTTGAGGACGTCGCGCTCCGTCCCACGCACGAGTGTCCCAGCCACGCGCTGGACACCGGCCAAGCTGACGCGCGCCACGAGACTCATGAAGGACGCGACAATCGAGGAAACCACTTCCGCGGGCGGGTGGCCCGTTCGCCTGAGACATCGGCGATACACGCCGTCCAACCCCGGCCACAGGCCCAGCCACAACAGGGCCACGAAGAAGCGGGCCGAGGCTCCCATCTGCACCAACGTGACGAGGCCCGCGAGCAGCCCATCCTTGACGTGAGAGTCGCCTTCGCGCGCCGTGAGAAATGAAACAAGGGCCTCCGGCTCCTCGAAGTCGGAGAGTGCCTCCCAGTTGCGCCGCACCAAGCGGTAGGCGCGCCTCGCCTCAGCCGTCCGGATGGCCACGCCAAGCTCTTGATGAAGAGCATTCCAGCTACGACTCACAGATGAATGCCGCCCCGGCCCTGCGCTCGGCGCACAGAGAAAGCCAGGTGAGTGGGTAGAGAAGGCCGAGCCCCGGTGGAGGAAATGACGCCAGCGCCTCCGCGGTGTCCCTCCTTTGGCGGGGGACTCGAGGCTGCGGCGAGCCAATCGAAGGAAGAGAGGACGCCACCTGCGCGTCCAAGCCCCTCCGAAACCTCCGTTACGGTAACGGACGAGCGCCCTTCCGACTGGGGGCCCGGCAACGGGAAAGTGGTGTCCCCAAGAAGACGGGGGTGCCACCTCCACACAGGCCGCGCCCAGGTCGAACGACGCCCCCGCCCGCCGACACCACCGGCAGGGCCAGGCTAATCACAACAAATCTGCACACCCTCTCAATTCTGAAATTCAAGCAACTTCCTCACAGCCCAAGGGCGACACATCACTGAGACATGCCCTCACGCAAGACGCACGACACGCTCCAACAGCGGAGGCATCAAAAGTCGGGTGGCGTGAAGTCGGGGACACAGCACCGCGCGTCTTGCGACTTTCATGCCTGGGGCGTTGCCACTCGGGCTCCGCCTTCACGAGAGGGACTGAGCCGTCCACACATCCGGACGTGCACCGAGTGAAACATTTTCTCTCTCCGTATCATCGCCCATCGTTCCACAGGAGCGCACCCGGCAGCAGTCGCATCCTGCGCACCTCACACCGGGGAGCGACGGCGTTGGAAGGCCGCAGGTGACGCGGAAAACGTCACCCCCAGCCCTGGGGGCGGCTACCACCCCTTCCACGAGCCTGGAGGCCGTTTCCGGCCGTCCTGTGGGCATTCACAGGCCATGGCATGGACGTGCGCCCCCCTCGACAAGCGCCCGCTCGCATGCGCCTTCACAACCAGCCACAGCGACTTCACTTGACGTCTCAATAGTGGCAGTCGGTGGCAGGCCGTGGCAGCCCTATCTGCCACCCTCTTCTTCTATAAATTCAATATCTTATCTTGAAGTGGCAGAGGTGGCAGTGTTTCAAAAAATACCCCTACGTAGCGGGCGCGCGCATATTTGAATGACACTATTCAATAGGGGGTCAAGAGGACACTCTCCCTAAGCGGCATTACCCCAGAAAACACTGCCACCACCGCCACCTCCGCCACTCCTGCGATTTCACTAGGGAATTTCGTGGCAGCCTTTTGAGTCGAGCCTGCCACGGCTGCCACCCTCCGGCTCCGCGTTGGCCTTCCAGGTGCGCGAGCGAAATAAGCGTCGATGCAGGTGTCCCCGAAATCACGCCGAAGGCCTTTGCTCTGCCTTACGCCCGCATGTCATTCGCTCGGGGAAAATCAAAAATAAATTTGGGCGAAATGATTTCTTGTCCCAAATCAAAGGGATGGGGTGCTTTTAGGGTGTATCGGCAAACACGCGCCGCCGACATCCGCGCATGGCCCTTACCCACCACCTCCAGCCCACCCCCGCCACACAACGTCCGCCTGGCGTAACGTGCGAAGCGTATGTCCGCGGCGAGGGCAAGCACTGCCTGCACTACCGTCCTGGTGGTGGCTGCACCCTGCCCGGCGTGGGCACCTGCACCGAGTGGCTGAAGGTGAATCGGCAGGCCCGGCCTCATCGTGACGTGGCCGCGCCGCCCGCCCCCGTGCCTCCGGCGAAGTCCGCTCTGGTTGCGGTGGATCTCTTCGGCCATCCGCTGAGCGAGGCTGGCTCGAAGAAGATCGCCCCAGCCCCCGCCTCCAAGCCCGCGCCACCAGATGCGTCTCCCGATGTGAAGAAGCTGGACGCGGAGGCCCCGCTCTCCGGCCTGCGCGGCCTCACCGACGAGGACATCGCCAGCTTCAAGGCCCTCAACGCCGAGGTGTGCTTCCGCTCCGAAACCTACGGCGAAGTGTGGCTCGTCCCGGCCTACACCGGCCAGGCCCGGAAGGAACTCACCCCGGAGCACGCCGCCACCCTGGTGCGCGTCCTGTCTGCCTTCCCAGGCTCTCGCGTCATGTCCCTCGAGAAGCGGCCGGCCTCCGCGGAGGTGTCGCCATGAGCGTGCCCCGCGTCTGTGAAATAGACACACGGGGCCGCTCCCTGCACCCGCTTCGACTTGATGTCTCGCTCGGAAAGAGCGTGATGACTGTCTCGCGACACGCCACTGCATCGGCCCGGAGGCCCACGCCATGAGCGGACTGCGAAACGAACACCTCTCGTTCAGCCGACTGAGCCGCTTCGATGCCTGCCCGCTGTCCTACAGGCTCCACTACCTCGACAAGCGCACCGCCGAGCCCGGCGTCCCCCTGAGCTTCGGCAAGGCACTGCACGCCGTCCTCGAGCGACTCCTCCAGGAAGTCGTCGACACCGAGTACGTGGGCCCGCTCTCCGAGGAGCGCGCCCTCCAGCTCTACCGTGAAGAGTGGGCCGCCTCGGGCCTCTCCGGCCTGGACCTCTTCCAGCAGGGCCTCGGCATCCTCCAGGACTTCGTCCGCCAGCAGGGTCGCGTGGACTCCCGCGACATCCTCGCCATCGAGAAGGAGTTCCGCCTGCCGGTGGGGCCCTTCACCGTCCTGGGCTTCATCGACCGCGTCGACTGGGTGGACGACGAGACAGTCCACGTCATGGACTACAAGTCCAACCACCAGCTCTTCACCCGCGAGGAGCTGGACTCCAGTCTCCAGCTCAGCCTCTACGCCCTTGCCGCGCGCCGCATGTGGCCCTGGGCGAAGAAGGTGCGCCTGTCCATGTGGATGCTGCGCCACGGCGTGCGGCAGGAGACGACGCGCACCGAGGAGCAGCTGGAAGCCGCCCTCGCGTACGTCGAGACGCTGGGCCAGCAGATGGAGACGGCGGAGGCCTTCCCCGCCCGCCTCAACCCCAACTGCGCGTACTGCGACCACCGGCGCGACTGCCCCACCTACGCCCGCGCGCTGACGGGCCAGCGTGAAGTCGTCTGCAGGGACATGTCCGACTTGGAGTCCGTCGCTCGCGAGCGTGAAGAAGTCGCCCAGCTCGCGAAGATTCTCGGCGCGCGCAAGGCGGAGCTGGAGGGCGTCCTCCGAGCCCACCTCGCTGAGCAGGACGAGCTCGTCCTCGCCGGCACGCGCTACCGCATGTTCAACACCACCAGCCTCGATTACCCGCTGGAGCCCACCGTTGCCGTGTTGGCCCAGGCCACCGGCCTCCCTCGTGAGGAGCTGGTGCAGCGCCTCGCCAGCGTCGAGAAGAAGGCCCTCGACGCGCTGCTGAAGGACGCGGGCAAGCGCCTGGGCACCGCACACGTCGCGCTGCTGAAGGCCGAGCTGGACTCCCTCGCCACCAAACACCACTCGCCCCGCTTCTGGGCCAAGGAGGTCGCATAGTGCTCGCTCATCCTGCTTCCGACACCACCCCTGTCTCCGCTCTCCCCCCGCCGCTCTTCCCCAGCCTCCCGCCGCACCTGCGGACGCTCGCCTTCATTGACTTGGAGACGACGGGGCTGGATGCCTCCCATCACGAGGTGCTGGAGGTGGCCGTCCTCCGCGTCGACGCCCGCAGCCTCAAGGTGCTGGCGGAGTACGAGGCCCGCGTGCAGCCCACCCGGCTGGCCGACGCCCACCCCGAAGCCCTGGCCGTGTGCGGCTACTCCGACGAGGAGTGGCGGGACGCCCTGCCTCTGCAGGAGGTCCTCGCCACCGTAACGCCTCTCCTGGCGGGCACCCTCGTGGCCGGCCACAACACCAGCTTTGACTGGGGCTTCCTCGTCGAGGGCTACCGCCGCACCGAGCTGACCCTGCCCAGCGTCGACTACCACCGCCTCGACACCGCCAGCCTCGCGTGGCCGCTGCTCGCCACGGGCGAGGTGGAGTCCCTCTCTCTCAACGCCCTGGCCAAGCGCTTCGGCCTCCACCGGCCCACGCCCCACCGAGCCATGGCGGACGCCCGCTGCGCGCTGGAGTTGGCCCGCTGCCTCGCCGTGCGCATGGCCCGGGGCGGGCACATGGAGCGGCTGCTGGAGGAGTCGGGAGGTGTCTCGTGAGTGGAGCTTCCTCTCGTCGCAAGGGCGCTGACTTCGAGCGCGCCCTCGTCCATCGCTTCCGCGAGGCCATGCCCGAAGCGCTCATCCGCCGCGGCCTCCAGTATCGCACCGGCCAGGAAGTGTCGGACGTCGAGGTGCCGTGCTTCTGGGTGGAGTCGAAGGCCCACCAGCGCACCAACGTCCGCGAGGCCCTGCGCCAGGCCGTGGAGACGTGCCCGGCGGGCCGCTGGCCCCTGGCCGTGTGCAAGGACGACGGGCAGACGCCCCTCGTCACCATGCAGTTGGACGACTTCTTGGAGCTGGTGCGCGAGTGGTGGGAGGCCCGTCCTCAGTGAGTGACTTCTTTGGCCACCTCCTGGGCCTGCTGCGTGTGGAGGCGCTCGCCCCTCGGCACCAGGCCGTCTTCGCGGCTGCACGCACTCAGCGGCCGGCATTCGCGCGTCATGCCACGCTCGAATCGGTGCTGGCCGCCATGGCTGACGCGCGCGAGGAGACGTACCCGGAGCGGGAAGCCCTCACCCGGGCCCTGGTGGCCGAAATGCAGGCTTCCTCCAGCCCCGCGTGGACGGCTGCCCTCGCCACCGCCTACGCCCCCATGTTGCGTCGCCTGCGCCGCCGCCTCCTCGGTAACGCGGTGCCCAGAGAGGACCTGGACCAGCTCGTCCTCGCCACCTTCCTCTCCGTCGCGCGCGCCTTCCCCCTCTCGCGCTGGGGTGACTGGACTGCCGTCCGCCTGCGCCAGCAGACGGCGCGCGAGGTGTTCCGTTACCTGCGCAAGGAGCGCGCGGAGCAGCACGAGACGTACACCCAGGAGCAACTCGCCGAGTGGCTGCCTGACGTGCGGTCCGTCACTCCGGTGGAGAGCCCCAGGCGGCCCAGTGTCCGCCGCAGCTTCGTGAAGCGTGACGCAGTGCTGGTGCATCTGGCCCAGGCCACCCTGCCTCGCAGCGACGTCGAAGTCCTCATGGCGACGGTCGTCCGGCGCGAGAAGCTGCGCGCCTACGTCAGCCGCCTCGTCGAGGGCGACGCCGCCGAGGCCGAGAGGACGTACCAGCGACTGAAGCGCCAGCGCACGCGGCTGATGCAGCGCCTGCGCACCCAGGCCGTGGACGCGGTGCCGCAGCCCTCCGGAGGCTGCTGAGGGAAGGCATGGCCCAGAAGAAGCCCCTCAAGAAGCTGGGGCGCCCCACCAAGGCCGAAGGCCCTCGGCTGCCCCATGCCGAGGTGGACAAGCTCCTCGTGGAAGGCGAGGAGGTGCCCACCACGCGGGGCCGTGTGAAGCGCCGCTTCCCCTCCCTCCGCGAGGTGGCCCAGCGCTTCGGTGTCGCCCACAGCTCCGTCGCCAAGTACGCCCAGCAGCATGACTGCCTCGGCCGCCGCAAGCGCCTCCTCGCGGGGCAACCTCCACCCGAGGTTGTGGAGCCTCCCGAGACGCCACCGGCTCCACCGCCCGCGAAGCGCAAGATGGGTCGCCCCCGCAAGTCCGAGGAGCCCGCGCTCCCGCGCCAGGAGCTGGACAAGGCCCTCGTCTTCGGCGACGTGAAGGCGCTCCCCGACGGCTCCACCATGACGTCCTACGCCTCGTACCGCGAGCTGGCCGACCGCTTCGGCGTAGCCACCTCGCTCGTCGCCAACTACGCCAAGGAGCACAACTGCCTGCGCCGCCGCGAGGAGGCCAAGACGCGCATCGCCACCAAGGCGGACCAGAAGCTCATCGAGCTGCGCGCCACCGCCATCGCCGTCTCCAAGGACGACGCCCTGAAGATGATTGACGGCTACCTCCTCGGCTTCGAGGAGGCACTCGCCGAGGGCCGCGTGCGCGTCGACAATCCCACCGACTTCAACACCATGGTGCGGCTCAAGGAGTTCGTCCAAGGCGGCGCCGACTCCCGCCAGGAGCTGCACGCCAGCTTCTCGCTGGAGGGCCTCCAGGCCCGGCACGCTCTGGCACTACGAGCTGCCCGTGAGACGACACCTGCCGAGCGTGGTGAGGTGGATGCCGAGGTGGAGAGCAGCGACGCAGCCTCTACTGGTCCTATTTGACCCAGGACTAATACTACCTGGACACTTCGGGCGTTCCCCTCGGAGAATCGCTGGAACTCCGAGGGAAGCGACCGAGCAGTACTAGGCGCATTGATAAGTCCACATCGCGATCCGGATCCAAATAGGAATCACACGACCTCATGCCTCAGCCCAACACGACCTACACCGTATTCTACGCATGGCAGTCGGATATCAGCCCGGCAAGTCACGGTTCTGCATTCATCCGAAACACCCTGCAAGCCGCAATAATAGAAGTTGAGAAACTGCTTGGCGACGGAATTCGATTAAATCTTGACGAGGCAACGCGCGGCGAAGTTGGAAGTCCCGACATTCCGCAAACCATCTTCAGGAAGATATCTGAGTGCGATATTTTCATTGGTGATCTTACAACAATAAACAAGGACTCGGCTAGCGGGCGCAAGGTGCAGAACCCCAACGTTCTTGTCGAGCTTGGCCATGCAGCCGCATTGCTGGGGTGGTCTCGCGTGATAATGGTGTTGAATGAGGCATTCGGCGGACCTGAGGACCTGCCGTTCGACGTCGACCGTAGGCGGGCTTCTAAATTCAAGCTTCCGCCGCCGTCAGGAGACCCCAACAAAGATGCCAGTCTGAGGTCCAATGCCACTGGAATGCTTTCGGCCTTGCTGCGCGACGCTATGAAGGAGATCCTCCTAGCGTCTCCGGAGAAGCCGGTTGTTGTCCACGCGAACCCCGTCGCGATCAAGAGGGAGCGAGACTTAAGAACGTTTCGGAGATTATTGCGCTTTCTTAATCCAGACGTCTTTGACGAACTCGGCAGAAACGCTCCGCGGCGTCTGGAGGACTGGGTGCTTGACTTCTGGAGTGACTTCGATGGACTCTGGAACTCTTCGTCGACGCATGTTTATGACGAACTGGCCAAATCATTGCTGAGCGAACTGCACAGCAATTGGGACACATTGGTCTCACATCAGCATTACGTGTCAGGCGTAGGGGATTTTATTGTCTGGGAAACGCCTGGCGATATGTTTCCGTCACCTCAATCTGAGGCTGACTTCAAAGAGGCAAATCGCCAAGTACAACTTGTGCGGACGCGCTTTTCTGAATTCATGGCGCACTTGCGCGCTCAATATGTGGAAATTGATCTCGATGAGGCAAAGCGAGAGTCGTGGGCGCATCATCACCGCGTCCATCAACAACTAACGAGCCAAGACTAATACTACTCGGTCAGATGAATCGAGCGAGGCAGTCCCGTGTTGACGGAGCCTGACGCCCGCCCAACTGCGCAAGCTCGACCGAGCGCTGACCAAGTACCTGGACTCCATGACGGTGAGAGTGGGGCGCGCCGAGAGACGTCGCGCCCCCGCCGACCCCGCCTGAGAGTGCCCTCTGGTAAGTGAACGCGGGCACTTTCGCGTTCAGTTTCGCCGTTCACTTTCGCCGCGCTAGGCCTAGCCTGGTCACTTTCCCCCGGGAGCTCCACTTGGCGCGCAGAAGCACACGTCTGGCGCCACAGCCTTCGTAGTTTCGCGAGGTTACGGCGGACAGCCACCAGGTCCTCGAGCGCCGCGGTACGAGTTTGGGCCTGAACTCGCGCCCGGAAGCACACTCCGTCCAGCGGGCCGGACGCCAGCGCGCCGTTCACTTCCCCAGCCCGGGACGCCCTGCTCCGCTGCGCCCCGCTGGCCGCCACGTGGCCCACCTGGCGCTCGGCCCCGGTTAGCTCCGCGCACCGCGCCTGTCGCCGCGTGGCGCCCCATTCGTGCGCGCGTGTCCCCCAGCACTTCGGGCCGCAGGCCTTTGTCTTCCTCGTGAGTCCCACGAACCCCCGAGCTGCCCTCGAAGCCCCGGCCCTCCGCCCCGCGCGCACCTGGGCGCGCGTGCCGTTACCAGGGCCGAGCCGAATGGCCGAAAATGGGTAAAGGCGGCCATTCGGCGTCACCGCCCCGACGCTGTTTCGCGCGCTTACGAGGCCTCCTGGCGGGCCGAAGCGCCGAGGCCAATGGCCGCTTTCCGCTGGTTGGCGCCATGCCGCCCGTCACGCGGCCCAGCTCCTCCCCAGTCACCTTCACCGCCTGCCCCGGCCGGGCGCAACCATGCCTACCGATGACGCCAGCACGCCCACCCCGCCTACCCCTGACGCCAGGGTGGGGGGTGGTGCGATCTTTCGTGCGGGGTGCGCCGCCGGGGCGTGTACCTGGGGCCCTTTTCGAGAGGGTCAGCTCCGAAAAAGTGAACACCCCTCCCCTGTTCATTTGCGCCCGGTAAGTGAACGCCTCGCGCTGTTCACTTTCGCCGGCTGCGGCTGCGCCAGGGATGGCCTGCGCGAGCGTTGCGCCCGGCCGCCCCTCACCGCCTCCGCGCGGCACCCTGGCCCAACCAAGGGCTCTCGCGGGCGCTCAGCGCGGAGGCGGCATTCCCCATCAGCAGGGCAGGTCCTGCGTCACGCGCACCAGCTCGTCGTCCGAGGGGTGCGTGTAGATGACCGTGGAGTCGATGCTGCGCTGGCGCGCGAAGCGCTGAGTGAGGCGGATGTCCTTCGTCCTCCGGTACACCCCGGTGCACGCGGTGTGGCGCACGGCGTGGAAGTTCAGGTGCCGCTCCAGGCCCGCGCGCTCCTGCCACACCGCAAAGCCGTGGCGCACCTGCCGCGTGGACAGGCGCATGCCCTTGCGGCTCAGGAAGAGCGGCGCCTGGGGCCCCACATCGTGTCCCTGCGCCCGCTTCAGCCGCAGCAGCTTCTCCAGCTTCGCGCGCACTGTGTCCGAGAGAACGATTTCCTGGGGGCCCGGGTGTCGACGGCTGCCCTTGAAGACAGTAAGCGTCACGTGCCGGCGCGCGCGCCCGCGCTCGTTGAATATGTCGCCGATGTTGAGGGCGACCAGCTCGTGCTCACGCAGGCCCGAGGCCAGCGCGAGGCTGTAGAGACAGTGGTCCCTGAAGCCCTCCTTGTGCGCCCCCGTGGCGCGCAGCAGGAGCGCAACCTCTTTCTCCGTGAGGGTGCGAGGCGGGCGCGTAACAGCGGCATAGGCAGACATGGCGACTCCGTCGTGAAGAGGACGCGGCCATACGCGCTCTGGTGCCGAGAGAAAGCAACGGAACATGCAGGGAGGACAGCGTGACGCTCGGCATCGTCAAGCGCACCGAGGATGACCTCACACAGTGGCTGGCCACCGAGTCCGGATTCATTTCCGGGTTGTGCCAGTACGACAACGAACCTGTGGTGCTGGAGCCGTACCAGCAGTCCTTTCTCGGCAACCGCTCCCGATTCAGGTGGGTGGCGAAGAGTCGCCAGGTGGGCTTCTCCTTCCTCTTCGCCCTCGAGGCCCTGGCGCGGTGCCACCTGCGCGACGGCCACACGGCGGTCTTCGTTTCGTACAACCTCTCGGACGCCGTCGAGAAGGTGCTCATCGCCCGGCAGGTGTACGAGGAGCTGCCGCTCGCTTACCAGAAGAAGCTCGTGACGGATGCCAAGACGGAGCTGGCCTTCGAGTCGAACTCCCGAGGCCGCCGCCTCTCCCGCATCATCTCCGTTCCCGCCAAGCCTCCGCGCGGCAAGCGCGGCGATGTCTACCTCGACGAGCTGGCGCACCTAGTCAACGACCGCGAAGTCTATACAGGCAGCACCGCCCTCATCCTGCGCTCGCATGGACAACTCACAGGGGGCAGCACCCCGCTCGGCCGGCGAGGCATCTTCTGGGAGATAGATACCCAGGAGCTGAGGAAGTACCCGCACCACACCCGCCAACTGGTGCCCTGGTGGCTGTGCCGCTTCTTCAGCCTGGACGTGAAGCGCGCCTCGGTGGAGGCCCCCTTCATGTCCACCGAGGAGCGCGTCGCTCGCTTCGGGCGCCCCGTCCTCACCGAGCAGTTCGACTCCCTGCCGCAGGAGGACTTCCAGCAGGAGTTCGAATGCCTTTTACGTCGACGAGTCCTACAGCTTCCTCCCCTACGAGCTCATCCTCCCGTGCACCACCGACGAGCTGCCGCTGGCCCAGGACGCCTCCGACGTGCCTGTGCCCCAGGGCCGCCTGGTGGCGGGCTTCGACGTGGGCCGCACGCGAGACCGCTCGGAGCTTGCCGTCTTCGAGGAGGTGGAGGGCCGCTTCACCTGTCGCATGCTGCGCAGCTTCGAGAGCGTGTCCTTCGCTGAGCAGGAGGCCCACCTGCGGCGCCTCCTCTCCGTCCTGCCCGTGGCGCGCCTCAGCGTCGATAGGAGCGGCATCGGCATGAACCTCGCGGAGAACCTCGCTCGGGACTTCCCCCAGGTGGTGGCGGAGAACTTCACGAACGAGTCCAAGGAGCGCTGGGCCACCGACTTCAAGATTCTCCTTCAGCGAAGGGACGTCACCCTGCCGCGAGAGCGTGAGCTTGTCGGACAGATTCACTCCATCAAGCGCCGCGTGCTGCCCTCGGGGAAGGTGTCCTTCGACGCTGAGCGCACCAACCGTGGGCACGCGGACAAGTTCTGGGCGGTGGTCCTTGCGTGCCAGCGCGAGCGGGGACCGGAGCGCCACTGCGGTGGCGAAATTGGCGTGCGGGTGATTGGGTAGTTAGGAAAGTGCAACACTCCGACAGTGGCTGCCGCTGCGGGCTCTACAATCAGGTGCGGAACAGTCGAAGGCCATTGCGCGGGAGGTCCCGCCACACAGCCCTCACGACCAAGCACTAAGGAATTCCCAAAGAGGAAGAATCAATGTCCCTTCCTCCCACGCCAGCATTGTGGCTGAAATAGATGGACAGGCCCGCTACTGTCGCTCGCTCAATTCTTGGCGCACTGCGCCGGCGCGTGTCCCAGGAGGCACCTAGCACGGAGCATCCCAGCAGATCGGTCCTCGCAGAACAACATTCACTCTTCTACGAGCGAAGTCTGAAGGCCCCAAGACTGAATCTGCTCCTCCAGGCGACGGCGGGCCTGCACCAACGGAGTTCCCTGGTAAGCTACTGACTCGAGGTTTAACAGGAGGTGCGTTACGCCTGCCCATGATGAGAATGGACCACTGCCACAGGTTGACCGCAAGAACGAGATCAAGAGGAAGAGCATCGCAAGGCTTCAAGGCCTCCTGCCCGAAGACCGTCTAATCTTCCGCGCAGAAGACGCAGACGATTTCGGGGTTGATGGAACACTTGAGTTGGTAACAGCAGGAGGGGCAACCAACTTTCGTTCGCACGCCCAACTCAAATCAACAGAGAGCCTGCGACAGAATGCCGACGGAAGCATCTCTCTATCCGTTGACGTAGCCAACATAAACTACCTCCTAAATGGATCCTGCCCCATTTATCTCCTGTACGTAGTACCCACGAACGCGATGTATCTATCTTGGGCACGCACGGAAAAGAGACGCCTCGACAATGAAAACAACAACTGGACGAACCAAGAAACGGCAACAATCAGATTCTCCAAGCAACTAGACGCCTCCGCCATAGATGAGATCTGCGACCGCATACGAGATGAAGCTTCGCTTCGCCGCAGAGTCTCAGATGTCCTGGGCCGCAACTCACTTAGCCCTGGAGCCCTAGTTGAGGTCAAGAATGGTAAAATCGCATTTACCGACATAGCGAAAGAGGCCGAATCCATATCAGCCAGCGGATTCGCACTGGTGACCGCTGGGTTTGCCACACAGATCATCAACCAGATCGACAAGTTAGCAGGCACCGCCAACAACAACGGAAAGCTTGCCCTAATTCGGGCCTACGCAAGCTACAGGCTAGGCAATCTACTTGAAGCTGAGGCTTGGATCTCTCGTTCAAAGCTACGACTGGAGACCATCGAAGCACAAGACCAAAACCTCCTACACCTGCTCTCAAAGGCATTGGACTTCCATCTTGGCCGCATCACCAGCAAAGAGTATTTCACATTCGAATCAGAACTAGCCACCACAGAAGGCGGAGAGACGCACCTCATATACAGAATAAACAGCCTGCGCTGGCAGATTCTCGAAGAAACCGATAGCGCCAAGAGAAGTGCGTTGGTGCAGCAGTTTCTGTCACTAACCAACGATGCAAGCACGACTATCCGCACGGATGCACTAAAGGCTCAGATCGAGCTCCAACGTGCCGAAGCCGAGGGGTGGGAGCGCATCGGGTCCTTTGTCAGCAAGGCAATGAGTATCCGAGCCCAGGCCAAAATGCCCCCATCGCTCCGAGATCCAAGAGTGAAGGAGGGCTTGGCAGCAGAGATTGAGCTATGGCGGCGATGGGAGTCTCAGATTGCACATCAAATCTCATCCAATGCCGAACGCTTTGGGCCGCTCATCACGGCAGATTCGCTATACATCCGCGCATCCATCAGAGCCCAAATGATTCACATGCAGTCGCTCGTCTCCGTAATCGACCGAGAGACCTTTCGCCCAGAAGACTCAATGCTCGCCGGCATCATTCAACTAGCCGAAGCAGCAAGAGACATATACTCGAAATGCGAAGCATGGGATGGCGACAGCAAGAGCACGCTCATCATTGCCGAAGTTGAAAGCGTTCGTGGGAATATCGACATAGCCAAGAAACTCGCATCCAGCGTCCTACCGAAAGCCCAAGCCCTACGGTACGCACAAACCGAACAGCGCGCATTGGCTTTAATTAAAGGAGAAACGTACCTCAAGACTACCAAGGAGCAGTGGGAAAAGATTGAAACGGCCGATCCGGACTTCGCTGTTTCCCAATGGTCGGACGCTGACGTCCGGAAGTATGCAGCAGGGGGCATACAGCTTCTAGGCTTGTCCTCCGAGCGCTTAGTGAATGCTGAGAAGGACTACGCTGCCATGCGCGTCAACGCGAGGGCAAGAATCGACTGGTGTCGACACCTTGCAATCCTGCAGAACCTCACCCACACCAGGAGTCGCGAGTCTTTTTACGCCGAAGACCCACCTCGAATTTGCGCTTGCACGCTACTTAAGCATCGGTCGCAAATCGAATCACAAGAACCCGAAATGCTAGTCTCCGCATTCAAGCGCGCATATTGCTTGACATGCGCGCACCGTGCCCCCAAGGGCGCGAACAGCACCAAGCAATAGATTCATAGAAACCTATGGTACTTTCTTAGTCTTCGATGGGCTCATCGCAGTGGCGGCTGCTACCATGTCCGCCAGGTGCTTCGCGTCGGAGGCGGGGTCATCGTAAGCGCGTTTGAGTAGCTTTTTAAATGTGGTTCGGATCTGAGTGAGAAGCTCGGGCGTGGCGTTCAGCTGCAAGGTGATATCGCCGCCGTTTGTATGCAATGTGCCATTACCGAGATCTTTAATCGTGGTCAGGTAGAGCGGATTGAGCCCTCTAGCCCAGTCGGGCGCCTTACTGTTGGGAATATTTAGATCCGCATCGAGAGCAGAAATCTTCTTACCGAGCATCGGCTCGTTGTACCCCGCGAGAACGAGCATTTGCTCAAGTGCCACTCGATACATGCCTACGGCAGCGCTGCGCGCGCTCACTGATTCGCAGCGGTCTGCCTGATCGAGATAGTATGCAACCGGCTCCGGTGTGTGTTCCGTCCTCAGTCCTCCGTGCTTGCTCGGAAAGACCGCAACGTCCTCCTCCAGCACTTCGTCTACTTCGTGCTTATAGACGACCACTGTGAAAAGGGTGTCGCACTGGACGCAATGCAGGAGCACGAGGGTTGGACTCATGCCGTTTTCAGTCAGGTGCTTTAGCGCAGTGTCCTCCGGATCCTCATCCGGCGGGTAGACTGTACCGTAGACATCAGGGGGCGGTGGGGCGGCGATTACAGAGTGCTTTGGATTCGCGGTCGTCAACCCACTGATGACGAGGGCCTGTAGCCGCATGCGCCGTTCATCAGCACATTCCGGGCAATAGAGGCTTTCTACTAAAGCCTGTTGGCCCGCCTTCAAGCTGAAGAAGTTTTCCGCTATCGCCGTGCGCAGTCCAACAAGGGTTCTCAAATTGGTCATTAGGATCTTTCTACTTCCGCAGTCCGGCCTCCGCGGGACAAGGTCGCTCTGCGCGTCAACCAACGTTCTTCCTGCCTTCCAGCTGGATTGGCAGCGGATATTACCTACATAGGCGAAAGCCTACCCCAGATGGCTCACAGCCTCGATATCCTACGGTCCTTGACCTTCAGCCAGGCCTGCCGCCGGAAGAGGTACGTCGAGCAGATGCGGCGCCACGTCCACACCTCGCTCCGCGTCCACCAGGCCGCAGGCGGCTGGAGGCCGACGTCCCGCAGATTGCCGAGGCCACTGTAGCCGACGCCATCGAGCCCATAGGCAGCGTTGGACTCCAGCACCAGCACCTTGTCTGTCTCCGGGTGGAACTCCACGACGAGGAAGGTGTGCCCCGAGCTTCACTGGCTGCGCCCCCCCTGGATGAGCGTCTACGGGTGGGACGGCACATCCGCCGACGGTGCTGGCAGGGCCATTCCGGACTCGACGGTATGTAGCCGTCACGGAGGAGGAGAGATCGTATCTGAACGCCGTACCCCGTCCGAGAAGCGGAGAAGCAGCGGCCTGCCGAGCGTGGGGAGCCCGCCAGACGGACACTGCGTCAGCGTTCGCCGCGCCCAGCCCCCGCGCCCGGCTTGCCCGTCGCCGCCAGCCGCTTTTACGCATCGCCGCTACCAAGCCCACACCGTGCGCACCAGCCACCGCGCCATCCGCGCCAGCAACCGGCTGCGGCGTCTGCTGAGAGCGTCACGAACGACTCGAGCGTCGTCTCCAGGTCCGGGGTGACGTCAGGCGGCTGAGGGCTTCGCGCGCACGCTCTTTCCGGTCGACTTCATGTGGGCAGGTGGGTTGACCAGATGCCGTACAGCACGAGCACATAGGGCAGATTAGCCGGCCGCATGCGCAAGTCTCGTTGCGGCCAAAGGTCAGCGGCCAGTGGCCGCATTCCACTTCCACCATCCGCTTCTCCAGCGTGCCTCCGCAGTGCGCGAGCAACGTCCGCCGCTTGCCATCGCCATACGTGCCCGTCAGCACGCCATTCGGGTGGAACGTGAACCGCTCGATGCGCTGGAACTCCGCGGCCGACAGGTGCTGATCCAGCACGCCCAGGGCATCGAGCAGATGGTCTAGGGTGTGAGCGGGATCGGCAATGCCGATGCCCGCGGCCAGCGGCGCACCGCCGGTTCGAGTCGACAGGTATGGCCCCTCGGTCACCTCTCCGTCCTGCTCGTCCTCGTCGACCGCCTCATGCAGCTCCTCGAACGGTTCGTCTGTCTCGGCAGTAGGCTCTGGGCATGACATGAACAGCGCCTTCAAACGACCTGCATCCGACGGGCGTCCCGACCGGCGCCATCGCAACCACGCATGCAGGGTGAATAGGTAGAGCCAGGGCAGGCGTGGCACGGACGACGGAACGGCATCGCCGGTCTGCGTCTTGCGCCAGGCTTCCCCGAGATCGCGCAGGAAGGCACGCTGCTGATCATCGAGTTGCGCAAAGCCCGGCGACTCCACGTTCCAGATGGACCAAAGCAGTGGCGGCAGCTCCCGATGCCACCGGCGCGCGAGCACCGACACGCCGTCGCCTGCAGCGGCCCGCAGCGCAATCAGCGCGTCATTGCGCTTGCGGTAGTGCGCGGCGGGATAGTCCCACGCCCAGGCAGGCATTTCCTTCAGGGTGGTGCACGCGGGCGTGTGCGCGTCGAAGACGTCGCGGAAGCTCCGCAGCAACTGCTCCACCTCCGCCGCGTGCGTCACCCCCAGCACCACCATGTCCTCAACCCTGGAGTCACGGCTGGAGACCGACAGCGTTCCGTCGTCGTCGCACCGCGTGTGTGGGCTGCTGACGCCACAGAGGGTCACCTTCCGTCCCGCGGCGTCTGCCTTGAACGTCTTCACTTTCCAGCGGCCGCTGCGCATGCCGCCGTTCACGGTGCGCCTACAGTTCTTCACGTCGACGCCGTGGCGCCCGTCGACCTGCAGGTCCATCGCTACCCACTCTTTCAGTGACGGCTGGAGCTGCTCGATGGAGACATCACGCACCCCGAGTCCCAGCGACTGCAGATAGCGCGACGCCCACTTCTCGGCGGCGCGCGCCGTGAGCATCTGCGCGCGGACCGGCAGCTCCGTGTTCTCGCCGAGCGCTCGTGATGGCACCCACTTTTCAGCCAGCTCACGGTCCTGCGCGTCGAGGTCCTTCAGCAACGCGTCCGCCCGGATCGCCGCCTGTTCGCGGCTCCAGCTGGCCACCGACTCCAGGGTTTGCAGGGCAGCGGCGATGTCCGGATACCACCGCCGCAGCAGTGCGCGGACGACGGACGACGGTGCAACGGCAAGCGGCTTCCAATCGTCCATGGCCGCGTCGGGCGCGTTCTTTCGGCTCGCCGGTGCGGCGGCCAGCTCGCTCACCGCGTTGGCGATCCGTTCCCACCAAGTCGCGCGGTCGCCGACACCCAGGTCGATGCCTCGGCGCGCCCACTGGAGCCTCTCTTCGGGTTCGCCGCTCGGGCCGGTGTTCTGGGCGAGTTCGACCAGCGTCGCGCACCGGGCGGGCAGCTGCCGCCACAACGTCTCCAGCCAGGCCGCCTTCACCAACAACCGGCGCTTCGCGTTCCAATCCACGAGCAGGGAGAGCGCCGCTTCGGGATCGTTCCGCAGCGCATCGAGGAAGACGTCGCCACGCGCCGCAGAAGGTGCCAGGTGCAGAATCGGCCGCAGCGCCGGCTCGTGCCAGATGCTGCCCGGCATCAGGGACACGATGGGGTCGAGGAGGTCCATGTCGCCCGGCCGCTCGTCGAGCAGAACAAAGAGCAGCGGCAGCGCAACGGGCAAGGAGGGCACCAGCGTACGCAGACGCTCGACGTCGAGCCTTCGACTCCCTCCCCGTAACACCTGGTCCCATAGGAGCGAGGCTGCGCGCGCATCTCGGAGGTCGAGCGGTCGAGCGCGCAGGGCCGAGCGCTTTCCGTCGCCCTTCTCGATGACGCCCAGAAGGAGCAGCGCCTGGGGACGTCGTTCCTGCGCCGCGCCCAGGGCGGCCAGCCGGGTTTCGTTGAGGAAGATGTCGTCGCGAGATTCGCCGGTGAGCGGCTGCGCGAAGCCGAACCCTCTGGGCAGCACCTCCTTCAGAACGCCCACCACGTCCTGCGCCGTGGGATGGCGGCGGCTTCCGGCGGCTTCCGGTCGAGGCGGACGGCCCGGATCGGCGCTTCGACGTCTCTCCATGAGTGCTTGTGCCAGCGAAGGTGAAAGAAGGACAATGCTCCGTTTCCTCGGACTCTGCCGGGCGACGACGGTCGGGGGCAACCCCACATCGCTGCCACGGGACCCGGCAGAGATTCTTGGTTCAGGCGGTCGGGGAGACGTTCAGGCGCAGGGCATACCAGCCCCTTCCCGGGGGACGCTGCAGGCAGCTCTCTCCGCGTCTCCCGCGCGGTCGGTCAAGCCCCAAGGACGGCTGCGGCGGCGACTGCGCCCGCGTGGGCTGCGAGTGCGACGATAGGCCCCCCAGGTTGCCGAGCACCTCCTCCGCCGCCCGACGGTCGCTGATGACCGTCCGCACGCGCGACGCGGTCCCACGCGCCATGCGCCTCGAAGAAGGCCTTCACCAGCAGGGCCTCGACAAAGGTGCAGCAGTTGTTCAGCCGAGGCGGCGCGAGTTGGACGCGAACGCCCGGCAGCGCCCGCGGGTAGTACGCCCTGCTCCCGTCATACCTGTAGTCGAGGAACGCCCCCAGGAGCACGAAGAGACGCTCCTCCGGGACGGCCAGCGGCTCACTTTCGAACGACAGCCTGGCCATGGCAGGCGCGCGCTCCCGGGGGACGAGCGTCGCGTAGCGCTGGGTGAGCCAGCGCGTGCACACCCAGGTGTCGAGCGCGCTCAGCTTCGGCACCAGCAGTCGGGCGTAGTCGGTGTCGGGCGTGGGGTGGCGGGCCTTCTCCTCGAGTACGAGGTAATCCCCCGCCTCGACGTAGCCTCCTGGCTGCATGCTCGTGTCCGGCAGCGCGAAGCCACGCAGGCGCGCGGGCAGTCTGGCGACACGGTAGGTGGCCAAGCTGTCTCTCCTCCGCGTTGAAGATTGCTTCAGCGTGTTCGACAAGGCCGGCACCGCAGAGCCCTCCCTGGCGTGTCGCAGTTCGTCTCGACACAACCCCAAAGCACGCACACCCGATGTCCCCGAAATCGGGCCCGAGGCCTTTGCCCTCGCTGGAGGTGAGGCGCGCGGCTCCCCACCGCCCTCTCACGTCGAGGGCGTCCCTCCCACCGCGCGCCTTGCCTCCACCTGATGGGGGAGGCCCGTGTGCAGCGCGACGTCAAAGTCTTCGTTCTCTCCGGATCCTCGGGCGCGCCACACCCCGAGCCGGGCTTCACCGTCGAGGCGTCCACCCTCGACGGCTTGCTGGAGGCGCTCCACGGCGAGCTGGCGGCCCGCGGCCAGCGCGTGCGCTCCGTCTCTCACACCCCCACGGGCCTCTTGGCTTACGTGGAGGACCGCCCGTGACAGTGCCCGCGGAGGTCCACCAGGCCGAGGAGCGTCTCCAGGACATCCTCAAGGCGGTGGTGGTAGGCGCCCGTGTCGACGAGCCGGCCAGCCGCCCTGGTGGCGAGGAGGCCTTGGCCTTCAGCGATGCGGGCGCCCTTCAGCCTCCATATGACCCAGAGGCCCTCTGCCTCCTCGTCGAGCACTCCAACTCGCTGAGGCAGAACGTCGACGCCTACGCGACGAACATCGACGGTTTCGGATTCCGCTTCGAGCCCGCCATCGACTTCGACGCCGACGGGGCACAGGGAAAGGTGGCCGACGCCATGGCCCTGGAGCGCCTGTCCGCGCGTGACGCGGGCACGCTGCCTCCTGGGACGCCCCTACGCCCCACGGATGAGGAAGTCGCCGCGCATGCGGAGGAAGTGCGTCAGCAGGCCAGGGTGGAGAAGGCCCGCCTGGAGTCCTTCTTCGACTTCTGTTGCTTCGACTCCAGCTTCGTCGAGCTGCGCCGCCGTACCCGCCATGACTTGGAGGTGACAGGCAACGCCTATTGGGAGGTGCTGCGAGACGGAAAGGGCGACATCGCCCGCTTCGTCTACGTGCCCTCATTCACCGTGCGACTCCTCCCACTGGACAAGGAGGCCGTCGAGGTGCGCGAGCGCGTGCGCATCTCCGCCGTCAGCTTCGACACCGTCACCACCCGTAGACGCCTGCGCCGCTACATTCAGGTGCAGGGCAGCGAGCGGGTGTACTTCAAGTCCTTCGGGGACTCGCGCGTCATCTCTCGCCTCACCGGCCGCGCCTTCCCAGACGTCGCAACCCTCAAGGCCGCGGACGCTTCGGACGGCCCCGCCACGGAGCTCATCCACTTCGCCATCCACTCGCCGCGCTCGCCCTACGGCATTCCTCGCTGGGTGGGCACTCTGCTATCCGTTCTCGGCTCCCGGCAGATGGAGGAGGTCAACTACCTCTACTTCAACAACAAGTCCGTCCCGCCCCTGGCGCTGCTCGTCTCCGGTGGGCGTCTCTCCGACGCCTCGGTGCCGCGCATCGAGCGCTTCATCGAGGAGAACCTCAAGGGCAAGGCCAACTTTCACAAAATCCTCATCCTTGAGGCGGACGGTGCCGGCACCGGCGATGGAGGCCGAGCGAAGATTGAGCTGCGCCCCCTGACGGACGCCCAACAGCAGGACGCCCTCTTCCAGGAGTACGACCAGCGCAACATCGACAAGGTGGGCAGCGCCTTCCGCCTGCCGCCGCTGCTGCGCGGCGACGGACGGGACTTCAACCGCTCGGTGGCGGAGGCGCAGCTGCGCTTCGCGGAGGATCAGGTCTTCCAACCCGAGCGCGACGAGTTCGACTTCCTCCTCAACCGCAAGGTGCTCGCGGACATGGGCGTGCGCTTCTGGCGCTTCCGCAGCCAGACGACGGCCACGAGAGACCCGGAGCGCATGACGGAGATGGTGGAGCGCTTGGTGCGCGTGGGCGTGCTGACACCCGAGGAGGGTCGCCAACTTGCCGGCGACATCTTCCACCGCGAGTTCCGCAAGATTGGGGACGACTGGGTGAAGCGCCCCATCACTCTCACGCTGGCGGGCATTCAAACCGGCGTCGAAGACTTGAAGCCCCGGACGGACAAGGGCTCACTGCTGGGCCAAGCGACACGTCTCTTGGGGCTGCGAGAAGAGCTTCGGGCTGAGGAAGAGCGCCTGGCCCAAGGGCGCCTGGCGCTGGCCCGGCGCTACATGGACACCGAGCAGGTAGCCGTCCCCTGGGCGGAGTTCGACACCTGGTTCTCGGAGAAGGCCCCATGACGCCCGAGCAACTCCAGCGCGCGTGGGTGCTCCAGGCCCAGGCCGACGCCGAGCGCGGTGTCCTGGAGTGCCGCATGTGCCGTAGGCGCGGCCCTCTTGAGGAGACGACGACGCTCTGGCGCAACGGCTTCCTCGTCTTCGCACTGTGTGACAGGTGCACGGCGAGCCACGACGTCGTCTTCTCCCCCACTGCGGCCGGCGTCGAATTGCGCGCCAAGCGCCGCAGTCCCGTGGAGCTGGTGGCGCAGGAGGTGCCCCGTGTGCACGGCCCCCGCTGACAGCCTCCTCCTCCTGTACGAGGCGCGGGCGGTGGCGGACACCCTCCTGGAAGACATCCTGCGGCTGCCGGTGGCCAAGGCCCTGGACGTTGGCACCGCCGCGGGCATGGACCGCGCCGTGGCCCTGCTTGCCGCGCGCCTCCGTCGCGCTGTCGGGCGCGCGGATGTGGACGCCATACGAGAGGCGGTGGCCGTCCTCGACGTGGACTGGAGAACGACGACGGCGGCCCAGCGCAGGCGCCTCGTCGCCCAGGCCCTGGAGGCCGCTGGCCGGCGGACAGCCGTCATCCCCTCCCGCATCCAGGCGCCCCTCGGTGACGCAGCCGAAGAGGTGGTGGCGTCCACCCGCAGCCACGCCCGACGAGAGCAGGGCCTCGCCCTCGCCGCCCGCTTCAACGCCGTCGACAGGCGCGTGGCCCAGCACATCGTCCGCGCCCAGGGCAACTTCGTGCGGGACGAGTACGGGCGCCGGCTGGACGCCTTCGGCCAAGAGGCTCGGCAGCTTGTGGCTGAGGGGCTGGAGGCGGGCCTGGGGAGAAGCGACATCGCCGAGTCCTTGGAGCGGGCCGCCCGCAGCGCGCTCATCGCGCGGGCCCCCTTCTATTGGGAGGTGGTAGCGAGCCACTTCATCGGACAGGGGCGCTCCTTCAGTCAGATGAGCAGCTACGCCGAGGCCGGCATCCGCCGCTACCGCATCGAGGCTGTCCTCGACGAGGCCACCACCCAGGTGTGCCGCTTCCTCCACGGGAAGACATTCTCCGTAGGCGAGGCCCTCCAGCGCTTCGAGCGATTGGAGTCCCTCAGCCAACCCGAGGACGTGAAGCAGGAGCTGCCCTGGGTGAGGGAGCGCCTCGACGCGGATACCGGGCGAGCCCTCCTCTACGTCAACCGAGGGGGCCTGGAGACGCGCCTGGCCGAGGTGCTCCGCTCCGCTGCCGGCACACGCGACGACGTTGGCGAGTTCCGCGCGCTCGCTTCGGACAGGCAGCTCGCGGACGCGGGCGTGGGCTTCCCGCCGTACCACGGCCTCTGTCGCACGACGACGCTCGCCGTCACTTACGGCACCTAATAAAAGTCAGGTCTGTGCTGGGCAGCGACCATGGGCCTCCTCAGCTTGTGGGTATGGTCTGCGAACTCGGCCCCGACGCCTTCTGGCAGCGCATGGCGCTGCGGCTGATTGATGCCTCCGAGGAACCTCCCTGCGCCGCCCCCCTCCCGACGACCTACACAGGATTCGGGACTTGCCCCTGCAGAAGTCAGGGGACAGCGGCGAGCGCAGAGGGAGCATGAATCCGGACCGATGCCGGGTAGATTGGTCTCCATCCTGTGACGAAGGGACGTTGAATGGCCGAGCCTGTCTACCCCACCGAATTGATGCAGCGCCTGACGGAAGCATGGGAGCCGCCTCACCGGCGCCCATTTTGGGAAGAAGGGAAGCCGCCTCAGGCAGGTGGCCACTCAATTCAACCATCGAAGCTCAAAACGGTTCTGGACGCGGCCTTCTTCGCGTCGCTTTCTACCGAGGAGGGCCATCGTCATGCCCTCGCCCTCGTGCTCGTCGAAAACCACTCTCAGCTTACGGAACTCAGAATCCCATGGAGGGTGCACGCCTTGAGTTCACCCGTTGCGCTAGATGCGGACCGGCTGACCAAGCTCGCGCCCGCGTTACAGGGAGGCAATTGCTTTTTGATCGTGCAGACCGCCGATAAAGAGCCAGCGATCGTTGGGATAGGCGATGCACCCGACGCAATCTGGTTCCTCGGCGAGGATCAATATCCTCGCGTTCGAGTCGTCGGGCCTGGAGACATGGTGTTCTACCGAGGGGATAGCGCTGCGTTCCGGTATCGAGCAGGCGTCATTAATGAGATTCGGCCTGACTTCTTCACTTCAAACGATGAGCCCGCTGACGCGATGATTGGAATCGGGCAGCGGCTTTTCGCGCACTGGACCTCTCCAGACCCTCAACGCCTGCGCGATATCGTCATCCCCTTCCTTTCGGATCTCATCGAGCAGGTAGCCGAGTTGGGGCATGGTGGGATGATCGCGATTCTAGCGCCTGACGACCCCGAGTCCGAGGTGCTGCATCAGGCGTGTGCGTACCCCATCGTCCCCTTGGATCTGGGGGCATCCCTCGTGGGCGCCCATGAGTCTGCGCTGGTCGCTGATATGAATGACATGCGCATCATGGGACCGGGGCCAAACCATGCTCCGATTCGGGCGCGAACCTCCCAAGAGTTGGACGAGGAAGCGGAATCTCAGAAGGCGAAGGATACGGCTGGGTCACATCGCCGCACCGTCGCGGGGCTGACGGCCGTTGATGGAGCGGTACTCTTGACGCATGACCTGAAGGTACTTGGGTTTGGATGCAAGCTCCCGGGCCTCACAGGCCCTGCGCCCCTCGTCATCCACGCCCCCTCGGATTCCAGTCGCGGGCTCGAGCCGTATGATTTGACCAAGCGAGGCACTCGCCACACGTCCGCAGCTTTGTTCGCGAACAAAAAGCAGGGGCGAATGGCCTTTACCGTGTCCGCGGATGGGCCTGTCGCCTGCTTCTTGCGGAGCCAAAGGTTTGGTGCGGTTATCCACTGGCCCGTGCGTGTTGGAGTCTTCGCCGCCAGGTTGTGGTGAGTGGAGCACTTCGCACAGGCACAGGTCGCGGTACTTTGACCAGATGGCCACCTCGCGTGGGCACTGACTGGTCACACAGCAGAAGGTCGGGCCTCTGCGGTAGGGCTATGTCGCGTTCCGGGCTGGCAACTTCGAGCTGGGTCGTTTCTACAGCGGCCGAGGCGTCGTCTTCCGGGCCGTGAACTCGTGACTGGAGCCGACGGATGGGTGGCCCCTAGCCGAAGTCTACGATGACGCGGACGGCATCAACCGATCGTTGGATGGCGCCGGGGGCGCCATCCTAGAGCTGTACCATGCACTGGGACAGTTGCTGACGCGCCCGCTGGACAGTCTCTTGAAGATGCGCGACCTGTCATCGGGGATCGTGGCACTCATCGCGTCATCTTCCGACTACTAGGAGCGCGTCTTAGCGATGTCCCCGATTTCGCGCCGCAGGCCTTTGTCTTCGCTGGAGACGAAACGCCATGCCGGCCACCTCGACACCTACCCTCACCTCACCTCCGACACCGGAGGGCAACACGACGACGCAGGCGTCGACCTCCACGGCCAAGGCCGATGGGACGCCCGTCGTCTGGCCCCGCGACCTCAACCTCCCCACCTCGGGAGAGCTGGCATGGGGCTTCGACCCTGAGGGCCTCCGCGATGGGTAACGCCCTCACGAAAGCCCTCGCCCGGGCCCGAAACGTCCTGGAGTCCCTCCAGGGCGGTGAGCCGGTGGAGAAGACCATCTGGGGCAGCCCCGCTGGCAAGAAGCGCCTGGCGAAGCGCCTGGTGGCCATGCTGCCCGCGCACAAGACGTACGTGGAGCCCTTCGCCGGCAGCGCCGCAGTCCTCTTCGAGAAGGCCTCCTCGGACGTCGAGGCCATCAACGACGCAGACGCGGAGATTGCGGACGCCTATCGCCTCCTCCAGAAGCTGACGCCCGCGAGCCTGGCCAAGTTGAAGAAGCTGCCGTGGGTGGGCGACGAGAAGACTTTCAAGAGCCTCTTCGATGCCAAGCCCAAGGGCGAGGTGGAGCGCCTGCACCGCTTCCTCTACCTGACGCACTTCAGCTACGGGAAGCTGCGCGGTCGCAGCTTCAGCCCCAACGGCGCGGGCGTCGAGGCGAAGACGCTCTCGCGGATTGAGCAGTTCGTCCCGCGCCTCAAGCGCGTGAAGGTGTACGGCGGCGACTACGAGAAGGTGGTCCGCAAGTACGACGGGAAGGACACCGTTTTCTTCCTGGACCCGCCCTACCCTGGGTACAACGTCGACGTCGGCGAGGGTGACTTCGACGAGGAGCGCTTCTACGGCGTCCTCAAGTCGCTCAAGGGTCGCTGGCTCATGACGTATGGCATCCGGGGCAAGCTGCCCGGGCTGCTGAAGAACTCCGGCTTCGTGGTGAAGCGGATCCGCACGCCTCGCACCATCGCCGCCATGCGCGGCGTGGGCGGCTCCTCCGTGCTGACGCAGCTCCTCGTCTCCAACTACCAGCCCGCCGCGAAGGCGCTGGAGAGTGACGGGGACTTCGCCCTCGACGACTGGCAACCGGAGGAGCCGCCCGGCACCGCCCCCTTCGTCGCCACGACGTCCCTTCTCAAGGGCGTCGCGCCCGACGACGAGCGGTACGTCCTGGGCGTCGTCCTGGATCCGGAGACGGTGGACGCGCAGGGCGACATCTACTCTGCCGCGGAGATTCGCCAAGCCGCGCACCGCTTCATGGAGGAGTTTGGCGGCCTGGGCCTCATGCACCAGATGCGCGTCAACGGGCACGTGAAGGTGCTGGAGAGCTACCTCGCTCCCGTCGACTTCAACCTGGGCGAGGTGCACGTGCGCAAGGGCACCTGGCTGCTAGCGGTGCGCGTCCTCTCGGATGAGCTCTGGAGCCGGGTAAAGGACGGCCAACTGACGGGCTTCAGCATCGGCGGCACCGCGCGCCGGCTCCCCGAGGCCTCTCCCTCTTCCGAGACGCCCCCTTCCGACACACCTGCCGCTGACTCCCAGCCGGAGGCCGCATGACGAGCACCACCCAAGGCCCCGCGTCCGTCCACCGCCTCATCGACATGGTGGTGGAGGAGGTGTCCCTCGTGGACAGGGCCGCCAACAAGCACCGCTTCCTCCTCGTGAAGCGAGACGGAGACACCATGGACGACGCTCCCCAGGACACCTCGCAGGCCGAGGGCGCCAACAGCGCCACCTCGGACACCTCCAAGGCCGATGACGCGCTCCTCGCCACGGCCCAGCAAGCCCTCGAAGCGGTGACGGCCCTCGTCGAGGCATTGGCATCCACGGACGGCATCGACGGCGTGCGTGTGGTGGAGGTGGCCCAGCACCTGCGCGCACTGGCCGACACGTTGGAGGACGAGGACGAGGACGACGAGGAGGACGTCGAGGCGCGCGCCAAGGCCGCCAATCCCGCGCCGCCTCCGCAGCCGACTCCGCCCGCGCCCGCGCCGGGCCTCGACGCATCCGGCCTCACGGAGAGCCTCACCAAGCTCACCGACGCTGTCCGCGCGCTGGAGGGCTCCGTGAAGGAGCAGCACCAACGCCTGGGCCGCGTGGAGAAGCAGTTCGGCCTGCCCAACAGCAGCGCCCCCGCGGAGCGCCCGCCCAAGCCCTCCGCCGAGGACGTCGGCTGGCCCCTCGACATGAACAAGCCCCTCAACCGGGAGAGCGTCGACAAGGCCCTCTCCTTCCACGACGTCTGACGTCCCCACCCGCCCCAGGAAGCCTCAACGCCCAAGGAATTCCCATGAGTCGTCTCGACAACCGCACCCTCTTGGAGAAGGCCGACCTGGCCCTCGCCGACCTCACGGCGGGCGGCGGCATCCTCCAGCCCGCCCAGGCGCAGAAGTTCATGCGCCTGCTCATCAAGCAATCCGTCCTGCTGCAGCAATGCACCGTCGTCCCCATGGCGGCCCCCAAGCAGCAGTTCAGCAAGCTGAAGTTCGGCAGCCGCATCCTCCGCCCCGGCCAGGAGGCGACCGCCATCCCCGCGGCCCAGCGCGTGAAGCCCGACCTCTCGCAGGTGGAGCTCGACGCGAAGCTCTTCAAGGGCGAGGTGCGCCTCTCCGATGAAGTGCTGGAGGACTCCATCGAGCGCGGCGAGCTGCGCCAAACGCTCATGGAGATGATGGCGGACGCCATCAGCCGCGACATGGAGGAGATCCTCGTCAACGGGGACACGGCCTCCGCCGACCCCTTCCTCGCCACGCTGGATGGCGTGCTGAAGCAGGCCACCAGCAACGTCGTGGACGCGGCCGGCGCCCCCATCTCCAAGGACGTCCTGGGCGACCTGCTCAAGTCGCTGCCCTCGGAGCACCTGCGCGACAAGAGCAGCATGGGGTTCCTCTTACCAGCGTAGACGCGGACCTGGACTACCGCAGCACGCTGGCGGAGAGGGCCACGGCTGTCGGCGACAAGTTCCTCGAGGGCGACGCGCCGGTCCTCTACTCGGGCGTCCCGGTGCGGCCCATCCCGTTGTGGCCGGAGAACCTCGGCGCGACGAATGACCGCACGGCCATCCTCCTTTGCAACCCGAAGAACATCCACGTCGGCATCTGGCGACAGATTCGTATCGAGTCGGCGCGCGACATCTCCGAGGGGACGCTGAAGGTGGTGGCCACGCTGCGCTTCGACGCGAAGTTCGCGGAAGAAGCGGGCACGGCCAAGGCCATCAACGTGCAGCTGTGAGGCCCACCATGGACAACACCTATCTCGTCCGACTCAAGGCCTACGACGCGCGCCGAGGCCACGTGCTGCGGCGCTACACGTATGCCGGCATCAAGTTCCAGGAGGAGCGCGGCTGGTATCGGGTGGAGAAGCCAGTGGCGGACTACCTGCGCTCCGTGCACCAGTTGCCCGGCGACACCTACTCGCCGCTCGCCTTTGACGTGTGCACGGAGGCCGAAGCGAAGTCCCTCGACGCCACCGAGGCTGACGAAGCCAAGGTGAAGCGCAGCGCCAGCGACGAGCTGAAGCTGAGTCCAGCGCGGCCCGCCGGCACGCTGACGACGGAGGACCTCCCGAAGGCCAGCGAGGAGAAGGACTCACGCCGCGGCAAGCGGGAGAAGGACTGACGTGTACGCCACGGTGGCCGACATGCGCGCCGAGGGCGTCACTGCGGCCATGGCGGGAGACACCCGCCTGGCCGTCCTCCTCGACGAGGCGACGCACACCATCGATAAGGTGACGGGGTGGCACTTCGAGCCGCGCTCGGCGACGTTGCACCTCGACGGGCGTGGCACCCCCTCCCTCTGGCTGCCGGTGCCCTCCATCCGCCTCTACCGCCTGGCCCTCTACGGGGCGGACGTGTCCTTCTCGCGGGAGCACCTGGTGGTGGTGGGTGCCCCTGTGGGGCCAGGCTTCGACGGGCCCCGCCTCACCTTCCGGCATGGCCGTGTCTTCCCGCGTGGCGAGGGCAACGTCACCGTGGGCGCGCGGTGGGGCTACACCGAAGCGGACGGGACGCCCGAGGGGCGCACGCCGCCCGCCATCCGTCGGGCCTGCATGCTCCTCGTCCTGCGCAGCCTCTCGCCGCTGGCGGACGAGGCTTCCCTGGAGGAGCGCACGCGCTGGCGCGTGGTGGAAGAGAGGACGCGCGAGCAGAGCTACCGCCTCGACAGTGTCCGCCCCGCGGTGCGACCTCTCACCGGAGAGCCGGAGGTGGACACCCTCCTCTCCCCCTACGTGAAGCCCTCCTTGCCCGGGGCGGCCTGATGAGGGGCAGGCTCATCTTCCCCTTCCTGGCCGAGTTGCACCGCTTGGACACCACCGCCATGGAGGGGCCCGGCCCGGGCCTCCATGCCAGCGGGTACGACGCGGACTTCCGCGAGCCGGTACTGGTGGACTCGGACGACGACGGCTTGGCCGAAGCCTTCCGTCGCGAATTCCCGCCCGTGCGTGTCCCCTGCCAGGTGGAGCCGGATGCCTTTGAGTCATTGCGCATGACTCCTTCCGGCAACAGCCCCCGGACGAGCTTCGAACTCGTCTTCCACTTCCGCGACTTGGAGCGCCTCGGCCTCGTCGACGCGGCCACGGGCGACGCCCTCATCCGCCCCAGCGACAGGCTGGGCGCCCTCTACGACGTCGCGGGCACCCTCGTGCAGGCCGTGAGGACGCCTCCCGGGCTCTACGTGACGGAGGCGCGCCCCACGGGCTTCGGACTCCACCGCCGGAGGCCTCGCCGCAACCTCCTTCTCGTCACTTTCAACGACAGGCCCCAAGCCCGAGGACTCACGTGAAAGCACTGCTACTCGCCCCACTTCTCGCCACCGCCCTGCTCACCCGCTGCCGCGCGCCGGACGGGTGCGCGCCGGTGTCCACGCGCTGCGCCGGCAACGTCGCCGAAATCTGCAACGGTGACGGCAACTGGCAGCCGCTGGCCGACTGCGACGCGGTCAGCGAGAACAGCAATGCCGCCTTCACCTGCGCCTACGTCAACGAGGAGGGCATCGCGGGCCACACCTGCCTGCCCACCGCCATGGACGCGGGCACCGCCGACGTCGGCGCCACGGAAGGCGGTGTCCTGTGAAGGGCTACCTCCAGTCCCTGCCTGGCGTGGGCGCCCTCTTCCAGCGCGGCGAGATTCAACCCGCCGAGGTGTGGGCCTTCTACCAGCACATGCAGTCGCGCCTGCGCACCAAGACGGCCAACAAGGCCGACTCCCTTGAAATGCAACTGGCGGCCGAGGCGCTGCAGCGCATGAGCATCCTCGACAGGCAGCGCTTCCTGGAGAAGTACGCCACCACCGTGGGCCGCACCCTCTACCTGCCCTTCGAGGTGGGCGTGCCGAAGGGGAGCTGGGACTTGTGGGCCCAGGTGGTGGTGTGCGTCCACGAGCACCAGCACGTCGTCCAGCACGACGAGGAGGGCCCCAGCTACGAGCTGGCCTACCTCACCAGCACCTCCGCTCGCGCCCGCTACGAGGCAGAGGCATACACCTGCAACCTGGAGCTGCACTACTGGCGCTACGGCACCCTGCCCGCCGTGAGGCCCATCGCCGAGGGCCTCAAGCACTACGGCTGCCGGCCGGAGGACGTGGAGGTCGCCGCCCACACCCTGGCCCTCACCTCGGTGTCCGTCCGCCACGGCGCGGTGGTGAGTGAGGCCACGCACGTGGCCCTCGAGTGGCTCAACTCGCACGTCCCCCACCTGCGGGCCAAGCAGGGCTGAGGCGTCCATGGTCGTCTCTCGCACCGGAGACTGGGCACGGGCCCGCCAACTGCTGGCGGCGGGCTCGTCGCGCCTTGAGGGGGCGATGCAGGCGGCCCTACATCAGGAGGCACACGCCCTGCGCAAGGAGGTGGTGCAGGGCCTCACCCAGCAGGCGCCGGGTGGAGAGTCGCTCCGCCCGCCCTCGCCCCTCACGCTGGCGGCGCGCCAGCTCGCGGGCTTCAGCGGAACGAAGGCCCTCCTCGTCTCTGGTGTGCTGCGCAACTCCATCTCCGTCGTCGTGGAGGGCGACGAGGCCTTCATCGGAGTGCCCCGCTCGGCGAAGAGTCCCGACGGCGAGTCCCTCGTCGACGTGGCGCAGCTGCAGGAGTACGGAGGTCCGCCCGTCGTCATCCCCATGACGCCGAAGATGCGGCGCTTCCTCTTCGCGCTACTGCGCCAGGCCGGCCAGGCGCGCACTGGCGGCAGTGGGCGCGGCGTCATTGTGACGCAGACGCCCGCGCGCCCCTTCCTCCGGCCGGCCTTCGCACGGTTTCGCCAGGGCGCCAGCCGCCGCTTCCTCGCGCGCGTGGCGAAGGAGCTGGGCCTCGGAGGGCCCGGGTAATGGTCATCCCCGCCCTCACCTCCGTGACGCCCACTTCGGGGCCCACCAGCGGCGGAGACATTCTCCGCCTCGCTGGTACTGGCTTCGCCGCGCGGGTGGCAGTGCGCCTGGGCGGGCTGCGCGCGGAGGTGCTCTCTGTCCGTGAAGAGGCAGGCACCCACTTCGCGGACGTGCGGACGCCGGCCCATGAGGTGGGCGCCGTCGACGCGGAGCTGCACAACCTCTCCGCGGACGGACGCCCCATTCCAGGAGAGGCCGCTGTCCTTCCGGGGGCGTACCGCTACCTACGCCCGCGTGTCGCGAAGGAAGCGGACCTCACCCGCCTCGTGCGCACCCTGCTGCGTGAGTTGAAGCGGCAGGTGGTGGCCAACGTCAGCGCCAGCGTCTCCGTCGACTACGACGACACGGTGGCCGACGGCCTCAACGTCATCGCCATGGCCTCGTTGCCGTCCGTTGTGCTGTCAGGCCCTACGCTGCGCGAGAGTCGTCGCTACTCCACCAACGTCTTGCACGAGGACGTCGTGCAGGGCCCCTCCGGCGCGGAGCTGGTGCGCCGTCGCCCCGCGTACACGGTGGACCTGGCCTTCACCCTTACGGTGGCCTCTGAGCGCACCGCCGAGCTCTTCAACCTCATGGCCGCCGTGGCCACCTTCCTCAACCGCAACCGCTGGCTGACCATGCCGAGGGACGCAGAGGACGCCTCGCGCGGCACCGTGCGCTGGGAGATGGACGCGGACGGCGAGGTGCGCACGCAGCTCGGCAGCCGCGACGACGTGCGTGCCTTCACGTGGGGCCTGGTGGTGCGCGGCTTCGACGTGGACGAGGGCCTGCCCCTCGACATCGGCAAAGCCGTCGCCAGCACTCACCTCGAAACAGACTCCCTCTCCGAAGGCACCTCATGAGCGTCACCCTCACCAATGCCCTGGGCAGGCTCATCACATTCCTGCTGCCCCACGAGTCGTACTGCGTGGCGCGCGGCGCGTGCGCCTGCGGCGTGCAGCCTGGCCGTGGCGGCCGGCGCCTGCCCTCGTCGCTCACCCTGGCCACGGGCGTGACGCTGGAGGACGTGCCCGAAGCGGCCCTCTCCGTGCCGGCTGTGGCCGCTGCCATCCGCCAGGGCGAAGTCACCCTGAAGCGGCAGGCCCCCACAGCCCCGCCGTCGTCGCCCCCCTCTACCGCGCCGGAAGCGTCGCCGCGCGCGTCCCGGAAGAAGCGAGGTGCCTCGTGAGTCGTGAGCTGCTGTCGTCGAAAGTCGTGTTTGAGGAGGAGGAGCCGCGCGTCCGCGGCATTCCTTCCGTGCCCACCTCCGTGGCCGGCGCTGTCGGTCTGGCGGAGCGCGGCCCCATCGGTCAGGCGGTCCTGTGCACCTCCATGGAGGACTACCAGGCCACCTTCGGCGGCTTCACACCAGACTCCGACCTGGCCCTCGCCGCCATGGGCTTCTTCGAGAATGGCGGCAGTCATCTCTGGGTGGTGCGCACCGTCCACTACGAGGACGCCTCCAACCCCGAGTCGCACACGGCCACGCGCGCGGCAGCGGCCCTCACCACGGGCGGAGGGCCCACGCCCGCTGTCTTGCGCGGCACGCTGCGGCCGCCCTTCACGCTGGCCGACGGACAGCGTCTGGAGGTGTCCGCCAACGGCGCCGCGGCGGCGGACGTCGTCTTCTCCGGTGCCGCGGCTTCCGTCGCCGCTGGCCGACCGGGGCCCTACTCCCTCACCGCTGGGCAGTCGCTCCGCGTGCGCGTCGACGACGGCCGGGACGTCTTCATCGCCTTCAACGAGGGGGACTTCGAAGACATCGCCCAGGCCACTGCTCAGGAGGTGGCCGCCGTCCTGAACGCGAGCATCGTCGGCGGGCGAGCCACCGTGGCGGATGGTGTGCTGAGGATTGCCAGCGACATCCAGGGCGCCTCCAGCCGTCTGGAGGTGGGCGACGAAATCGCAGGCACCGTCTTCGGCTTCCCCGGCGGCCCTCAGGTGGGCAGTGGCAACGTCCAGAGTCTGCGCGCCGTCGAGTTGGCCGAGGTGCGCGCCCTCGTGGAGGCGGCGGTGGCGGGTGTCCGCGTGGCGCCGTCCTCCCTGGGGACGCTGCAGTTGCTCACCCAGTCCACGGGGCCTGGCGCCTCCTTGCGTGTGCAGGGCGACGCAGGCTCCGGCCTCGGCCTGGACGCACTGCCGCACACGGGCGACGCCTCCGGCGCCACCGACGTCCTCCACCTGGAGGCCAAGGACGCGGGCGCTTATGCCAACCGCATCGAGGTGGAGGTGCGTCCCTCCACCAACGGTGCCCCCGACACCTTCGACGTCCTCGTCCTCGAGGACGGAGCCTACCGCGAGTCCTTCCCCAACCTCTCCTCGTCCGAGGACGACGCGCGCTACGTCGAGCGCATCGTCAATGACGAGCGCACAGGCTCCACCTACGTCCAGGCTTTCATGGTGCAGCCGGACGCAATTCCTGACGTGCAGACGGTGGCCCTCTCGGCCGGCGCGGACGGCCTCGTCGGCCTGGACGACACCGACTTCATCGGCTCCGAGGCGGGCCGGAGCGGCCTTTTACGCGCTCGACGAAGTGCAGGACCTCTCCCTCCTCCTGGTCCCCGGGCGCGCCACTCCCGCCGTCCACAACGCCATGGTGCGCTACTGCGAGGTGGCGCGCGATGGCCTCGTCTTCGCCGTCCTCGACTCGCCCGCGGGCTACAGCGCCACGGACATCGTCGCCTACGTCTCGCAGGAGGCCGCCCTCGAAGGACTCTCTGAGCACGCGGCCCTGTACTGGCCGCGCGTCAAGGTGCTCAACCCCGCCCGCAGCGTCTACGGCAACGTGGAGCAGCTCGTCGTCCCGCCCTCCGGCATCATCGCCGGCGTCTTCGCGCGCAACGACGGCGCGCGCCCCGGCGGCGTGTACGACGCGCCCGCGGGCATTGAGGCCGGCCGCATGTTCGGCGTCCTCGGTTTCGAGACCAAGGAGGTCCTCGAAGAGAAGAAGCGGGACATCGTCTACCCTCGCCGCATCAATCCCCTCACCACGGGGCCCGGCCTGCCGCGCTTCATTGACGGCTCGCGCACGCTGAGGGCCAGCGGCAACTTCCCCTACGTCGCCGAGCGCAGGGGCGTGTCCTTCATTGAGCGCAGTCTCAAGACGGGGCTGCAGTTTGCGCGGCACCGCAACAACACAGAGGGACTGCGCGCCCAGGTGCGACGCTCCATTGCGGCCTTCCTCCTCACCCAGATGAAGAATGGCGCGTTCCGCAGCCAGGAGCCTGCCAAGGCCTTCTTCGTCGACGTCTCTGACGCCCTCAACCCACCGTCCGTCGTCTTCGCCGGCAAGCTGGTGGCCCGCATTGGGCTCGCCACCAACAAGCCCGCCGAGTTCATCATCCTGCGCATCGCCCAAGACACCCGCGCCCTCGAAGCCGAGTTGGCTTCGGCGGGCTTGTAAGGAGACTGGCCATGGCCATCATCGGACAGCCGCGCAGCTTCCATAAGCGCTTCAAGTTCCTCGTCGAAATCGACGACATCGGCCACGCGGGCTTCCAGAAATGCTCTGAACTGTCCGTCGAGGTCGCCAACATCCAGTACTTCGAGGGCGGCAGCCTCATCCCCAACAAGTCCCCCGGGCGCCTCACGTTCTCCGACGTCACACTGGAGAGAGGCGCCACGCAGGACCACCAGCTCTTCGACTGGTTCCAAGACGTCGTCCACATGTCCAGCGGACTGGGCCTGCCGGACGGCCTCTACAAGCGCAACTCCGACATCGTCCAGCAGGATCGGGACGGCACCACGCTGCGCCGGTGGAGCCTCTCCCGTGCATGGCCGGTGAAGTTCGTTGCAGGGGAATGGGACAACGAGTCGGACGAGAACGTCATCGAGTCCGTCACCCTTACCTACGACTTCTTTGAACTATCAATGTAGGCTACCATGGGGTGCCCTTCAAAAAACAGACCACCGCGAGGCCCCCATGTCCGATGCTCTCTCACTTGAAAATGGGAAGTCACTTCAATCGGCGACAAACGATTGGTATCGCATCATCCAGCGGCTTGGATCTGGAGGGAATGCGGTAACCTATCTAGTCGTCGCCACATCCGGCACCAATAAAGGCATCCTCTTTGCCTTGAAGATCTTTCGACGATTATCAAAGCCCGAGCGAAAGGAGAGCTTCAGGCGAGAGGTCGAGTACCTAAAGCAACAAAAGCATCCAGCAATCATGCGCACCTTCGACGAGGGACTATTCCGCTATCGCGTCGACGGCCAAGAGAATGAGTATCCCTTTGTGGTGGCCGAGTATCTTCCACAGACTCTCTACCACATCATCAGGGCGAGCAACACCAGCCAAGCAGAGCGCATCAACATTGCAGTCCAACTGATCTCCGCGCTGGCGTTCCTAGAAAAGAGTTCCCCACAGGCCGTACATCGCGACATCAAGCCGCAGAATATTTTCGTTAAAGGACGAGCTTGTGTCCTCGGAGACTTTGGCCTGATGAAACTTCTCGATGAATCCGACGAAGTAGACCGGCCAGTCTTTAAAGAAAGCACCGGACCGGGAATGCCGTTTCTTTACCGAACTCCCGATCTAGTCGCGTATGCCAAAAATGAATCAGCCCTCACAGTAAAAACTGACGTTTTCCAGTTAGGACTCGTGCTAGCTGAACTCTTCACCGGACGAAACCCGGCAAAGCGCCCTCCACCGGATGACCTCCTTGTGCCGGTGGAGCTGTTCCCGATTGGTTTCTGCCCAGGGCGATTCGGCCCTTTGATTTTTCAGTATTTAAACCAAATGCTAACTCAGGATCCCGCGCAGCGACCGACTGCCTCCCAGCTCATGGACAAATGGCTCGGCCTGTTCACGAACGTCTGTGAGGAGATGCACAACATCGAGGGACGCGTCTTTTAGAGCCGGTCTCAGAATTGAGCGAGCAGGCATGAGGGCGCAGGCCGGGCCGCTGATCGACATGGAGGGGATGGCCATGTTCGAAGCTGACCGGTGGACCTGACGGATGAACAGTGGAGCCTGATTGAGCCGCTCCTCCCCGCGCGGAAGTTGAAGCGGGAGGACCGGCCTGGGCGAACGCCCACGCCCTCCCGTGCGCTGTGGGACGGCATCCTGTGGATTCTGCGGACCGGGGCGCAGTGGAGTGAGCTGCCGAGGCAGAAGTACCCGCCCTACAAGACGGTCCACCGCTGGTTCCAGGGCTGGGTGAAGGACGGCACCTTCCGCACCGTCCTGCGTGCCTTGGCCCTGGACCTCAAGGAGCGCGGAGGCTTCAACCTGGAGGAGGGCTTCGTCGACGCGTTCTTCGCCTCGGCGAAAAAGGGGGGCCCTGCGTCGGAAAGACGAAGCGGGGCAAGGGGACGAAGGTCATGGCAGCTGCAGACGGCGCTGGTCTTCCTCTCGCCATTGGCGCGGCAAGCGCTTCTCCCCACGAAACCAAGCTCCTCGAAGCCACGCTCGACGAAAGCCTCCTCGACGAGCTTCCCGAGCGGCTCATCGGCGACAAGGCCTATGACGCCGACAAGCTCGATGAGCGACTGTGGCACGAGCGCGGAGTGAAGCTGATTGCCCCGCATCGTCGCGGGCGTAAGACGAAGACCCAGGATGGGCGCGAGCTGCGTCGATACCGACGACGCTGGAAGGTGGAGCGACTCTTCGCCTGGCTCCAGAACTTCCGGCGCCTTGTGACTCGCTATGAGGTGAAGGTGGAGAACTTCCTCGGCTTCCTCCACCTCGGCTGCATCCTCATCCTCTTGAGGCAATTCTGAGATCGCTTCTAGTCTCATTGATTGATGTCCCCGATTTGCCGCCCGAGGCCTTTGTCCTTCCTGGAGGAAGGACATGGCGGACATCATCTCATGCCCCTCGGGGCTGACGGGCCGTATTCGGGGAATGCGAGTGCGGGAGGAGCGCGTCCTCGCGGACAGGAAGCTGGCGAAGAGCGGCGGCCAAGTGGATGAGCTGCTCTCCGCGTGCTGGGAGGAAATGCAGGAGGCAGGTCCCTACGCCTTCGCAGACGGGAAGGTGGATTGGGGCCAGGTCCTTCAGGGGGACCGCTTCTACGCACTCCTCCAGGTGCGTGTCCTCACCTACGGCTCCGAGTACGCCTTCGCCGTCCCCTGTCAGGCCGCAGCCTGCCGCGCCCGCATCGACTGGGAGCTGGACCTGACGCAGTTGCCGGTGCGCGCCCTCTTGGACACCAGCCGCGCGGCCTTCATGGCCGGCAACCGCTTCGAGACGACGCTGCCCGACGCCGGCACGCGCGTGCGCTTCAAGCTGCTGACGGGAGAGGACGAGCGGCGCCTGCCTCAGCTCCAGCGCGCGGCCCCTGAGAAGCTGCTGTCCTCCGTCCTCGCCTACCGGGTACTGGACGTCGACGGCGTGGACGCGCGCGACAAGCGCCGGTTCCTCGAGGACCTCACGCTGCGCGACGCCGACTTCCTCGTCGACGAGTTCGACCGCGTCGACTGCGGCGTGGACACGACACTCGAAGTCGAGTGCCCCGAGTGCTTCATGCGCCAGGAGGTGGAGCTCCCTTTCGACCGGGGCTTCTTCCTCCCGGGGCAGGCCCGGACAGCGAGGCGCCGGGAGCGCTCCACCTCTTCCCCGGTGTGACGCTGGAGAACTGGCGCGAGGGCCTCTTCAACCTGTGCTGGCACCAGCACGGGGGCAGCGGCCTCGCAGTTCCTCTCGGTGATGCATTGGAGCTGCCCACCTCGGACAGGGACTGGTTCCTCGAGCGCATCGGCCAGCAACGCAGTCGCGAGGCGAAGGCCTTGGAGAAGTCCGCGAAGCGGAGGTAGCGCGTGCTCAACAACCTCGGCCTGGGCTTCGTCTTCACGGCGCGAGACTTGGCCTCTGGCACCTTCCAAGGAGTGGAGCGCAACTTCATGTCCCTCGACAGGCGCGTGGGGTTGGGCACTGCTCGAATTGAGAGCGCCTTCCAGCGGCTCGGCGTTGCCATGGCCCTCTTCACAGCAGGCGCCGTCACCATCGGCGCGTCGCTGTCCTTGGCCAACACCGCCGGCCAATTCGAGCAGGCTGTGGCGGGTGTAGCCGCCGTCTCTGGCGCCTCAGCCGAGGTGCTTGGGCAGCTACGAGACGCTGCCATCCAAGCAAGCCTCGCCACGCAGTTCACACCCACCGAGTCCGTGCTGGGCCTGCGCGAGCTCACCCAGGCCGGCTTTAGCGCCGCTGAGTCCATGGAGCTGCTGCTGCCGGTGTTGGACCTGGCGGGTGGCTCGTTGGGAGAGCTGACACCCCAGGGCGCAGCAGGCCTCGCGTCGCAGGCGATGAAGGCCTTCGGCATCTCCACCGACAAGGCCGCCATCTCAGTCGACCAGATGCTCCAAGCCGTCAACGTCTTCGCCCTAAGCGCGAATGAGTTGCCTCTGGCCCTCGGCACCGCCGCGCGTGGTGCGCAAGCCCTCAATCAGTCCCTGCCCGAGACACTCATCGCCCTGGGCCTCGTGAAGAACGTCGTCCCCGGTGTGGAGCGCGCCTCCACCGCCGTGGCCGTTGCCATGGAGCGAATGGCGGATCCACAGGTACAAAAGCACCTGCGTGGACTGGGCGTCGCCGTCACCGACTCCAAAGGCAACTTCCTCAGTTTCCTCGACATTCTCGACAAGCTGTCGCCCGCTCTCGAGCGCATGACGACAGCGCAGCGCTCCGCCTTCCTGCTGAAGGCCTTCGGCCGCGAGGCGCTCGGTGGTGTGAATGCCATCCTCACGCAGTTCTCCAACGGCATCCGCAAGGACACCGGCGAAGTCGTCCGCGGCGCAGCGGCCCTCAAGCACCTGCGCGATGAGTTCGAGAATGCAGGCGGCACGGCCAAGGCGTTCCGCGAGCAGATGCTGGACACCTTCGAGGGCCAGAAGACGTTGCTGGCCGGCAACCTGGAGACGCTGGCCATCGTCCTCGGAGAGCCCTTCAGCCAGGTACTGAAGCCCCTCGTCACCCTCGTCGCCAGCGCGGTGCAGCAGGTGCTGGGTGTCTTCCAGGCATTGCCCGGCCCAGTGAAGCGCGCCTTCGCTGCCTTCGCGCTCGGGGCTGGTGGCCTGGTTACCCTCGTTGGCACCGTCATCGCCGCAAAGGTGGGCCTGGCGCTGATGGTGGTGGGCCTCAAGGCGCTGGGCCTCACGTTGGGAGGCCTCCTGGCCACGGTGCTGCCAGCGGTAGCCGCTGTTGCCCTTCTGGGCGTCGCCGTGGTCGGCCTCGCCTACGCCTTCCGCCACAACCTCGGCGGCCTGGGCGACTTCGTGCGGCGTGTGCAGGAGCAGGTGACGCTCGCCTTCCGCGGCCTCGCCCAGCTCTTCGAGGACGGGGGATTCTCCGGTGCGGTGCGGGAGGAGTTGGGCCGCGCGGAGAACGCAGGGCTGAAGGACTTCCTCATCAACCTCTACCTGTGGGGCCATCGCCTCCACAGCTTCTTCTCCGGCATCGCCGACGGCTTCTCGGCCGGACTGGAGGCCGCGCGCCCCACCCTCGACGCCTTCCAGGCGACGCTGGGGCGGGTGGGCGGAGCACTGGGCTTCCTCTCCGAGAGGGACGACGCGGCCACCGCCGCCGCGAAGTTCGCTGCCTTCGGCGCCTCCGGAGCCACGGTCGGTCGTGCCCTCGCCCGCGTCTTCGACTTCGTCGTCCTGACCCTCACGGCCGCCGCGGAAGTGGTGGAGGGACTGGCGGGGCAGTGGGGCTACATGAAGGCCGGTGTTGACGTCCTCCTGGGCAGCCTGGCGCACCTCGGCCGCGTCCTAGGCGGCGCGCTCTCTGGCATCCTGGGCACCAGCTCCGCCGCGAGAGAAGGCGGCAGCATCTGGGTGGCCATGGGGCAAGCCATCGGGTTTGCCATCGGCAACATCACCACTGTCGTCGGCGTGTTGGTGTCCGCCGTCTCCCTCGTGGTGTCCGTGGTGGGAGGCGTCCTCAACGCAGCCCTGGCGGCCTTCTCCGGCATCCTCGACGTCTTCTGGGGCGTGGTGTTGACGTTGGGGAGCGCCCTCACCGGCGACTGGGCCGAGGCCTGGACGGGGATGCGGCTCATCGTCTTCGGCACGGTCGACGCGATCTCCGGCGTCCTCTTGGAGCTGGTGGGCGCCATCCTCAGCGTCGTGGACGCTGTGGCGAGCCTCTTCGGTGCGAACACCGGCCTCCAGCAAGCCCTGCGGACGGCTCGGCTGGGCCTCCACCGGGACTTGTCCGTCGCCTTCGGCCTTGAGGACCCCACCGGCAGCGCCGCCACACCCGCGTCCGTCGTCACCACGGCCTCGCCCACCTCGCCGGTGGACTGGCCCCTGGAGTCCTCGTCCATGCCGGCGGTGGCGGCCCTCCAGGCCTCGCTGCCCCAGGCCGAGGTGCTCTCCTCGCAGCCGGCCTCGCCTCCCAGCGCGCCTGTCCTCGTGAGTGTCCAGGTGGACGGAGAGGTGCTTGCCCAGGCCACGGCGCGCGCCGAGAGGGACGCAGCCTCCCGCAGCTTCTCCCCCATGCCGGCGTACTGAGAGGCAGGCCCCGACATGTCCATCGCCGCCGGCCTTGCCCGTCCCCCTCGCTGCCTCCTCGTGAATGTCCTCACCGGCGAGGCCATGGAGTGCCTCTTCAACCCCACGCAGCTCACCGAGAAGCTCCAGGTAAATTGGAACCGCCTGGCGGTGCCGGGCCTCTCCCACCAGGTGCTCCAGTTTCAGGGCACCTCCAACCGGCAACTGGCAGGCGTGGAGTTCTACCTCGACGCCTTCTTCGCCACGCAGCAGGCCGACGCCTCCAACATCATGGGGTTCCGCGGCTTCTTGCGTGCCCTCACCGTGCCCCCGGCGGGCACCGAGGGTGTGCTGGCGACAGCACCGCCGCGGGTCCTCGTTCTCTGGCCCGGCGTCCTCACCGTCGAGTGCGTCGTCGCCAGCGTGGAGTTCCAGTACCGCCAGCTCGCAGTGGACGGACGCGTCCTCGTCTACACCGCCATCGTCACCTTCGAGGAGGTGCTGGACACCCGCGTCACCTCCGAGCAGCTCCGTCAGGAGGTGCCGTAGTGGCTCCTCATGCCGGCAGCCGCTACTCCTTCTCCTTCGGCCTGCGGGACGAGGCCGGCCGCCTCTTCCTCTCCGAGAGAGTCCCCTACGGCTTCCAGCCGCACGCGGACACGCGCGTCCACCTCGTGGCGCAGGGCGACTCCCTCTGGGGCCTCGCCGGCCGCTACTTCGCGCCCCTCCCGCGCGCCTGCGGCTTCTGGTGGGCCATCGCCGACTTCCAGCCGGAGCCCATCATCGATGCGACGCTGGAACTGGAGGCTGGGCGGCGCGTCTACATCCCCTCGCTGCGTGTCCTCACCGACGTCATCCTCAGCGAGCAGCGGCGGAGGGCCAGCGAATGACGCGGCCCCTCGACAGGAGCGCGCCTGGCGTGCGCCTCACGCTGCTGGCACACGAGAAGGCCCGCAGCGGTGAGCCCCTCTCCCTGGAGGGCCGTGTCCTCGGCCTCACCTTCGAGGACTCCGCGACGAAGGCCGACAAGCTGTCCCTCCAGTTGGACAACTTCGACCTGGCGCTCTTCGACAGGGGCGAGCTGGTGGGCGGCGCGGTGCTGGAGGTGTCCTGGGGCTACCCGGGTCTCATGGCCCCGCCGCGGCGAGTCGTCGTGAAGAAGATGAAGGGCTTTCAGGTGCTCACCGTCGAGGGCCAGGCGCTCAGCGCCCTCATGCACCGCGAGGCGAAGACGCGCACCTGGAAGGGCAAGACGCGCGCCCAGGTGGTGCGAGAGGTGGCCGCCGAGTACGGCTATGAAGAGGACTCCGTCCACGTCGAGGACACCGGAGAGTCCTTCGACACCATTCACCAAGCCGGGGAGACGGATGCGCGCTTTCTCCGGCGCCTGGCCGCGAGGGAGGAGTTCGAGTTCCACGTCGACGACAAGGGCCTCACCTTCGGCCCGCGCAACCAGGCTGCCGCGCCCACCCAGGTGCTGTGGTGGTACGCGGACGCGGGCCGGGGCGACATCCTCTCCGTCAACGTCGAGTCAGAGCTGGGCCGCCGCGTGGGCCAGGTGGGCGTCCGTGGCCGGGACGCCATGGCCAAGGCAACCATCGAAGCCCAGGCGAGCAGCGCCACCGTGGAGCGCACCACTCTCGCGGACTACCTCGAGGTGGTGGACAAGCGCACGGGCACCACGTCGCTGCAGCTCCGCAACAGCACCACCAGCGTCCAGCCCACCTCCGCGTCGACACCTGCCCAAGCCCAGCGCGAGTCCGAGGCCCGCTTCCGCCGCGCGGAAGCCGGCACTGTGAAGCTGTCCCTCCAGGTGGTGGGCAACCCCTCCTTGCGCGCGAAGTCCGTCGTGGAAGTGCGCGGCATCTCCAGCTTCCTCTCCGGGAAGTATTACGTCACCGAGGCGAAGCACGTCCTCTCCGCGTCTGGCTACACCACGGACTTGAAGCTGTCGCGCGACGGCACCGGCCGCCGGCAGCAAGCCAGCCCCGAGAAGCAAGGCCAGCCCCAGGGCGGTCAGCCCAACATCAGCGCACCCGAGACGACTGGGGCACTGAAGGAAGTCGAGGCCTTCGAGCGGGACACCGGCACCCGGTACATCGAGTACCGCCGCGACGGGCAACCCATCGGTGTCGAGGACCCGGAAGCCGGAATGAGTCTCCCCAGGTAGCGAGCCCACCATGAGCACCTTCGACGACGACATCCTCGCCCATGACACGCGCCTCCTCGGCATGTACGTGGGCTACGTCACCAGCCGCGACGACGAGGCGCAGCTCGGCCGCGTCCGCGTGTGCATCCCCGGTGTCCTCGAGCCCGAGTCCGCCTGGGCCTGGCCCCTGGGTACCTCCGGGGGCGGCGCCAAGGGCACGGGCTTCTTCGCGGTGCCGCACGTGGGCGCGGAGGTGGCCGTCTTTTTCAATCAAGGGGACGTGGATGCGCCCTACTACCTCACGGCGCACTGGGGAAAGCCGGGCGGCCAGAGCGAGGTCCCCGAAGAAGCCCAGGTGTCTCCGCCCGATAACCGCGTCCTCGCCACGCCCACCTTCCGCGTCGAGCTGGACGAGTCCGAGGGGAAGAAGAAGCTGAAGCTCACCAACCGGAAGACGGGCGACTGCCTCACCTTCGACGCGGAGGAGAACACCGTCACCCTGGAGGCCACCACCGCCCTCACCCTGCGCGCGGTCGGCGCCATCTCCTTGGAGGCCGCCCAGGTCACCATCGCTGGCCGTGTGGTGCGCCCCATCGCTGAGCCGATCTGAGGCCCGCATGCCATTGCCCATCTGCATCCACATCCCCCCGCTGCCCGAGGCGCCCACGCTCACCCTGCCTGGCGGAGCCACGCTGCAGCACCACCAGATCCTGCAGGCCGTCCAGCCGGCGCTCGCGCCGCTCACGCCCCTCTTCGACATCATCGGCGCAGTGCTGGCCGTCTCCGAGGTCGTGAAGGCCATCCCGGACGCGCTGGGGCCGCCACCGGACCCGACAGCCATCGCCGCGGCTCTGCCGAACCTGGCCGAGAAGGTGTCCAAGCTGCTCCGCCTTGTCCCCCAGCTCTCGGTGCCACTCGCGGTGGTGGGCGTCATCGACATCGTCCTGGGCGAGTTGGGCCACGCCCGTGGCCAGCTCCTCCACCTGCAGCTGCGCCTGTCGAGCGTCGGGCAGGCCCGGCTGCGCGCCGCCCAGCTTGGAGACGCCGGCCTCCTTACGGTGGCCGGCTGCGCGGAGGCCAACGTCGAGCAAGAGGCCGCCAACGTCGGCAAGGCCCTGGCCACCCTCTCCCAGCTTATGGCCCTCCTCAACGTCCTCCTCGGCCTGGTGGGCGGCCCCCAGGTGCCGGACTTCTCCAGCCTCGATGGAAGCGCCCTGGAAGAGGCCATTGCCCCCCTCGACGCCATCGTCCGCACGCTGCAGCAGGTGCGCGCGGCCATCCCTATTCCGTGAGGAGGACGTCATGAGTCGAGCGCTCCAGAATCTCCTCATCCCCTTCCGGAGAGACAGGAAGCGGGACTTCGCCTCCGGCATCGGGGCCGAGTTGATCGCCTCGAAGGTGCGACAGGTGCTGCTGACGGAAGGCGCCACGCCCCACTCCACCGGCGAGCTGCCCTGGCGCACCAGCTTCGGGGCCGGACTCTCGCGACTTCGGCACCAGCGCAACGACATGGTGCTGGCGGAGCTGGCGCGCGTGGATGTCCGTGACGCTCTCGCCCGCTGGCTGCCTGACGTCCAGCTCGTACATGTTGGCGTCGAGCAGGACTCAGCCGGCCTGACGCTTCACATTCATGTCCGCACTCACAGCACAGCCGTCACAGTGGACGTGAACCACCCCTGGTGAACATGGCCCTTTGAGACTTCTCTTGCGGCGGGATCTTCTCGCTAACAAGACGCGCCTGTTGCGACATAAGCCAAAGCCTGATGCGTCCTTCACCAGCAGATCTGAACACCAGCGTCCCTCGGTAGATTCAGCCACTTGGGAACTCGGGATGCGACAGACCGAAGCATCCCGAGTCCCTTACCGAGCAATGTTCGCCGATGCACTACCCCGTTACATCAAGGGTCGACCGGTAAAGTCCGTCACCGCGAAGCAATTCGATGCCCAGTGTGACGTGCGACCGCACCGGAAGCAGGCATTCCGATGCCGCCCATGAAGGCGAGAATGCACCGCTCGGGAGACCGCGACCAAATTCTCTGGCCGATTGTCTCCCTTTTCTCCGTTGATATGGTGAACCACTCGCCTGCGACGGATGGGCCCACCAAGCTTCTTCTCCATCACTCGCCGGTGCACGAACTGTGGGCGCCCAGCCTGATCAACAAAGACTTTGTAACCATTCTGCTCTTGGAATCGCATCTTCTCGCATCCCCTTTCCTGGGTTAGCCGAACAGCCATTCCCAAAGGCCCGGCTTCTCAGGAGTGGGCACGTGTTGATTCTGCGCACGGCGTGCCTGAATATATGACTTTCCGTTCCGCCCTCCCTTTTCCTGATTGCATGGAATGCATGCAGGAAAGAGGTTGTTCAGGTGGTTCGTCCCGCCATTCATCCTGGAGCGCGAGTGGTCGACCTGCCAAGCCCCACGTGCCCCATACAGGCCGTAGTTGCTGAATGAGATTTTCTTTCCACAGTAACGGCACTTCCCGTCACACTTGTCGTACACAGCTTCGACGTCTTCGTTCGAAAGCATGCTTCGTCACTCCGTTGTTCCAACATTGCGTGCGGCCTTCAACGACCGCGGTGAGCCGCTCGCTGGAGTCGCCTTGACGGAGGACGTGCCTGATGGCAGATACCATCAGTGTTCGCGCAGTCCTGCCGGGCCACTCAAGCCGAGCAGTAGTTGTCCCGAGGGGTTGGAGTTCCAGCTCCACCCCCTCAATTTTCACGGCATCCTCAGTCTCATCGTCCTTTCGTCGTCTTCCCCTCTCCTTTCTGACCTCCGGCGACATCCGTCGCCGATGACGGCGCTTGAGTCGGGCTTGGCGTCCCAGGTGGTGCGGAGACGACTGGTGTCGTCGGCGCGGACGTGTCGCTTGAGAACAACTGCTCCAGCAGCTTGAAGAGGGCAAAGAGCCCTCCCCCAAGCAGGAGCGCCGTTCCAAGGGACGCCTTGAGATTCTCGCCACCACTTTTCGCGCGGGCTTGATTCAGCGCCGCGAGAATGCGGGTCGCGTTCGGATCCGGCTTTACCTCCCCCTCACCTTCGGCCTCCCACCGGTACAGCGTCGAGGGGTTCACCCCAAGCAACTGAGCGAAGTCGCCTGGGCTCATTGCGAGTGTCCCCCGAAGCTCTTTGATTGCGTTGCCCGTCATTTGCGTCGCTCTGGCCTTTCGTGCGCATCTCGCACGCCTCGCATATGCGAAACTCTACCGAGGACCTGAACGGCCGTCAAGCGCACAGCCAAGCGAACACATGACGCCATGCGTTACACATGGGGGGCAGGGAATCAGCCCCTAAGCGATGGGAACCGCTTCGCGCTATTCGCGTCTGAATGCAGCACGGAGGGGACCAAACCGATGTCCCCGTCTCCGCCAAGTGCCGTGCGGCAAGGCTTTGTCTCCCGGTGGAGGCCTTCGCCGACGTGCCACTTCTTCCCGCGTCCACCGACTACACCCACCGCGACTTCGACGCCCTACGCGCGCGCCTCATAGCGCTCGTGAAGAGCGTCTTCGCCGACTGGAGCGACTTCGAAGTCGCCAGCTTCGGCAATGTCCTGCTGGAGATGTACGCCTTCGTCGGCGACGTCCTTGGCAGCTACCAGGACAACCTCGCCCGTGAGTCGCGACTCTCCACTGCCACCCAGCGCCGCAACGTCATCGCCCTGGCGCGCATGCTGGGCTACCGGCTTCACGGCGCGCAGGCGGCCACGGCCGAGGTGGAGCTGCGCCTGCCCCAGCCTCCCGCCGCCGCCGTCACCTTCCCCGCCGGCACCATCGTCCGCACCCAGGAGGTGACGGAGGCCGTCCGCTTCCAGTTGCTCTCGTCCGTCACCATTCCGGCCGGCGCCAACCCGCCGCGCATCCTCGCGGTGGTCGAGCACTCGAAGACGCACACCCAGCTCTTCGACGCCCGCGGCCTCGCAGACTTCGAGGCGCGCCTGGACTTCGCGCCCTACCTCGACGGCTCCGCCCGCGTGTCCACCGCCCAGGGCGGGTTCAGCGAGGTGGACACCTTCCTCAACTCCCGCGCCTCCGACGCCCACTTCCTCGTCTCGGTGGATCAGGGAGACAGGGCCACCGTCCGCTTCGGCACCGGCACCAACGGCCTACCGCCCGCTGGCACTGTGGCGGTGGTGTACAAGACGGGCGGCGGCGCGGCAGGCAACGTGGACGCAGGGCGCCTCGTCGTCGTCGAGGGGAGCTTCAGGGACGCCCACGGCCACGCCGTGCAGGTGTCCGTCTACAACCCCACCCCCGCCTCGGGTGGCGCGGACAGGCAGACGGTGGCTTCCGCAAAGCTGCTCGCCCCCGAGAGTCTCCGGGCCCTGACGCGCACCGTCTCCCGCGAGGACTTCGAAATCAACGCCCGGCGCCTGCCTGGCGTGGCGCGTGCCCTCATGCTGACGTCCAACGAGGACGCCACCATTGGCGAGAATGCCGGCATCCTCTACGTGGTGCCCCAGGGTGGCGGGGTGCCCACGCCCGCGCTCAAGGCCCAGGTGCTGCGGCAGGTGACGGAAGTCTATCCCTGCACCCTCACCTTCCAGGTGAGCGTCCAGGAACCGGTGTACCGGCGCGTGGACGTCTCCGCCCGCCTCTTCTTGCGCCAGGGCGCTTCGGCCCAGGACGTCACCACGCGCGTCCGCCAGGCACTCGCCGCCCACTTCCGCGTCAGCGAGTTGGACGGCACGCCCAACCCGAGCATCGACTTCGGCTTCAACCTCAAGGACGCCCAGGGCTTCCCGGCCGGAGAGGTGGCCTGGTCCGACGTCTTCAACGTCATCCGCGACGTGCCCGGCGTCCGGAAGCTGGGCGACGCGCGCATGGACCTGACACTCAACGGCCTGCCTACGGACGTGAAGCTGACGGTGCGGGAGCTGCCGGTGCTGGGCAGCGTTACCCTGCAGGACGGGGACACCGGAGGGCTGCTCTGACATGGCCCTCCTGAACCCCAGCTTCGAGGACGCGGGCGACCAGCCCGGAGAGGCAGCGCACTGGACGCTGACGGCGGTGACGCACCTCGAAGCCCTGGCGGGATTCGGTGTGCCAGAGGAGGCGTGCGAGGACTTCGAGCGCTGGTACGTGTGGCGCGCCGCCCTCTCAGACGTCCCTGTGGCCCTCGCCTTCTTCTCCGGCCAGCGCGAGGGCTTCGAGTCCTTCTCCCGTGGTTGGGACAACGACGGCTTTCTCTTCGAGCTGCCGCCCGCGCAGCTCGTCCCGCACCGCTTCGAGGGGAGCGTCGTCGAGACGTGGGGCCAAGGGCCCTTCCTCACGGACTGGGTGGCCGCAGCTTCCGTGGAGGGCCTCTTCAGCGACTCGCCGCACGAGGACTTCGAGCAGCGATGGCTCACCAACGAGGCCTACGCCTGGCGCTGGGAAGACGTGACGGCGCGCGTGGCCCTCTTCAACACGACGCAGCCCACCGAGGACTTCGACACCAGGTGGCCGCTAGCCGCCACGCAGTGAGGCCACCATGGCAAGCGCAGACTGGACCTACCTCAATGGCGGACTGGACATCGCCACCGTGGACAGAGGCGTGACGGCGGGCATTGCCCGTCCCCCGGGCGGCGGCAACTTCCTCTTCGCCTTCAACTCCCTCTCCGCCGCGCAGGGCGCAGTGGGTCTCTTCGCCAACCTCCCTGACTTCGCCCCCATGGCCCGGGGCGGGAGTATCCGCGGTTGCATCCAGCGCGGGCCCGGTGGAGGCCCCACGGGCTTCTCCCCCTTCCTCTTCCTCTGCGGCCAGGGCACCTCCGTCAACGACTCCGCCTACCTCCTGGGCCTCTCCGACGACGAGCCGCACCGGGTGGTGCTGCGCAAGGGCGCGGTGGCCACGGGGCTTCCCGACGCGGACGGCCCCGGCGTCCTGCTGAAGTCTTCGGCCAGCTTCTCGCAGGGCACCTGGCTGCATCTGCGGCTGGACGTCATCGTCAACGCTAACGGCGACGTCGTCCTCAAGGCCCTCCAGAACGACCTGGCCGCGCACCCGCTCGGTACGCCTCCCGACTGGCAGCCCGTGCCGGGCATGGCCGACTTCATTGACGACGCCCTCGGCATCAACTCCGGCAGCCAACCCCTCACCTCCGGCCGTGGAGGCTTCGGCTTCGCGGTGCGGGACGTCACTCGCCGGGCCTACTTCGACTCGCTCGAGCTCTCCCGGCAGGTGTGAAGCCATGGCCCTCACCGCCTTCACCAGTCGCCTGGGCCTGGGGCAGGGCCGCATTCGGCCCCAGCGGACCACGCCTGCCTCGGGCGAGTACCTCTTCGTGCTCGGAGACGAGGAGCCTGGGCGCCGCTTCGAGCTGGCCCGCGGGGACTTCGCCGAGGTGACGCAAGCAGTGGACGTCACCAGCGTGGAGCTGGTCCGCACCGCTTTGCGCCTCCGTGTGCCTCCAGGCGTCCCGGCGGGCCTGGCCTGGGAAGCGTCCCTCGTCGTCGACGGGGTGAAGTACGCCCGCTGCCTCGGGCGCTCCGGCCGCGAGCGCCTCGTCACGGACCTGGCCGCCAACGTCTCGAAGCTCTCCGGGGTCCACACGGTGGGCGTCCGCCTGGAGCTCGTCTCCCCGTGAGGTGTCGCTATGGCCACGGTTGAGCTGCCCGCCCTCTACGTCGACACCGTCTCCCTCGTCGCCGAGACGCGCCGCCCCCTCCTCCTCAACCGCGCTCCAGGCCCCGGGGAGCAGGACGTCCCCGTCGATGCCGCCCTGGAGCTGGAGCTGGTGGACGTCGGCACGGACGGCATTGCCCGGACAGCCACGCGCGTCTGGGTGGACGGAGTCCTCGCCTTCGCGGGCGGGGACAGCGTCGAGGTGCAAGCCGCCTTCGTGGGGCCTCTGGCGGAGGTGACGCAGACGGCGGACACCCTGCGTGTGGTGCTTCACCCGGCGGTGCCGCTGGCCAGCCAGGCCACCGTCTCCGTCCGCGTCGTCTCGGCCACGGCCGGCGGCGAGCACCTCCTCGACGAGTCGTACACCTTCACCGTGGAGGACAGGACGGCCCCACGCCTTGTGGGCGCGCAGGCCGTGGGGCCCAAGTCGGTACGCCTCGCCTTCGACGAGGACGTGCGGGTGCCACCCACGGCGCGCTTCACCTTCACGTATCGCGGCGCGCCCGCAGTCCCAGTGGTTTCCATCGAGGCCGCGGTGGACGGATCGCTCCTCCACCTCGTTCTCGACACGGAGCTGACGCCGGACGTGGTGTACGAGGTCCGCGTGGAGGGCGTGACGGACGCGCACGACAACCCGGTGCTCGCCCCCTACCACCGCGCCACCTTCTCAGGCTTCCGTCCAGCGCGGCCGCCCTCCCGGAGCTTCCAGCTCTGGGACATGCTGCCCCGCCACAACCGCCGCGACGACGTGACGGGCGACCTGCACCGCTTCATCTCCTGTCTGCAGGAGGTGACGGACTTGCTGCTCTCTGACTTGGACGCCTTCCCCAGCGTCTTCGACCTGGAGCGTGCGCCAGAGGCCTTCCTGGACGCCATCCTCCAGGACCTGGGCAACCCCTTCGCCTTCGAGCTGGACGTCCTCGCCAGGCGCCGCCTGGCCGCAATCCTCGTGGAGATGTACCAGCAGAAGGGCACCGCACTGGGCCTGCGCAACGCCATCCGCTTCTTCCTCGGCATCGAGGTGCGGGCCATCTCCCCCTTCGCCTCGGACACCCTCGTGCTGGGCGAGTCCGAGTTGGGGAAGGACTGGGTGCTGGGGCCCTCGGAGCGCTTCGTCCGCTACGCCTTCAACGTCGAGGTGGATCGCCTCCTCACACTCGCGGAGCGCCAGCGCCTGCGCACCCTCGTCGAGTACCTCAAGCCCGCGCACACCCACTTCGTGGACCTGGTGGAGCCCCTACCGCCCATTCTCCCCGAGCACTGGGAGCTGGGCCTCAGCGAGTTGGGCGAGACGACGACGCTGCACTGACGTCCGCCCGGCCTGTCCCCGATTCCTCGCGCCCGGCCTTTGCCCTCCACTGGAGGGTGCAGACATGAGCAACAGGCTGGATTTTTTCTTCAGGCAGAAGGTGACGGAGGCCGAGTTGGACCTGGCCTTCTCACAGTTGGAGCAGGCGGACCGTAACCTCGCCTCGGATTTGGGCGTCCACGGCGTCATCTCCGGGGCGGTGCCCGCGCCGCACTCCCCTGTGCCCAACCTCTCCGTCGACCTCACAGCCCCGGCCCGCGCCTACGACAACCTCGGCCAGCGGATCTTCTTCGGCACCGGGCAGACTGTGGACTGCGCGGTGGACGTCTCCGGCATCCCCACTGACGTCTCCACGGCCGGCAGCGAGAGGTGGCTGGGCATCTTCCTGCGCTTCACCCGCCTCCTGTCCGAGCCGCGCACGGACGGCAACTCCCAGCAGGTGTACTTCCGCCGCGACGAGTCCTTCGAGCTGTTGGTGCGCCAGGCCCCGGAGGGCCCCGTCGGCCAGGCGCCCAAGCCCGCCCTCCAGCCCGACGAGTTGCTGCTGTGTGACGTCCGGCGCCGCCCCGGGCAGACGCAGCTTCTCGCCGCGGACTTGGACACCTCTCGCCGCCAGGCCTTCATCTTCGCTCGGGGTACCTCCGTGGCCGTGGAGAGCGGCGCCTGGGACATCCTGAGCCCCGGTGCGAAGACGGTTCAGGCGACGCTGGATTCGGTGGACGGCGAGTTCGCCGGGCACTTCTCCGGCGACACGCGGAGACACGAGGCCAGTGCCGTCGACTACGCGCCCCACGGCTTCATCTCCTCCACCACCGTGCAGGAGGCCGTGGACGAAGTCGTCGACAAGCTCTCCTCGGCCGTCGCTGGCACACCGGGCGCCTCGCGCGTGGGCGCGGATGCGGTGCCCGGCACACCCAACCTCCTGCCTGCGGGCACCGTAGATGCGCAGCTCTCCTCGCTGCTGAGCTTCGTCAACGCCCACCAGGGCGTGGCTACCGGGGCCCACCACGCCAGCGCCATCGGCGCTTCGCCCCATGGCTACGTCAGCAGCACCAGCGTGCAGGCCCAGTTGCAGGAGGTCGTCACCCGCCTCGGTGAGACGACAGCCGGAAGCCCCGGGACGTCTCGCGTCGGAGGAGACACGCTCGCCGGGACGCCCCACTCCCTGGCCGCTGGCAATCTGCGGCAACAGGTGACCGCGCTGCTGGGTTTCCTCAACGGACACGTCACCCAGGGGGCGGGGGCCCACGCAGCCTCCGCCGTCTCCGTCGCGGACACGGGCGATCTCCTCACGGCAGGTACCGTCGAGGCGGCCCTCAACGAAGTCCTTGGGGCCTTCAGCGGTGGGCACTTCCGCGGAAACGAGACGGCGGCAGGCCAGCACAAGGTCATCGTCCAGCCCGTCCTGGGCTCCGGTCGCGTCCTGCTCTTCGACTCCCGGGGTGCTGGCAGCTCGGCCTGCCGGCTGCGCCTCTTCGCCGACAACGCCTCCGTGTGGTTCACACTGAATGCCAACTGGAATGGCACCGCCTGGGCCCGGGACGACACCGCCCTCTCAGCTGGCGGCTTCCGCCTCTCACGCAATGAGGCCGAGTTCCTCCACGACAACAGCATGGCCGCCACCTTCTCCTCGTGGACGCGCACTTGGAGGCTGTCCATGGGCACTGCCGCCAACAACTCCGCCTTCGAGTTGACGGGCAGTGGCCTGCGCGAGGAGGGCCGCTTCGGACTGGAGTACTGCAACAGCGACACCGTCGCGCATGACTTCCTTGCTGGCGGCGGCTCGGTGACGTTCCGCAGTCGCTTTCCCACCGCGCCCTC
>NZ_JAPNJY010000027.1:0-60361 GCF_026626625.1 Corallococcus sp. BB11-1 | reverse complement strand
TCTCCATCAAGGATGCGTCGCAGGAGCCGGCCATCCTCATGGATGGCGTACTTCGCGCCGGAGTGCAGGGCGGCGACCTGTCGGCCACAGGCAGCGGGGTCTTCTTCGATGCGAATGAAGATGACGTGCTGCTCACGGAGGATCCGGTAGCGGTGCGACTCCGCTCTGTCCCAGCAGGGTGTTGATGGCGTGGGAGGTGGAAGGAAGTCCGTGGTCGCGATGGAGAGTGCACGCAGCACGGAGCCGTCCAACTCATACATCCTGCCCGAATCACCCATGGGTTCCACCGCGCCACTGTCGAAGAAGGAGGGGAAGGAGAGCGAAGGCTCCTGCTCCATCAGCGCGGGTCGGTGGACCTTCATGCAACCGCAAAGCATCAGGCCAGACACGAGGAAGAAGGGGCGCGAGCGCATGAGGGTGGCCGTCCTGCTGGCGTTGGATGCGGTAGCTCGTTTCCTCGAGCCAGGGGCCGGGAAGCTGAACAGCCCAGTCCGAATGCCATACAGACCAGGAGCGGCCTCCACATCGGTCTTCCTCACGAGGCGCAGGGAAGGGGCGCCGGGTCTCCTGATAGCACGCCCCTCCCGTTACCCTTCACCTCACGGCCGGCGCTTCAGCCACGCGGACACTTCCGGGGACACGCGCTCGCGCAGCACCACGTCCTGCGTCAGCCGCTCCAGCGTCTGCGCCGTGGCCTGCTGCGCCTCCGGGACGGGGTTGGCCTGGAGCAGGGCCTTCACCTGCTCCAACTGCTCGCGCGTGCGCAGCAGGCCCAGGCCTTCCACCACCCGGCGCAGCAGCATGGGCGCCGCGCCCGTGCGCGCGACCAGGTCCTTCCAGCGCGCCTGCAACTGCTGCCACCACGCGTCGCGCCCGGTGCGGTTGGCCAGCAGGCCCGTCGCGAAGCCCGCCACGTCCTGCGTCTTCACCGTCTCGGAGAACAACAGCGCCTGCGCCCGCTCCGTCAGCTTCGGGTCCTCGAAGGAGGTGAGCGCCATCAGGTACCGCCGCTGCGTCGCGGGGTCCGGCTCCGTCGGCATCCGCTTGAGCAATTCGTCGAACAGCGCCGCGTCTCCCGCCCGCGCCACCATGCCCACCGCCGTGTCCAGCAGGTTCGCGTCCAGCGCCGTGTTGTCCCCCTGGAGCATCCTCGCCACCAGCGGCCGGGCCTCCGCCAGCGTCTCCGGGCTGCGCGCCAGCCCGCCCACCGCGCGCACCAGCGCCGCCCGGCGCAGCCGCACCCGGTCCTCTTCTCCCTTCACGGACTGCCAGCCCAGCTCCTTGAGGCCGCCGCCCAGCAACGACTCCACCCACCGGCGGAAGCGCTCCTGGTCCTCGCCCTCCGTCAGCCGGCTCTCGATGTAGCCCAGCCGCCCGATGAGCTCGTCCAGCACCGCCTCGTCCTCCTCGTCCCCGAAGCGCCCCGCCAGGTCCAGCAGGTCCGCCACCGGCGCCAGGCCCGCGCGCACCAGCGCCCAGGTGTCCGCCAGCAGCGAGATGCGCTCCGACGGCGCCAGCGTCCCCAGGTTCGCCGTCAGCCTGTCCAGCGCCGCCTTCTCGTACGCCACCCGGTAGAAGCCCGTGGAGCCGCCGTTCGCGCACAGCCACTTCACCTCGCCCGTGCCCTCCAACGTCACCGTCGCCTGGGAGTCGCGGAACAGCACGCGCTGCTCCCGCACGCCCGCGCCGTCCTCGTAGCGCAGCACCATGGGCACCGGCCACGTCTCCGGGCTCTTCACCCCCGGCTCCGAATAGAGGCGCCGCTGCGCCAGCTCCACCTTGCGCCCCTCCACCTTCACCGACACCAGCGGGAAGCCGCTCTGGCCAATCCACGCCGTGGCCAACTCCGACACCGGCTGCTTCGCCGCCTCACCCAGCGCGTTCCACAGGTCGTCCTTCACCGCGTTCGCCCGCGCGTGCTTGCGCATGTACAGCCGGATGCCGTCGCGGAAGGGCCCCTCTCCCAGGAACCCTTCAATCATCCGCAGCACCGCGCCGCCCTTCTCGTAGGTGATGGCGTCGAAGCTCTCACCCGCCTCGCCCGCGTTGCGCACCTCGCCGTGGATGGGGTGCGTGGACTTCAGCGCGTCCAGCGCCAGCGCGCTCGCCCGGTGCGCGTCGAAGTCCAGCCACATGCGCCACTCCGGCCGCCACTGGTCGACGATCTTGAACGCCATCCAGGTGGCGAACGCCTCGTTGAGCCAGAGGTCGTCCCACCACACCATCGTCACCCAGTTGCCGAACCACTGGTGCGCCAGCTCGTGCGTCACCACCTCCGCCACCCGCTTCTGCACCGACAGGGGCGCGGTGGCCGGGTCCAACAGCAGCGCCACCTCCCGGTAGGTGATGAGGCCGGCGTTCTCCATCGCGCCCGCCTCGAAGTCCGGGATGCCCACCTGGTCCACCTTGCCAAAGGCATACGGCAGCCCGAAGTACTCCCGCAGGCGGGGCAGCACCTGGAGCGCCGCGTCCTGGCCGAACTTCGCCAGGTGCGCCTTCTCCTTCAGCGCCCACGTGCGCACCGGCACGCCTTCCACCAGCTCCTCGGGCGTGCCCACCAGCGGGCCCACCACCAGCGCGATGAGGTACGAGCTGAGCAGCTCCGTCTCCTGGAACGTCACCTTGCGCAGCGCCCCGTCCGCCTCGTCCTTCACCACCTTGCCGTTGCCCAGCACCGTGTGGCCCGGCGGCACGCGCACCGTGAGCGCCCAGTGCGCCTTGAAGGCGGGCTCGTCGAAGCAGGGGAACAGGCGCCGCGCGTCCGCGGCCTCGAACTGCGTCGCGGCCACCTGCCCCGCCGCGTACAGCCCGCGCAGCCCGTCCGAGAAGCGCCCCGTCCACAGCACGTCCAGCGTGGCGGCGCCCGCGGGCAGCGGAGCATCGAAGGTGAGCACCACCGTCTCGCTCACCGGCGCCACGCGCACGGACGCGGGCTTGCGCGTGTCATTGCCCGCGCGGAAGGTGACCTCGCCCAGCTCCAGCGCGTTGGCGTGGAGGATGATCTCCTGCGTGGGCTGGGACAGCTCCAGCTCCACCCGCTGCTCGCCCGTGAAGGCGCGCCCCTCCAGGTCCAGGGTCACCGTCGCCGTGTAGCGGCGCGGACGGAGGGTGGTGGGCAGGCGGAAGTTCTTGTCGTCGGTGGGATGCGCCATAGGGGCGCGAATCTAGCGCCGGCCGCGCCTTGTGCCCGCGCTCCATTTCCCAGTGTCCGCCGCTTCACGACGATTCGGGCCGGGCGCCGGGGGCAGGAGCTGCCGGAAGAGGCTCGACTCCCGCTGGAAGAATCCCTCCGTGTGGAAGGAGGCGGACAGCTCCAGCCAGAGGAAGTCCAGGTGGTGACAGAGCTCGTGCAGGAACGTGCGCAGGAACGTGCGGAAGGCCACCACCCGCCCGCGGCGCGCGGTGCGCATCCACACCTGGATGCGGGGCCGCTGCCCGGGGGCCCAGCGGTACAGCCCGTGCAATTCCCCCGCGTCATCCGAGGGCCGCGTCTCCAGCACCTCCACCGCCACCCCCGGCACGCCCAGCTTCCGGGTCAGCGCCTCGCCCAGGGCGGCCGTCGCCTCCTCCAGCGCCCGTCGATCCCCGGCCCCCAGCGCCTCGCGCACCGCGTCCACCCGGGGCCGCAGCATGGCCGGCGCCCGCAGCGGCACCTCCGTGACGGTGTCGCTCTGTCGGTAGAGCCGCTGCTCGGCCGGGGACAGCCGCTGGTAGTAGGCGAAGCGCACCGAAAAGAGCCTAACCCGGTCCCCGGGCGAAGGCCGTACATCGGCCCTGACACACCTGCAATGGGCGACATGGCCGTTGGCCGGCGGGCATCTGGCGAGCATCCCGTGGGCCGCTCGGATGGCCTTTCGCGGGGAGACTCACGCAGACTGCGCGGTCATGTCCTCACGTCCCTTCAACGTGGTCCTCCTGGCCATGGTCACCGTGCTGGGGTTGTCCTTCGCGAGCGCGGTGTCGGACGCCTCCGTGCGCGGGATGACGTGGCTGCTGAAAGCGGTGGCCTTTCAGCCCATGTCCTCCGTGGAGGCGGGGGTGGCGCGGCGGTTGGCGGAGTGGGGGACGCTCGCGCTGGCCGGGTTGCTGTTGGGGGTGCTGCAAGCGCGCGTGCTGCGGCTCGCGGGCCTGCGCGCGACCGGGTGGGTGATGGTGACGGCGCTGGGGCTCGCGGTGGGCCTGGTCGGCGGTCGCGCCCTGGTCGCGACCCTGGGGTGGTCCCAGGCGATGGCCCCCCTGGGGCTGGGCGTGGTGATGGGCCTGGCGCAGGGGTCGGTGCTCCGGCGCGAGGTGCACGGCGCGGAGGTGTGGCTGGTGGCGTGCGTGGTGGGCTACGGAATGGCCGGGCCGGCGGCGGCGTGGGGCGAGCGCACGCGCGAGGCGGCGTTGGCGGTGCGCCATTTCGGGTATGCGTCCCCCATGGATTGGACGACGCTGGGCATGGCGGTGGTGTCGCTCGCGGTGTTCACGGCCATCGGCGGTTCATACATCTTCTCGAGCCTGCGCACGCAGGTGCTGCCCGGTCCTCGCTCGCGGATGCCCGGCGCCGTGGCGCAGCTGGCGGTGCTGGGATTGTGCCTGCCCCTGCTGATCGCGATGGAGGCCCGGGCGCGCGAGGCGAGGGAGCGCGAGTTCCAGGATGGCATCCGGAGGTGGACCGCGCTGGCGGAGGCCCCGGGGGCGCGGGCGGTGCGACGGCACCCTCCTCGGGCCCTGGCCGTCCCGGCGACCCCGGATTCGATGGTGTTCAGCCCCGGATGTGCCAGCCGTGGCTGCGAGCCGGCCATGACCCACGATGACGTCAGTGACCTGTCGCCGAAACCCTGGCCGACCCGGAGGGGCGCCGCCGCGGACCGCCGCGCCCCTGCCCCCAGCGTCCATGACGAGCACCTGCTCGTCCTGCCCCCCTCGGAGGAGGTACAGGTGCAGGGGACGACCCGGTGGAACAACGCCGCAAGCACCGCCGAGCCCGCCGAGCCCGCCGAGCCCGTGGCGCACTGACGGTCCACCGGTCCCGCTGCCTGAAGGTTGGGTGCGCCGTTGCCGTGGCTGGGAACTTCCTTGCCCACCGCATGCGGGCGCCGCATGGGCCGCGCGTCTTGAGCTGAACACGCGGGCTCCGCGAGGACCGGGCATGCCCATTGCTCTGTCGCGGGCGCATGGGACGAGGCGTGTGGGTGGGCGCGTTGGTGAGCGCGCTGGTGTGGGGGGGCGCGGCCGAGGCCGCGAACAAGGCGACGGCGACGAAGAAGGCCACGCCGGTGGTGCTGGCGGAGCGGGCGCTGTGGCGGGCGAAGTCCTGGGTGGGGCTGACGACGCTGGCGTCGGTGAGCCAGACGATGAACGACGACTGCTCGGGGATGACGCGGCTGGCCTTCCAGCAGCGGCGGTTGGACCTGCTGCCCGACGACGTGCTGCCGGAGGAGAACGGCGTCACCGCCATCCACCGCAAGGCGCAGGCGCTGGGCATGCTCATGGAGACGCCCACGCCGGGGGCGCTGGTGTTCTTCAAGGAGACGTTCGACCGCAACCGCGACGGGCTCATCAACGATGGCCTCACGCACATCGGCATCGTGGAGCGGGTGGGCGCGGATGGCACGGTGACGTTCGTGCACAAGTCCGGGGGGCTGGTGAAGCGCTCGCGCTTCAACCTCCAGCAGCCGGAGGCGCGCAAGGATGAGAAGGGCCGCGTGGTCAACGACTGGCTGCGCCGCAAGGGGAAGAAGACGCGCGGCTATCTGGCCGGAGAGCTGGTGGCGGGCTTCGCCGCGGTGGACGAGCGCTGGCGCTCGCCCGAGCCGCAGCGGGTGGCCTCCGCCCGGTTCGTCGTGAAGGGTGACGCCACGGGCGCCCAGCGCTAGACACGGCTGGCGATGTCCAAGGTCGAAGCCGAAGGTCCGCCCGAAGCCCCGAACTCCGAGTCCGGCTCGGAGCCCGCTGCCGCGCCCACGGGAGCGGTTGCCTCCGGCGCGAAGTCTGATTCCGGCGCCGGGCCCGGTGCGCGCGGCGAACCCGTCGGGTCCGGTGCCACGCCTGCTGTTCCTGACACGTCCGGCCGCGGCCCCTTGGCCTCCACGCCCGCGCCGCCACGACGTCGGCGGTGGGGGCGCTGGGTGTTGGGAGGGTTGCTGCTCGCGGTGCTGGCCGTCATCACGCACGCATACGTCACGCTGCCGGACGCGCGGCCCCTGGCGAAGGAGAACCCGAAGACGACGGCGCTGATGGAGCAGCGGGCGGACGAGGCGCGCGAGGCCGGGCGCAAGCCGCGCCGTCGCCAGCAGTGGGTGCCCCTGTCCGCCATCTCCAAGCCGGCGGTGGAGGCGGTGCTCCTCTCCGAGGACGCGAGCTTCTACCTGCACGACGGCGTGGACACGGTGGAGCTGGCGCGCGCGGTGGGGCAGGCGGTGGAGGAGGGCAAGCTGGGCCGGGGCGCGTCCACGCTCACGCAACAACTGGCGAAGAACCTCTGGCTGTCCACGGACCGCAGCCTGTTGCGCAAGGCGAAGGAGCTGATGCTGGCCCACCGGCTGGAGGAGGCGCTCACCAAGCAGCGCATCCTCACGCTGTACCTCAACGTCGTGGAGTGGGGGAACGGCGTGTATGGCATTGAAGCGGGCGCGCGAGAGCACTTCGGGGTGCCTGCCTCCCAGCTCACGGTGGCCCAGGGCGCGGTGCTCGCGTCGATGCTGCCCTCGCCGCGCAAGCGCTCACCGTCGAGCGGCTCGCGCGCCCTGCTGAAGCAGTCGCACCGCGTGGTGCATGCGCTCAAGGTCTACCGCCGCATCAGCGCGGAGCAGGAGGAGGCCGCGCACGCGGAGGTGGACCGGCTGCTCGGCCGCGCGTCCAAGGACGCCGGTGACGAGGCGGAGGAGGACGGTCCCTGAGCCACCGGACCCCGGTTCGTTCAGGTGGCGCCGCGCGGGCGCCCGGGCTCCAGGCTTGGGTGGTGGGGTCCCCTGACAGGGCCTCCCCCGAGCGGCCTGACGGGAGGTCCGGGCTCCGGTGCCCCTTGGCTTCCGTCCTGCTTCAGCGTCCCGTGCGCCAGCGGGCGCTGCTCTCCAACAGGTTCTGGAACAGGCTTTGTCTGGCGGCGGGACAGGGCGGGACGTAGCTTGAGCGCGAGCGACATGACCGCCTCCCTTCCTCCACCGGCCCCGAGCGCGGAGGACGAACGCGAACGGGTGCTGGCGCTCCTGCGCCACCACGGCTGGAACGCGACGTCCTTCCAGGTGCTCCAGCCGGGCTTCCGCTACTGGTTCTCGCCGGGAGGGGAGGGGTGCGTCGCCTACGTGGACACGGGCGGCGCGTGGGTAGCGGGGGGCGGTCCCATCACCGCGCCGGAGCAGGTGCGGACGCTGGTGGAGGGCTTCCATCAGGCGGCCCGGAGCGCGGGCCGGCGCGTGAGCTTCTTCGCCACGGAGGCGCGCTTCTCCCAGCTCGTTCCCTTCCACGAGCTGCCCATCGGCGAGCAGCCGGTGTGGGACCCGGCGAAATGGGAGGCGGTGGTGCGCGGCAGCCGCAGCCTGCGCGAACAACTGCGCCGCGCCCGGGCCCACGGTGTGCGCGTGCGCGAGGTCCCCGCGGAGGTGATGGAGACGCCGGGCCACCCGCTGCGCGCGGCGGTGGAGCTGCTGGCCGAGCACTGGCTGGCGTCGCGGCGGATGGCGACCATGGGCTTCCTCGTGGGGCTGGCCCCCGAGGCCTTCGCCCGTGAGCGCAGGGCCTTCGTCGCGGAGGTCGAGGACCGCGTGGTGGGCTTCCTGTCCGTGACACCCGTGTTCGCGCGCGACGGCTGGTTCCTCCAGGACCTGCTGCGCGAACCCTCCGCGCCCAATGGCACCGCGGAGACGCTGGTGGACGCCGCGATGCGCGCCGCCCACGCGAACGGACGCCGGTACGTGACGCTGGGACTGGCGCCCCTGTCGGGCCCGGTGCGCCCATGGCTGCGCTTCGCGCGCACCGCCGGCCGCCCCCTGTTCGACTTCGAGGGCCTGCGCGCCTTCAAGGCCAAGTTCCGCCCCGACGCCTGGGTGCCCCTGTTCCTCTCCCATCCCGCGGATGAACCCGCGCCCTGGGCCGTCTACGATGCGCTGCGGGCCTTCGCGCGGGGCAGCCTGGTGAAGTTCGGCCTCGTCACGTTGCTGCGCCGGCCCCGCCTCTTCGTGCGCACGCTGACCGCGCTGCTGGTGCCGTGGACGGTGCTGCTCGCGCTGCCGGTGAGCGCCCCGTGGTTCCCCTCGCCCTGGGTGCAGGCCGGCTGGGTGTTGTTCGACGTGGGGCTCGTCGTGGGACTGCTGCTCCTGCTGCGCCGCTGGCGTGACGGGCTGGCCACGCTCCTGGGCCGGCTCACCACCGTGGATGCGTGCCTGACCCTGGTGCAGGCCGTCACCTTCAACGCGGCCCGCGCCCGGGGCGCGTGGGACTGGTGCATCATCATCGCGTCGGTGCTCGCCCCCGCCACCGCGTCCGCGATGCTGCTGCGCTCGCGCGACCTGCGCGTCCCCGAACCGTAGGGCCCGCGCCAGTCCCACCGCTGGCACCGGGGCCTGAACGCGGAAGCCCTTCAGCATCCAGGCTCCACGGAAAGATGAAGCCCTTTCGTGTCTCACCCACTCCGGGGGACCGGAGAGGTTTCAATCCCAGACACTCGGCCCTCCCCGGGGCTGGAGTGACATTGCCCGGCTTGCCCGGGTTGCGTGAAATGAGAGGCATCCGGTCGCAGGTCGCGCGGATGTCCCGCGTGGGCTCCTGAGGGCGGGTGGGAGGGGTGTCATGCGGCTGCCTTCGGGCGTCGTCACGGTGCTCGCCGTGGTGCTGAACACCGGCGTGGGGTTCGCGGCGTCCCCGCCTTCGCAGGCCCCCTCCGCCCCTCCTCCGAAGCTGCCTCCCGGGGTCTCCGCGACGCTGTGGCGGCTGTCGGTGCCTCCGGGCTCGGAGCCCACGCCGGAGAAGGTGGCGCTGGGGGAGAAGCTCTTCCGGGAGAAGCGCCTGTCGGCGGACAACACCGTGGCGTGCATGACGTGCCACGAGCCGGAGCTGGGCTTCACGGACGGCAAGGCGCTGTCGGAGGGCATCGGTCAGCAGAAGGTGACGCGCAACAGCCCCACGGTGCTCAACGCCCTCTTCAACGCCACCCAGTTCTGGGACGGCCGCGCCGGCACGCTGGAGGACCAGGCGAAGCTGCCCATCCTCAACCCGCGCGAGATGGGCATGCCGGACGCGGAGTCGGTGGTGAAGAAGGTGCGGGCCATGCCGGAGTACGCCGCGGAGTTCCGGAAGGTCTTCGGCCGCGAGGTGAACTTCGACGACCTGGCGGCGGCCATCGCCGCGTTCGAGCGGATGCAGTTCTCCGGCGACGCGCGCTTCGACCAGTTCATCACCGGCAACGCCAAGGCGCTCACCGCGTCGGAGAAGAACGGCTGGGCGCTCTTCAACGGCAAGGCGCGCTGCAACTCCTGTCACGCGGGCAACGCCGTGTCGCCGCTGTTCAGCGACCAGAAGTTCCACAACATCGGCGTCGCCGCGCACAAGCAGGACTTCGTCACCCTGGCGCGCAAGGGCGTGCAGGTGGTGCGCACCGGGGATGAGAAGCAGATCGACGAGCTGGCGCTCCAGACGGAGTTCTCCGAGCTGGGCCGCTTCCTGGTGACGAAGCAGGAGAACGACGTGGGCGCCTTCAAGACGCCCACCCTGCGCAACGTGGGCATCACCGGCCCGTACATGCACGACGGGTCGCTCACCACGCTGTGGGACGTGATGGACCACTACAACAAGGGCGGCGTGCCCAATCCCTACCTCGACGGGGGGATGCAGCGGTTGGGGCTCACCGAGCCCGAAATCGACGACCTGGTGGCGTTCCTCTTCGCGCTCACGGACTCGAAGTTCGACAAGCTCAACAAGGAGCTGTTCGCGAAGCAGCGCGCCCGCAGGAACACCCGGCCGGAGCGGGACACGGCGGTCGCCATGGGCAAGAAGGGCCACCTGGGAGACCTGGCGCCCAACCCGGATCTCAACGTGAAGAATCCGGCGGACCTGGGCATCTATGGAGACGTCACCCCGGTGGCGCCTCCCACGCAGTCCAAGCCGCGGTAACGGAGGCGCGCCATGGCCAACAAGTTCCGGAGCATCGAAACCAAGCACTACGCCGAACGCGAGGCCTTCTTCGAGGGCCTGAAGAAGCTGGACCGCCGCGCCTTCCTCCGCGTCGCGGGCATCTCCGCCGGCATCGTGGCGGGCATGGGCAAGCTCACGCCCCAGAGCTTCCAGCTGGTCAACGTGGCGGAGGCCCAGGGAGAGAAGCCGAAGTTCTCCTTCGCGTACATCTCCGACACGCACCTGTACGAGAACAAGCTCAACGACCGCTTCGTGCGCGCCATCCTCAAGGCCGTGGACGACGTCAACGCGCTGGACCCGCAGCCGGACTTCGTGCTGTTCGGCGGGGACCTGGCGCAGCTGGGACAGGCGGGCGAGCTGAAGCTGGGCGCCCAGATCCTCAAGAGCGTGAAGGCCCCCATCAAGATGATGGTGGGCGAGCACGACTGGTTCCTGGACATGGGCGAGCTGTGGCGCGACCTGTTCGGTTCGCCCAACTACTCCTTCGACCACAAGGGTGTGCACTTCGTGGTGCTCAACTCCATCCTTGAGAAGGATTTCTGGACGGAGCGGAAGCTCACCCCCATGGAGCGGATGAAGATCGTCGCTGGCCTGGACAATGGCATCCAGTCCCGCTTCGAGGTCGGCGCCGAGCAGCGCCAGTGGCTCCAGAGGGACCTGGCGAAGGTGGCGAAGACGACGCCCGTCATCGTCTTCAGCCACTCGCCGCTCTACAAGTACTACAAGCCCTGGAACTTCTGGACCGACGACGCGGACGAGGTGCAGGCCATCCTCAAGCCGTACGACAAGGTCACCGTCATCCACGGCCACACGCACCAGCTGCTCAGCAACCGCATCGGCAACATCCAGTTCCACGGGATGCTGTCCACCGCGTGGCCGTGGCCGTACGCGCCGGAGGGCCTGCCCGCGCTCACGGTGCCCATGAACCGCGCGGATCCGTTCAGCCAGTTCGACGGCTGCGGGGACGGGCGCATGGACGTGCTGGAGTCGGGGCTCGTGGACAAGGTCTACAACCTCTGGCAGCGCGACCCCATCACCGTGCGCTCCGGCTACCTGGCCTCCAATGGCAAGCAGCTGGCGCCCCCCAAGCCCAAGCTGCCCACCTACTGACCGCCCCGACGAGGACCCCCTCTCATGACCTTGCGAATGAAGCTGCTCGTGGTCCCGTGCGCGGCCCTGTCCTTCGCTGGCGGCGTGGCGCTGGCCACGTCCCCCACGAAGCCCGCGCCGGCGACGGAGCCCCTGCCGAAGCACGCCGTGCCCGCGTCGAAGGACGGCAACCTGGTGCTGGGCCTCTGCGACGGTGAGACGACGCTGGAGGTGGAGGGCGTGAAGGAGGGCCAGAAGCTCACGCGCGAGCAGGCCCTCCGCGCCTCCGCGAAGCTGATGAGCGACTGGCGCCAGAAGAACCCGGACGCGAACTGGGACGACGTGCCGGCCCCCGTGCTGGCGCAGGCCGCGCCCCCCGGCGCGAAGAAGTCCCCTTCGCCCGCGCCCCAGCCCAACCCGGGCTCACGGCCCGCCGGCAACGACGTGCGCCAGGGCGGCGTGGGCGCTCAGACGGGCGCGAGCGCGGTGCCCCAGCAGCAGAAGGCGAACGTGCAGACGGGCCACACCTATGGCGCGTACTCCGAACGCGACGAGCAGATATGGGCGGAGTCCACGCAGGCGTTCGTGAAGGAAGGCCACCGCGTGTTCCACGACGCGGAGGCCGTGGGCGGCACGGTGGGCGTGTCCTGTGACATGTGCCATCCGGACGCGGCCAACACCCACCCGGAGACCTATCCCAAGTACCAGGTGCAACTGGGCCGTGTGGCGCTGCTGCGCGACATGATCAACTGGTGCATCGAGAACCCGTCGCGCGGCAAGCCGCTGGCGGACGGAGACCCGAGGATGCGCGCGATGGAGGCCTACATCTACGCGCAGCGCAAGGGCACGAAGCTGGAGTACGGCAAGCACTGAGGGCCGTCCCGGCGGCAGGCCAGGGGAGGAGATTCAAGGCGTGGGGGCTTGCCCTCACCCTCGGTGTGATGGGTTGAATGCGGCCCATGTCCCTTGCCCCCCTCACCGACCCCAGCGGCTTGCTGGAGCGAGCCCCTCGTCTGGCGGAGCTGCTGCCGGACGCCGCGTTGTCGGAGGCGCTCGCGAGGGGCGACGCGTGGCGGGTGCACGCGGCGCTGGTGCAAAGGCTCTCACAGGAGCGCCCGGGGCCCACGCGGGACCTGCTGGCCGCGCTCGTGGAGGACCGGGCCGCGTTCGTCACCTCCGCCCCGACCCCCCGGACCCCTTCCTTCCTGGGCACGGGGCTGCGGTGGAGGGGCCAGCCCGCGTCCACCGCGCCTGACGCCCCCTTCGTCGCCGAGCGCACCGTGACGGTGCTGGGGCTGCCGGTGTGGCCGCTCAACGACTACCTGGTGCGCGCTGTCCCTTCGGCGCCGCTCCAGGTCATCGGGCAGGTGCCGCCCCCGACGCGTCGTGCGCGTCGTCGCGCGGGCGTCGTGGTCAGCGTGGTGCTGGGCGTCTGCGTGGGCGTGGGGCTGGGCGGTGTGTGGCTCAACCGGGGCCGCGAGCGCGCCGTGTCGGTGGTCAATGGCCTGTCGCGGCCGGTGGAGGTGCGCATCGGCGCGCAACACTGGACGGTGGCGCCCGGCGCGCGGGTCGACGATGTCGTGATGGTGGAGAGCGACGAGGTGCCGCACGCGAAGGCGAGCTGGCCCGGTTCGGAGTGGCCCTTCGAGGACGTGGTGCTGCCGACCGACGGCGAGCACCTCGTCTACAACGTGCGCGGCGCGGCGACGCTGGAAGGCCAGCCACCCCCGGCGCCGGGAGCAACGGGCCTGACGGGGCGGCGGCCGCTGTGGGGCACCGGCGCCCTGCTCTTCGCGGACGAGGAGCTGGTCGTCGCGCATCCGGGCTGGGAAGCCAGCGTGCTCGCCCACATGGAGGCGGGCCGCTGGGAGCGCGCGGGACAGGTGGCCTCCGCCGTCGCGGAGGTGGAGGCGGGCAACGTCCGCGCGCGCGAGCTGGGGGCCCGCGGCGTCCTGCTCGCGGATGCGCGGACCCACGCGCACCAGCCCAAGGACCCGCGCGCGAAGCACACCGCCCCCTTCGCCCGGATGCTGATGCACAAGTGGCAGAACGACCTGGGCGCCCAATCCCTGGCGCAGGACCTGATGGCCTTCGCGGGCATGGGAAAGGAGGCCCTGGAGCGCTACTACGAGCACGAGGACGCGTTCCGGGACCAGCCGCTGCCCGCCCTCTACCTGCGGCGGGCCCGCACGATGGAAGTGCTGCCCTCCCTGGCCCTGCCTGAATACGAGAGCTTGGCGAAGCGCTTCCCGGACTCGCCCGACGTGGGGCGCGCCGTGCTGAAGGCCCGCTGGCTCCAGGAGCTGGAGGATCCGCTGCTGTCGCGGCAGCAGGCGGTGGACCCCTCCAGGGAGCGCGTGCGGGAGACGTCGCGGATGGCGGAGGCGCTCGCGGCGAAGCATCCTCCTGAAACCGTGGAGCAGCTGGAGCTGTTCGTCCGCATCCACCTGCGCGCCTGGCGCCGGGACGCGGCGACGGCGCTGGTGCACCGCTTCGGCCAGGACCCTCGCCACCGCGGCTGGGACTTCCTGGTGCTGGCGGGCCGGCTCGCGGAGGCCGTCGGGCCCGCGCACACGCCCTATGTGTTGCAGGACTGGATTCCCGCCCCCCTGAGCCGTCAGCCCGAGCGGATGATGCTCCTGAACCTGCTCACCGGCCGTCGCTCGCCCAAGGAGCCGGAGCGGATGTCGCTGCCGTCCGCCACCGACCGCGCCGTGGTGGGCCTCACGCGGGACGTGCTGGAGGACCCGAAGCGCGCGATGGCGCAGGCCGCGACGGAGTCCGAAGCGGTGCTGTCCCGCCTGGAGCCGGAGGTCGCCGCGCTGCTCGCACTGGAGCTGGCGCGCACGGGCGACGCGAGGGCGAGTCATCTGTTCAACGCGTCCCTGCCGCTGATGCTCGGCCGCGAAGCGCTGCTGAAGTTCCTGCGCACCGGCGAGCCCACCCCCGCGTTCTCCCGGCTGGCCCCGGGCCTGCGCGCCGCCGCGGTCCTGACCCGTGCCCGCTCCGAGGCGCAGGAGGGCTACACGGTGGTCAACGCGCGGCTCGACGGGCTTGAGGGGCTGGATGCGCTCGGGGGCTTCGCGGTCCGTGCCGCCCGCCCCTGGACGCGGCTCGCCTTCGACGCGTGCATGGACACGAAGGTGAAGCGCGAGTCCGACTACCGCGTGATGATCCACCCGAGGGGCGACCTCCTCCGGCATTGGAACCAGCAGGACAGCGACCGCGAGGCCCGCCGGCCCAACTGCGAGGCGCGGGTGTTCGCCGCGGCCGGGCTGCCCCCGCCGAAGGCCGGAAACGCGAACGGCGCCGACCCCTGAAGCGGGTCCGGCGCCGTCACGGTGCAGCGGGGGCTGAAGGGCTCAGCCCGGCTGGCAGACCTGGCGGAGGATGTCGAGCGACTCCAGCGCCTTGCCCGCGCCAATCACCACGGCGGAGAGGGGGTCCTCGGCCAGGAACACCGGCAGGCCCGTCTCTTCGCGCAGCAGGGTGTCCAGGTTCTTGAGCAGCGCGCCGCCACCGGCCAGCACGATGCCCCTGTCGGCGATGTCACCGGCCAGCTCCGGCGGCGTGCGCTCCAGCGTCAGCTTCACCGCTTCGACGATGCCGTTGACGGGCTCCGCGAGCGCGTCGCGCACCTCGTCGCTGGACACCGTGAGCGTGCGCGGCACGCCGGCCACCAGGTCGCGACCCTTGATCTCCATGGTCATGACCTCGTCCGTCGGGTACGCCGTGCCGATGCCCATCTTGATGAGCTCCGCCGTGCGCTCACCGATGAGCAGGTTGTACTTGCGCTTGACGTACTGGATGATCGCCTCGTCCAGCTTGTCGCCGCCGATGCGCACCGACTTGGCGAACACGATGCCCGCGAGGCTGATGACCGCGACGTCGGACGTGCCACCGCCGATGTCGACAATCATGTTGCCGCTGGGCTCCGTCACCGGCAGGCCCGCGCCAATCGCTGCGGCCATGGGCTGCTCGATGAGGTAGACCTCCCGGGCGCCCGCGTTGGCGGCGGCCTCACGCACCGCGCGGCGCTCCACCTCCGTGATGCCGGACGGGATGCCGATGATGATGCGCGGGTTCACCAGCGTCTTGCGGTTGTGCGCGCTCTGGATGAAGTAGCGCAGCATCGCGGCGGTGATTTCGAAGTCGGCGATGACGCCGTCCTTCATGGGCCGGATGGCCACGATGTTGCCCGGCGTCCTGCCGAGCATCTCCTTGGCCTCCTTGCCCACCGCGAGGACCTTCTTGCCCCCGCGCGAATCCTGCTGCACCGCCACGACCGAGGGCTCGTTGGACACGATGCCCTGACCGCGGATGTAGATGAGCGTGTTCGCCGTACCCAGGTCGATGGCGAGGTCGCGCGAAAACAGGGTGTGGAGCCAGTCGAACATACGGGGGCGGAAACTTTCGGAAGGGCCCCGAAACTTCCCAGCCCTTCAGACGGTGTGCGTTGCCGAAACTACTACGCGCCGCAATACGGAGGAAGAAAAGCCGGAAGCACCTTCGGGTACCGCCTGCTGGATAACCAGCCCCAGCGGCCGCTGTGTTCCCTTCTCCGCACTCCCGCCGGTCCCTCCAGGGGAGGAGCGCATCCCCCCCAGGACAGCAGCCGGGCGGGCGTCAGCGCTTCACGGAGTACTTCGCGATGGCGTAGAGGGCGCGCACGCCGTCCTTCCATCCAATCTTCTTGCCCTCCTCGTAGGTGCGCCCGTGGTAGCTGATGGGCACCTCGAAAACGCGCCAGTTTCCGCGCGCCACCTTGGCGGTGATTTCAGGCTCGAAGCCGAAGCGGTCCTCCTCCACGTGCACGGACCGCAGCACCTCCGCACGGAATGCCTTGTAGCAGGTTTCCATGTCGGTGAGGTTGAGCCCGCTCGTCATGTTGGAGAGCGTGGTCAGCAGGTTGTTCAGCACCGTGTGCCAGTAATAGAGCACCCGGCGCGGCGAACCGATGAAGCGGCTGCCAAAGACGACGTCCGCGTCCCCGTCCAGGATGGGCTGGATGACGCGCGGGATGTCCCGGGGGTCGTATTCCAGGTCCGCGTCCTGCACGAGGATGATGTCCCCGGTGGCCTCGGCGAAGCCCCGGCGCAGCGCGGCCCCCTTGCCCTGGTTGGTGTCCTGGAAGAGCACGCGCACTTCGTTGCGGTTCTGCGGCGTTCCCCCCAAGAGCGACAGGCCCTGTTCGGACAGCTGCCGCAGGAACTCACGGCTGCCGTCCTTGGAGCAGTCGTCCACCAGGACGAGCTCCTTCGGGAAGTCCACGGCGATGCAACGGCGGAGGATTTCCGCCAGGGTGGGAATCTCGTTGTAGACGGGGATGACGAGCGAGACGAGCATGGCGCCCCGCCCCTATCGCGTTTCGTGGCCCCGGGCGACTCCCTTGCACACAAAATTCAGGGTTTCGCCGCCCCCCGGAGGGTCTCCAGGAGGGCCTCCAGGTCCGCGTCCCGGGTGAGCGGGTGGATGAGGGTGGTGCGCAGGTACACCCCCTCCGGCAGCCGCGTCTGCACCAGGTAGAATTTTCCCGAGGTGACGAGCGCCTCGCGCAGGCGGACCTGGAGGGCGTCCCACCCGTCCGGGGGGACGTGCGCGGGCGTGTGGCGGAAGCAGACGATGTTGCAGTCGGGCGGCAGCGCGAGCTGGAAGTCCGGGGCGGCCGTCAGCATCCCCGCGAACGCCTGGGCCTGGTCGTAGGACGCGGTGACGGCCTCCTCGAAGAGGCGCGTGCCCAGCACGGACAGGCAGGTGTACAGCTTGAGGGCCATCATCTCCTTGGTGCACTCCAGGGTGCGCAGGCCCACGTCGCTGAAGGGGCGCGCGTCGTCGCCGTGGAAGAGGTAGTGGGCCTCCTGGGAGAAGGCGTCGAAGGAGCGCGCCCCGTCGCGGAAGAGCACGGCCGTCACCAGCGCCGGCATCAGCAGGCCCTTGTGCGCGTCCCACACCACGGAGTCCGCCCGTTCAATGCCCTTCACCCGCGCGCGGTACTTCGCGCTCAGGCTGGCGGCGGCCCCGTGCGCGCCGTCCACGTGGAACCACAGGTCGTGCTCCCGGGCGAAGTCCGCCACGGGCTCCAGCGGGTCGAAGGCGCCGGTGGCGGTGGAGCCCGCGCTGGCCACCACCGCGATGGGCTTGCGTCCCTGGCGCAGCGCCCCCTGGAGCGCGCCCTCCAGCGCGTCCGGCCGCACGCGGAAGGAGGCGTCCACGTCCACCGGGGTGAGGCCGCCCTCGCCCCAGCCCATGATGCGCACCGCGCGGGCCAGGCAGTAGTGCGCGGAGCGGGGGACCAGCACCGTCAGGGGCGGGCCCGCGTGCGCGCCGCCGTTCCACGCATCGAAGCCGGCCTTCGCCTGCCGCGCCGCGAGCAGCGCGGTGAGGTTGCCCGCGCTGCCGCCGGAGGTGAGCACGCCGCGCGTGGTGTCGGGCAGGCCCAGCCTGGACGCCATCCACGCCAGGACGTGGTGCTCCATCGCGGTGGCGATGGGGCCCATCTCGTACACGGCCATGCCGTTGTTGAGCAGCGACGACACGCCGTCGCACAGGGCCGCCAGGGGCAGCGGCGCCGTCACCTGGTGGCCCACGTAGCGCGGGTGGTGCAGGTGGTGGGAGCCCTCCAGCACGCGCGCCATCAGGTGCGCGAAGGCGCCGGCCGGCTCGGCGGAGGGCTCCTCCGGGAAGGGCGCGGCGAAGCGCTCCTGGTTCACCGAGGGCGGCGCCCAGGGCAGCACCGGCATGTCGCCCCCCTTCAGCGCGGCCTTCAGGTAGTCCGCGAGCTGGTCCATCAGGGCGTGGGCGGTGGTCCGGAAGGCATCCGGGGCGTAGGCGGCTTCCAGCGGGGTCGTCATGGCGTGCGCAAGCTAGCGGGTGGCGGCGCGACGGGGAAACCGTGGAGGGGCTGGTGCCCGGGCCCGGCGAGGATTAATCCAAGGGGGTACCGGGCGTGCGCGCTCCGCGCCCCCGAAACGCCAGGAGGCCCTCCGTGTCCCAGACGACGGTGACCATCACCTACTGCAGCGCTTGAGGCTATGCCCCCAGGGCCGCCCGTGCGGCGGCCGCGCTGAAGGATGAGCTGGAGTTGGAGTCGGAGCTGAAGAAGGGCCCGTCGGGCAGCTTTGAGATCGCCGTGAACGGACGGGTCGTCATCCGCAAGACGGGGCTGGCCTTCCCCACCGAGCAGGAGGTGGTGGACGCCGTGGCCAGGGCCGTGGGGCCTTAGGGAGGGCGGGCAGGCAGGGGGCAGACGGGAACCCGAGCGGCTCGCGCGGGCCAGGGGCCATCCCCACCTTTGCCTCACCTGCTTCATCCAGGGGAGGTGACGACCGATGGCCTTCGACGACACGCCGTTCGAGCGGCGCTCCATCATCAGCGGCATGCACGTGCGCGCTTCGGACGGGAAGCTGCTGGGGTACGTGGCCCTCATCGGCCAGGAGCACCTCTATGTCCGGCGCTCGCCCTTCAACCGGCGCTGGAAGGAAGTGCCCCTGTCCGCCGTGAAGCGGGTGCTCCAGGGCGACGTCCTCCTGCGCGACGACGCGGGTCCGCTGGTGGACGCGGACGCGCAGTTTCACGGGGAAATCCCGACCCAGACGTTCCCCCTGGCGTTGATTCCGGGGACGTCACACGTCTGACGCCGGGGCCGGCGGGGTCTGGCGCCGGACACTCCGGTGCGGCGCGGGGCGCTGAAGTGTGCTTCAACCCCGCCCCATGGCCACCTCCATCGAAGAGCTCTCCCAGAGGGTGTCCGCGGCCTTCGCGGACCGCTCGAAGCTGAAGGACGCGGACACCGTGGCGGCGGTGCGCGAAACGCTGGCGCGGCTGGATGCCGGCGAGCTGCGCGTCGCCCAGAAGGAGCCGGACGGCTGGCGGGTGAACGCCTGGGTGAAGGAGGCCATCCTCCTGTTCTTCGCGGTGTCGGAGATGCAGGTGATGGAGGTGGGCCCCTTCGAGTTCTACGACAAGGTGCCCCTGAAGAAGGGCCTGGAGGCCGCGGGCGTGCGCGTGGTGCCGCCGGGCACCGTGCGCTACGGCGCCTTCGTGGAGAAGGGCGCTGTTGTGATGCCCGGCTACGTGAACATCGGTGCCCGGGTCGGCGCGGGCACCATGGTGGACACCTGGGCCACGGTGGGCTCCTGCGCGCAGGTGGGCCGCCATGTCCACCTGTCGGGTGGGGTGGGGTTGGGGGGTGTGCTCGAGCCGCCCTCCGCGTCGCCCGTCATCATCGAGGACGGGGCCTTCCTGGGCAGCCGCTCCATCGTGGTGGAGGGGGTGGTGGTGGAGGAGGAGGCGGTGCTGGGCGCCAACGTCGTGCTGACCGCGTCCACGCAGATCATCGACGTCACCGGCCCGGAGGAGCGCGTCTACAAGGGGCGCGTGCCGGCCCGGAGCGTGGTGATTCCCGGAATGCGGGAGAAGGAGTTTCCCGCCGGGAAGTACATGGTCCCGTGCGCGCTCATCATCGGGCAGCGCAAGGCGTCCACCGACCAGAAGACGAGCCTGAACGCGGCGCTGCGGGAGTTCGCGGTTCCGGTGTGAGGCGCGAAAATCCGCCATCGCCGGAGGCGCGTATAGAACCTCGGTGACTCACGCGGTCCCAAGAACCCACCCCATGGAACACCTCGACGACATCCTCCCCGAGTGGCTGCTCGGGACCCTGGAGCCGGCCCGGCGGGAGGCCGCGTCCCGTCACCTGGACGGGTGTGCCCGGTGTCGGGCGGACCTCTCCCGGCTGGCGCCGGCCGTGGATGCCCTCGGGACGCTGGTGGTCCCGGTGTCGCCTCCGGCGGAGGCGCTGCCCCGCCTGATGCGGCACATGGAGGGCCCCGGGCGCTTCGCCCGGTGGGGCGCGAAGGTGGCCGCGTTCCTGGACGTGACCCAGGAGCGGGCGCTCGCCCTGCTGGAGTCCACGGCGGATCCGAACAACTGGATGCCGGGCCCGGTGGAGGGCGTGGAGCTGATGCCGGTGGAGACGGGCCCCGCGCGCGAGGGGATGATGGCGGCCATCGTGCGGCTGATGCCCGGCGTGCGCTACCCGCGCCACACCCACGTGGGCCGCGAGTGGAACCTGGTGCTGGAGGGCGGCTTCCGCGAGGACAACGGCCATGAGGTGTGGCCGGGCGAGGAGCTGGAGAAGACGGACGGCTCCATGCATGACTTCACGGCCCTGCAGGGGCCCGCGTGCATCGCCGTCACGGTGCTGGACGGCGTGACGTCCTTCGACGACCTGTAGGCCCTGGCGGGCGGCGTGCTGGGAGCGGGCGGGGGCGGGGAGTATGGTGGGCCCCGCATGGCTTCCAACGACCTCGCCGCCCGTCTTGCCCATACGACGCTCGAGTTGTGCCGCATCGACAGCCCCATTGGCCACGAGGGTCCCATCGCGGCCCACGTCGAGGGCTGGGCGCTGCGCCACTTCCGCCGGGAAGAGGTCTTCCGCGTCGGCCACACGCTGCTGTTGGGGTCGCTGGAGGATACCCGGCCCACGGTGGCGCTCATCGGCCATCTGGACACGGTGCCCATGCACCCGGGCGACGTGGGCCGCGCGCCCCGCATCGAAGGCGAGCGCGTGCACGGCCTGGGCGCGTCCGACATGAAGGGCGGCCTGGCGGTGATGATGGCGCTGGCGGAGGACCTGCGCCGCGACACATTGCCCGTCAACGTGGCCTTCCTGCTGTACGAGCGCGAGGAGGGGGCCTACGCGGAGAGCGGCCTCATCCCGCTGTACGCGAAGCGGCCGGACCTGACGCGCGTGAGCTTCGGCATCGCGATGGAGCCCACGGATGGCGTGGTGCAGGTGGGCTGCGTCGGCAGCATGCAGGTGACGGTGCGCTTCACCGGGCGCAGCGCGCACTCCGCCAGGCCGTGGCAGGGGGAGAACGCCATCCACAAGGCGGGCCCGCTGCTCACGGAGCTGTTGGGGCGCGAGCGCGTGGAGGTGAACGTCGCGGGCTTCCCCTTCTACGAGGTGATGAGCGCCACGCTCGCCAAGGGAGGCCGGGCGCGCAACGTGGTGCCGGAGGCGTTCGAGCTGAACCTCAACTACCGCTTCGCGCCGGGCAAGAGCGTGGCGCAGGCGAAGGAGGACGTGCTGGCGCTGGTGGCGGGCCGCGCGGAGGTGGAGTTCACGGATGCGTCGCCCAGCGGGCCGGTGGCCGCGGGCAACCCGCTCTTCCAGCGGCTGATGGCGCTCACGGGGCTGCCGGCCGCGTCGAAGCAGGCGTGGACGGACGTGGCGCGCTTCGGTGAGTGGGGCGTGGACGCGGTGAACTTCGGGCCCGGTGAGACGGCGCAGGCGCACCAGCTCCATGAGAGCGCGCCCATCCCTCCGCTCGCGGTGGCGTACGAGAAGCTGGCCGCGTTCCTGAAGGGCGCGGCGTAGCGAAGCGTTGACCCGTGCGCGCCGGGGCCGGATTTTCGGCCTCGCGCGGTGGTGATCGCGCGGGCATTCGTTGGATGGCGTGCATCTGTGCTGGGGCGCATGGGTTGACTTCATGCGGTTGCGCGTACGCTCCGGGTGTTTTCAAACCTGGAGGGTATTGATGAACGCTGAAACGAACGCGCAGGACCCGAACGAGACCCCGTCGCTGTCCAACACCCTGATGCTGGCCGGTGAGTCCGCCACGCCGTCGCGCCGCCGCGCTTCAGGGACGCGCAAGAGCGCGCGCAAGGCCTCGCCCCGCCGCAGCACCGGCGCCGCGAAGCGCGCGACCACGAAGCGCACCACCGCGAAGAAGGCCGCGGCCAAGCGTCCTGCCGCGAAGAAGGCCGCGGGCAAGCGTGGGACGGCGAAGCGCGCCACCACGAAGCGTGGGACGGCGAAGCGCGCCACCGCCAAGCGGGGCGTCCGCAAGTCGCCCGTCCGTCGCGCCGCCGCGGGCCGCACCGCGCGCAAGACGACGACCGCGAAGCGCGGCACGACGGCCCGGAAGAACACCCGCGCGGGCGCTCGCAAGAGCCCGTCGCGTCGCTCGCCGCGCCGCTAGGACCTTCGCTGGCGGGAGGTGGGGAGGGTGGCCGTCCCGTGAAGGGATGCGCGCTCCCCGCACTGTCAGCGGCGAAGCGCAAGGCGTACGGCTCCTCGCCGCTCCCCACTCCACGCGGATGGCCGTGGACTCATTCCGGCATGGCGCTGGAGTCCACGGACCGCGACGGCTTGGATATGGACAACAAGCTCACGGGTCCAACTGGAGCCAGGAGTCCGCACGCGCCGTGCTGGGAAGCGGCTCCCGTGCGATGGACGGGACATGGAGGTAGTCCTCCTCCGTCGGCAGCCCCTTCCGCTCCGCGAGCCGAACGAGCGCGAGCCCTTCAACGCAGAAGTGGGCCACGGTGACCGCCAACTCCGGTGCCAGCCTGTCCTTGCGGACCTGCCGTTGGAAGTGGTCGGCGCGCTCTGACAGGAACAGGGACAGGCTCTCCCCAAATGCCTTTCCATCCGATTCGAGCAAGGCTTTGCAGATGCCCCACCGCGCATCCTCTGCGCCCTTCAGGGCCTGCTCGTACCGCGCAAGCAGCCCTTCACACTGATGCGGCTCCGCCCCCAGGAAGAAGTGCTGCATGAGCAGCTCGACAAAGTAGAAGTCCTCCGCGTACTCCTCGCCCTGCACCCATGCCCGACGCGCGTGGCGCGCCACCAACGTGGCCCCCTCGACGTCATCCGCCGCCACGGCGTCGAAGAACGGGGCACACTGACTGGTCCGGATGGGTGCATCGACCGCATGCGTCAGGTAGTGCCCGAAGGCACGCCCGCTCTGGAACAGCCGGAGCAGCAGCCCCTCGGAGGTGCCCTCCAGGAAGAGCGAGCCAATACCCGCCAACCGCAGGTGCTGGCAGAACTCCATCATCTTCCGCCAGGAGATCGTCCCGGCGCGCACCGCGGGCAGCAACTCGGCCGCATCGCCCAGCGCATTGTGTACGAACACAGGGAGGAATTCGGAGGGCAGGGTCATCGGCGGCTCCCGCGAACCGCAGGGGCACCGTGGTTCATGACTCCGCCTCCTGGAGGTGGAGCGTGCCCACGGCGCCTTCAGCGGAACTTGAGAGGATGAGCGCCTGTCCCTGCCAGGCCTGGCGCAAGGACAGGGCCTGGCTGGCGAGGCATACCCCCAGGGCGCCGCTTGCCGCCCCCACATCTCCGACGGAGCCGCAGGGCAGGTGCGACTGACAGCGGCCCAATCGCTGTTCGAGCCGGACGAGCGCACCCCCCCACTCACGGGCCCTCCACTCCTCTCCATTCAGGTCCGCGTAGACTTCTCCTTCGAAGGGGCCCGTCGGAGAGACCCGATCCAGGCCCTCCCGGACGCAGGCCGCGAGCCCTTGGCCCGTGTTCGGCTGCCCTGAGGCATGGGCATGTGGCTCCTGGCCGGTGGCAATGGCGGTGATGAGGGCTTCGGCCGCCACCTGCCGCCGCCGCGCACCCGACTCCCGCTCCACCAGCAGGCACACGCCCGCCTCGCCTGGCATGAGCCCGACGGGTTGGTCCTCGGACTTCAGGCGCCTCGCTTCGGACAACTGGGTCAGCAGCAGCGGATCAAACAGCGAGTCGACGGCCACCACCAGCAACTGCTCCAGCCTCCCAGCCTCCAACTGCTGGAGGCCGCTGCCCAGGGCGAGCGCGGTGCCCGCGTGTCCCGAGGGAAACAGGTGCAGGTTTGCCTCCGGAATGGGCAGGCCCAACAGCCGGTGCAGGGGGCGCAGGTAGTCGTCTCGCAGGATGCCAGGGATGTCCTCCACTTCGGAGAGCAGGAGCTCCGCGTTGACCGCTGGCAGCACCGCGAGCAGCCCCGTTCGACCCCAGAAGCGCCCATCCGAAGCGCCAGGGACCGAGGCGTGCTCCCGCAGGTCCGCGACGCACCCGCGCGCCAGCCGCAGCCAACGGCCCACCAGATGGAACCCCTCCGTGTAGGCCTGAATGGGGTGGCCCACGAGCTCCATGGGTTCCTGGGTCTCCTCGTCCACGAGCCGGAAACCTGGGACCTTGCGAGGCCGGGCGATGCCCGCGCGGATGGCGGCACAGGCTGCGGCGGCGGTCCTTCCCACCGAAGTGATGGCGCCCGTGGCGGTGATCGCGGCTCGTGGCGCGCTCATGCGTTCCCCGTCATGAAGGCCTCGAAGGGCTGCACGGACATCCTCACTCCCTTGGCCCGCGACAGCGCGGCCCGCTGGACCCAGGTCCAGGCCCGAGGCTCCACCTGACAGGCCCCCTGGCTGCGCACCGCCAGTTCCCAGGCCAACACCGGGCGCCGTCTCATGGAGACCTCCTCCAGGGCCGCGACCAGCCCCTCGGGCGACCAGGGTCGGCCCAGCAGATAACGCCCTCGGTCCTCGAAGCGCGGGCGGGCCTCGCGCCACCATGCCTCCACCTGGGCCGCATGCACCTTCATCGCCAGCACGCCGGGCCCCGGCAGCTCCGCTTCGTCACCGCCGCCGCCGGCCTCGCCCTCCTCGGCGGGCTCCTCGTCCTCTGGAACCCTCTCCAGGAACCGAGGCTCCTCCAGCGGCAGTCCGGTGATGGTCGCGAACGAGTCGGCCGCCGCCCAGCTCCCTTCATCCCGGATGATGTCCAGCAGCGCCTCCGCCGCGGAGAGCCGACCGCAGAACCCCAGGGCCCAGAGCACCTCCTCGCGCAGTTGGGGCCACTCCAGTCCCCGCACCAGCGCCTCCGTTTCGCGGGGGCCTCCGCTGATGGCCAGCGCGAGCAGCGGCACCCGTCCCCGGACACGGCCCTGCTCCACTTCCTTGCGGCATCGCAGCCACGGCTCGCGCAGGTGGTGGATGAGCCCCGCCACCCGGGCGGCGTCCTGGAGCGAGGGCGGGGCGTCCTCCATCGCGCCTCGGACCCAGGCCATGGCCAGGGGCGTCGGCACCAGGCGCGCCGCCCGCAGCGCCGCCCGATGGAGCGGTGTCGGGCCGCCGGGAGCCAGCCGCGCCAGCAGCGGCGTCACGTCCGCCCCGCGGTGGACAAGCACCTCCAGCACCCCTGCTTGAGGCAGCGCCTCCAGTCCAGGCGCTACCCGCAGCAACGCGCCCTCCAGCCCGGTGCGCTCCCCCAGCTCCAGGGCCCTCAGCAACCCGGCGCGCTGGGCGTCCTCCGCTGTTCCCAACGCCTCCAGCACGGACGGGGTCCGGTCCTCCTCCCGCGAGGCCATCAGGGACCAGGCGGCGGCGCCTACGCGCTCCGGCTCCTCCGCTGCTAGGGCAGGCCATAGCAGCCGACCGGCCGCGGCCCTGCCTCCGGTGACCAGCCCCCCCAGGTGCGCCAGCAGCCGCGCCTCTTCTCCTCCCGCGAGATCCTCCAACCGCTCATCGGGAGCCAGGAGGGAGCGCTCGCGCTGGCGCCACAGGAAGGAGGCTTCATCCAGGTGCTCCTCCAGGACGTCCCACAGAATGCGCCGTGCGCCGCGGGGCCCGGGCGGGATGGGGCGGTCCGCCATCACCGGCACCTACTTTCCCGCGTCATTGAGCGGCAGCTCCTTCCAGTAGACGTTGGCGAACCGCCGGTCACTGATCTCCTTGGCCAGCTCGTAGCGCAGCACGTAGGTCATGGGATCCTTGTCCACACGAAACAACTGCGGCGCGCGTTCCACCTTCTCGCGGTCCAGCACGTGCTTCTTGATGGTGAGGGGCTTGTTGGGAGTCTTGTCGCTCCAGAGCACCTCACTGGCCTGGAAGTCGACACAGTCGAAGGTGCCAATGGGATTCACGATGCAGTAGTCAGGGCTGTAGCTGCGCTTGCGATGGTCGTACAGCGTGAAGCCCAGATATTCGATCTCGTTCGTGCAGTGCTTCTGGATGACGGCGCGCAGCTCGCTGGAGACGATGAGGGTGTTGCGGGTATTGCCCAGCAGGGGTGACAGCTTGATGCCCGGCGAGTCCTCGGACATGTAGACGCGCGCATCCTCCGGATAGAGGCTCCCCACCCGTTCGCCCAGGCCCACACGCGCGACGTCCATCCCCAGGCCCTCCACCAGGCTGTGCAGCATGCACAGCGTCGGGTCGCCCAGCTTGCCACTCACCATCAGCTTGAAGAACCGCAGCATGAAGTCCCTTCCCGGCGCTCCCTCACAGGGAGCCCGCGGCGGCATCTGCCTCGAAGGCATCCTCCAAGGCGTTGTTCTCCTTCTCCCCAGTCGCTTTCATCGACTCTCCCGCATCCAGGATGCCCTTGCGGTAGGTCCCTGAGAGGTCCATGAGCTGCTTCTTGCAGTCAGCGTAATCCGGCTTCTTGCGGTGCTTCTTCGCATCGCTCTGGACCGGCTTGAATATCTTGTCCAGGTCCGTCCGGACCTTGTCGCTATACGCCTCGTGGGAGCGCATGGTCCGGGAGACCCGGTGGCGGGGCAGCCCCAGCGCGAATGCAACCTCCTTGGCCATGGGGAGGATGATCATGTTGTGCGTGTGGTTGAGGTTGTACTTCTCCCTCAACAAACCGCCCCGGATGAGCCTGACATAGACCGGCTCCAGCGGTTCGCCCGCCGCCGCCTCGGCGATGGCGGCCTGGAATGCGCCATCGGGGATGATGTGGTGCGACTCGTGCCAGTAGGGCCGGGTGCACCGGGTCTGGAAGTTCTCACCGCCCGCCGTGATGTCCCAGGCCTTGTTGTCCTCGGAGGGGACGGGGTGCCGCCTGGTGCCGCTGGGGGTGCGGCTCAGCAGGTCGATGGTCTTTCGTGCCTTCCCACGCTGGGTCTTCTGGACGAGTTCCTGGATGGACTCATAGGCCGGCCAGTTGTACTTCGCCTTGTCTGCTGTATCCAAGGCCCTGCGGAAGGCCTGCCATCTGTAGTTGCAGGAGCTCTTCGTGAGAAATCCCGTGGACTTGTTGCGGCCAGCGTTGTGGCGGTTGAGGCAAGCTCCTGCCCCCTCGACGATGCTGGCCTCCGCGCCGACCGTATGCGTGTGCATCGTCGGCATGTTCTCGGCATCCCAGCTGTGCTCCTGTTTGGACATGCCTTCCTCCCACGAGCGGTGGCTAACACCACCACCAGTCGCGTCTCATGCGAAGCGCCTTCACGGCCCCGCTCAGTTGATCTGGACCTTCCCGCCCTTGATGCGCTGGACCTCATCCGCCTCGGTCCGGATGTTCACCCCCCGCAGGACGACCTGGCCATTGCGGCGCAGCGTGAGGCTCGCCTTCCCACAGCGGAGCACGACCTCCTCTCGCCCCTCGAGCACCACGCGACGGCCGTCCAGGTGGACCTCCTTCGGCGCGGCGGGCGGTGTGTCGAGCAGCGCGTCGATGAGCGGCGTCAAGCGCTCTGGCTGGAGCAGCCCCATCAGCAGCGGACGGGACGGGTCCCCGCCCGCGAAGAGCAGCACGGCTTCCTGACGCTGCGCCGCCGCATGCGCCAGCACCCCTGGCTCCAGGGCGACCGCGGTACGAGCCGGTAGCGGGCCCCGGTGGTTGCCGGGAAAGTCCACCAGGATACGCCCTGCCTCGAAGCCGACGAGCCACCCCGTCCTGGGCTCGATGATGCGCTCCTCCACATCAGGTGGCGCGTCGGAACGGTTGCCTTCTGGCTTCACGGGAGCCATGCGGGAGTCCTTGTCCGGCCTTGTGACGCGATGCTTATCGCGGTTCATGACAGACGTCGCACTCGTCCTTGGCGGAGCCGCCGAGGGCAACCACCGGTGGCTGCATCACCGGGGAAGGAGGCGTGTTCTTGTCGTTGTGCAGCATCAGGTCCATGGCACGCGCGACGTTCTTCCCTTCGAACTGCACATCAAACGAGAAGTTCACGAACTCGGCCTTGCCCTTTGTCTTGCTGGAGGCCACCCCACCGCCGGCCGTCCCTGCCTCGTCGCCCGTGCTGGTGCCGAAGTTCGAATCCTTCAGGCAGACCGGGTTGCCCTCCACCGTCACCTTCTTGCTGCCTTTGGCCGTGTCCGAGGACTTCGCGATGTTGGGGTAGGGAATGGGGATGGGGCCGCCCGGACTGGGGGTCTTGCACACGTCCGGGAAGGCCACGGTGATGCCACCAGAATCCTTGGTCACCACGGACATCTTGTTGACACCGGTATTGACGGCCATCGCGGCGACCTCCCAGTGGCAATAGACTATCGTATCGGCCCGTGGGTGTGTGCTGGATTCACTGAAAGGCCGCCTCGAAGAAGGGCAAGCGCCACCCGTTTGGGGGGGACAGGCGTCCTGCTAACTCATGTGAGGGTGGGTCCCACCGGCCGAATCGATGCGGAAGCCCGCCGGTGGGTACTTCGAGATCGCCGTGGGCGGGGCTTTCAGCGAAAATCGGCGCTCCGATGCCAACGCCCGAAGCTGCTGCTCGCGAGAACATTGACGCTGCGCTCCAGAAGGCGGGTTGGCTCGTCCAGGACTTCGCCGAACTCAACCTCGCCGCCGGGCTCGGGGTGGCCGTCCGCGAGTTCCCCCTGGCTCGTGGCCACGGCAAGGCGGACTACGCCCTCTACGTCGAGTGCACGGGGGCGTGCCGCTCGCTGAGCAGCAGCGGGACCGAAGGGAGGGACAGTGCTCCTCATTCACCAAGACCGCCTTGCAGTGAATCCACATAAAGCGCAGGAGCGCCGCGAAGACGAGGCAACTCCTGCGCTGCTTTCCCACGGGCGAGGTCCAGCAGTGGAGCGACGTCCGAGCTTGCTGGTCACGCTGGGAGTCTGCGCCCCACGCAGCGCGCGCCCGTCCTTCCGGAGCGTGGTGCCTGAATGGCGCCCCGGTGGGTTACGGTTACTCCGTGATCAGGTGTGCACGATGATCAAGGCCTTGACGCTTGCTGGGTGGGTCGCGGTGCTCCACGGGTGTGCTGCGCCCGCTGCTGCCTGGAAGGGCGAGGTGACGTAGCCGGACGAGCATTCGGCGAGGACTGTCGCCGAGTCCATGGACGCCGGTGCCGCGCTTGCCGCGGCGGGCGCCATTCGCGAGGTGGTGCGAACCCAGCCGTTTCCGAACCTGTTCGCGGGATGCTCAAGTCCGGAGCAGGGCTTGGATGTCACCGTCTTCACGGGCCCGACGCCCGACCTGTACTTCGTGGTCGTGGACCAGCGCTTTCACCGCTGCGGCGGCCCCAGCGGACGCGTCCTCGACTGGTGGGAGGTGTATGCGGTGACGCCCCAGGGCGTCGTGGTCGCGAAGGCTCCGACTCCGGCGGGAGAGGACCCTGCGGAGTCAGTGCCACCCGTGAAGGCACCGCCTGACGCCGGGTCCCCTCCGGACCAGGAGGCCGCTCCGCCCGCCCCACCTGCCGCGCCTTCTCCGCTTACGCCCGAGGCTCCGGCTCCCGCTGTGCCGTCGTCACCCACCCACCCGGCACCAATGCCTCCGACGCCAGCGCACCCCCGTCCGGAGGGCCCGTGAGGGCTTGCTCCTTTCCGGAGGTCGACGTCATCAACGGAGTGGCGTGAAGGAAGGAGTCACCACGAGAGGGGCCTGAGGCCCTGCGCGCATGTCCTTGTCCCGCCGGAGGGAAATCATTCCATCGGGTGAGGCTGGAGGCCCGTTGCCCGTTCTGGCTCAGGCGGCCATGGCGCTCCGGGCCTCGTCAGACAGCCGTTGCAGGTGCTGCTGGGTCTCATCCAGGAACTGGAGCACCCGCTCCGTCATCTCCGGACCCGCCGCATCCGGCGTGCCCGCGTTGAAGGGCGGGGCCGGGTCGTACTCCAGCATCAACTGCGTGAGCTTCGCCGTGTCCTCGCCGCGAAGGTGCGCGAGCAGCGTCAGCCCGAAGTCGATGCCCGCCGTCACGCCGCCGCCGGAGAACCGATTGCGGTCCACCACGACACGCGCCTTCACCGGCTCCGCGCCGTAGCCCCGCAGGAATTCGAGCGACGCCCAGTGCGACGTGGAGCGGTAGCCCCGCAGCAGGCCCGCCGCGGCCAGCAGCAGCGACCCCGAACACACGGACGTCACATAGCGGGCGCGCGGGGCCCGGTCCTTCAGGAACGCGAGCAGCGCCGGATCCTCCATGGCCCGGGCGGTGCCCATGCCACCCGGCACGAACAGGATGTCCAGGTCCTCCGGGCAGGTGTCGAGCGTCGCCGTCGGCTGGATGCCAATCCCGGAGTCGGACATCACGACCTCCAGCGTCTTCCACACCAGATGCGTCCGCGCGTGCATGCCCAGCACGGCCTGGGGACCGACCAGGTCCAGCAGCGTGAGGTCCGGGTAGAGCAGCATCCCCAGTTGGAGCGGCTCGGGGCGCGTCATGGGGTTCGTGAGGTCGTTCATGGGCAGTCTTTCCGGTTGAATGGAGGGGAGGGGAGACATCACCAGGCCAGGGCTTCGTGGCCCTGCGCGCGCCACACCGTGCCGCGCCGCTCGAACTGGAAGAGGGCTTCCACGCCGTGCGCCACGCGAGGCCCCACCATGCGCTCCAGCAGGTACACGCCCAGGTCCAGGCCGGACGTGACGCCCGCGGCCGTCACCAGGTTCCCGTCGTCCACGATGCGCGCGGCGATGACGTCCGCCCCCGTGTCCTTCAGCGCCTCCAGGGCCGCGTGGTTCGTGGTGGCGCGGCGTCCCTTCAACAGCCCCGCCATGCCCAGCAGCATTGAACCTCCGCACACCGTGCCCACCGTGAGCCCCGGCTTCGCGAGCGCCTGTTCCAGCACGTCCGAAAGCCCCGTCCCGACGGCGTTGGCGAGCAGCGCCGGAATGGAGCCCGGTCCACTCCCACCCTGCGAACCCGCGGCGCCCGGGAGGATGAGCAGGTCCGCGCGCTCCAGGTCGATGCGGCCCGTGGCCTTCACCAACATACCTGTGGGAGTGCTCGGCACCTCGCGAGCGCCCTCGAAGGAGACGAGCTCCACCTGCAACGCGCCTCCCGCGATGTCGCCGCCCGCCCACAGCACTTCATAGGGGGCCAGCGCGTCCAGCAGGTCGAAGCCGTCGAAGAGGACGATTTGAGCAAGCATGGCAATCCTTTCGCGGCGCGCCAGAAGGGCCCGCCGGTGGATGCCTTGTGCCTGTCCTCACGCCCCCGCCGTGAGTGGCGGAAATGCCAATCTGCGACGGGTTCCCGCCAATCCCGAAACAGATGCGTGACATCCCGTGGGTGGAGGGCAACCCGGCCCGCCATTCCTAATTCCTGAGATTACTCGAATTTGCCCGAGCACCATGTTTAGCGTGGAGTCGGGTTCTCAACGCCACTACAAGGCTTGGGAGTCCAACGAGGGGTACCCATGTCCAAGGCGCGACACAAACAGCCGTTCGAGCTGCCGGATTTCTATGTTCCGTGGCCGGCGCGCCTGAATCCGCACCTCGAAGCGGCCCGTGTCCACACGAAGGCGTGGTCGTACGAGATGGGCATCCTGGGCCCGCCGAACGACGGGACGGAGCGGGAGATCTGGTCCGAGCGCCGCTTCGACGGCATGGACTACGCGCTGCTCTGTGCGTACACGCACCCGGAAGCGCCGAGCGTGGAGCTGGACCTCGTCACCGACTGGTACGTCTGGGTCTTCTACTTCGACGACCACTTCCTGGAGGTCTACAAGTACTCGCGCGACATCCAGGGGGGGCAAGCGTACCTGGACCGGCTGCCGCTGTTCATGCCGCTGGACCTGGCGCAGACGCCGCCGGAGCCCACCAACGCGGTGGAGCGCGGCCTGTGGAACCTGTGGCAGCGCACCGTGCCCTCCATGTCCATGGAGTGGCGCCGCCGCTTCTTCGAGAACACCAAGCACCTGCTCGATGAGTCGATGTGGGAGATTGAAAACATCTCCGAGGCGCGCGTCTCCAACCCCGTCGAGTACATCGAGATGCGCCGCAAGGTCGGTGGCGCTCCGTGGTCCTCCGACCTGGTGGAGCACGCCGTCGCGGAGATCCCCGCCCGCGTCGTCCACAGCCGCCCGATGCGCGTCTTCAAGGACACGTTCTCCGACGCCGTCCACCTGCGCAACGACCTGTTCTCCTACGAGCGTGAAATCCTGGAGGAGGGTGAGCTCTCCAACGGCGTGCTGGTGGTGGAGAAGTTCCTGGAGTGCGACACGCAGCGCGCCGCGGACCTGGTCAACGACCTGCTGACCTCCCGGCTCCAGCAGTTCGAGAACACCGCCGCGACGGAGCTGCCCTGGCTCTTCGCGGAGTACGGCCTGAACCCGGCGGAGCAGGCGCAGGTGCTGCTGTACCTGCGCGGGCTCCAGGACTGGCAGTCCGGCGGCCACGAGTGGCACATGCGCTCCAACCGCTACATGAACCAGACCGCCGGGCGGGAGAACCGGGAGCTGTCCATCCCGCTGCCTGCCGGCCTGGGCATGTCCGCCCTCAAGCTGCCGCTGACGGCCGGCGCGCTGGGCCTGGGGCCCCGCGCCCGCAGCTTCAGCCACGTCCCGCGCCAGCACGTGGGGCCGGTGAAGCTGCCGAAGTTCTACATGCCCTACAGCACGTACCTGAGCCCGCACCTGGAGCGCGCGCGGCGCAACTCCAAGGACTGGGCGCGCCGGATGGGCATGCTGGACGAGCTGCCCGGCGTGGGGCTCTACATCTGGGATGACCACAAGTTCGACGTCGCGGACGTGGCCCTCTGCGGCGCGCTCATCCACCCGGACGCGACCCCCGAACAGCTGGACCTCACGGCGTGCTGGCTCGTGTGGGGCACCTACGCGGACGACTACTTCCCCGCGCTCTACAGCTACACCCGCGACATGCCGGGCGCGAAGCTGTTCAACGCACGCCTCACCCAGTTCATGCCGGATGACGTGGAGGCCGCGAACGCCGCGGTGCCCACCAACCCCGTGGAGGTGGGCCTGGCGGACCTGTGGAAGCGCACGGCCGGCCCGCTCTCCCCCTACGGGCGCAAGCTGTTCCGCAAGGCCATCCAGGACATGACGGAGAGCTGGGTCTGGGAGCTGAACAACCAGATCCTCAACCGCGTCCCGGACCCGGTGGACTACGTGGAGATGCGCCGCAAGACGTTCGGCTCGGACCTCACCATGAGCCTGTCGCGGCTGTCCAAGGGCGACGCCATCCCGGAGGCCATCTTCAAGACCCGCACGCTGCGCGCGCTGGAGAACTCGGCCGCGGACTACGCCTGCCTCGTCAACGACATCTTCTCCTACCAGAAGGAGATTGAGTTCGAGGGTGAGCTCAACAACGGCGTGCTGGTGGTCCAGAAGTTCCTGGGCGTGACCAAGGACGAAGCCGTCCTCGTCGTGAACCACCTGATGACCGCGCGGATGAAGCAGTTCGAGCACCTGGTCGCCAAGGAGGTGCCGGTGGTCATCCGCGCCTTCGACCTGGACACGGACGCGCAGGAGAAGCTGAACAAGTACGTGGAGCAGCTCCAGCAGTGGATGGCGGGCATCCCCATGTGGCACGCGGCGGTGGACCGCTACAAGGAATTCGAATTGCGGGACGCGGCCATGCCCAAGTTCAAGACCGGCAACATCGGCAGTCTTGGCGCGCTGGGCACGTCCGCGATGCGCGTGGTGGAGCTGTTCAAGCGCGAGCGCTCCTGAGTCTTGAAGGCAGTGAACAGGCTTTGATTTTCCAACCTAGGGAGAGGTGACCCATGTCGAACCCCAAGACGCATGATGAGAACTCGCTGAGCCTCGGGACCGCGGCGGCACGCCAGCTGGCGACCACCACCAAGTCCGAGCCGCAGATGCAGGGCATCTCCTCGCGGTGGCTGCTCAAGCTGCTGCCGTGGGTGCAGGTGTCCGGCGGCACGTACCGCGTCAACCGCCGCATGAGCTACGCCGTGGGCGACGGCCGCGTCACCTTCACCAGCACCGGCGCCAAGGTGCAGGTCATCCCGGCGGAGCTGGGCGAGCTGCCCCTGCTGCGCGGCTACGACGACGCGGAGGTCCTCTCCGCCCTGGCCAACCGCTTCGTGCAGAAGGAGTACAAGGCCGGTGAGGTCATCACGGAGGCCGGCAAGGAAGCCGACTCCATCGTCCTCATCGCGCACGGCAAGGTGAACCGCATCGGCGCCGGCAAGTACGGCGAGCCCACCGTGCTGGACACGCTGGCCGACGGCGACCACTACAGCTACCAGGCGCTGCTGGAGTCGCAGGACCACTGGCAGTTCACGGTGAAGGCCGTGACGCCCGTGACGGTGCTCATCCTCCAGCAGTCCGCCTTCGAGGCGGTGGTGGCCCAGGCCCCCTCGCTCAACAAGCACATCGAGGAGTTCAAGGCCCGCTCCAAGAAGAAGCAGGACACCTCCGGCCAGGCCGCCATCGAGCTGGCCGCCGGCCACAAGGGCGAGCCCGTGCTGCCCGGCACCTACGTGGACTACGAGACGGCGCCCCGCGAGTTCGAGCTGAGCGTCGCGCAGACCGTGCTCCAGATACACACGCGCGTCGCGGACCTCTTCAACGACCCCATGAACCAGACCCAGCAGCAGCTGCGTCTGACCGTGGAGGCCCTGAAGGAGCGCAAGGAGCACGAGCTCATCAACAACCGTGAGTTCGGCCTGCTGCACAACGCGGACCTCAAGCAGCGCATCCACACCCGCCGCGGCCCGCCGACGCCGGACGACATGGACGAGCTGCTGGCCACCGTGTGGAAGGAGCCGTCGTTCTTCCTGGCCCACCCGCGCGCCATCGCCGCGTTCGGCCAGGAGTGCAACCGCCAGGGCATCTACCCCACCAGCGTGGACATGAACGGGAACATGATCCCCGCCTGGCGCGGCATCCCCATCGTCTCCTGCAACAAGATCCCCGTCACCGAGTCGCGCACCAGCTCCATCATGCTGATGCGCGTGGGTGAGAAGAACCAGGGCGTCGTCGGCCTGCACCAGGCCGGCATCCCGGATGAGATCGAGCCCAGCCTCAACGTCCGGTTCATGGGCATCAACGAGAAGGCCATCATGAACTACCTGGTCACCGCGTACTTCTCCGCGGCCGTCCTCACCCCGGACGCGCTGGGCATCCTGGAGAGCGTCGAAATCGGTCGCTCGTAGTCCCAGGCCCCCACGCACTTCCGGAGCTCTCTTCATGGCGAATCCCATCAACAACGGCGACACCGAGCACTCCAGCCTCAGTACGGCGGGTGCACGCCAGCTGGCGACGACGACCAAGTCCCAGCCGCAGATGCAGGGCATTTCCCCGCGGTGGCTGCTGCGCATGCTGCCCTGGGTGGCGACGAACGGCGTGTTCCGCGTCAACCGGCGCCTCACGTACTCCGTGGGCGACGACCGGCTGAACTTCACCAACGTCGGCGCGAAGGTGGAGGTCATCCCCCAGGAGCTGCTCAAGCTGCCGCTCCTGCGCGGGTTCGACGCGGACGAGGAGGGCCTGACGGTCCGGGCGCTCGCGAGCCGCTTCGTGCAGAAGCAGTACAAGGCCGGTGAGTCCATCGTGGAGGCGGGCCAGCCCGCCGAACACGTCTTCCTCATCGCGCACGGCAAGGCGACGAAGCTGGGCACGGGCAAGTTCGGCGACCCCGTGGTGCTGGACACGCTCGCGGACGGCGACCACTTTGGCGATTCGGCCGTGGTGGAGTCCAACGACGTCTGGCCCTTCACGGTGAAGGCGAACACGGCCTGCACCGTGATGGCGCTGCCGCAGCAGGTGTTCGAGTCCCTCATCCTGAACGCCCCCGCGCTGAGCGCCCACGTGGCCCGGTACAAGGCGAACCTCAAGAAGCCCCAGGACAAGGCGGGGCAGGCCGCCATCCCGCTCAACGCCGGCCACCACGGCGAGCCCACGCTGGCGGGCGGCTTCGTGGACTACGAGCTCAAGCCCCGCGAGTACGAGCTGAGCCTGGCGCAGACCATCCTCCGCGTGCACACCCGCGTGGCGGACCTCTACAACGACCCCATGAACCAGACGGCGGAGCAGCTGCGTCTGACCCTGGAGGCGTTGAAGGAGCGCAAGGAGCACGAGCTCATCAACAACCCTGAGTTCGGGCTGCTGCACAACGCGGACTTGAAGCAGCGCATCAACACCCGGAGCGGGCCGCCGACGCCGGACGACATGGACGAGCTCTTGTCGCGCCGTCGCAAGTCCCGCTTCTTCCTGGCCCACCCGCGCACCATCGCGGCCTTCGGCCGGGAGTGCAATCGCCGGGGCATCTACCCCACGGTGGTGGACGTGGCCGGCAGCAAGATGATGGCCTGGCGCGGCGTGCCCATCCTGCCGTGCGACAAGATCCCCATCTCCAACACGCTCACCAGCTCCATCCTGGTGCTGCGCACCGGGGCGGATGACCAGGGCGTCATCGGCCTGCACCCCGGGAAGCTCCCGGACGAGGTGGAGCCCGGCATCTCCGTGCGCCGCATGGACATCAACGACAAGGCCATCAGCGAGTACCTGGTGAGCACGTACTACTCCGCCGCGCTCCTGGTCCCCGACGCGCTGGGTGTCCTGGAGAACGTCGAACTCGGTCACTGATGTCTTGAGTTGAATTGAATCAAATGGAACGGGCCCGGCGCGGATGCACCGGGCCCGTCTTCATTTCATCCCCTGGCGCTCAGTACTTCACGCGCAGCAGGAAGACGTCGCCGCGCAGGGGCCTGAGCTTGTCGACACCGAAGTCGGTGACGCGGTCCGTGTGGCCGTACAGCACCGCGTCGCCGTCCGGCATCAGCACCACCGCGGGCACGGCCTCCACGCCGTACAGCTCGCCCCGGGGCTCCGGGGTGACGCCCAGGAAGAGGCGGGAGACCAGGGCCTGCCCCTGTGGGTCGAAGCGCTGGGTGAAGAGCTGCGCGGCGCCCAGGCCGTCCTGGCCGGTGGTGCCGTTCTCCAGCCACGAGTACGTGTAGCCGGTCACCAGCACCTCGCCGGAGGCCTGCATGGCCACGCCCTGCATCTGGGCGTCCTGTCCCAGGTCGCGCGCCCAGCGCTCGGTGCCGTCCGCGGCGGTGACGACGACGAAGGGGCTGGGGCCGGACGCGCCCTTCAGCGGCGTCTGCGCCCAGGAGAAGGTGCCCTGGAAGTCACCGCCGGCCACCAGGTCGCCAGAGGGGCCCCAGCTCACGTCCCGCGCGGCGCCCTTCACGCCGGGCCGGACCTTGGCCCACCCGAGCGTCCCGTTCGTCCGGTACAGCGCCACGAAGGGGCTGCCCGTCCCCGCCGCCTGCGTGCTCTGGGTGCCGAAGCGCACGGCGCCCACGTACTTCCCGGCCACCGCCACGCTGCCGTCCTCCGCCAGCGCCAGCGCCAGGGGCTGCGCGCCCGCGCCGGTGGCCTCCGCGCTGCCCACCGCGAAGGCGCGCTCCGGCGTGCCGTCCGGCGCGAACACCGCCACGCCCGCGCTGGGGCCCTTCACGCCCGCGCCCAGGTCCACCGTGTCCGGCGCGGTATAGGCCACGTACAGCCGGCCCTGCGCGTCCGCCGCCACGTCCGCCACCGTCAGGGCCGCCGGCACTTCGTGGGCCCAGAGCGTGACGCCGTCCCCGGACAGCCTGGCGACGAAGGTCCCACCGGCCAGCTTCCCGGTGCCCAGGTCCATGAGGCCCTGGTGGTTGCCGGCCACCAGCAGGCCACCCGCGCCATCCGCAGCGATGCGGGCCCGGACGTCGGCGCGCAGCTCCACGGGCGTCATGGCCACCTGGACGTCATAGGCCCTGGACCACAGCGTCTGGCCCGTGCCCGAGCGCCGGGTGAGCACCAGCTGTATCGAATCGTCCGTGGGGGTGCGTGCCTCCAGGTCGTCGTAGCCGTGCACCGCCGCGCTGAAGAAGTCCCCGGATGGGTCCACCGCCAGGTCCAGCGCCAGGTCGTCCTGGGCGGCGCCCTCCTTGGAGAGCCACAGCGTGGCGCCCGACGCGGGCGGCAACTGCTCCGGCTCCTTGTCGGGAGGCGGGGTTGCATTCGGGTCCGCGGGCGGTGTCTCCGCTCCAGGAGGGGGCGGCGGAATGTCGTCCGGCACCGCCGGCTGCCCCGCCGGACACCCCGCCGCCGTGTCCCGGCAGTCCTTCGGTTCGGGCGGCGTCGCTTCGCCACCGCAACCCCAGGCCCCACCGACCACCCACCCCAGCACCGTCGCTCTCACGACAGTCCTGCGCCACCCCCGCCCGAGATACATGGAATCGCCTCCGTGGATGGCAGGTTCCTCACGCTGTCTCACACCAGCAACGGCTGCCCTGGAGGCTGCTCGGTCGCCCGCTGCTGAACGCACCACCGGGGCGCGCGCGTGGGGCCCGCGACACCGTGGATGGGGACGCGGGCGCCCCGGGCGGTCCCCGCGTTTTCCCACCCCTCCCCAAAGACAGACACTACCGCCAGAAGCCGATGGAGACGCCCCAGTTGGAGTAGCGGCTCGCCAGGTCGAACGACGCGGTGATGGACCAGTCCTCCCAGTAGCGCAGCACGAACAGCTCCAGGCCGCCGGTGAGGTGCGGCCGGGGGTTGCGCCCCGAGAAGGGGGTGGACTCCAGCCAGGTGCCCGCGCGCAGGCGCAGGATGCCCGGGAATGTGTCCCACTCCGCGCCCACGCGGGGCTGGAAGGTGGCGCTGTCGCCCACGCGCTGGGGCTCCGCCGTGGAGGAGAAGGAGCGCTCCGGGACGGCGTTGCTCACGCTGGAGATGAGGTCCACCTGCGCGGTGATGAGCCAGCGGCCGGCGAGCGCGTCCCGGGGCTCCTCGGCCGGCACCGGCAGGTCGTCCCCCTCCACCTGCAGCTGGCGCCGTCCGGCGGGGGACAGCCGGTTGTAGCGGTTCGCGCCTTCGCCCAGCCGCCAGCTGGCGCCCAGGGACAGCACGGCGGGCGACACCACGGCCGCGTAGATCTGCCGCCCGGCGATGAAGGGGCTCTGCCCGTCGTCGCGGCGCCAGCCGGCCACCACCTCCGGACGCACCGCCACGCCAATGCGGTAGGGCCGCCCGTGCGGACGGTAGAGCATGTCCACCGCCACGCCCGTGTCGCCGTAGCGCCAGGACTGGTCGCCCAGCTCGCTGAAGCTCGCCTGCGCGGAGAAGATGCCCAGCGACAGGATGAAGTCGTCCTGGCCGAACGCCACCGAGCCCGCGAGCACGGACTGGGTGAGCGACACGCGCAGCCGCTCGCCCTCGCCCCGGCAGTCCAGGGTGATGCAGTAGCCGGTGCGGCTGTTGCGCCAGAAGAAGCCGATGCCGAAGCGTTTGTATTGCAACATCAACGCGCCCAGCAGCTGCCGGCTGTCCACGGACTCGTCGGCCTGGCCGTCGTTGTCCACGTCCCGGCGCTTGGTGCCGGTGAAGGGCAGGTCCAGCCAGGACAGGGTGACGCCCAGGTCCCAGTCGCGCTCCAGCGTGGGGCTGCGATGCGCCAGGGCGGAGAGGTTGCTGGGGAAGCCCGCGGCGCCCTCGGCGATGCCCACGTAGGCGCCGCCCAGGCCCACCACGCGCGCGGAGCCCAGGAGCGTGCCGGAGTTGAAATACAGACGTTCCGGGCGGGGCTCGGTGGGGACTTCATCCTGCGCGGAGGCCGGGAGCGCGGCGAGCCACGCCGCGCACGCCAGGGCCCACGCCGCGCCACGCACGCCGTGAATCACCGACCGCCGGTCCCTTCGCAGAAGAGGCGGTCCGCTTCGGTGGCCAGGTCGGTGTCGCGGAAGGTGAGGCCGCCCGCGTCGTGGGTGACGAGCGCCAGCGTCACCCTGCGCCATCGGATGTCGATGTCCGGGTGGTGGTTGGCGGCCTCCGCGGCCCTGGCCACCTTCTCCACGAAGGCGATGCCCTCCAGGAAGGAGGGCGCCTCATAGACGCGGCGGATCATCCCGCCCTCGTGCGTCCAGGCGGGGTGCTTCGCGAGGAAGGTCTGGAGCGCATCCGGGGAGAGCAACGTGCGGTCGTAGGCCATGCCTCGCGTTCTACCCGCTCCGGGGTTTGATGGAAGCCCCGGCGCGTGTGACGTCCGCTCTTCGGTGTTTCAACTCACGCGCGCGAAACCGCCTGCTTCCATTTTTCCAGGTGGCGCGCGCGCACTTCGGGCTTCATCTTCGGCTTGAAGGTGCGGTCCGCCTTCCACGCGCGGCGGATGGCGTCCGGGCTGGTCCACACCCCGGCGCCCAGGCCGCCCAGGAAGGCCGCGCCCAGGGCGGTGGTCTCCAGGTTGCGGGGGCGCACCACGGGGACGCCCAGCAGGTCGGCCTGGTACTGCATGAGCAGGTTGTTGGCCGCGGCGCCGCCGTCCGCCTTGAACGTGGGGATGTCCCGCCCGCTGTCGCGGCGCATCGCGTCCGCCAGGTCGTGAATCTGGAGCGCCACGCCCTCCAGCGTCGCGCGCGCCAGGTGGGCCACGGTGGTGGAGCGGTCGATGCCGGCGAACAGGCCGCGCGCCTCCGGGCGCCAGTGGGGCGCGCCCAGGCCCGCGAGCGCCGGCACGAAGACGACGTCGCCGGAGTCCTTCACGCTGGCGGCCAGCGCCTCCACGTCCGGGGCGCGCTTGATGACCTTGAGGCCGTCGCGCAGCCACTGCACGGCGGCGCCCGCGATGAAGGAGCTGCCCTCCAGCGCGTAGTGCGTGGTGTCCCCCAGCTTCCACGCCACGGTGGTGAGCAGCCCGGCCGTGGAGCGCACCGGCTGGGTGCCGGTGTTCATCAGCAGGAAGGCGCCGGTGCCGTAGGTGCACTTGGATTCGCCGGGGGTGAAGCACGCCTGCCCGAAGAGGGCCGCCTGCTGGTCCCCCGCCATGCCCGCGACGAGCACGCCGTCCGGCAGGCTCTTCATGCCGCGCGTGGTGCCGTACACCTCCGCGTTGCCGCGGATCTCCGGCAGGCACGCGCGGGGGACGCCCAGCAGCGAACACAGCTCGTTGTCCCACTCCAGGGAGCGCAGGTCCATGAGCAGGGTGCGGCTGGCGTTGGACACGTCGGTGACGTGGGCCACGCCGCCGGTGAGCTTGTAGACGAGCCAGGAGTCCATGGTGCCGAAGCACACGTCCCCCTTCTCCGCGCGCTTCTTCGCGCCCTTCAGGTGCTTGAAGAGCCAGGTGAGCTTGGTGCCGGAGAAGTACGGGTCCAGCACCAGGCCCGTCATCTCCCGCACGCGGGGCTCCACGCCCTGGCTCTTGAGCTCCTGGCAGATGTCCGCGGTGCGGCGGTCCTGCCAGACGATGGCGCGGCCCAGGGGTTCACCGCCGTCGCGGGTCCACAGGCCCGTCGTCTCGCGCTGGTTGGTGATGCCCACCACGGCGATGTCCTTGCCCGTGAGGCCCGCGTCCTTGAGGGCGCGCGCGATGCACCACTCGCTGGTGGACCAGATTTCGTTCAGGTCGTGCTCCACCCACGACGGCTTCGGGAAGTGCTGGGTGAGCTCCTTGTAGGAGCGCCCCACCACCTGCAACCGGGTGTCGAGGATGGAGACGTGGGTTCCGGTGGTGCCCTGGTCCAGGGCCAGGACGTATTTCGCCTTCGCCATCTGTGCGAGTCCTCTTCCGCCGGCGGAGGGCCGGACATGGGACCGGACCCTACTCCAGGCGGAGGCGCTCGCACGGACGGCGCGTGCGGGATGTCAGGCACCGGGAGGAGGCCGTGGAACCCTCCCGTGCCCCAGGGGGACCAGGATGGGGTGCGCCATGCGAAGGGGGAAGTCCACGGTACTTCCCGGCGACACCCGTCCTGGCCGTCCAGCTCAATAGCCGGTGGCGCGCGCGCGGCTGTTGAAGAACCGGCGCAGGCCGTAGGTGCCCAGGCCCGCGAGCAGCATCCGTCCGAAGGAGCCGCCCACGCCGCTCGACTGGCGTCCCCGGTAGCCGTAGCCGCTGGGACGACGGCCGAAGGAGCTGCGTCCCCGGTTCCAGGTGCTGCTCCGGCGGGATCCGCCAAACGCGGCCAGCAGGTTCGTAAGCAAAGCCATGGTGTCGCTCCGTGGGAAAGGGTGGATGCCGTCACGCCGTCGCGGGGATGGGACCCGTCGGGGCGCGCGTGCGTTGTAAAGTGGGCCTTCCTCCCCGGGACGACACCCTGTGTCGAAGAGGGGGCGCGGGCCGCCGTATCGCTGCCCGGTGGGCAGGCGGGCGGGCCTGTCCCACCTCGTCGGAGCAGGCGCTACGGAATCGCGTGGAGACTGGATGTCCGCCCCCCGGGTCCAGGTCTGGTGACCGGCTGCTCATCGAACGGCGGAACCGACTGCGTGGGTGTGAAGCGCACCGGGTTCCATCCCGGGCGGGCGTCTCCAGATTGTCAGGTGATGGCGCCTGTCCCTCCGGTCCCGGGCGCAATCACAGCCATGCTCAAGGGAAGTTCCGGGCTCCATGGCGGATCCGGTGAAGTCGTAGGAAGTGTCGCAGGCAGGTGACAGCATGCGTGGGGGGCCGTCATCCCTGTGGGGCGGGCCCCCACGTTCTTATTCGTGGCGGGACAGGGGAGGGTCGCATGGCGTCGGTGGACACGGACAGGCAGCAGCTCACGGCGTTGCTGGAGCAATACCGCGGCGGCTTCGAGGCGCTGGACGTCGCGAGGCTCCAGGCCCTCTGGGACCGGGAATATCCGCAGCTGCTCTACGTGGCGCAGGAGCGGGCCCGGCCCATCCGGGGATGGGTGGGCATCTCCCAGTACTACGACGCCCTGCGCACGCACCTGGCTCGGGCGGAGCGCATGACGTTGGACGACGTGGCGCTCGACGTGATGGGCGAGGTGGCCTTCGCCTTCTTCACGTACCACTTCGAGGGTGAGCGCGCGGACGGGGCGGGGCCGTTCACGAACGACGGGCGCGTGAGCTTCGTCTTCCACCGCAAGGCAGGGGAGTGGCGGGCCATCCACTACCACGAGTCCGCGCCGGGCCCCCGCTGAGCCGGGCCGCTCAGGCCTGGGGCACGAGCCGCTTCTCGCGCAGGAAGGCCACCGTGCGCGCCACGCCCTCTTCGACCGGGGTGGGGCGGAAGTCCAGCTCACGCTGGGCCTTGGCCGCGTTGACGTGGGCCTCCCAGCGCATGAAGGAGAGCTGGCCGGGCGCGACGAGCGGCGTGAAGGGGAACACGCGCGCGAGCGGCGCGGACACGCGGGCCAGGGCCTCCATCAGGAAGACGGGCGCAGTGGCCGGGGGCTTCCCGGCGCCAGCGGCCTGATGGATGGCGAGCGCCAGGTCCGCGTTGCTCATGTACCGGTCCGAGACGAGGTAGCGCTCGCCGTTGACGCCGCGCTCGGCGGCGGCGAGCTGCGCGTCGGTGAGGCCGTCCACGTAGACGCAGGACATGCCGCCCGGCGGGAGCAGCGGGGCCTTCTTGTTGAGCAACTGGATGAAGAAGGAGTTGAGGCCCACGTGCACGGGGCTGGGGCCGTAGACGGCGGACGGGTTGACGTAGACGACGTCCAGGCCCTGCTGGCGGATGGCCTCCACGGCGCGCTCGGCATCCTGCTTGGAGCGCTCGTAGGCGGTGGGCTTGGGGTGCGCGTCGATGTTGGCTTCGATGACCTCTCCGCCCCGGGGCGCGGCGAAGACGTCCATGGTGGAGGTGTAGACCACGCGGCGCACCTTCGCGGCGTGCGCGGCGGACAGCACGTTCACGCTGCCCTGGCGGTTCACCCGGTCGAAGATGGAGTCGTCGCGCTGCCACTGCTCGGGCATGCCCGCGGCGTGGAAGACGACGTCCACGCCCTGCATCGCGGCCGGCAGTGACGCGGGGGCGGTGATGTCCCCCTGGATGCATTGCACGTTGGACGGCAGCAGGGGGGCGGCCTTGCTGACATCCCGCACGAGCGCGCGGACGGAGTCCCCACGCTGCGCGAGCCGGTGGGCGATGGCATTGCCAATGAGGCCGGTGGCGCCGGTGACGAGGACGTTCATAAACCGGCTATACCTTGGAATGCTCTCTTGTTGGAGAACGTGGTGGAATGGCTACTTCGAGAAGATCCACTTGTCGATTGCGCGTTCCGCGAGCTGCTTAAGTAGTTGATACCAAGCACGCTCTCTTGCTGCCTCATCATTGAATGAGTGGGCAAGAGGGACAAGCACCTTGCGGTGTTGTCCCTTGCGACCATGCGCAATGCTGTTTCTGCGGAGATAAATTTCTCGCGCCAAGGCATCGGCAGTTGCGACATCAATGATGTTTTCTTGCTGAGCACCATCTAGGTCTTTTTGGTCAACAATCTCCGCCAAAACGCGGCGAAGAGACCATACGTCTTCTTTCTGGTGAATTGCTCTTATTTTCTGTAGGAGATCAATCCCGAGCAATAGTTTGTCGTGGCGCCAAGCGTCCACTGTAGCGCTTAGAGCCTGTTGAATTGGAGTGCTATGCGAGGCGGCGCAGCATGAGGCCGGTCATCGCGATGTGGATGAAGGTTTCGGACGAGTGCTCGTGACGCTCGTAGTCGCGAGCCAGGCGCCGCTGGCGCGTCAGCCACGCGTTGGTGCGCTCCACCACCCAGCGACGTTTCTGCACGACGAAGCCTTTGTCCTCCTCGGCGCGCCGGACGATCTCCACCTCCAATCCAGCCTCCTTCGCGGCATCCGCCACCACGGGCCCCTGGTAGCCCGCATCCGCCCAGACCTTGTTCAACGAGGGAAAGTCTTCGGAGGCACGTGGCAGCACCGCCCCTGCCGCGGCATCCCGGTCCTGCACGTCGGCGGTCGTCACCCAGGCCACGAGCACCAGTCCCAGCACATCCACGAGCAGGTGGCGCTTGCGCCCCTTCACCTGCTTGCCCGCGTCGTAGCCTCGGCTGTCGGCCTCCTCGGACGCCTTTACCGATTGGCTGTCCATGACTCCCGCCGTTGGCGCGAGCCCACGCCCTTGCGCCTGGCGCACTTGGCCGCGCAGCGCATCATGCACGCGCTTCCAGGTGCCATCCTTCTTCCACAGTCGAAAGTAGTGGTAGACGCTTTGCCAGTCGGGCAGGTCGTGCGGCAGGTAGCGCCACTGCACGCCCGTCCTCGTCACGTAAAGGATGGCATTCACCACCTCGCGGCGAGGATGCACCTGCTCCTTGGGGCCGCCACCGACGGCGCCAACGAACGGCTCAATGAGGGCCCACTGCTCGTCCGTCAGGTCGCTCGGATACGGCGTGCGCGAGGGCATTGGGAGGTCCGGCATCTTGTTCCTTCAACGCCCTGGCTCGCTCGCTCCATTTCAACAGGCTCTTAGAATGTCGTCAAAACAAGACTCCAGTACTCTGTAGTAGTAGAGGAATCCGGGGATGGGCGGTGATTCCAGTGCCCTATTGTAAAAGGCAATTGCTTCTGTGCGGTCCGTGCTTAGGAGGTTTTCAAACCTCATTGGACTGATGGGGTGTTCTAGGTCTAAGAGGCCCGGCATGCTTCCCGTGTCAGAGAAGGGACCAAAGGAAAGGGAGAGACCGGGGAACTTCTTACGGAGGTGATAGAGCGCTAGTTCTGCTGCGCCGCCGACCTGCTCCTTTTCGATATGTGAAATAACAATGGTTCTTATTGAGAAGGGCTCTTGGGCTCCTTTGTTGATCTCGGCCATGGGAGAGCCAACGAGTCGAACGAAAAGTTGAGAAGAATATCCGATAGTGGCTTCCATGTTTGCGGTAGTTGATATTCCATACAAGTCATCGGGCGTCGTCACTTGTTCGGGTGCTGGAATTTCATTGCAGTGAATGAGGATTTCGGCGGTGTTCCGAAAATAGAATCCTCCGTTGGGTAGCAGGTGGATTTTATTACTTAACGCGAATGATGCTGCGTCTTCTGGAGTGCTGACTTCTCGGAGGGCAACGAGAAGTCCATGGGTTACCTTCCAAGATAGACCGAGTCGATTGTCTTTCCACTCAAGATGTTTGTTGTTTATTCTCTCCAGTGACCACCAAGAGGGGGTTTCTGGGTCTCGACCAAATAGCTCTTGGGCTATCGTAGGGCCGTCTTTGTCGTTCAGGTCGTCTGGGAGCATTGGTTGGTCTATTTTCCCTTAGTGATAATTCTGGACCACTCCTCTAGGCTGGAGTTGCGGTTGCGGAAGTAGAGATTCCGGAGTTGTTGGAACGCCTGCCTACGCTCGGCGTCATTGGCGCTCTTGAAGTAGCGGACGGAGCGTTCAATTAATTCTTGCTTGGAATCTTTGTTGTTGATTCGGACCGGATTGTCTTTGTTGAAGGTCTTTTTTAGGATGTCGACCAAGTCGCTTTTGGTTGGGACGAATATGCCGTCTAGGAGCATTGCTTTGAATTCACGCGTTGTGGAGTCGAGTGTGCTGGTAGATGGGTAGGATTCTGTTGGTTCCTCAAAGGCAAGTGGATGTGAGGGAGGGGCCTCTGAGGGGGCTTGGAGGTACTCTATCCCCTTTAAAATTGTCAGCAGTCCGTGCTGGGTGTCGCCTTGGAAGTTTTCGGAAATGTATTTGTGGAGAGAGTTGATGGATTTGGGTTCAAGTCGAGCCGACAAGGCGAAAATTTCGGCGATTAGTGAGAATATTTGTGCTGTTGTCATGGCGAGGCTTTGGTTGGATTGAGTCTCGTGAGAAATTCGGTGACCAGGAACTCGATTTCAGAAGCATATCGACTGTTTGGTTCTGTGCGGAAGATGGGCAGTGTTCGCTTGGCGCTCCATGTGAATTTTGTTGATTGTGAGATGGTCGAACTGAAAATCGGATACTTGAGGCGAGTCGCTTCTTTTTGTATTTCGGCCATGCTTTCTTGTGTCATTATTAAGTTTGAGTTGGACATTGTGTAGACAATTCCTATGACGCTGAGTTCTTTGTTGAGAAAGTCGGCTCTTTTGCTTATTTCCTTGTTGTAGGTTTTTGTGATTATCCTGTGCAGGAGAGGGAGTCCGATTGTTGACAGGAACTCTGGCTTCATTGGTACTAGTACGTGGTCTGAAGCCTCGAAGCCGCCCATTAGCATTCGCGACACTGTTGGCGGACAATCGATTAGTACTATGTTGTAGTTGTTCTGGACTGATTCGATTAGCCAGCGAACTTGGTTGTTTTTGTGGACTTGGCCTCCCTCGAAGGCCAATAGGCTTAGTTCGAGCTTGGATGCGACTAGGTCTAGATATCCCTTTTCGCCTTTGTAGATTCGCTGAATGTATCGGTTGGGATCCTTCGGCGGGGCGTCTGTGGTGCGGGTCGCCTGGACGAACTCGTCATAAGAGCACCTAACAAATGTCAGGGTAGAGCCTGCGTAGGAGCATGACGCAGCAGCCAAGGACGAGGAAGCCGAAGTGGACATCGTCCCTGTGCTCGTCGCGGACCCGAAGCCTGCGCAGCTGGTTCTTCCAGGCCAGCGTACGCTCCACCACCCAGCGGTAGCGTCCCAGCCGCTCCTTGGACTCGACGCCAGGACGAGCGATGCGCGGAGTGATGCCGCGCAGGCGAAGTCCCCACCGGTTCTTCCTGGAGGCGTAGGCCTTGTCGCCGTGAAGCTTCCCAGGCCGCTGTCGCCGCTGCCCCGAAGGCATCCTCACCGCGGGCACGGAGTCGATGAGGGGGAAGAGTTCGTGCGTGTCGTGCACGTTGGCCGCTGTCACCGATTCGGTGAGCGGCAGACCGTGAGCCTCTACGAGAAGATGATGCTTGCTACCCGCCTTCGCTCTATCCGTCGGGCTTGGGCCCGTGAGGGCCCCCTTTTTGACGCCCGGACGGACGCGGAGTCGATGGAGACGTGGGAGAAGTCCACCTTGCCGCGAAGGCCCAGTTCATCCAAGAGCCGCGCTTGAAGCTGCTCCCACACGCCGGCTCGGGTCCATTCCTCCAACCTGCGCCAGGCCGTCATGCCCGACAGGCCGAACTGCTTGCGAGGCAGCATCTCCCACGGGATGCCGCTCCGGAGCACGAAGACGATGGCCTCCAGCGCCGCCCGGTCATCCGCCCGAGGGCGACCGGGCTTCTTCTTGGGCCGAGGCGGAGGCAGCAGGGGCGCCACGCGCTGCCAGAAAGCGTCGGGGACAAGTTCACGGACCATGTCCCACAAGCTGAGGATGCCCCTTGCCGCTGACCAGCCCAGTCCTGACTTTCGTTAGGTGTTCTAAGCCTCGACAATTGTCGACTTGGGCGGTGGTTCGGAGAGGTAGAGTTTTTGGTATGTGTGTTGAGAGATGAGGTACTGTGTCGCGTTGGCCTGTGGGTCGAGATCAATCAGTAGTGTTCGCTTGTCTTTGAAGTACGCGAGTCCATAAGCGAGATTTACGCAAAGTGTTGTTTTTCCTACGCCTCCCTTTAGGTTGACTACTGACGTGACGCGCGGATACTGTTGAGGGGGAGATGTTGAGGTCGGTGGATGGGGCATGGCGCGGGGTGCGGGTGCGGGGTTGTGGCTTGTGTCTGCTGAACACTGTGTTTCTCCGGAGTTTCTGGCCTCTCCTCGTGTGTGAGTATGTCGGGCGATGCGCCTCAGGGCGCTTGAAGGCGCCTTGAAGTGTAAAGTACCTGTTTCTATGCGACTAGAGTCTCTGGGGGAGTTCCTTGGGGATGGCTTTGTTCGTTCTGGCGAGGTTGAGGGTTTCTGACGTTGAGGGTTTCTCCGGACGAGCTGCCTCCCATGGTCTACGGCGTGCGGCTGCGGGTTGTCACGTCCTCTGTGTGCATTCTGTCCGCGTACCCGGTCAGCTCCACGTAGCCGCGCCCCTGCACGGGCTTGCCCTCCCGCGTGCCCTCCAGCGACACCGTGCCCTCCCAGTAGCGCACGCTCACCGGCAGCTCCTGGTTCTCAAGCCTGGGCGTCACCGTGAGGTCCAATGACAGCCGGGGCACCTGGAGGCGCCAGCGGGACGGGTACTTCGTCCCGCGCGGGCTCTTCCAGGTGTCGAGCACCTCCAGCTTCACGTCCTCGCGGCTCAGGTGCACGGCGTCACCCGAGGGCGGGTTCCAGGTGCCCGCGCTGAACGGATCCGCGCTCCCGTCCTTGTTGCGCAGCTGGTAGTTCATCAGCTCACCGCCGTCGGAGAGCTGGAGCGCGAACCAGTCCCAGCCCACCATGTCGGGGCCCAGCGCGCTGGTGCTCCACTCGCGGTCCATCCAGCTCTCGCCCTTCACGGACACCGTCTGTCCGTCCACGGACACGGTGCCCCGCGAGGGCATGCGGGTCAGGGAGTAGTAATAGGACGCGTTGCCCTTCTCCGGACCCTTCTGGCTCAGGCCCCGGTCGCCCTGGAGCACGGGCGGCTTGCCCTCGTCCATCACCAGGTCCAGCGCCACGCCGTCACCCTGCGCGCGCAGGCGCATGGGCCACGTGCCCGCGCCTTCGCTGCGCACGTCCCAGTCCTGAAGCCAGACATGGAAGGGGGCTCCCTCCGAACCCGCCAGCCCCAGGGCCGCGCGGCTGAAGCGCTCGGTGACGTGGAACCGCCCGGCGCTCACGTCCGTCACCGTGAAGTGCCCCATGAACACCTGCCGCGTGCCCCAGGCCGAGTCCCGGTCCTGCTTCCCTGGCGAGAGCGCGCTGCGGAACAGCGTGAACTGATAGCCGAAGGCCCGGCCGTCCTCCGTCTCCAGGTTCCCCGTCCAGTACCACCACTCGGTGCGGAAGTCGGGGTGGGGGCCGTGGTCCTCCGGGAAGCGGAAGGGCCGGAACTCCATGGCGCGCGCATACCCCTCCAGGCTGCCATTGCCTCCCAGGGCTCCCGCCACCGTCATGGTGCCGGAGCCGCCCTGGCCCGCCTCCTCCGTGTCCCGCATCACCACGCCCACCGCCACGCCGAGCACGGCCAGCACCAACCCCACGCCGATGACGAGTCCGCGGCCCATGTCTCATTCCTCCCGCAACGCCATCGCCGGATTCGCGCGCGCCATCCGCCACGCTGGGTACAGGCCCGCCAGCGCCGCCGCCACCAATGCCAGCAGCATCGCCTGTCCCACCACGCCGGGTGACACCACCAGTTGCAACGTCCACCCGAACGAGCGCTGGTTGATGACGTGCACCAGCACGTAGGCCAGCGCCAGCCCCAGCGGGATGGAGAACAACCCCGCGAGCAGTCCCAGCAAACCCGTCTGCAACGACACCATCCCCCAGAGCTGACCTGGCGTGAGCCCCGTCGCGCGCAGCACCGCGAACTCGCGCGCCCGCTCCAGTTGCAGGGACATGAGCGCGCTCAGGACGCCCACGAACGCGACGCCGATGGCCAGCAGGCGCAGCACCTGCGTGATGGTGAAGGTGCGGTCGAACACCTCCAGCGACGCTTGCCGCAGGGCCTTGTTCGCGCGCACGTTCAAGGCCTGCTCACCGCCCGCGCGGTCGCGCACGCGGGACACCAGCTCGTCCACGTCCTGGCCCGGCGCCGCGATGAGGGACAGGCCGCTCACGCCCCGGTCGTCGTACCAGTGCTCGTACGTGGCGCGCGGCATCATCACCGTCCCCACGTCCGAGCCGTAGTCGTAGTACACGCCCGCCACGCGGAAGTCGTGCGGGCCCCGGTCCGTGGACACGCGCAGCGTGTCGCCCGCGCGCACGCGGCGGTGGAAGGCGAAGGGCTCCGACACGAGCACCGCGTCCCGGGACGCGTCCACCCGCCGCCACACGTCCTCCGCGCGCCCCTCCTTGAAGCGGTAGGAGCGCTCGTGCCCCTTCGCGAAGTCGATGGCCAGCAGGTCCGTGTCCACGCCGTTGACGCGCACGTGCACCACGCGGATGGAGCCGCTCGCCGCGACCCCGGGCGTCGTGCGCAGCTTCTGCTCGAGCCCTGGCACCAGCGCGGAGTCCCCCCGCCGTGCCACCAGCGATGGCGGGGACACGAAGACGTCCGCTTGCAGCGCGGACTCCAGCCACGCCACCACCGTGCCCCGGAAGCTGGACACCATCAGCCCCACGCCCACCGTCGTCGCCACCGCGACCATCAGCGCCGCCAGCGCCACCGCCGTGCGCGACAGGCTGGCCGTCACCCCGCGCGCCGCCATGCGCCCCAGCGGACCGAACAGCGCGCCCAGGGGCCGCGCCGCCGCGGCGGTCAGCTTCTCCGTCACCCAGGGCACCAGCAGCGCGGCGCCCATCATCACGCCGAACAGCCCCGCGTACGCGGGCGTCAGCGCCTGCGTGGGCCACGCGAGCAGCCCCACGGAGAGGGCCAGCAACCCCAGGCCCTGCAACGCTCTCCGGGGGGCCTTGCGGTGGGATGCGTCCTCCACCGTCGAGCGCCGCAGCGCCGTCACCGGGGTCGCGTGCGCCGCCTCCCACGCGGGCACCAGCGCCGCCAGCACCGTGGCGCCCAGGCCCAACCCCAGGCCCTTGAACAGGGTGAAGGGCTCCAATGACAGACGGCGCACGTTCACCACGAAGTACAGGTCATTGATGGTGCGCGTGATGAGGCCCACGAGCCCGCTGGCCATCAGGATGCCCAGCAGCAGCCCCGCCGTGGTGCCCACGATGCCGAGCACCAGCGCCTCCCCCAGCACCAGCCCGAACAGCTCCCCGCGCGTCACGCCCACCGCGCGCAGCCGGCCCAGCATCCCGCGCCGCTGCACCACCGAGAACGTCATCGTGTTGTAGATGAGGAACATCCCCACCACGAGCGCCAGCAGCGACAGCGCGGTGAGGTTGGTGCGGAACGCCCGCGTCATCTGCTCCACCGTGCCCGCGCGCCCCGACGTCTGGACCAGCTCCGCGCCCTGGGGAAGCGCGGCCCTCAGCCGCGCGGCCTGCGCCTCTCCGTCCGTCAGCTTCAGGTCCACGCGCGTCAGCCGGCCCTGCTGGCCCAGCACCTCCTGCGCGGTGGAGAGGTCGCAGATGAGCAGCGACTCCAGCGCCTGCTCCGTCGTCTCCTGCGCCGGGGAGAGCAGGGCCGACACGCGCAGCTCCCGGCGCACCCCCATCACCGTCACCGGCAGCGTGTCCCCCGCCTTCACGCCCAGCACCCGCGCCGTCTTCGCGCCCATCACCACCGTGCCGGGCTTCGTGAGCAATTCGCCCACGTCCCCCACCGCGTTGCCCGTGGAGAAGTCGCGGAAGGGCGCCTCCTCGAACGGATCCAACCCCAGGAGCGTGAGCGTGCGGCGGTTGCCCGCCTCCACCTGCACGAAGCCCTGCACCACGGGCGCCGCCTCCGGCGCGTCCGGGCGCAGCTTCAGCGCCGTGTAGACGCCCTCGGGCAGGCCCGACGTGCCGCCCATGATTTGATGCGTGGCCCTGCCGGCGACGACGTCGGTGGACTGCTCGAAGGCGCGCAGCGCGCTGCCGCTCGCCAGGTCGATGGACACGACCACCGCCACGCCCATCGCGATGCCCAGCAGCGACAGGGCGGTGAGCCACGGGTGCCCGCCCAGGTGGCGCAGGCTGGAGCGCGCGAGCAGCGACTTCATGACGTCCCCCCGCGCGCGCCGCCGGGGCGCTCCACCAGCCGCCCGCCCTCCATCGTCAGCACCCGGTCCGCGCGGGCCGCCATCGCGGGCTCGTGCGTGACGATGAGCGCGCAGGCGTTGTCCTGGCGCGTGAGCCCCTCCAGCAGGTCCAGCACCTGCTTGCCCGTCTCCTCGTCCAGGTTGCCCGTGGGCTCGTCCGCCAGCAGCAGCGGCGGGGCGTGGGCCAGGGCGCGGGCCACCGCCACGCGCTGCTGCTCGCCGCCGGACAGCCGGTCCGGGAAGCTCTTCGCCCGGCCCTCCAGCCCCACGCGCGTCAGCAGCTCGTGCGCCCGCGCGCCGGCCTCCGCGCCCGTGCGCCCGAGCAGCTCCAAGGGCAGCCGCACGTTCTCCTCCACCGTCAGCGTGGGCAGCAGGTTGAAGGCCTGGAAGATGAAGCCCACGCGTTCGCGGCGCAGCAGGGTGCGCTCGCGCTCCTGCATGCGGCCCAGGTCGCGGCCCTCCACGAGGATTTCGCCCCGGGTCGCCTGGTCGATGCCGCTGATGAGGTTGAGCAGCGTGGACTTGCCGGAGCCGCTGCGGCCCAGCAGCACCACGAACTCGCCCCGGTGGAGGGTGAGCGACGTGCCGGACAGCACCTCGCGCACGGAGTCTCCCTCCGCGTAGGACTTGGTGACGGCGCGCAGTTCGACGAGGGGCCGCGAATCAGGAGGGGAGGAGTGCATGCCTGTCATCCGACATAACCGATGCCCGGTGCCCGGCAGCGTTTCCGCCGCCACCGGGCGGATGCCCTCTACTGGACGTCAGCAGCGGAAGGGATCGCCCGGCCCAGGACATCCGCGCCGGCCCCGCGTTGCTTTTCGTGCCATGCTGGCGCGGCTGGCGTTGAATGGCCGCCTCTTCTCGGTCAGGAGGCATCGGCTTTCAGGGAAGGGAGGGGGCACTCCGTGAACGAAGCCCAGGCTGTCTGGGGGGCAACGCCCGGCGGTGAGCCCCCCCGACTCCAGGAGCTGCTCCAGCAGCTCCCCGCCTTCTTCGGCCTCTATCGAGGGCCGACCCACGTCATCGAGTTCAGCACCGCCACGCGCCTGGGCCTGCTCGACGCGCGCGGACAGGTGGGTGTCCCCCTGCGTCAGGCCTGCCCCCAGTTGGACGGCGCGGGCTGGCACGACGCCTGGGACCGCGTCTTCACCACCGGGCAGGCCCTGCACCTGCGTGAGACCTCCTCCTCCGCCGCCGGCCCGGGCGACGACGCCTTCTTCTTCAACCTCTCCCTGCTGCCCCGCCTCGATGCCCAGGGGCAGGTGGAGGGCGTGCTCGCCTTCGCGGTGGACGTGACGGAGCTCGTGCGGACGCGCCGCGCCGCGTGGGCCACCGCGGCCTGGCGCACCGAACGGCTGCAGGCCATGACGGCCGCGCTCTCCGAGGCCCTCACCCCCGCGCAGGTGGTGGACGTGGCCGCGCGCGAAGGCGCCATCGCGCTGGGGGCCCTCACCGGCCTCGTGGTGGTGCCCACGTCGGAGTCCGCGGACGTCTTTGAACGCGTCGCCGCGCACGGCTTCTCCCCGGGCGACCTGGAGCGGGACGACTGGCGCCGCTTCGACGTCTCCGCCACCTGCCCGCTCACGGACGTGACGCGCACGCGCGAGCCTTGCGCGATGGGCTCCTGGACGGAGTGCATGGCGCGCTACCCGCGTCTGGGGCTGCTGCCCCGCACGCTGTCGCTGGTGGGGTGGGCCGCGGTGCCGCTGGTGAGCGGCGGGCGCGTGCTGGGCGCGCTGGGCCTGGGCTTCAGCGACGCGCGCGACTTCGACGAGGCGGAGCGCGCCTTCCTGCTGACGGTGGGCCGCCAGTGCGCGCAGGCGCTGGACCGCGCGCGGCTCTACGACGAGGAGCGCGCGGCCCGGGGCGCCGCGGAGGCCGCCAACCGCGCCAAGGACGCGTTCCTGGCCATGGTGTCCCACGAGCTGCGCACGCCGCTCACGTCCATCCTGGGCTGGTCGCAGATGCTGCGGCAGGGCCTGCTGGGCGAGGACAAGCGCCAGCGCGCGGTGCAGGCCATCGAACGCAACGCCCGCGCCCAGCGCCAGCTCATCGAGGACCTGCTGGACATCAGCCGCATCGCCAACGGGCGGCTGCGCCTGGAGCCCGTGCCGCTGGAGCTGGGGCGCGTGGTGGACGCGGCGCTGGACGCGGTGCGGCCCACGGCGCTCGCGCGCGAGCTGCGCCTGGAGGTCTCCGTGGACGCGGACGGCGTGCCGCTGTTCGGCGACCCGGACCGGCTCCAGCAGGTGGTGTGGAACCTGCTCGCCAACGCCATCAAGTTCACCCCGCCCGGGGGCTGCGTGTCGGTGTCCGCGCGCACGCGCGACGAGGGCGCGGAGCTGGTGGTGAAGGACGACGGCGAGGGCATCCCCACCGACTTCGTGCCCTTCCTCTTCCAGCGCTTCCACCAGGCGGACACCAGCGTCAGCCGCCAGCACGGCGGCCTGGGCCTGGGCCTGTCCATCGTCCGCCACCTGGTGGAGCTGCACGGCGGCACCGTGTCCGCGGCCAGCGAAGGGCCGGGCCGGGGCTCCACCTTCACCGTCTTCCTGCCCCGCTCCCGCGTGGGCTCCACGCCGGGCGCGACGCGCGAGCCGCGCCCGCTGGAGGGCATGACGCTGCCGCGCTTCCCGGAGCTGGAGGGCCAGCGCGTGCTGGTGGTGGACGGCGCGCCGGACGCGCGCGAATGGATGTCCGTGCTGCTCACCCGCGTGGGGGCCCACGTCCTCACCGCCACCAACGTCACCGACGCGATGGACGAGGTGCGCCGCGCCCCGCCCACCGTGCTGGTGACGGACGTGGCGCTGTCGGGCGAGGACGGCTATTCGCTCCTGTACCGGCTGCGCGCGCTGCCCTGGGAGTCCGGCGGCGGCGTGCCCGCGCTGGCCGTCACCGCCGCCGCCCGCCGCGAGGACCGGGACCGGGCCTTGCGCGCGGGCTTCAGCGCGTTCGTCACCAAGCCCCTGGACGCGGTGGAGCTGCTCACGGCGGTGGCGCGCCTTGCGCCTCCCATCCCGCCGCGCCCCTGAAGTCGTCCCGCGTGTCTTCCGGAGCCTCCGTCGGCCCGCGCCAGCGCTCCAGGAAGTCCCCCACCTCCGTGGCCAGCCGGGGCCCTGCCACGTCGCGCGGGATGATGTGGAAGCCCTCCCGGTAGTTCACCAGCCGCACCGCCGGGGCCGCCGTCAACCGCCGCACCAGCCAGCGTCCGCCTTCGGGGTCCACCACGTGGTCCTGCTCCGCGGTCGCCACCAGCACCGGGCAGCGCACCCGGGGCGCGTCCGCCACCGCCAGGTCCTGGAGCGTGCACAGGTCCCTCAGGCGGGCCACCGGGAAGGCCGGCAGCACCGGCGCCTGGGAGAGCACCTGGAGGTCGGAGATGTCCGTGCCGCCCTTGTCCACCCACGGCGTCGTCCATTGGAGCAGCGGCGTGCGCACCAGCTGGCGCACCAGCGCCATGCGCGGCCCCCGGAAGCGCACCGCGGGCGCCACCAGCGCCAGCCCCCGCACGCGGTCCGGGTGGTGCGCGGCCAGCCGCAGCGCCAGCAGGGCCCCCATGGACAGCCCCGCCACGAACACGCGGCGGTGGCCCTCCCGGCACAGGGCCGTCAGCGCGTCCTCCGCGGCGTCCTGCCAGTCGTGGTGGTCCACGTCCAGCAGGGCCTCGGGCGTGGTGCCGTGGCCCGGGAGCCGGGGCGCCACGACGCGCATCCCCCGCGCCGCCAGGGCCTCACCCAGGGGACGGACCTCCCACGGGCTGCCCGTGAAGCCGTGCAGCAGCAGGCAGGCGTCCGGGCCGCGACCCAGCGTGAAGGCCGCCGTGGCGTCCCCGTCGATGTCCCGCCAGCGCGTGCTCACCCGGTGGACACTGGCCATGACGGGCCCCAGGCGCTATGCCGCCTGCCTCATGGCGGACACTCCGAAACCCCCGGACATGCAGCTTCAGGTGCAGATGGACGACGAGGTCGCCAACGGCCAGTACTCCAACATGGCGTTGGTGAACCACACGGAGACGGAGTTCGTGTTGGACTTCCTCTTCGTCCAGCCGCAGCAGCCCCTGGCGCGCGTGCGCTCGCGCATCATCACCAGCCCGCGCCACCTCAAGCGGCTGCTGGGCGTCCTCCAGGAGAACCTGCGGCGCCACGAGGAGCGCTTCGGCCCCATCCTGCTGAGCGAGGACGAGGGCCCCCGGCACTGACCCGCTCCCACCCCGGAGGGTGGGGTCCACTTTGACTTTCCCTGCGCCCGTTCCCGGCGCACACTGGGGGCACCGTGCTCCGTGCCTGCGTGTTCATCGCCGTCCTGCTGTATGCCGCCTCCGCCTCCGCCCAGTGCACCGGGGACGGCGTCCAGCTGTATCCAGCCCCCGGGGGCATCGTCCCCACCAACATGCGCCTCTTGCTGGAGGGGGTGGGCACGGCGCGCTCGCCCGTGCTGGGCCTGGTGGGCAAGCCGCTGCGGCTGGAGGCGGACGGCCACGACGTGAAGCTCAAGGTCATCAAGGGCTGGGAGAGCACCCTGGGCCGCGCCGTCATCATCCTCAAGCTGGCGGAGCCCATGCAGCCCGACAAGCGCTACCTGCTGCGGCTGGACGAGGTGCTGCCCGGCGTGCCGGTGCTCAACGGCCGCCCTGGCGTCCAGCCCTCGTGGCTCAGCGGCAAGGGCCCGGACGTCAAGGCGCCCAAGTGGGTGAAGAAGCCCGCCGTGTCGGAGGGCTTCGTGCGCCGCTCGCCCCAGGGCATCGCGCGGTTCGTGAAGCTGAACCTCGCCATGCGGGAAGAGAGCCCCGCCTTCCTGGTGGTGAAGCTGGCCCCGCGCCGGCTGGGCGTCAGCCCCCAGCAGTACCTGCTGCCCATCCAGTCCAACACCGCTTATCTGGGCCATGAGGCCTGCGGTGGGGCGTTCGCGCTGGAGGACGGCCGCAGCTACCGCGCCCGCATCGAGGCCTTCGACGCGGCGGGCAACCTGGCGCCGTCCACGCCGCCGGTGGACTTCGAGGCCCCGTCCGCCCAGGGGCCCTAGTAGCATCCGCGCCCGTTCGTACCGCACGGGAGACAACGGGCACATGACGGCGACGGTGGACGTGGAGGGGATGAAGGGGCGCATGACGGCCTTCATCCAGAAGCTCCAGGACGACATCTGCGGCGCGCTGGAGACGCTGGACGGGCAGGGTCGCTTCCGCGAGGACGCGTGGAGCCGCCCGGGCGGCGGTGGCGGTCGCAGCCGCGTGCTGGAGGAGGGCGCCGTCCTGGAGAAGGCGGGCGTCAACACCTCCATCGTGTACGGCGAGCTGGAGGAGGCCTTCGCGAAGAAGCTCCAGGGCGAGGGGCGCTCCTTCTGGGCCGGCGGCCTGTCGCTGGTGCTGCACCCCCGAAGCCCGCACGTGCCCACCGTGCACGCCAACTACCGCTTCATCCAGCAGGGCGCGCGCGCGTGGTTCGGCGGCGGCGCGGACCTGACGCCGTACTACCTGCACGACGAGGACGCCGCGCACTTCCACCGCGTGCACAAGGCCGCGTGCGACGCGCACGACGCCACGTACTACCCGCGCTTCAAGGCCGCGTGCGACACGTACTTCCACGTGCGCCACCGGGGCGAGGCGCGCGGCGTGGGCGGCCTCTTCTTCGAGAACATGGGCGGCGACCTGGAGCGCGAGTTCGCCTTCGTGCAGGACTGTGGCAACGCCTTCATCCCCGCGTACCTGCCCATCGCCCAGCGGCGCAAGGACACGCCGGTGACGGACGCGCAGCGCTTCTGGCAGGAGGTGCGCCGGGGCCGCTACGTGGAGTTCAACCTCGTCTATGACCGGGGCACCATCTTCGGCCTGGAGACGCAGGGGCGCACGGAGTCCATCCTCATGTCCCTGCCGCCGCGCGTGCGCTGGCGCTACGACCACCACCCGGAGCCCGGCACCCCGGAGGCCCGGCTGGAAGAGGTGCTGCGCAACCCCCGGGAGTGGGCCTGATGCCGCCGCCGCTCCCTGCCGTCCCGCCGTCCCGTCGCAGCAGGGCGGTGGTCGTGGGCCTCGTCGGCGCGGTGGTGGCGGGCGCGGCCATGGCCCTGCTGCTCATCTTCACGGGGCCCACCCGCTCCGGGGGCCGCGCCTCGCCCGAGGAGCTGACCCAGGAGGCGCGCATCCAGGTGCTGGCGCTGTGCGACGCCGTGCAGGCGCACCGGGACGAGCACGGCGACTACCTGCCCATCGCGCCGTTTCCCGTCCCCGTGCCCCGGGGCGGCGAGGCGGTGCCCTTCGCCCAGGACCACGAGGACTTCCTCCGCATCGGCTTCGCGCCGGGCGCCACCGTGCACTTCCAGTACGAGGTGACGGTGCAGGAGAGCCCCGTGGGCGAGCCGGAGGTGTCCTGCCTCGCCCGCGCGGACGCGGACGGCGACGGCCTCAACGCCGTCTACCGCATCCGTCTGGATGCCAACGGAATGACCAGCCCCATGGAAGTGGAGCGGGAGGGCGAGTAGGGCCCCCCATGCAACTCCGGGTTCTCGATGTGAGAGAATCCGGGGGATGGGAAACGTCGGCGACATTCGCGGTCCCCGAGGGGGGCCGGACCCCCGCACCGGGCCTCGCACCGACGCGGGGCCCGCCCCGGCGCCCGTCACGGGCCCCGTCCCATCCCCCTTCCAGGACGACGGGATGGAGCCCTCAACCGGCGGCGAGGGGCTCCCCGGGGGCTCCCCCGGTGGTGAGGGCCCGGAGGCCGGCGCGCTCCCGGAGGGGGCGGAGGTCGGGCCCCAGTCGCTCCGCGTCCCGCTGCCCAGGCCCGGTGGCCCCGGCACGCCGCGCGGTCCCGGCGCGCCCCGGGGTCCCCGCGCGGAGCCCGGCACCGGCTTCGAGCCGCCCCGCGCGCCGGGCGCCCCGCCGCAGCAGCGCAAGGTGAAGGACGGCTTCCGGACGCCGGAGCAGCCCACCTCCGCCAGCCCCTACCTGGGCGCGGGCGAGGCGCGCGGCCCGGTGCTGGACGTGGAGTCGCTGGTGCCCGGCGACCTTCAGGGCCTGGAAGACTCTCCCGCCGTGGCGAAGCGCTTCGCCTCGGACGGCGCGCTCCTGTTCGCCCAGGTGCGGCCCGCGTCGCTGCCCTCGTCGGAGCGGGTGGCCCGCCTGTGGACCTTCTTCGCCGCCTACGCGGAGGCCGCCGCCCGGCACCCGCCCACCCCGGAGGGCAAGGCCGCCTTCGCCCAGGCGCTGAAGGACCAGGGCTTCGCCCAGCTCCAGGACCCCTCCACCGGCCAGACGGGCGTGGAGGCAGGGCTCTGGGTGCTGGATGCGCCCTCGCCCGAGGAGGCCCGCGAGCGCGCGAAGGACGTCCAGCTGGAGCCCCCGCCCGACGTGCGGCACTCCGAACAGGCCGCCCCCATGACGCCGGGGCTCTACCAGCCGATGCCCAGGCCGTTCATCCGCCGGGACGAGCACGGCCAGCCCCTGCCGCCGGGCGACCCGGACCGGCGCGGCGGCTCCGATGGGAAGCTTGGCGGGCGGATGTTCTGGAACGTGCTCCACCGCTTCCGGGCCGGCCCGGAGGAGGAGGACGCCCTCGCCGAAGGGCAGTGGGACCGGATGGTCTTCGGGGCGGTGCTGGCCATCACGGGCGTCGCGCTGGCGGTCATCGCCCTGGTCAGCTCCCTCTAAAGCAGGGAGGTTGTTCGGAAGACTTGGGGTTATGGCGGCTTGTGTTACGGTGCCGCACTCCCTTGGCCACCGACGACCTTACACTCGTCAAGCGCGTCCGCAGCGGCGACCAGCGCGCTTTCAAACTCCTCGTCGAGCGTTACCAGCGCAAGGTGTACGCCGTTGCGCTGGGCATGCTGAAGGACAAGGAGGAAGCGATGGACGTCTCCCAGGAGGCGTTCGTCAAGGTCTACAAGTACCTGGACCACTTCAAGGGCGACGCCTCGTTCTACACGTGGCTCTACCGCATCACGTCGAACATCTGCATCGACGTGCTCCGCAAGCGGCGGGGCGGCGGTGAGGCCGTGGAGTTCGACGAGTCCCAGGACATGGACCTCTCCGAGGCCCGCATCGGAGCGCTCGGCAGCCGCCTGGGGACCAATCCCCAGAAGAGCGCCCTGCGCAAGGAGCTGGCGGAAGAA
>NZ_JAPNJY010000040.1:0-67026 GCF_026626625.1 Corallococcus sp. BB11-1 | reverse complement strand
GCGCGGCGGCCGTCTTCTGCGTGTCCTTCAGGTAGCGCAGCGCCGCGCCCGCCGCCCCGGTGGCCAGCGGCGCCCCGTCCAGCCCGAACGCGGACAGCGACTGCACGTTGAAGTGCGAGCGCAGGTAGGCCGCCGCCCGGGTGTGCTCGAAGCCCGCGCCCTCCCCTTCCGCCACCGCCGGCGCGCGCGACAGCCGCTGGCACACCTGCACCACCTCCGGCGCCTCGCGCTGGCCCGCTGGCACCAGCAGCTCGCGCGGGTCCACGCGCGACAGGCCCTCCACCAGCTCCGACAGGCTGGCCGCCTCGAAGGTGTAGAACTCGCCGGTGGACGCCTCCAGCAGCGCCGCGCCGAAGCCCGCCTCGCCCCAGCACACGGCCGCCAGGAAGTTGCTGGCCTGCGGCTCCAGCACCTCGTCGTCCAGCACCATGCCGGGGGTGATGACCCGCGTCACCTCCCGCTGCACGATGCCCGGCCCCGCGCCCGGCTCCGTCACCTGCTCGCAGATGGCCACCTTCAGGCCGTGCTCGATCAGCTTCGCGACGTACCGGCGCGCCGAGTGGTACGGGAACCCGCACATCGGGACCTTGTCCGCGCCCTTGGACCGCGCCGTCAGCGTGATCTGGAGCAGCTCCGAGGCCTTCACCGCGTCCTCGAAGAACATCTCGTAGAAGTCGCCCATCCGGAAGAACAGCACCGTGTCCGGATGCAGCGCCTTCACCTCCAGGTACTGGCGCATCATCGGCGTCAGGGAGGCGATCTCCCGCGCCCCCGCGGGCGCTTCGTTCGCCCCGACGTCCGGGGTCGCTTCATCCTCGGAGAGCACCGGCTCCGCCGCCTTGCCTGTCTTCATCTGCTGTGTCACCGCCATCCCCGACCTTCTCCCACGACCCTACGCCCGGATCAACGAACCGGAAGCCCTACCTGCCGCGTCTGCCTACCACCCCTGTCCGACATTTCGGCAGGCCCCGACCGGGAACCGGTTTTCAGCCCTGCCCTCCCCCGACAGGCTGCCCGCCGACATGGCGGCCCGCCCGTCCCGGGGCGTCCGTGTTCCGGGGCGGACTGGCGTTCAGTGGACAGCCGGAGCTCCCGTCGGAGGCCAGGCATCCTCACCGGCTCACGGCGCTCCGCCGGGGTGGGGTACGTGCTATTGCGCTACGTGGCCCGGCCCGCGCCCACGCTCCCCTCCACACCATGAACCTCCAGGACCTCAACCGCATCCGGCAGATCACCGTCATCGCCGCCCGCCATGGCTTCGGCGAGGTGGCGGACCGCTCGGGCGTGTGGCGCATGCTCGGCCGCAAGGAGAAGGTGGAGGTCTCCCCGGAGGCCCAGCGCGAGTCCACCGCGCACCGCTTCCGCCTCTTCCTGTCGGAGCTGGGCCCCACGTTCGTCAAGCTGGGCCAGGTGCTCTCCACCCGCGCGGACCTGCTGCCCGCGGAGTTCGTGGAGGAGCTGGCCACGCTCCAGGACCACGTGGAGGCCATCCCCCTGGACGCCATCCACGCGCAGATCCGCGACGCGCTGGGCAAGGAGGTGCATGAGCTGTTCGCGCACGTGGACCCGGAGCCGCTCGCCGCCGCGTCCATCGCCCAGGTGCACCGCGCGGTGACGCTGGACGGGGAAGAGGTCGTCATCAAGGTGCAGCGGCCGGGCATCGCCGAGCGCATCGACGCGGACCTGGGCGTGCTGCGCTCGCTGGCGCGCCTGCTGGAGGCCGTGGTGGAGGAGACGGGCATCTACACGCCCTCCGGCATCGTGGACGAGTTCGACCGGGCCATCCACGAGGAGCTGGACTTCGTCAACGAGGCCAGCAACATCCGCGCGTTCCTGGAGACGCACCAGGACCGGCCCTACCTCAAGATTCCCCGCGTCCACGCGTCGCTCTCCAGCCGCACGGTGCTCACGCTGGAGTTCCTCCGGGGGGAGAAGATCAACCCCGCGGCGCTGTCGGAGGCGGAGCGCAAGCAGCTGGCGCAGAACATCCTGGAGGCGAGCTTCCGCCAGCTCTTCGACGACGGCCTCTTCCACGGCGACCCGCACCCGGGAAACCTGCTCCTGATGGAGGGCAACCGGCTGGCGCTGCTGGACTTCGGCGTGGTGGGCCGGCTCACGCGCCCCATGCAGGAGACGCTGGTGATGCTCTGCCTCGCGGTGGCGCTCAAGGACAGCGACTCCGTGGCGCGCATCCTCTACCGCGTGGGCGTACCCGACGCGAGAGCCAACCTGATGGGCTTCCGCAACGACATCGAGTCCATCCTGGGCCAGCACCTGCCCACCACGCTGGGCCAGGTGGACGCGCGCACGCTGCTGCGCGACCTGTTGGACCTCGCCGTGAAGTACCGCATCCGCATCCCCAAGGAGTACGCGCTCCTGTCGCGCGCCTCCATCTCCACCGAAGGCATGCTGCGCAGCCTCTACCCGGAGATGAACATCCTGGAGGTCGCGCTGCCGTACGCGAAGGAGCTGATGGCCGGGCGGTACGATCCCGGCCAGCTCCAGGGCGGCCTCATGCGCACGCTGCTGCGCTTCCAGTCCATGGCGCAGGACCTGCCCACGCAGCTGTCGCAGATCCTCATGGACCTGGAGACGGGCAAGTTCAGCGTCACGGTGCGCGCCGAACAGTTCGACAAGCTCAACGAGAACCTGCGCAGCGTGGCCGTCATCGCCTTCCTGGGGCTGTGCGCGTGCGGCTTCATCGTGGGGGCCTTCATCGCCTTCGCGCCCCGGCCGCCCATGTACGGCAACACGCCGGTGCTGGGCATCGTGGGCATCGCCCTGGCGGCGGCGCTCTTCGGCGCGGTGCTCACCTGGTACCTGTTCGGCGGCCGCTTCGGGAAGCTGAGCGTCACCCGCTTCCTGAAGAAGCGCCGCTAGCCGGCGGAGGCCCTCCAGCGGTCCCCGTGGTGAGGTGGGTATGACACCGGCCCACCCTCCACGGCAGGCAGGCCGGGGAGCGCGTGTCACGGGAGCGAGAACGGATCCGTTGAGGGGTGCACAGTCACGCGGGGCCCGGTTAGGCTGCGTGGCGTGTCGTCCCCCCTCTTGCCCACGTGATCGTCTTGTTCGCGAACCCCTCCGCCGCCCGTCGTCCGTACCGCGCCCCGCTGGCCACGCTGTTCGCGGCCGCGCTCCTCGCCACCTCCGCCGGCTGTGCTGGCGGGCTCGATGATCCCGATCGATTCACCGAAACGCCCTCCGCCTCCTGCGCGCCCGGCACCACCGGCCCGAGCATCCTCCAGGCGCAGTGCTTCGGGTGCCACTCCACCAACAGCAAGGAGATTGGCGCGGGCCTGGATCTCCAGGCCGCCGGGCTCCCGGGACGCCTGTACACCACGACCTCGTCCTCGGCGTGCGGCTCCGTGCCGGTGGCGGACAGCGCCAATCCGGCCAACTCCCTCTTCCTGAAGAAGCTGACGGCGTCTCCCGGCTGCGGGACGCAGATGCCGCCGGGCGGCTCGCTCAGCGCGGCGGACACCGCCTGCCTCACCGACTGGCTGACCAAGGGTAAGCCGTGAAGACGCGCAACCGTTTCGCATCCGTCACCGCCCTGCTGGGCGCCGCCCTGCTGCTGGCCCCCGCCGCCCACGCCGCGCCGAAGAAGTCGGCGAGGACGACGCAGGCCGCGAAGAAGAAGGCCGCGAAGCAGGCCGACGTGCGCCGCGTCGCGGTGCTCGCCTCCGGTCCGCACGCGGAGGCCGCGCGCGACGCGCTGGAGGCGGAGCTGGCCCGCCGTCCGGCCCGCTACGAAGTCGTGCCCGAGTCCGCGGTGCGCAGCGCCGCCTCGCGCCTGGGCCAGGATCCCACCACGCCCGCCGGCGCCTCCGCCGTGGCGGCGGAGCTGGGCCTGAGCGCGGTGCTGGTCGCGGACACGTCCACGAAGGGCAAGAAGCCGCAGATGCGCCTCACCGTGCGCAACGGCAGGGACGGCAAGGCCCTGGCCTCCCCCGCCGCAGCCCGCCCGGCGACGGTGAAGCTGGTGCCCGTGGCCGTGAAGCGGCAGTGGACGGCCCTGGAGAAGGGCCTCCAGAAGAGCCGCGCCCCGGACCCCGCGCCGCCCGCGCCGGTGGAGCCGGAGCCCCCGCTGAAGCCCGCGACACCCGTCGCGGAGGCGCCGACGGAGAAGCCGGCCACCCCGCCCGCGAAGCCGCCCGTCACCGAGGACAAGGCGCCCGTGCGCAAGCCGGTGGCCGTCACGCCGAAGCCCCGGGAGAAGGAGAAGGACCCGGAGGACTCCCAGGTCCACGCCGGGGTCGAGCGCCGCCCGCCGCTCGTGGAGGGCGGAATCGGCCTGCGGCTCTTCGGCAGGTCGCTGCGCTACAAGGACGACGTGTTCGGGGTGCTGCGGCCCTACACGCTGGGCCTGGACGTGGGCGGCTTCGCGCTGCCGGGCGCGCCGCAGGTGAGCGGCGACCTCACGGTCTATCCGCTCGCGCGCTTCAAGCAGGGCGCGCTGGCGCGGCTGGGCCTCACCGGCGCCATCGACCAGTCGTTCGGCCTGAAGTCCACCGGCAGCTCGGGGGCCGTGTCCTATCCCACCGTCGCGCGCGAGTGGCAGGCGGGCCTGCGCTACGTGATGCCCTTCGGGCAGGCGGAGCGCTACGGCTTCGAGGTCACCGGCACCTACGGGATGAACACCTTCCGCGTGGATCCGGTGAACGACGAGCGTCCGTTGGACCTGCCCAACGTGGAGTACCAGACCGCGGGCCTGACGCTGGGCCTTCGCGCGGAGCTGTCGCAGAAGCTCGATTTCAACTTCCGCCTGGGCTACCTGCACCCGCTGAGCGCGGGCGAGCTGAACTCCGACACCTGGTTCCCCAACGCCACCATGGGCGCCGTCACCGGCAGCGCCACCGTGGCGTACCGGCTCAACAGCGTCCTGGACGTGCGGCTCAAGGCGGACCTGCGCCGCTACTTCTTCAAGTTCAACCCGGAAGTGGGCGACCCGTACATCGCCGGTGGCGCCGTGGACCAGTACCCCGGCCTGACGCTCCAGCTGGGCTTCAAGTACTAGCCGGCGCGCTCCGGACGGCCCGCCGGTCCGTGCCCCGCACGGACCGGCCGAGGAGCCTGGTGCGCTGACGACGTCGGGTCGGGATGTACCCGATCTTCTTCTTGGTCAGGGATGTCAGGGGTTGCCGCTATACCCCTGGACGTTCTTCCCCCGACCCAAGGAGGCGACGTGAAGGGTTTCAAGTGGTGCCTGGCGACAACGGTGCTGGCAGTGGTGGCTCCCATCCAGGGGAGCGAAGCCCTTCCCCACCGCATCACCACCGGACTGGTGGGTGAGTGGAAGAGCACGGTCACCTCTGCCTCGCTGCCGGAGGTGGCGCCGGATTCGAGCGGGCTCGCGTATTCCACCAGCCATGATCAGACGGGAACGGTCATCGGGGGGCTGGCCCAGGCGGATGGTTGGACGGGCCTGGGCATGAACCTGGCGGGTGACAAATACATCCAGGTGCCCTACTCGCCCTACCTGAGCTTCGGCACGGGGGACTTCACGCTGACGGCGTGGGTCCGGATGATGGACACCACCCGGACCGTGAAGACGATCATCGACAACCGGGGCTCCGACGGCCGGGGCTACACGTTCTCCGTCGTCAATGGCAACAAGCTGGACCTGCTGCTCTCGGACTCGGCGGGCTCCACCCACCACCAGTCCAATCCCAGCCTGGCCCCGCAGTTGGTGGCCAATCGCTGGCACCACGTCGCGGTCAGCGTCCGGCGCACCACGTGGCCGGCGATCGCCACCTTCTTCGTGGATGGAATCCCCGTGGGCACCGCCTCGCCACGCCTGGGCTCCATCGTGAACACCGACCTGCCCTTCCTCATTGGCGGGAACAACGATGGCTCCAGCTACCGGTTCAGCGACCGCATCGACGAGGTGATTGTCTTCAACACCGGCCTGTCGGACGCGGACCTGCCCTACGTCACCAAGCCGGGGAAGCCGGCCTTCGCCCCCTCCTACTGGAACGATCCCAGCCGGCAGTCCCTGAACAATTGCTACAACTACGCCACCACCAAGGCCACCAACACCTACGCCCAGCCGGGCAGGCATTCGGGGGCCGTGGCCTCGACCATGGACTGCGCCTCCGTGGTGCAGGCCGCCATCAACGACGGGCTGGAGCTGCTGCCGGGCTATCCGGATGCGTCTGGATACAAGTCCGCCGTCGCGCTGGTCGTGGCGCCGGGCTACGACTACCACTGGTATCGCCGGGGCACGGACAACCTGTGGACCCACAAGCCCGGAGGGACGGCCGCGACGAACCTCGACAGCCTGGGCCTGACCATCTCCGATCCCGCCACCGCGAACCGGGGCGTCTACACCCAGTTCTGCGGCTACTTCCGGGTCTGGTCGGACAGCATCAATGGCTCCGGTCACGAGAACATCAACTAGTCCCCGTCCCCCTTCCAGGAGCTGAATCCATGTCTCGTCATTCCTTTCATGCGGTCTTCCTGTGCGGTGCGCTGGGTCTGGGCCTCGCGGGTGTTCCCACGGCCTCCGCGGCCGACGTCCAGGCCGAGCAATCCCAGCCGGCCCTGCGCGTGACGTACCTGCTGTATTCGGGCCGTCCCAACCCGGTCGTGCTGGTGACGGACCCCGAGCAGGTTCGCGCCATCGAGGAGCAGTTGGACCGGGCCCTCGCCAGTGGTGAGCGCGTCACGAAGGCCGAGTCCCATGCCGTCCTGGGCTACACGGGCATCCAGATTGAACGGCTGGGTGCCACGGCCCGGAACAGCGCGCCCCTCGTCCTCCGAGGCGACCTGCTGCGCACCTCGCCCTCCCAGGCCACGGTGTCCCGTGACGTGGCGGGAATCGAAGACCTCCTGCTCCAGTGGGGGCGGGAGCTGAAGGTGCTCGGCGACGTCGAGCTGTCGGTCATCCGCCAGACGCGCTGAGCGCGCCGCGTGCCCGGACCTCCGCCCCAGCGGGCGTCCGGGCCCTGCCTCCGTTGGGCTGCTCCCCTCAAGCCCTGCGCTCGCCTCCTCGTCACCTATGTTTTCGGCTTCGGGCGGATGCGGGATGTGACGCGGATGACCGCCAGCCCGCACTCGGGCCGTTCCTCCGTTCAGTTCTTCCACTGCCCCCCGGGTCCCACCTTCTCTCGCTTCCGACTTCCCGAGAGCACCCGGTGCGGCGGTCGCCCGTGCACGGCCACGCAGTGGTGAGCACGCGTCCAGAAGACAAACATGTTGGGGGGGGGCGAAATGAAAAAGACGAAACGGGCACTTGGGTTCCTGTCGCTGCTCGCAAGCGCTGGCTGCGCCGACACCTATTACGATCCGTACTACTACGACACCGCCTACTACGATCCGTACTACGGGGCGTACGACGCGGCGTGGAGCTACGCCTGGGTCGATCCAGTCTATGGCTATTGGTATTACAGCCTCCCGGTGCGGTCTCGAAGCATCGACAGAGGGCAGCTTCAGGCCCCTGTCGACGTGAACGCGGCGGCAGCCCAGCTCGCGGCGAACGCCTCATCCACCTTCACGCCCGCCGGGTGCGCCACCGCCACCTCGTCGGGCGCGACGGTGAACTACGCCCTCGACAACTGCACGGCGCCCATCGGGCTCGACCAGCTCTCCGGCAACGTCCAGTTGGTGCTCTCGGACAACCAGGGGCAGCTCGCCATCGCGGCCACCTCCACCGACCTCTCCATCAACGGAGCGCCGTACAACCTCTCCATGCAGATCGTCGGCTCCCCTCCCGAAGCGGGTCAGCGCAAGGTGACCATCACCTCCACCAGCTTCTCACCGGAACGCTTCGACACGCGCTCGTCGGAGAGCACGGTCACGTGGGCGGAGGGCAGCGGGTGCTTCACCTTGAACGGTCGGTCAGGGTCCACGCGGGACAACTTCAGCGCGACCACGACCATCTCGGGCTACCAGCGCTGCGACAACCAGTGCCCCTCGGCCGGAACGGTGACGGCGGTGACGACCGAAGGGACGTTCTCCACCTCGTTCGACGGCTCCAACACCATCAACGTCTCCACGCCGAGCGATGAAACCAGGACGTATACGATTGACTGCTGAGCGCTGAGCGCGACCGGGGCGGGCGGGGCCGTTCGGCTCCAGCCCGCTCCGGCGCATGCTGGAGCCTTCCTACTTGCTCACCGCGATGGACTTCCGGAAGAGCGCCAGGCTGTAGACGAAGAACCCCACGCCCACCGCGCTCACCATCAGGAACTGACGCCAGACGGCCTCCAGCCCACCGCCGCGGTAGATGATGACCTGCGAGAAGCTGACGAAGTGCCGGGCAGGCAGCAGGTACGTGACATACTGCAACCACTTCGGCTGGCTCTCGACGGGCGTGCTCCCGCCCGAAAGCAGCATCAGCACGAGGACCACGAGGATGATGAGCAGCGCGAACTGCGCCATCGACCGTGAAATCGTCCCCAGGAAGATGCCGAGCGCCGTGGCGAAGAACAGGTAGAGCACGACGCCGACGAACCACAGCACCACGGAACCGGCGAACGGCACCTTCAGCACCATGTGCACGACCAGGAGGAGCGAAGCCCCGGTCGCGACGAGGATCACCAGGCCGTTGGCCCAGACCTTCGCCATCGCGATCTCGAACGAGGTCAGCGGCATCACCAGCAGGTGCTCCAGCGTTCCGTGTTCGCGCTCGCGGATGACCGCGGCGCCCGTCAGCACGACGGTCAGCAGGGTTATCTGGTTGATGATGGCCACCACGCTCTTGAACCAGGACGAGACCCCGTTGGGGTTGAAGAGCTTGCGAACGACCAGGTTGACGGGCTTCGGGCCCGTCTCCTCCGTGCGCCTGAGAAAGGAGGAGACCCGGTCGTTGACGATGTTCTTGATATAGCCGGAGCCGATGCCCGCCTGCTGCATGGCGGTCGCGTCGATGTTCACCTGGATGTCCGGGTTGCGCCCCGCGCGGAGGTCATGCTCGAAGCGGGGCGGAATCACGACGACGAACATGAACCGGCCCCTGTCCATGTTCGCCTGCACCTCATCCGGGGAGATGAGCTCCGGCAGCTTGAAACGGGGCGGATAGAAGGCGTTGAGCAACTCCTTGGACAACGCGGAACCGTCCTCGTCGGCGAAGGCAATCGATGCGTTGTTCACCTCGCTCGAAGTCCCCGTGGCCTGGACATAGATGGCCAGGGTGAACGCATAGACGACGAACACGACCAGCACCGCGTCGCTCAGCAGGCTGCGAAGCTCCTTGAGCCCGAGCCACAGAATATTCAGCAGCGAGTTCACCGCTATTTCTCCTGCTTTCTCAATCCAATGACACTGATGGCCAGGAGGACGGGGACGCACGCGGCCAGGAAGGCGACATCCCGCATGAGGAGGCCTGCCCCCAATCCCTTGGTGAAGGCGCCCAGGCTGGCGTGCATGTAATAGGAGGCCGGCCAGATGGAACCGACGAGACCGGCCCCGCCCTGCAGCGTGGAGACGGGCTGCAACAGGCCGGAGAACTGGATGGTCGGCACGATGGTCAGGATGGCCGTGACGAAGACGGCCGCGACCTGGCTGCCCGTGAAGGTCGACGTCACCATCCCGATGCCGGTCGTCGCCGCGACGTAGAACAGCGTGCAGAGCATCAACGTCAGGAAGCTGCCCTTGATGGGAACACCGAAGACGACCAGCGCCAGGGCCGTCAGGATGAAGAAGTTGGCCATGCCGATGACGACGTAGGGCAACTGCTTTCCCAGCAGGTACTCCAGCCTGCCCGTGGGCGTGACATAGAAGTTGATGATCGACCCCAGCTCCTTCTCACGCACGATGCTGACCGTCATGAGAATCGCCGGGATCAGGAGCAGCAGCAGCGCCGGGACGCTCGGCACGATGGAATAGACGCTCTCGAACGTCGGGTTGTACAAGAAGCGCTCTTCGATGTTGGCCGTGTATTTCTGCGCGCCGGCCCACTGGAAGCCGCTCGCGGGATCCCGCAGCATCCGGTTGTGGACCCCCTGGACATATTGTTCGACGGTGTCGCCACGGAAGGTCATGGCGCCGTCCACCTGCGCCAGCACCTCCGGCCCGGAGCCCCGGCGGAAATCCAGGCCGAAACGCGGCGGAATCTCCAGCACCATCGAGACATCGTCCGACTGGAGCCGGCGCAGCGCCTCGTCCGCGGATTGGGCTGGCGGCGTCGACGCGAAATAGGGTTTCGCCGCGCCGAACTGTTCAAGATACGCGCGACTCTCGGGTGACTGGTCCATGTCCAGCGCGGCATAGCGGATGTTTTCGACGTCGGTCGTGATTCCAAAGCCGAAGACGAGCATCAGCAGCGCCGAGCCGACGAAGGCAAACGCCAGCCGGACCCTGTCGCGGAGGATCTGGATGGTCTCATTGTGGGCGTATGCGAGCATCCGGCCAAGACGCAGCCGGAGGCCGGCCCGGTCCGCTCGTCGCACGGCCTGGGGCTTCGGGGGTGGCGGGGCTTCGGGCGCGCGGGCGGGGGTCGCGTCCCTGGGCGGCGTGTCCTTGCTTTCGGCGCGTGCCTTTTCGGCGATGGCATCTTCCATGTAGCCGATGAAGGCGGTCTCCAGGCTGTCTGCCTTCCGTGCCTCGATGAGCTTCTGGGGGGAGTCCGCCGCCAGCACCCTTCCCGCGTTCATGAGGGAGATGCGGTCGCAGCGCATCCCCTCGTTCATGAAGTGCGTCGTCACGAAGATGGTGACGCCCTGCTTGCGCGACAGATCGATCAGCAGCTCCCAGAAGCTGTCCCGGGCGACCGGATCGACCCCCGACGTGGGCTCGTCCAGGATGAGGATCTGCGGCCCGTGCAGCACGGCGACGGCCAGCGAGAGACGCTGGCGCAGGCCCATGGGCAGGTCCCCGGCCAACGCGTCCAGGTGCGCGCGCAGTCCGAACCGCTCGACCAGCTCATTGATGCGCGCCTTCGCCTTGTCTGGCGGCAGATGGTACAGCCGCGCGTGCAGGACCAGGTTCTGCTGGACGCTCAGCTCGCCGTAGAGCGAGAACGCCTGCGTCATGTAGCCCAGGTTCTTGCGCACCTCCATGCTCCCGGCATCCACGGAGCTGCCGAAGAGCTTCGCCGTCCCCTCCGTGGGGGGAAGCAGGCCCGTCAGCATCTTCATGGTCGTGGACTTGCCGCAGCCGTTGGAGCCCAGGAAGCCGAAGATCTCACCGCGCTCAATGGACAAGGTGACGTGGTCCACGGCGGTGAAGGTGCCGAAGCGGCACGTCAGCCCGTCAGCCTCGATGGCCAGCTCCGCCTTGCCCGGCGGACGGGGCGGGATGGTGACCTCCTTGTGCCCCCTGCGCTTCTCCTCGGGCAGCAGCGCGATGAAGCAATGCTCCAGGTCCCCGGTCCCCGTGCGCTCCATCAGCTCCGCGGGCGTCCCTGTCGCCAGCACGCGCCCCGCGTCCATGGCGACGATCCAGTCCCACTGCTGCGCTTCGTCCATGTAGGCCGTGGAGATGATGACGCTCATGCCGGGGCGCCCGGCGCGAATCTCGTCGATGAGGCTCCAGAACTGCCGCCGGGAGAGCGGGTCCACGCCGGTGGTGGGCTCGTCGAGGATGAGCAGGTCCGGGTCGTGCACCAGCGCGCCGCACAGCCCCACCTTCTGCTTCATTCCGCCGGAGAGCTTGCCGGCGGGGCGCTCCGCGAACTTCCCCAGTCCCGTGGCTTCGAGCAGCTCCGGGACGCGCACCTTGCGCTCCTCGGGCGACAGCCCGAAGAGCCGGGCCATGAAGTCGACGTTGTCGTAGACGCTGAGCTCCAGATAGAGGTTCTTGCCCAGCCCCTGAGGCATGTACGCGATCCGCGGCCCCACCGCGCGCCGGTGCCGGGCGTCGGCGATGTCCCCGTCCAGGACCGTCACCCTTCCCTGCTGCATCTTCTTGGAGCCGGCGACCAGGGCCATCAGCGTCGACTTGCCGACGCCGTCCGGCCCCACGATGCCCACCATGATGCCGGTGGGAACGTCGAGCGAGATGCCGTCGAGCGCGACCACCTTGCCGTAGCGGTGGGTCACGTCCTGGATGGAGACCACGAGCCTGGAGGAGCCGCCCGGCGATTCTGGAGACGCGGATGAGACCATGGCTGAGCCCTCCCGGGTCACCGGGCTAATGGGATTCGGATTCAGCCGTGATGACATTCTGCAATTTGGTAGGCCAGGTGGCGGCAGGGTCCACCTTCACGTAGCCGACGCCGCGAATGCCTGTCTTGATGCGCTCGACGTAGCGGCTGGCCAGCTCCCTGGGAACCTGGAGCTTCAGCCGGAACACCAGCTTCTCCCGCTCGCTCTTGGTCTCCACCTGCTTGGGCGTGAACTGCGCTTCCGGGGACACGAAGGAGACATACCCGGGGATGGAACGGTCGGGCTCGAAGTCGGCGGTGAGGCGCGCTTCGGAGCCAAGCTTCACCCGGGCGGCCTCGCTCGCCGGGAGGAAGATCTCCATGTAGACGTCTTCCAGGTTCACCAGCGTCAGCGCCGGTCCGCCGGGCGCGAGCACCTCGCCGGGTTCGGCGAGGCGATAGAGGACGCGTCCCGTCACGGGCGACTTGAGCGTCGCGTCGGCGATGCGCGTCTGGACCGTCGCCGCATTGGCTCGCGCGACCTCGATCTCCTCCCTGGAGGTCTTCAGCGTGGCTTCCGCTTCCGCCAGGGCGGCCCGGGTGGTCTCCACCTGGCTCGTTCGAACGTCCAGATCGCGCTGCGAACCGGCCCCCTGCGCCACCAGCCTTCGGGCGCGCTCGGCTTCAATGGTGGCAAGCTCTATCTCACTCTTCTTTTTGACGATCCCCGCCTGGGCCACCGCCAGCTTCTCCTCCGTGGCCGCGAGGTTCGCGTTGGCCTCCGCCAGGCTGGACTCCAGCGTGGTGGTGTCCAACCGCACCAGCACCTGACCCGGCCTGACGAGGTCGCCCTCGTTGACAAGGATTTGCTTCACCCGCAGGGGCTCCTTGGCGGCGACATCGGCCAGCTTCGCCTCGATGCGGCCGTTGCCTGAGACGATTCCCTCCGGCAGCGCGGACTTCTTCCCCTTCCAATACTTGAAGCCAATGAACACGACGATCGCGATGGCGATCAGTCCAATGGCCCACTTGATCTTCCCCTTCGGGTACTTGGGCATGGCGGACTCTCTATTGCTCTTCCGGCTGCGAGCTGTGCTTGACTTCCTGCGTCCGCGGCTTCGACAACATGTCGCCCCAGTCGGTCCGCTTCTCCATCTCGCCTTGCATGGGTTCCGGCACGACGGGCTGATCCCGGCGGACCTCCCAGCCCCCGCCCAGCGCCTTGTAGAGGGCGACCAGGTTCGTGGCGATGGAGGAGTTCGTCTGGACCAGGTTGTTCTGCTGCTGCAAGAGCGAGCGTTGCGCGTCCAGCACGCGCTGGTAGTCCACGGCGCCTTCCCGGTACTGCACCACGGCGAGCTCCACCGACCGCTGCGCGGCCTTCACGGCGGCTTGCTGGAACGCCATGGCCTTCTGGGCATTGACGTAGCCCGTCAGGGCGTCCGCCACCTCCTGGGCCGCCTTGAGCACCGTGTTGCGGTAGTTGACGAGCAATTGCTGGAACCGCGCGTCTTCGACCCGCACGCCATTCTTCAGGCGGCCGTAGTTCAGGAAGGGAAAGACGATCCGGGGGCCAATGGAATACACCAGACTTCCCAGGGAGAAGAGGTTGCCGGAGGACGTGCCGCTGGTGCTCGCCTCCAGCCCGATCGTCCCGAAGAGGGAGAAGCTCGGATAGAGGTCCGCCTCGGCGATGCCGATCCGGGCACACTGCGCGGCGGCGAACAGCTCGGCGCTGCGGACATCCGGCCGCCGCCGCAGGATCTCCGCCGGCATGCCGACGGCCACCGTCGCGGGCGCCAGCGGAATCTGCTTGGGGCCCGCCAGCAGGGCCTCCACGGCGCCCGTGGGCTGGCCCAGGAGCGTGCTCAGCGCGTTTCGGGCCTGCTCCAGCCCGCCCTCCAACTGGGGGATGGTGGCCCGGGTGCTCTCCAGCAGGGTCGCGGCCTGCGCCACATCAAGCTCCGAGGTGACACCGTTGGTGAAGCGCGACTCCGCGATCCGGAAGCCCTCCTCCTGAATCCTGACGTTCTCCCGGCCCTGGTCGATGAGCACCTCGTACGTCCGGACCAGGACATAGGTTCGCGCCACCTCCGCGGTGAGCGCGACGAGCGAGGATTGGTAGTCCGCCACCGACGCGAGCAGGGCGGCGGCCCCCGACTCCACGCCCCGCCGGTACTTGCCCCAGAAATCCACCTCCCACAGCGCGTCGAAGCCCAACTGGTATTCCAGGTAGTGGCGATCAAGGGAGCCAAGATTGGTCAGATCCACCAGGTTGGCTGCGGCTGAGTTCTCACTGCGTCCCACCGCGGCGGCGCTGCCGGTGGCCACCTGGATCTGCGGATACTGCTGGCCGGTGAGGACACCCAACTGGGCGCGCGCCTCCACGATCCTCAGACCCGCGACCTGCAGCGGCAGGTTCTGCCGATAGGCGACCTCGACGAGGCGATCGAGCGCCGGATCGCCAAACGACTTCCACCATTGGGTGTCGACCGCTGCCTGCGTCGAAAGGCGTGGGTCGCCCTGGGTGCGCCACTCCTTGGCCACCTCGGCCTGAGGCTTCGTGAAGTTGGGACCTACCGTGCATCCGGAGAGCGCCGTCAGGACGCCGAGCAGCGGCCACGCGCCGACGAAGGGTGCACGCCCCGGGTTCATCCCCTGCCTGGTGCTGTCCATCCCCAGCATTCAAGACACCTCGATTGGTGGGGATGATCCGCACTTCGCGCAGCGCACGGAAGTACGAGCTGTCCGAATACCCCCCGGGGCTGACTGCGATGTCCGCTCCCCCAGCCCTGACACCGACCCGAGGGCGAGGCGCATGTTGCCCGCCGCACAGGGTTGGCGTTTCGAATGTCTGACGCGTCCTCAAAGGCACGCATCGCACGCGTCGTAGGGCCGCACGCCCGTCAATGCAGGGTGCCGTCCTGTTCGAGGAGATCGGCGGGATCCGTCACCACGAGGTCAGCGCCATGGCGGCGCAGCTCGGCGGGCCGACCCAGCCGGTCGACGCCAATGACATAGGCGAAGTGGGCCGCCCGTGCGGCCGCGACGCCGGCAGGCGTGTCCTCGAAGACGACCGCTTCCTCGGACCCGACACCGAGGTCACGGGCGGCCGCGAGAAAGACTTCGGGGGGCTGCGTGGCGCCGAGCCGCGCGTCGAAGAGGTCCAGGATGCCGGCGGACTGGAGCAGTTCGGCGCAGTGTCTGCTCGCGGAGACGACCGCGGTCTGAAGTCCCGCGGCGCGCGCCGCCTGGACGTAGCGGACCGTTCCCTCATACGTCTCCACCTGCTCCTGCCGGAGCAGTTCGACCAGGAACTCCGCCTTGCGGTCGTTCAGCGCGTGAACCGTGCTCTCCGGCAGCGCGATGCCGCGGGCGTCCAGAAACGCGTGGAGTCCTTCCAGGGGCGGCTTGCCGTCGAAGTAGCGGCAGGTGTCGCGCACCAGGTCGAAGGGGATGAAGGGCTGCCCCGAGGCTCGCGCGCGCCGCCGCAGGTAGTAGTCGCACACCTGCTTCCAGGCCCTGGCGTGGAGGCTGGAGGTCTGGGCGAGGACGCCATCAAGACCGAAGAGGCAGGCGCGTGTGCGGGGCGGAAGGCCCAGCTTCGTCCGGGCGAAGGGTGGCTGGCCCAGGATGAAGGCGTCGACCGCGTAGGCGAACCCGTCCTCGTCGTTGGTGCGCGTGACGTGGCGTGCGAAGCGTTGGACCTCCGCGCTGGCGTTGCCCATGGCGAGGCCAAGGCCGGCGGTGGTCAGCATGGGCAGATCGTTGGCCATGTCCCCGATGGCCGCGATCTGCTCGATGGGAAGCGCGAGGAGGCGCGCGGCCTCACGCACGACCATTCCCTTGTTCGCTTCGGGATGCGTGACGTCGACATAGTAGGGCGTCGAACGTGCCGCCGACGCCTCGGTGCCCAGTCGCTGGGAGAGCTCGGCCTCGCAGCGCGCGACCCGCTCGGTGTCCTCGCTCACCCCGACGAGCTTGATGGGGGCGTCGAGCACGTCGTGCAGGTCCGCGATGACGACCGGGTCGAACCCGACGTTGCTCCTCTCTCTGGCCACGCGAAAGGCCTCGGGGTCGCGGAGGAACCAATCCGCCCCCTGGTATACCCAGACATCCAGGCCCGCCTGGAGCATGAAATCGACGGCCTGCCTGGCGATGACGGGAGGAAGGGTCCGCTGCTCCAGCACCGTCGTGAGATCGGATTTGACATACACGCCGCCGTTGAAGGCAGCCACGGGGTCGGTGAGATCCAGCGCGGCCACCAGCCCTGCCATCCCGCGCGGCGGTCGCCCGCTCGTGACGGTGAACTGGATGCCGCTGGCGCGCAGCCGGGCGACAGCTTCGCGGGTTCGCGCGGTGACGGCCTTGTCCCGTGTCACCAGCGTCCCGTCGATGTCCGCGATGAGCAACTTGATGGTCATGGCTGCCTCCAGCACCCGCCCGCTTGCCGCGGCAGCCGCACGCCGGGCGTTGTCGGTGACGGCTGGGTCCAGGGTTCAAGATGGCATCGCGACGGGGCGGCACCATCCTGCCTGGCGCTCCAAGGCAATCCCATGGCCGAGCGCCGCCCCGCCAGTTGTCGGCGCAACGGGGCGCCCTCAGGTTCTTGCGATGGATGGGAGGAACACATGCCGACGATGCCAGGGCTCGACCAGATCGCGCGAGCCATCGTTGCTGATGGGAAGGGCATCCTGGCGGCGGACGAGACAGTCTCCACGATCACGAAGCGCCTGACCGCGCGCGCGATCGAGTCGACCTCGGACAGCCGCCGCGCCTACCGCGAGATGCTCTTCAGTACGCCCGACATCGCCGCGTTCATCGGCGGTGTCATCCTGCAGGACGAGACGATCCGGCAGGACAGCTCGACAGGCATCCCGCTGCTGGAGCTGCTGGTGGGTCGCGGCATCATCCCCGGCATCAAGGTCGACACGGGCGTCCACCCCCTGGCCGGCGCGCCGGGCGAGTTCGTCGCCGAAGGGCTCGACGGGCTCCGCGCGCGGCTCGAGGAGTACCACGAGCTCGGTGCGCGCTTCGCCAAGTGGCGCGCGGTCTTCATCATCCGCGACGGGCTGCCGACCGCGAAGTGCGTCCACGCGAATGCGCACGCGCTCGCGCGCTACGCCGCCCTCTGCCAGGAGCAGGGCCTGGTGCCCATCGTGGAGCCCGAGGTCCTGATGGAGGGAGCGCACGCGCTCGAGCAGTGTGAGGACGTGACGGGGCGCGTGCTGCAAGCGGTCTTCAACGAACTCTTCGACGCGCAGGTGTCCCTGGAAGGGATGTTGCTCAAGCCGAACATGGTCACCGCGGGTCTCCGTTGCGCGAGGCAGGCGTCGGTGGACGAGGTGGCGGAGGCGACGCTGCGCGCCCTGACGCGCCATGTGCCGCCCGCGGTCCCCGGGGTCGTCTTCCTGTCCGGCGGACAAGACGCGGTCCTGGCCACCGAGCACCTCAACGCCATCAATGCGCTGGGCGGCCCGAAGCCCTGGAAGCTGAGCTTCTCCTACGGACGCGCGCTGCAGGACGAGGCGATGGAGATCTGGCGGGGCCAGCGTGGGCAAGTGCCCGCCGCCCAGCGGATGTTCCACCACCGCGCCGGGTGCGACAGCGCGGCGGCCCTGGGCCGCTACAGCGGCGACATGGAAGGCGAAGCGGGCTTCGCCGGGGCGGCCGAGCCTCCCTCCATCCACAACGAACCCGACTCAACACTCCACACCCAACACTGATGGGAGACACGTCATGGCACACCCGATAGGGACGGGATCATCCGAGGAGTCTGGGCCGTCATGGTCCGCCAGGGAGCAAGGCGAGGGGCCCTCCACGCCGGCCAGGGAGCGGACCCAGGGGGGAGGACCGCTCACCGCCAGGGAAGTGGAGTTGATGGACGCGTACTGGCGCGCATGCAACTACCTCGCGGTGGGGATGATCTACCTCCAGGACAACCCGCTGCTGCACAGGCCCCTGGTGCCCACGGACGTGAAGCATCGGCTGCTCGGCCACTGGGGCGCGAGCCCGGCGCTCTCGTTCGTCTGGGTCCACCTGAACCGGCTCATCGTTGAACAAAACCTCGACGTCGTCTTCGTGGCCGGGCCGGGCCACGGCGCCCCGGGCGTGCTCGGGCCGGCGTATCTCGAGGGCACCTATTCGGAGGTCTATCCGGACAAGAGCCCGGATGAGGAGGGGATGCGGAAGTTCTTCAAGCAGTTCTCCTTCCCCGGTCACATCGGCAGCCACGTCACCCCGGAGACGCCGGGCTCCATCCATGAAGGCGGCGAGCTCGGCTACAGCCTCTCCCACGCGTATGGCATGGCCTTCGACAATCCCGACCTCATCGTCGCCTGCGTCGTGGGTGACGGCGAAGCAGAGACCGGGCCGCTCGCGACGGCCTGGCACTCGAACAAGTTCCTCAACCCCGCGCGGGACGGCGCCGTGCTGCCCATCCTGAACCTCAACGGGTACAAGATCGCCAACCCGACCATCCTCGCCCGCATCAGCCCGGAGGAGCTGGAGGCCCTGTTCGTCGGCTACGGCTACAAGCCCTACTTCGTCGAGGGCAGCGACCCGGCCCAGATGCACCAGAAGATGGCGGAGACCCTGGAGCGCGCCGTCGAGGAGATCCGCGCCCTGCAGAAGACGGCACGGCAGACGGACACCCCGACGCGTCCGCGCTGGCCCATGATCGTCCTGCGCTCGCCCAAGGGCTGGACCGGTCCGAAGGAGCTGGATGGGCACAAGCTGGAGGGCACCTGGCGCTCACACCAGGTCCCCTTCGGCGACGTGCGGGGCAACCCGGCGCACCTGAAGGCGCTCGAGGATTGGATGCGCAGCTACCGGCCCGAGGAGCTGTTCGATGCGCAGGGAAGACTGAATCCGGAGGTCAGGTCGCTTGCACCCAAGGGGCCCCGGCGGATGAGCGCGAACCCACACGCCAACGGCGGCCTGCTTCGCAAGACGCTCAGGCTGCCCGACTTCCGCGACTATGCGGTCAAGGTCGGCACGCGCGGCACCACGCTGCATGAGAACACGAAGCCCCTGGGCGAGTTCCTGCGCGACATCATGCGCGACAACCCGACGAACTTCCGCGTCTTCGGCCCGGACGAGACCGCCTCGAACCGGCTCCAGGCCATCTACCAGGTGAGCAAGAAGGCCTGGATGGCGAACCTGTTGCCAGAGGACCTCGACGGGGGCGAGCTCGCGCGGGACGGCCGCGTCATGGAGATGCTGTCGGAGCACACGCTGCTCGGCTGGCTCGAAGGGTATCTGCTCACCGGGCGCCACGGCCTCTTCCACACGTATGAGGCGTTTGCCCACGTCATCGACTCCATGTTCAACCAGCACGCCAAGTGGTTGGACATCAGCAAGAACCACGTGAGCTGGCGGGCACCCGTCGCCTCGGAGAACATCCTGCTCTCCTCGACGGTGTGGCGTCAGGACCACAACGGGTTCTCACATCAGGACCCGGGGTTCATCGACCTGGTGACCAACAAGTCCGGCTCGGTCACGCGCATCTACCTGCCTCCGGACGCCAACACGCTGCTGGTGGTGGCGGACCAGTGCCTGCGCAGCACCGACTGCGTCAACGTCATCGTCGCGGACAAGCAGAAGCACCTGCAGTTCACCAGCATCGACGAGGCCGTCTCCCACTGCGCCAAGGGGTTCGGCATCTGGAAGCGGGCCAGCACGGACCAGGACGCGGATCCGGATGTCATCATGGCCAGTTGCGGCGACGTCGCGACGCAGGAGGCCCTGGCCGCCGCCTCCATCCTGCGCGCGCGTGCACCGAACCTGAAGCTGCGCTTCGTCAACATCGTCGACCTGTTCAAGCTCCAGTCGTCGGCGGACCATCCGCATGGGTCCACCCAACGGGAGATCCAAAGCCTGTTCCCGCCGGGCAAGCCGATCATCTTCAGCTTCCACGGCTACGCCTCGCTCATCCACAAGCTCGCCTATCGCTTCATCGACCACGAAGACCTGCACGTGCATGGCTACCGGGAGAAGGGCAACATCAACACGCCCTTCGAACTGGCGATCCTGAACGAGACGTCCCGCTTCCACCTGGTCATCGACGTCATCGATCGCGTGACGGGGATGCAAGCAAAGGCAGGACACCTGAAGGAGGAGATGCGCAACGCCATCCTCGACAACCTGGCCTACGCGCACGAGCACGGCAAGGATCGTCCTGAAATCGCCGACTGGACCTGGCCGGACTGAGAGGGGCTCACGCATGGCGCGGCGGACGTTCAAGACGGGTGGCGTGCCGGACGCGCTGCTCGTGCTCAACGCCGGCTCTTCGAGCCTGAAGTTCTCCGTCTTCCTGGATGAGGAGCCCCTCCGCCTCCTCCTGCGGGGGGAGTTCGAGGAGCTGTCGACCCGTCCGCGGTTCGTCGCGCACGCGGACGGTGCCATCATCAGCCAGAAGGATTGGGCCCCCGGAACGCAGCTCGGGTACACGGGCGCCGCCGACTTCCTGTTCGCCTGGGGGCGGGAGGGCGTCCTCGGCGGGCACCGGATCGCGGCCACCGGCCACCGGGTGGTCCATGGCGGCATGCGCTTCTCCGGGCCCGCCCTCGTCGACGCGGCGACCCTGGCGGAGCTGGAAGCGCTCATTCCGCTGGCGCCGTTGCACCAGCCCCACTGCGTGGAGGCGATTCGCGCCGTCACGCGGACGGCGCCAGCGGTGCCGCAGGTCGCATGCTTCGACACCGCGTTCCACCGCACCCAGCCCCCCGTGGCCCAGGCCTTCGCCCTGCCCCGCCGCTATGCCGACGAGGGCGTCCGCCGCTACGGCTTCCATGGCCTCTCCTACGAATACATCGCCTCCACGCTGCCGCGCACGGCGCCCGGGGCCGCCGAAGGACGCACGGTGGTGGCGCACCTGGGGAACGGCGCGAGCATGTGCGCCCTGCTCCGGGGTCGAAGCGTGGCGACGACCATGGGCCTCACCGCCCTGGATGGGCTCATGATGGGCACCCGCTGCGGCGCCCTGGATCCCGGGGTCCTGCTCTACCTGATGGACCGGCACGGCATGGACGCGCGCGCGCTGGAGCGGCTCCTCTACCAGCAATCCGGCCTGCTGGGCGTCTCCGGCGAATCCAGCGACATGCGCGAGCTGCTCGGCGCCTCCAGCGCCGCCGCCGCCGAGGCGCTGGAGTTGTTCGTCTATCGCATTCATCGCGAGCTGGGCTCGCTCGCGGCGGCGCTGCACGGCCTGGACGCCGTGGTGTTCACGGGCGGCATTGGCGAGCACTCCGCGCCCATTCGCGAGCGGGTCTGTCGCGACGCGAGCTGGCTCGGGTTGGAGCTTGATGAGGAGGCCAACGCTCGCGGAGGCCCCTGCATCACCCGGTCCGGCAGCCGCGTCTCCGCCTGGGTGATTCCCACGGACGAAGAGGCGATGATCGCCCTCCACACCCGGCGCGTGCTGAGCACGACAGGTCTCGCACCCGTGCCGCAGTGAGAGCGTGTGCCCCCCTGCCCGGCCCCCCCTGAAGGAGCGGTGTGCGGACAGGCGGCCCATCCCCACGCTCCCCGCACCACGCGGTCCGGTGCCCGAAGGCGGTCGTCATGCGGTTGAACACGTTGCTTCCCCTTGCCCTGCTGGCTTTCAACGTCCCTGGGGGCGCGCGTGCCCAGACGGTGTCTGGCACGGACGCGGACCCGGTGGCCTTCCCGATGCAGGGAATGGAGGTTCCCGAGCGGCACTTCATGTTCAACGTGGGCGGCGGCCTCTCCTTCCCCATCTCCGACGCGGGGGACCGCTTCGAGACGGGCGGCGGCTTCCAACTGGGCGCCGGCTACCAGTTCCATCGGAGCTTCGGCGTCATGGCGGAGTACTTCTACAGCGGCTATGACATCCGGTCCGACGTGCTCACCGGGACTGGCATCGACGGCAACCACTACATGCAGTACGGCAGCCTCAACGCCGTCTGGAATGTGATTCCCCGCAGCACTTTCGGCTTCTACGTCATCGCCGGGCCGGGCCTGTACTACCGCCAGGTGGAGCTGCTCCAGTTGTCGGGCGTCGCGACCGTCCCGTACTGCGACCCGTGGCTGTACTATTGCGCCACGGACGTGGTGCCGGTGGCGGAGCTTGTCGGCTCGCGCAGCAGCACGGACTTCGGTCTCGGTGGCGGCGTCGGCGTCACCCTGAAGAGCAGCGGGGAGCTCCGCTTCTACGTGGAGGGGCGCTACCACTACATCTTCGGCCAGAGCTTCGATGTGCCCGGCGGCGACTCGCGCAAGGCCGACGGCCAGTACATCCCGGTCAACTTCGGCATCCGCTATTGAGCCTGGGCTTTCGCGTCGGAGCGTGGCGCGAAGGAGGACGGGCCCGGACTCCCGCTTGGAGCGGAAGTCCGGGCCCTGCGTCCATGGGGCCGTTGTCCGGCCCGGGCCGCGTTGCTCGTCAGGCCAGGGGCTGGGACGCGGGGCCGTTCTTCAGCTCCTTGCGCACCGCCTCGCTGACGCGGTCGCGGACGACGTCCGCCATGCGCTCACGGAGCTCCTCGCCCACGCGATCGCGGACGGCGGCCACGATGCTCTCGGTGTCGACCTGGCCGGGCCCCTGCGTCTGGAAGCCGCCCATGGCCTGCTCACCGAACCCGCCGCGCATCGTGGGGCCCATCGAGACCATCGACTCGCGGATGGCGTCAGCCATCCGCTCCTTCAGCGCCTCGTGCAGGTGCTCGCGGAGGTTCATGGACAGCCGCTCGTGGAGGGTGTCGACCAGGCGCCCGCGGAGCACCTCGGCCAGGCGCTCCGGGTCGATCTGGCCGACGCCCTGCCGCTGGACGCCCGCGAAGCCCATGGTGCGCTCGCTCATCCGGGTGCGCAGCTCATCGCCCAGCCGCTCGCGCAGCGTGTCGCGCATGCGCTCGCGCAGGCCGCTCTGGACGCGCTCGCGGATGCCGTCCGCGATGCGCTCGCGGACGATGTCGGCGATGCGCTCCGGGTCGATCTGGCCGTAGCCCTGCATCCGGCGCTCGGACAGCGCGGAGCGCAGCGTCTCCACCAGGCGCTCCTTCAACGCCTCACGGACGCGCTCGCGCACGGCGGCGTGGATCCGCTCGGACAGGGTGTCGGCGAGCCGGGTGCGGATGGCGTCGGCGATGCGCTCGGAGTCCATCGGCCCGAAGCCCTCCATGCCCATCCGCCGCTCCATCATCGCGGTGCGCAGCGCATCCCCCAGACGCTCGCGAAGGGCGTCGCGGACGCGCTCGCGCACGACGTAGCCGAGCCTGTCGCGCAGGGCGTCCTCGAGGCTGTTGCGCACGCGCTCGGCGATGCGGGGCGTGTCGATCTGGCCGCCCTGCTGGAGGTTCATCATGTTCTCGGCCAGGGCGCCGCGCAGCGCTTCGCCCAACCGCTCCCGGAGCACCTCGCGCACGCGCTCGTGCACGCCGCTGGTGACGCGCTCGCGGATGCCGTCGGTGAGGCGGTTGTGGACGGCGTCGGCGATCTGCTCCGCGTCGAACGGCTGCCCGCCACCCTCCCCCTGCTGCATGTTCATCGCGCGCTCGCTCAACACGCCGCGGACCGCTTCGCCGACGCGCTCACGAATCTCCATGCCAATCCGCTCCTCCAACCCGGAGACGACGCGCTCGTGCACCGCGTCGGCGATGCGGGCCTTGATGGCTTCACCAAACATCTGCTGCCCCTGCATGGGAAACTGTTCCTTGATCATTGAGCTGCCTCCTGGCGCTGCGGATAGAGCGGCAGGTGAGAAGGGTCCCGGCCTGCTGCTCAAGGCGGACTGATAGAGCCAGACGCGATCGGCGGATACAGGGCCCGGGTCCAGCGCGGGTGTTGGCGCGTGTCCCGCGAAGTGCCCTCGCGGGGCGGGCTGGACACGCGCGAGCTTGAACCAGCGGACTGCGGCCCCCGGCTTCCGGGGATGGGAAAAAAATTGGAACCCCGGATGCGGCGGGGGGCGTCCAAGCGACTCACGAATCTTCCGCGGTCCGATGGGCGCTCGCCGCGATGCGGTATCCCGACAACGCGGCCCTCGTCCGTTTCGTGCTCCAGGGCGCGGCCCGGCAGCCCGCTCCCGGAAACCGGCGACAGACAGGGGGACGAGCGCACGGGGACACCTGCCAGCTACCGCGCGCGGACGTGCGAGCTGATTCCGGGTGATGCGCGTCGCGACGCGGTCTCCCTATCCTTCTCCATGGACCCGAAAACGAGCCTCCCGGGCAAGACGCACCACTACGTGCCCACGCCCCTCCCCGAGGCCAGGGCCTTCCCCTGGGATGAGCTGCTGGAGCCCACGCAGCGGGGGCTGTACGAGCTGCTGTCCTGGCTGGAGGCCGCCTGCGGATGCAGCCAGGGCGAGCGAGAGGTCCGGGACGAGCACCTCTCCACCAGCCTGCTCATCTCCGGCCCCCGGGGCGCGGGGAAGACCACCGTCCTGCTCAGCGCCGTCCAGGCCCTGCGGGACTGGAGGGCCTTCCTCGGGCTGAAGCCGGGCGCGCGCCTGGAAGCGGAGGCCCGCGAGGCGGTGGCTTCGGGGCCGGAGGCGATGCGCAGGGACCTGTGCACGACGCTCGAGCGCATCGAGGGGCGCGTCGTCTGGCTGGAGCCGCTCGACCTGGAGCCGGTGCCCCCGGGCGCCAACCTCCTGGCCACCCTGCTGGTGCGCGTGCGCGCGGCCCTGGATGCGCCCCAGGAGGGCACGGCCGCGCGAGGCGGGCATGGCAGGTGGTCCTCCTCCATCCTCGAGGAGAGCGCGGAGGAGGCCTGGGGAAAGCTGGATCACCTCATCCGGGATGCCTCGTTCATGTGGGAGGACAGCGCGTCGACCACCGACACGCGCGCGCGCGCGGAGCAGCAGATCAAGGCCGCGGAGATCTACGCCAACTTCCAGCAGCGCTTCGCGGGGGCCATGGAGAACGTGGCGAAGACGCTGTCCCTGCCCCGCTTCGGCACCGCCAGGGGGGAGCAGGTCATCCTCGTGCTGCCCATCGACAACGTGGACCGCAGCATCGAACACCTCCACAACATCGTGAAGCTCACCCGCATGGTGGCCAGCCCCCGGCTCTGGTTCGTGCTGGCCGCGGGCCACCAGGAGTTCCAGCTCTTCATGGAGCGCTCCTTCCAGAAGGAGCTCATCCTCTCCGGGCAGGCGGGGATCGGGGTCGTGGGCCAGGACGAGACGCTCTCCATCGCCCGGCGCCAGTCCGCCACCACCCTGCGCCGCGCGCTGCCCCCCAGCTACCGCATCAACCTGGGCCCCGTGGATCCCTACAAGGCATGGGACTTCCGCCCGCTGGGGGTGGAGGCGGAGGACGGAGCGCAGACGCTGGGCAGCCTGCTGGAGCAGCTCAGGCTGCCCTGCGCCCCGACGCGGGAGAAGACGCAGGTGCTGACCTCCTTCGCGGACCTCATCAACCTGGCGCCCCGGCTCTCCGACACGGTGAAGACGACCTACCGCCTGGCCACGCGGGATGCGCGGGACGCGCCCCTGCGCAAGGTCATCCTCACCCCCGCGGGCAAGCTCGCCCTCCACCTGCCCGCGCGCACCCTGCAGGACCTCTGGCACGCCGCCCGGCGCGAACTCTGGAGCACCCGCGCCTCCTCGGAAGAGCCCTCCGTCGCGGATGGGGAGCGCACCGTCCGGGTGGTCACGGAGATGCTGCGCAACGCCATTGACGAAAGCGACCTGCCGGCCTGGGCCAGCCAGCAGTTGAACAACCGCATCCTCCGCCATGACGAAAAGGGGCTCATCTTCCTGGACCTGACGGGCAAGCCGGTGCGCCGCTCCAAGCGGACCACCCTGTCGGACGTCCTGGAGTGGCCGCACGCGGGGCGACCGGGCAATGGCGCCGCGAAGACGGAGCAGCGGCTGCTCCTCAGCGAGCTGCACCTGCGGCACTTCCATGACGTGGTGCTGATGCTGAGCGACCTGGACCGGCCGGGCCACAGCGTGCCCCTGCCCGGCAACGTGACCGGCTGGTTCATGCTGCTGCACGACGCGCTGATGCTGTTCGAACCGCCCCGGGTGCTGAACCTGGACGTGACCCCCTTCGAGATGAGCCCGGAGCTGGTCGTGACGCTGCACGAGCTGTGGGTGGAGGCCGCGCCCCACGAACCGCTCGTCCAGGTGGAGTGCTGGTGGAGCCTCCCCACCTGGAAGACCTTCGTCGAGTTCGCCATCTTCACCGCGCAGTGGAAGGCGTTCCTGAAGCGGACGGCGGACGGGTTCTTCAAGGTCGACAACATGAAGGACTCGCGCATGAAGGTCGGCTCCCACCACCGCTTCCTCCAGGCGGCCTGGGTGGAGAACATCTGCTCGGTGTCCGGCCGGGAGCTGGGTGGATGGGATTGGGGCGACGCACACGGCAGGGGGGTGGAGGCGGTGATCCTGGCGCGGGAGCGCGCCAGCGCGCTGGAGCCCTACGAGCAGCGGGTGCGCGGCACGGTGGCGAAGCTCGTGGAGGACATCCGGACGAACAGCGTGGGCTCGGATCGGCTGTGGACGGCCCGGTTGTGGTTGCAGAACGCGCTGCCCCTGCTGGTGCTGCCGGAGTTCGCGCCGGCCCCCGCCCTCAGCGAACTGCTGCGCTGGCAGTCCGGGGAGGCGGGCGGGAACGAGGACTGGGACGAACTGGTGGCCTACTGGGAGCACCATGGGCCCCGCCTGACGCGGCTGCGCGAACAGATGGTGCGCGCCGCGGTGGGGCGCTCCGGCGCGTCACAGGCGCTGCGCCGCCACCTGGGCACGGACGGAGGCCAGCTCACGGGCCTGTACTACGACTGGCTCGACACCGTGGTGCGGACGTGGTTCCGGGTCATGGACCAGGAGGGCGACCACCTGGAGCTGGAGGCGCTGCGCAGGGTGTCTCCCGTGCAGGAGCTCCAGGCGGACCCAGGCCATGGGCACTGAGGGACCGCGCCAGTCCCAGGGAAACCTGGCCCCCCGCCGCGTTCCGGAGGCCTACGTGCGCGCGGAGGTGGCCTGCTTCCCGCTGACCAGCCTCCAGGCCTTCAGGGACGCGCTGACGGAGCTGGTGCCCTCGCTGGAGGGACACGACGCGGGCCCCACGCGGGCGCTCTGGCGCGATTGCGAGAAGACCCTGTCGGAGCACGCCAGCGGCTGGTCGTTGGATCGCCTCATCGCCGTCAGGGACGTGTTCTGGTTCGATTCGCGCCGGCACATCCGCGGCCAGCGGGATCCGCCGCGGCGGGTGTCCATGGCCAGCTACCTGGTGCACCTGGCGGACACCCACCTGGAGCGCCGGCCCGGGGTCACCGTCGTGGCGCAGGACACGGAGGCCGGCGCGGTGGACGCCGTCACGCACTACCGCTGGCTCACCTTCGCCCTGCCCGAGGACCTGTTGATGTCGGCCGTGCCGGTGGAGCCGCCGCCCACGCGGGTGGACATCGAACCGCCGCTGCTGATGCGCCACCTGCTGGACCGGGGTGTGACGGAGGTCCACCACCACGTCAACGCGGGCATGGACTTCCCGCTGCTGTGGACCTCGCTGCTGTCCGCCATCGCGGACCCGTCCCTGGATGCACGCCTGCTGTCGGGACCGGGGCTCGTCTTCGGCGAGGGCGGGACGATGCTCCGCTGGCTGCTGGCGGCCGCGGTGTCCCGCTGCGTCCTGGCGGAGGTCATCCTGCGAGGTGGGAAGCGGCCGCTGTTGGAGTTCGTGGCGGGCCTGCGCGAGTCGTCCGTCTGGCTGCCCCAGCGCCGCCGGGTGCTGGAGCGGACGCTGGAGGCGCTCTCGCGCGCGCGCCTGGAAGTCCTGCCGGAGGTGGACGAGTTGCGCGAGCTCTACGGGGATCTCCACCCGCTGGCGGCCCGCGGCGGCGCCGAAGCTCCAGAGACCCTCGACGACGTGTGGCGGCGGTGCGATCCCATCGCCCTGCGGATGGGGTTGCACACGCCCAACGCGGGGGAGCGCTGGCTGGTGCGCTACGGGCTGCGGTGGATGCGGCGGATGGAAGAGGCCGGCACGCCGGATCCGCACTTCGAGCGCCTCTTCTGGCAGGTGCAGCGGGTGCGCTGCCTGAGCTACCGCACGTATGTGCAGCGGCCGCTGACCGCGGGCCTCCAGTGGTTCATCCGCTTCTATGATCGCCTGGGCGCGATGAAGCGGCCCCTGCACGCCGTGCGCGCGGAGATCTCCTACGCGGTGGCGGGGGGCGATCAACCCATCGCCGCGCTGGAGGTGCGCACCCGCCTCATGGACACCTCCATCCAGATGGCGGAGGAGCTGTGGGGGCTGACGCGCTCGTGGCAGCGGGTGCTGGCGCGCGTGGGGCGGGCCACCAGCGACGGCCGTCAGCCGGAGTTCGGCCTGGTGCTGCACCTGCTCAAGGCCCGGGACCCCAAGCGCCACTGGAGGGAGGGCCTGCCGCCCGCGCATGCCCAGGGCACGTACGCGGAGCCGGTTCCGGAGGGCCTCATCCGGCTGGGAGGCCGCTACGCGGACTACTTCGTCTCGCAGTCGACGCGGGTGGAGGCGCTGGTGGACCTGCTGCGGGCGGTGCCGCTGTCGCTCTGGCTGGTGCGGGGGCTGGACGTCGCGTCGGACGAGCTGAGCGTGCCCACGTGGGTGCTGGCGCCGCTGTATCGCTACGTGCGGTGGGAAGCCGCCCGCGCCGCGGTCCGGCCGGCGGCCCGGGGCGCCCCACCCCTCCAGCTCACGGGCCACGTGGGCGAGGACTACCGGCACCTCATGGAGGGGCTGCGCCGCATCTACGAATGCCTGCACTACCTGCTGGACCACCGGGGCGGGCGGCTGGGACACGCCACGTCCCTGGGGGTGGAGCCAGGGACGTGGGCGGAGTCCGTGGGCGCGGTGATGATGCCGGCCGAGGAGCGGCTGTGGGACCTGGTCTTCGAGTGGCGCCTGTACGGCGGCTACCGGCTGCCCCCGGGTCTGAGCGTGGACACCCCGCCGGGACGGCCGCCGCAGGTGGAGAACCTCATCCGCGAGCTGTCCGAGGGCATCTTCGGCAGGTGCATCGCGCCACACGTCCTGGCGGAAGCCCACCACGTGCTGCACAACCTCTGGTGTCCGCCCCTGGCGCAGGAGGGCGCGGGCGTGGGGCTGGACGCCTTCAGCCGGGCTTCCCGACGGCTGGACTGGGTCCGGGTGCGCGACTCCCGGCGCGTCCAGGAGCTCATCGAGGCGTACCGCGAGGATGAGCGCGTGTTCCGGCGCGGTCAGCAGCTGGTGGACATCCCGCTGGATGCGGCGGAGGTGGCCGCGCTGCGGGCCGCGCAGGACGCGCTGCGCCGGTACGTGGGCGCGCGGGGGACCGTCGTGGAGGTGAATCCCTCCAGCAACCTGCTCATCGGCAACCTGTTGGACCTGCGCAACCACCCCATCCTGCGCCTCTTCCCGCCGCGAGCCGAAGCGGGGGCGCCGCCGCCGGTGCCCATCGCGGTGGGCGCGGACGACCCCATCACCTTCTCCACCTTCCTCCTGCGGGAGTACGCCCTGCTGCACGAGGCGGCGCGGAGCGCGGGCTACTCCGAACGCGAGGTGCACGCGTGGCTGTCCACCATCCGGCAGACGAGCATGGACGCGCGCTTCACCACGCCCTGGCATCCCAGCGCGGAGCGCATGACGGAGGACCTGCTGGACGCGCTGGGGGCCTTCACGCGGCGGCCCTCGGGGCACCTGGGGGCCCGGGCTCCCAGGTGAGGCAGGCCCCCTACCCCGGCTTCGCGCGCTGGGAGGCGCCACCGGCCTCCGGGGCACCGCTGGGAGGCAGCAGCTTCTCCGACTGCCCGAGCAGCCGGCGCAGCACGTTGTTCATGATGGAGCTCAGGAACCTGTCCGCGGAGTACCCGGCGACCACCGACAGGGCCGCGAGGGTGAAGAAGACGGCGCGCCAATCCCTCACGACGATGTTCAGCAGGGCCGGGTTGTAGCTGGCGGCGTTCGCGGGGGCCCGGGGCACCACCGAGAGCAGCAGGTTGGACTGCTCGATGAAGAGGAGCGTCAGGGCCGCGAAGGCACCGACGACGGGCTTCACCAGCAGGTGGTAGGCGAAGAAGCGGCTCGTCGCCCCGGTCGCGACGATGAAGCGCTCCTTGGAGAGCATGTTGGACACCACCGCGCCAGCGGCGCCCATGAGGCTGAGCAGCAGCAGCCCCTGGGGAATGAGCGCCTGGGGCCAGGTCGTGACCAGGGAGTGATGGAACCCCAGCATCGCGATGAGGGAGAGCGTGAGGAGCAGGAGGGTGCTGAGGATCTGGATGGAGACGTTGATGGAGAGCTGCCAGAAGCTCTTGTCCACCCGATCATTGACGACGCCCAGCGCCCCGCGCAGCACGTGCCGGCACCGCGTCAGGCGCTCCTGCTCGGACAGGGCGGCTTCGGGATCGCTGGCGGCGAGCGGCTCTCCCCGGAGGATGCGGATGCTCCGGGGCAGTGGGCCCTGGGTCCGCTCCGCGCCCAGCCAGAGCGCCTTCTGGGCGGAGTCCGTCACCCGCCGCTCGAACTGCTGCTGAACCTCCAGCGCGTGGGGCAGCAGCATGTGCCGGGGCATGACCAGCAGCAGCAGGCCGTCCACCTCGTGGATGACCTGCCAGAAGGAGAAGGACCACCGCCAGAGCGGCCTGTCCAGGCAGCGCCGGGCCACCTCCAGCCGCTGGCCGCACTGCTCCAGGATGACCTGCTCTTCGTCCGTCAAATCGTCGCGGACCTGGCACAGCTCGTAGAGCGAGGCGTCGTTCTCCAGCCTGTTCCACAGCAACTGGGTCGCCGAGCCATACCTGCCCCGCCGGCGGCGGAAGCCGACGAGCCCGAGGATGGCGGGAGGAGCATCGGAAGGCAGGGTGTCGGAGGCCGCCATGAGGAACACATGGACACGGCCCGGAGGCCTGCCAATCCGGGAGGGGGAGCCGCGCCAACCGCTGCCCTGGGGTCCTGCTCCAATTCACCGTCGGGGAAGCGCGACGGCCACGCCCGTCTTGACGCGCTCCAACGTCACGCTGGTGGTGAAGCTGCGGACGTTCGCGTCGCTGAGCAAGGCGCGCTGGGTGAAGGCGTCATACTCCTCCATGCTCCCGACGAGGACGATGAGGATGAAGTCCGCCTGCCCGGTGACGTAGTAGCACTGCTGCACTTCGGGGAGTCCCTGCATCCGGTGCTTGAAGCGCTCGAGGTCCACGGTGCGCTCCTGTTCGAGCTCCACCGCGACGACACAGGTGACGGGCAGGCCCACGGCCTTCGGCGCGAGCTCGGCCACCTCACGCCGGATGACGCCGACCTCGCGCAGGCGCTTGAGCCGGCGTTGGACGGCCGCGGTGGACAGGCCCACCTCCTCCCCGATGGTGCGCGCGGGAAGCAGCGTGTCGTGCTGGTAGCGCTCGAGGATCCGCAGGTCCAGGTCGTCGAGGGGTGCGTCGTCCTTGTGCATGGCGTCCGGTCCGGGTGCGGCATCTGCGCGCGAAGGGGGCCGACAACGCGGCGTGACGCCTTCCCTTGCAACCTATCCTAGCGGGCATGAACCCAGCCGCGTGAGCGGCTACGAAGGAGCGTCACCGATGATCGATCATCTGGAGCTTTCAACCCCCGACCTCGCCGCCGCGACGGCGTTCTACCGAGGCGCGCTCGCACCCTTGGGATACGCGTTGCACGTCGAGGGCAAGGCGAATGGGTTTGGCGCGGAGCCGGCCCGGCTCGACTTCTGGCTGCGCCCGGGTGAACCCTCCTCCCCGCGCCCGCACTTCGCCTTCTTCTGCGCCACGCGCACCCTGGTCGACGCGTCGTACCGCGCCGCGCTGCAAGCAGGGGGCACGGACAACGGCGCTCCGAAGCTGAGGGTGGACATCCATCCGACCTACTACGCCGCCTTCGTTCGCGACCCCGACGGCCACAACGTCGAGTTCGTCTGCCAGGCCTGATGCCCGGCGCCGGGTACGGCGTCGTCTCCAGGGTGCCCGCGGGCCGCCCTTGCCGGTCGCCCGGCGCCCGTGCAAGTTTCGCGGAGTTCGCAGCTTTTAAAGAACTCTCAGGTTTCGCGGAAGTGAATGTCGCGTTCACCGGGTGCAACGGACCGCGACAAAGCGAGCCCGCGGTCTTCGCCACCTCTGGAGGTTGTGATGTCCCCCGAGTCCCATCCCCATCGCCGGTTCTCCCGGCGCTCCATTCTGCGTGCCGGCAGCGTCGCGGCCGGCTTCGCCGCCCTCGGTGGGCCCACGGCGCTGGCCAGCATCGCGCTCGCCGGCGAGATCATCATCAACCCGTTCGCGGGTTACCCGACCTCGGATGGATGGTGGGACCACATCAACCGCGGCTCCCTGGGCGGCATCGACTATGTGATGGGTGTTGGCACGCCGCTCCGGGCCTGCGCTTCGGGGCAGCTCCTCATCAACTGGAACAACGGCACGGGCGGATACACCGCGACCGTCGTGATGGCCAACGGCATGAGGAGCCAGTACCTCCACCTGTCCGGCTTCAACGGTGGCGAACGCATGGTCCGGCAGGGCGAAATCGTCGGGTACTCCGGCGGTGCCGCCGGTGCGCCCGGCTCCGGGTCCTCGACCGGTCCTCACCTGCACTGGCACATGGTGACCTCCGGCGGCACCCGGGTGAACCCGCTCGACTACGTTGGCACCAGCAGCGGCGGCATCGGTGGCGGTCTGCCGCTGGAGGATCGGCGCCTCGGTCATCTCGGCACCGCGGGTGGCTGGGTCCACATGCTCAGCGACCTCGTCCTGCCGGGCAACACGACGTACGGGGCGTTCTCGCCGGGCGCCGGGCAGTCGCCGCGCGCCATGGCGAACGTCGACGGCGTGATGAGGCTGGTCTACGGCGGCAGCACCGGCTGGACCACGATGAGCAGCGGCCTGGCGATGGCCCCGGGGGCTCCACTCACCGTGCTGCGGACCCCGGCCAGTCCATCCGCCCAGATCTTCACCCTGGAGGGCGGACGGCTCTGGCACACCTTCGACGGCAACGGCTGGAGGAAGCTCCCGTCGTCGGTGACCGTGTCGGGTAACTGCACCTTCTCCATGACGGCCAACGGGACCGACGTTCATGGCCTGTTCAACGACAACGGTCGGCTGTTCCATGTCTGGGCTGACGGCTCCGGTTGGCACAAGGGTGACACCGGGGTGAACCTGGAGCCCGGCGCCGACCTGGTCGCGGTCATCCAGCCGGGCGGCAGCCTGCAGGGCTTGTCGCTGGAGTATGGCCGGGTGCACCACATCTTCGGGGCGAACGGGAGGTGGAACCGGATACCGACCACGGCGGCCCTGCCGACCGGGACGCCCATCGCCGGCCGCGCCGGCAACGGCTGGCCGCAGCTGGTCGCCAACCACAACGGTGCCATCACCCACGTCTGGGGCACCTCTTCGGGCTGGATGTGCGTGCCGACCGGAAGGACGACGAACCCGGGACGGCGGATCAGCCTGGTCGAGGATGTCGCCTCGGCACCGTTGGTCGGCCTGACGCTCTGAGGCGCTCCTCAGCTTCTCGGACGTGGGCGCCCCGCGGTCGCGGAGACCGAGGCAGGTCTGAACCCCTCCGGACGGCAGGGCCCCTTGTCCGTCAAGTCACATGGGCCGGCGGAAGTAGTCCGCGAGGTCGGCGGGGAGCTGGGAGGCCACCGCCGCCACCTCGCCCTCCGGGATGCGATCCCGCACGGCCGTGAAGACGGCGGCGACCACGCGAGGCGCCTGGTCGATCTTGATGTTCAGGTGGTCGGCCACGTCGGACATGAACTCGTCGCGGCCGATGCGCCGGGCGCGCGACGGGCCTCGGTGCACCGAGCAGGCGCCGAGGATGGCGCCGATGCCGCCGGTCAACGTGCGGTAGAGCTTCACGTCCTCGCCATCCGACAGCCGCCGGGCGAGCGTGCACAGCACCGCGCTCGCGGCCTCCCGGGCGTCCAACCCCTGGCTGTGCATGACCGCGTCGGACTGGATTTCATCCAGGAACGGCTGGAGTTCGAGCGACTCGTCGCGCTCCTTCACGGGCACGGCATGGGTGTCCTGAGAGGGATTGTGGGGCGAGGCCATGGGCAGCTCCGAAGGTTGATGGGCCCGGAGGAAATGGGCCGACTCCGGGAAGAGGCTGCGCACGCGCGGCGGCGGCGCCATCGTCCGGGATGGCGCGCCGGGCCCCGGGGCTCGCCGCTCCCCCGTCCGCCCCACCCGCCAGGACCTTGCGCGCGAGCACCCAGAGGGCTCGGTGACGGCCCCTTCCCGCCCGGAGGTGCGCTACCCGGACCTGGGCTCGCCCGTCTCCGTCCCGTTCTCCCAGACGCCCTGAGCCTGGGTCAGCTCCGGCCGTGGAGCGGGATCACCGGGGCGCCCGCGTCCCGGGCCGTGGCTTCACGGGCTCCGTGGATCGCCTCCCGCGTCTTCAGCAGCTTGACGTAGTCGTCGCTCACGGCGTGGTCGCCCGTCTCCGCCGCGTGGACCACCAGCAGATCGCGCAGCACCCGGGCGCGCTCCAGCGGCAGGAGCGCGACCAGCAGCAGGTAGACGCCCCGGAAGCGGGGGTCGCCCAGGTGCTCCAGCTCACGCTGGCTCTGCGCGGAGAGGAAGGTCTGCGCGATGAAGAACTCCTGGATCTTGTCGTGCCGGAAGCGCCACTCCCGGTGGTCCCGGCCATCCGGTCCCCGCCACAGCCGCTTCAGCACCATGCGCGAGCGCTCCATCGGGAGGAGCTCACGGGAGAAGTCGTCCTCACTGAGGATCGTCCGGTCGGCCTTGCGCATCTGGTAGGCCTCTTCGGAGAAGCGCCCCAGCGGGAACTCCGTGAGGTGGACTCCGGAGTAGTCCCGGGCCATCAGCGCGTACTGCTGCTGCCGCAGGTTGGAGAGGTCCGGGGACTGGCCGTCCGCCAGCATCTGGGCCACCACGGTCAGGTCCATGGGATTGGACAGCACCTCCCGCAGCGAGCGACGCAACAGCTCCGAGTGCTCCGGCGACAGGGCCTCCGCGACGAAGCGGTGGCACCGCTCCACGTACCCGGCGCCACGGAGGACCGCCGACGCCTCCAGGAAGGGCTCCCGGCCCACCAGGAACGCGGCGATGTCGGCGTCGGCCAGCGGTTGGAGGACCAGGACCCGCGCCGTTGCGGGCGGCGTCCACTCAAGCCGCTGCGTGGACAGGAGGATGTTCGCCTGGGAGTTGCCCTCCATGAACTGGACGATGCGCGCCCGCGTGTCCGCGGTCACCTCGTTGAGCCCGTCGATGTAGATGTCGAGCGCACCACCGTGGATCAGGCTCCGCAGGAACCCGCCGTCCTTCGCGTGGCCCTCCAGCTTCGCCTGGATCGCCTCCAGCACCCCCGCGTCGCAGCGCTCCGCGGTCAGGTACACGGCCAGGCGCTTCGACCGTGAGAGCAACCGCCGCAGGAACATCGTCTTCCCCAGCCCTGATGCGCCCTCCAGGATGATCTGCCGGTGGAGCTGGGGGAGCACCTCCAGCAGCCGTTCGCGCTTCCCGGTGGCGGGCGCGACGACCTCCGAGCGCTCGAAGTAGGCGCCCGGGTCCAGGTCCTCCAGGCCCGCGTCGGCCGTGAGCTGCTGCGCGAAGGGTGAGAACAAGCGGCGGCGAAGGAACGGCACCCAGGTCAGCAACAGGCCCACGTAGACGAAGCCCATGAGGTTTCGCACCCAGGGGTTCCAGAAGAAGAGCGCCTGGACCCTGGGGGAGTACGGGTAGACGAAGACGAGCGCGATCCACAGGGCCAGGTGCGACAGGAGCGCCCACCGGGCCTTCATCAGCCAGCTCCAGGACTCACGTCCGGAGATGACCTGCTGGAGGCTGTCCGCCTGGAGGGGGTGGTCCTGCCGCAGCAGGTCCCGCAGCGACTCCAGCAGCTTCAGGTCCTCCGCGCCGCTCCAGTGTCCCTGGTTGAGCCGCGCGACGGTCGCGATGCTGTCCGCCAGGGCATCCCGCAGCAGCCGCTGCTTCGCGGCATGGGGCCAGAAGTCCCGAAAGGACACCAACGTCGCCCGCGCCTCTTGCGGCGACACGTCCGTGGGCCTCTCGTCCGAGCGCCGCACCGACCAGCGCAGCACCCTCTCGATGGTCGGGTCGCCGCCGCCCGCGACGTGGGCGAAGGTGAGCCAGTCCACGTACTCGCCACGGTCCTCCAGGATGAGCGCGATGACCGCCGCCATGCTCGGTGCATCCAGGGGGCTGAGGCTCACGAGCGACAGCACCGCGCTCACCTGGACGCCGGGCTCCGGATCCCTCAACAGCTCGGCGACGGGCAGCATCTGCGCCCGGGCCTTCATGTCCCCCAGCGCGCTCGTCGCCACCTCGCGGACATCCGCTTCCGGATCCTTCAGCAGCTCGGCGATGCGCGGGGCCTGCGCCATGGCGCCCAGCTGCCCCAGCGAATATGCCGCGGTGGAGCGGACGTCGAAGATCGGATCGTTCAGCACTTCCGCGATGCGCGGGGCCTGCTCCACGGCGCCCATCAGTCCGAGCACCTTCGCCGCGATGGACCGCAGCTCCTCGTCCGGTTCCTTCAACAGCCGAGCGATCCTCGGGGCCTCCGACAGACCCACGGATGCCAGCGCTGACACGGCGGCCACCCGGACGCCTCCCTTCGGGTCCTCCAGGAGCGCGACAAGCCGGGGCGCCTGCTCCGTGGCCCCCATCTCCCCCAGCGCCATGGTCGCGCGATACCGGACGTGACTGTCGGGATGATCGAGCAGCTTCGCGATGCGTGGGGCCTGCTCCCGGGCCTTCATGCGGCCCAGCACGGCGAGCGCGGAGGCACGGAGCGTGCTGTCGGCTCCGCTCAGCAACTGGGCCACCCGGGGGGCCTGTTCCCGGGCCCGCTCCCCCAGGGAAATCAGCGCGCGCTCGGCCGCGTCGCGGACCTCCGGATTCGCGTCCTTCAACAGCGTGACGAAGAGGGCGGCCTGCGCCGGGGACCGGATGGCCGCCAGGGCTCGTGCCGCCACGGACCGGAGGCCTTCGTCCCCATCCTTCAGCAGCTCGACCAGGGCAGCCCCCTGCTCCTCGGCCCCCAGCGCTCCCAACGCATGCGCCGCGCTGATCCGAACGCGATCCTGCGGGTCCTTCAGCAGCTCGAACAGCCGTGGACCCTGCTCCCGCCCTCCCACCGCCCCCAGCACCCGCGCACTGGCAGCCCGGACGTCCGCGTCCGGATCCTTCAGCAGCTCGACCAGGACGGGGACCTGCTCCCGGGCCCCCGGGCCCATCGCGACCAGGGCCTCCGCGACCGCGCGCCGGACCTCGTCTTCTGGATCCTTCAACAACGGGGCGAGGACGGGGGCCTGCGCCCTGGCGTCCCCCTTCATGGCCGCGAGCGCCTCGGCCGCGGCCCGCCGGAGGTCCTCGGGCCCCGGGTTCTTCAACAGCGCGGCGAGCTGGGGGGCCTGACTCCTGGCCCCGGCCCCCATCGCCTCCATCGCCCGCACCGCGTTCATCCGCAGCTCGGGATCGGACGACTTCAGCAGCTCCGCGAGGCGGGAGGCCTGCTCCGCGCCCCGCGAGTCCTGCCCCAGGGATGCCGCCAGCTTGAGCGCCGCGCTTTCGAGGAGCGGATCGCGCGACCCCAACCAGCGGATCAGCAGGGGACTTCGCGCCAGCTCCTGGAGGCGCGCGCGCACCTCGGGGGTCCGCAGGCCCGTCGCGACGTAGGCGTTGGTGATGACGGAGGCCACGACCGCCTCATGGGGATCCTCCATCGCGGCCAGGATCCCCCTGACGGAGTCGGCCGGCGCCTGTGCCGTGAACTCCGGCAGATCTTCGAAGGGGTTGCCCCGGGAAGCATGCCCCGGCGCGGGCAGGAGGCTCAGCGCCACGGCAAGGGCCATCAGGACATGTGGTGCGCGCGGCATTGCGTTCCCCCGGGGGCCTCGACTTAAGCAAAATGCACCGGGCGAAGCGAGACGGGCCCCTTGACTGTCACGCCAGCAGGCAGCGGGACGCGGTATCCTCCCGCGTGCCAGGGACGCCCTGGCCTGCCCCCATGAGCGAACACCCGCGGACGTCCCTGCGCGAACTGGCGCTCCTGTTCTTCCGGCTGGGGGCCACGGCGTTCGGAGGCCCCGCCGCGCACATCGCGATGATGCGCGACGAGGTCGTCCAGCGGCGGCGATGGCTCTCCGAGGAACGGTTCCTCGACCTGCTCGGCGCGACGAACCTCATCCCCGGGCCGAACTCGACGGAGATGGCCATCCACATCGGCTGGGAGCGGCGGCGGTGGGCGGGGCTGCTCGTCGCGGGCCTGGCCTTCATCGTGCCGGCGATGGTGCTCACCGGCGTGTTCGGCTGGGCCTACGTGGCGTTCGGAACCGTGCCGGCCGCCAGGTGGCTGCTGTACGGCGTCAAGCCGGTGATCCTCGGCATCGTGGTGCAGGCCCTCTGGGGGCTCGCGCCCCGCGCCGCGAGGACGCCCTGGCTGCGCGGGCTGGGGGTGCTGGCCGCGGGGCTGTCAGCCCTGGGCGTGAACGAGCTCGCCGTGCTCTTCGGCGCGGGGCTGGTGACGCTCCTCACCGCGCGGCGGGGCACGGAAAGGACACCGGACGACACGCTCCGGCAGTCCCTCCCCCTCCTCCCGGTGGCCGCGACGGTGACGGCGCAGGCCGTGACGCTGCCGTCGCTCTTCTGGGTGTTCTTCAAGACGGGCTCCGTGCTGTTCGGCAGCGGCTACGTGCTGCTCGCGTTCCTGCGCGCGGACCTGGTGCAGCGCCTGGGCTGGCTGACGGAGGCGCAGCTCATCGACGCCATCGCCGTGGGTCAGGTGACGCCGGGGCCGGTGTTCACGACCGCGACGTTCATCGGCTACGTGCTGGCGGGGCCCAGGGGCGCGCTCGTGGCGACGGCGGGCATCTTCCTGCCCGCGTTCATCTTCGTCGCGCTCAGCGGCCCGCTGGTGCCCCGGCTGCGGGCTTCTCCTGGGGCCGCCGCGTTCCTGGACGGGGTGAACGTCGCGTCGCTGGCGCTGATGGCCGTCGTGACCGCGCAGCTCGGCCGCGCGGCCCTCGTCGACGTGCCCACCGTGGCGCTGGGGCTCATCGCGGCGGCGCTCCTGCTGCGCTTCAGGCTGAACTCGACCTGGCTCGTGCTCGGAGGCGCGAGCGCGGGCTGGGCCGTCCACGCGCTCGGGCTCGCCACGGGCTGAGCCTACCCGTGCGTCACCGGCCGGGACACGTCCGGCGGCGCCGGAGCCTCATCCCCGCCCTTGCCCCGGCGCAGGCGGTTGCCCAGCTTCGTCTTGAGGCGGTCCGCCACGACGTAGAAGGCGGGCACCACGATCAGGCTCAGCACCGTGGACACCGACAGGCCGCCCAGCACCGCGATGGACATGGGGGCCCGCGTCTCGCTGCCGGCGCCCAGGGCGAGCGCCGCGGGCACCGCCGCCATCATCGTCGCCATGGACGTCATCAGGATGGGCCGCAGGCGCACCGGCCCCGCGCGCAGCATGGCCTGCATCGCGTCCAGTCCCAGCTCGCGCTGCTGGAGCGCGTAGTCCACCAGGATGATGGAGTTCTTCTTCACGATGCCCATCAGGAGCAGCAGGCCAATCATGCTGAAGATGTTCAGCGTCTTGCCCGTGGCCAGCAGCGCGAACGACGCCCCCGCCACCGACAGGGGCAGGATGGTCAGCACCGTCACCGGGTGCAGGAACGAATTGAACTGCGCGCCCAGCACCATGTACGCGACGGCGATGCCCAGGAAGAGCGCGAAGATGAGGCTGCTCATCGAGTCGCGGAACGCCACGCTGGCGCCGCCCGCCACCACGCGGATGCCCCCGGGCAGGTCCTTGCCCAGCCGCTCCACGGTGGCCAGCGCCTCCTCCTGGTTGGAGCCCGGCGCCACGTTCGCGTACAGGCTGATGGCCCGCTCCCGGTCGCGCCGGGTGATGGCCTGAAGCGCGGGCAGCTCCTGCTGCGTCACCAGCGACGACAGCGGCACCAGCGTGTTGTTCGCCGTGCGCACCTTCAGGAGCGACAGGTCCTCCGGCCGCGAGCGCTGGTTCGCCAGCAGCCGCATGCGCACGTCGATGCGCCGCCCGCCGCTGCTGTACTTGCCCACGCGCACGCCGCCCACCAGCGCGTTGACCGTGGACGCCACCGCCTGGATGGGCACGCCCACGTCCGCCGCGCGCGCCCGGTCCGGGGTGATGCGCAGCTCCGGCTGGCCCAGCTGGTAGTCCGTGTCCAGGTCCACCACCTTGCCGGACGTCTGGAGCTGCTCGCGCAGGGACTGGCTCGCCTCCACCAGCTTGTCCCAGTCCGACCCGCGCACGCTGAACTCCACCGGGAAGCCGCGCTGGGCGGTGAAGCCCGCCTGGGACAGGTCCTGCACCACCGCGCGCAGGCCCGGGTAGCTGTTGAACTCCTTGCGCAGCACCTGCGCGAACTCCGCCTGGGGCATGCGCTCATCCTTCGGCACCAGCGTCAGGTTCATGTTGCCCGCGTTCACGCTGGACCCGCTGCCGCCGCCGCCCACCACCACGAACACGCGCGTCACCTCCGGCCGGCTGGCGGCGAACTCCTCCGCGCGCTTGAACAGGCGGTTGGTCTCCTCCAGGCTGCTGCCCACCGCCGTCTGCAGGCGCACCGACATGCGCCCCTGGTCCTGCGACGGCACGAACTCGCCGGGCAGCGCCTTGAACGCGAACGCGCTCAGCACCAGCATCGCCACGGCCAGCAGCAGCACCCGGTAGGGCCGCACCAGCCCCCACGCCAGCACGCGCGCGTACAGGTGCTCCAGCTTCGTGAACGCCTTGTCCACCACCACGCCCACCCGGCTGCGGTGCTCGCGGGACGTCTTGAGCAGCTGCGCGCACCGCGCGGGCGCCAGGGTGATGGCCTCCACGTAGGACAGGAGCACCGCCACGCACAGCGTGACGCCGAACTGGAGGAAGAACTTGCCGATGATGCCCTTCATGAACACGACGGGCAGGAAGATGGCCACCACCGCCAGCGTCGCCGCCAGCGCCGCGAAGGTGATCTCCGCGGTGCCCTCGCGCGCGGCGCTCACCCGGTCCTTGCCCTCCTCCGCGTGCCGGAAGATGTTCTCCAACACCATGATGGCGTCGTCCACCACGATGCCCACCGCCAGCGCCAGCCCCAGCAGCGTGAACGTGTTGAGCGTGAAGCCCAGGAAGTAGATGACCGCCACCGTCCCCAGCAGCGACATGGGGATGGCCAGCACCACGTTGAGCGTGCTGGACAGCGAGCCCAGGAACACCCAGCACACGAACGCGGTGAGGATGCACGCGAGCAGCAGCTCGAATTCAATCTCGTGCACGCTCTCTTCAATGAACTGCGTCGAGTCGAAGTTGATGCTCGCGCTCATCCCCTGGGGCAGGTCCTTCTGGAGATCCGCCAGCACCCCGCGCACCTCCTGGGCCACGGCCACCGCGTTGGCGCCGCGCTGCTTCTTGATGCCCAGGGCCTGCGCGGGCTCGCCGTTGACGCGCGCCAGCCGCCGCTCGTCCTCGAAGCCGTCCTCCACGATGGCCACGTCGTGCAGGTACACCGCGCGGCCTGCGTCCTCGCGCACCACCACGTCGCGCAGCGTCTCCAGGTCCAGCGCTTCGCCCATGAAGCGCACGTTGACCTCGCGGCCCTGCGTCTCGATGCGGCCCGCGGGCAGCTCCACGTGCTCGCGCTGGAGGGCCGCGACCAGGTCCGTGACGGTGAGCGCGTGCGCGTCCAGCTTCTCCGCGTCCACCCAGATGCGCACGTTGCGCTCCAGCAGGCCGCCCAGGATCACCTCGCCCACGCCGGGCACCGTCTGCAGGCGCTCCTTCACGCGGTAGCGGGCGAAGTCGCTCACCACCTGCTGGGAGAAGGGCCCGGACACGCCCAGCCACATGATGGGCTGGTCCTCCGGGTTGGACTTGGAGACGACGGGCGGATCGATGTCCAGCGGCAGCCGGCGCTGGGCCTGGCCCACCTTGGTCTGCACGTCCTGGAGCGCCAGGTCCACGTTGCGCGACAGGTCCAGCTCCACCGTGATGTTGGCGCTGCCCTGGCGCGCGGACGACGTGATGCTCTTGACGCCCTCCACCTGCGTCACGGCCTCTTCAATGAACTCGACGACGTCCGTCTCCACCGCCTCCGGGTTGGCGCCCTCCCACGACACGGAGATGTTGATGGTGGGGAAGTCCACGTCCGGGAACTGGCTGATGCCGATGCGCTGGGCCGCCACCAGTCCGAAGATGATCGTGGCCGCCATGATCATCCAGGCGAACACGGGCTTCTTGATGCAGACCTCGGTGATGTTCATGGCCGCGCTCCTCCCGTGTCCGTGCGCGCCCCGGCCTCCGGCTGCTCCCCGATGACCTTCGGCTTCGGGCTCTCCGACACGCGCACGCCCACGCCGTCACGCAGGGCCTCGGCGCCGCGCACCACCAGCGTCTCGCCGGGCTTCAGGCCCTCCTTCACCTCCACCCGTCCGTCCGACGTGCGCAGGCCCAGCTCCAGGATGCGCTCGCGCGCCTTGTTGTCCGTCACCACGAACGCGAGGAAGCCGCGCTCGCTGGGGCGGATGGCCGTCTGCGGAATCACCGGGCTGCCCCCGCGCGTCTCCACCGGCACGTTCACCGTCGCGAACGCGCCGGGCCGCAGCTTCTGGGCCGCCTCTCCCGTCACCTCCGCCGTCACCGCCACCATGCGGCTCTGGTCGTCCGCGCTCGCGGCCACGTAGGTGATCTTCGCGGTGTACGTCCCGCCCTCCGAGCGCACCGTGAACGTCGCGGGCATCCCCGGCGTGATGCGCGTCACGTCCGCGGCGGGCACGTTGAAGCGCAGCAGCAGGGGCTCGCGCCGCAGCAGCGTGGCCAGCACCACGCCCGGCTGCACGTACTGGCCCGTCTGCACCGTGCGCGTCTGGAGGATGCCGTCCATGGGCGCGCGCACGTACGCGTCGCGCTGGTTGAGCTGCGCCTGGTCCAGCATCGCCTTCGCGGCCGCCACGTCCGCCTGCGCGGTGGCGGCGCGGGCCTGGAACGTCTCCAGCTGTTCGGCGGGCAGGAGGCCCGGGCTCTGCGCGTTGACCTCCGCGCGGCGCTGGGCCCCGGCCTTCGCCTCCGTGAGCGCGGCCTGGGCCCTCTGCAGCGCGGCCTCCGCGGCGCGCACGGCGATGGCGTAGCGCGCGGGTTCGATCTCCGCGAGCGTGTCACCCTTCTTCACCGCCTGGCCCTCGCTGAAGCTCACCTTCTCCAGCGCGCCCGGCACGCGCGCGGTGATCTGCACGCGCTCGAAGGCCTCCACCGCGCCCACGGCGCTGACGGCGTACTCCACGTCGCGCGCCTCGACGGGGGCGACCTCCACGGGGAACTGGATGGCGCCCCGGCCGGAGACGCCACCCTTGCCGCCCTTGCCGCCGCCCGCCTCTTCCTTCTTGCAGCCCGGGGCCAGGGACAGCATGGCCAGGGACAGGGCCAGTACTCCAGTGCGTCGCATTGCCTTCACGGTTCCTTCCCCAATGGATTGAGTCCGACGGCGGCCCGCAGGCCCAGCAGGGCCACGCCCAGGCCGTAGCGGTTCCGGGCCAGGGCGACCTCCGCCTCGAAGAGGCTGAGCGACGCGTCCGCCACGGTGAGCGCGGTGGACAGCCCCTGGCGGTACAGGATGCCCGTCTCCGCGGCGTTCTTCCGGGCGGCGCGAGCGGCGTGCTCCGTCTGCGCGAGCGCCGCGCGGGCCGTCTCCAGGTTCACCCGCGCCTGTTCGATGTCCACCGACACGCGCCGCGTGGCCGCCTGCGTGTTCAGCTCCGCCGCGTTGGCGTTGGCCACGCGCTCGCGGCGCTCGGCGTAGCGCGTGCCGCCGTCGAAGAGGTTCCAGGTGAGGTCCACCGCCAGGAAACCATCGCCGACGTTGCCGTTGAGGCCGGCCTCGTTGGTGAGCCTGAACTGGGCGGTCGCTCCCACCGTCGGCAGCAGGCGGGCCAGGGGCTCCTTCGCGCTCTCGCGCAGCGACCGCACCCGCAGCTGCGCGGAGAGGATGTCCGGCCGGCGGTCCGCGGCGCCCTGGTTCAGCAGCTCCAGCGAGGGGGCGGGACGCACGGCGTCCGCGAGCAGCGGCTCCGGCGGCGAAAGCTCCCCCTTCACGGGCTCCACCAGGAGGAAGCCCAGCTCCAGGCGGCTCGTCTCCGCGGTGCCGAGCGCCGCGGCGAGGTTGGCCTCCGCCGTGGCGACCTCCAGCTCCGCGCGGGTGACGTCGTTGGTGCTGGCGAGCCCCGCGGTGGCGCGGGCCTGGGCATCCGCCAGCCCCTGGCGCGCATAGGCGAGCCGCTGCTCGGCGGCCTGATAGACCTGCTGGTTGGCCAGGGTGACGAGGAAGGCGTTGGCCGCGGCGAAGGAGACCTGCCGGCGCGTCTCCACGGCGTCCAGCTGCGAGGCTTCGCTCTCCAGCTTCGCGGCCCGGTACAGCGGAATGCCGCGCGCATCGAAGAGCGCCACGCGCCCGGTGAAGTTGGCGCCCAGGGCGTTGAACTGCTGGAGGACGACGGTCTGTCCGCCAACCTCGCGCGTGGACTCCCGAAGGCGGCGCGTGTAGGTGCCGGACGCGGTGAGGTTGGGCAGGAAGAAGGCGCGAGCGCGGGCGACGCGAGCCCCGGCGGCCTCGGCCACCTGGCCCGCGGCGAGGACGGACTCGTTGCGCTCGGACGCGAGCGCCACGGCGCGCTCCAGCGTCAGCGGCGCGGCGCCGGTGTCCTGGACCTGGGGCTTGGGAAACGCGCTGGCAGGGGCCTCGGCGGCGGGCCCCGGGGACGCGGCCGGAGGCGCCGCGGGCTCCGGGGTCTGCTGGGCGGACGCATCCGGGGCCAGCATGGACAGACAGGCTCCCAGGGGCGCGGCGAGGAGGGCACGGCGGACGGTGGGCATAAGGCGTGCGGTGGAACCGGGCAGTGTTGAAAGGTCAGTGGGCCCTATACACGGAAGGCGCCATCCGGGGGGGCGATGGAGGGGGCGTGCCTGGACGATGCCTCGTGGAGCGCTCAAGGGGTGATGGAAGCAACCTCTCCGGGTTCAGCGGCCGACGGTGGCGGGGCCCCCCACCCTCGGCGCGAAGAGCGCCCCAGAATGCGTATCTCCGGCGTTTATTCCGGGTGGGTTCGCGCGGTGGCGTGGCGTGGCTTCATGAGGGGCGGGCTCCAGGCTGGACCCTGGAATACCCCGGCGCTCCAACACCGGAGGACCGTTGCCGACGAACCCGCCCGAAATCTCGACGAACCGTCTCCCCGCGAGCCCGAGCCGTCGCCCGGACCGTCAGGCGCGGCGCACGCCGGCGGCGTTCGCCAGCAGCAGCTCTCGCACACGGGCGGCGCGGTCCCGGGCCACCGGCACCCGCAGCGGCGGCACGTTGGATGTCCGGGAGCCGATGAGGAGCGTGGTCTCCCCGTCGCCGCGTTCTATCTGCCGCACCAGGGCCAGGTTCACCAGCCAGTTGCGGTGCACCCGGACGATGGACTCCCCGAACGTGGTCTCGATGGCGGAGAGCGGCAGGTCGAAGTCGAACTTCCCTTCGACGGCGTGCACGTACGTGAGCCGGTCGTCGGCCTCGAACGCGAACACGGAGTCCAGTTCGATGAACACCAGCGAGCGGTGCTGACGCGCGACGATGCGCGAGATGGGCGGGGTCGTCCCCTGGGGTTTGCGGTGCTCGCGGAGACGGCGGACGCACGCGGCGACGCGCTCTCGCGTGAACGGCTTGTGGAGGTAGTCCCGCACGCCCAGTTCGAAGGCCTCCAGGGCATGTTGCTTGTGCGCGGTGGCGAGCACCACCGCCGGGCCCTGCGTGCCCAGCGAGCGCACCAGGTCGATGCCGTCCTCGTTGCCGCCGCTGCCCATGAGCTGCACGTCCACGAACATGACGTCCAGGTCGAGCGAGCCCGCGAGCGCCTCCCGGGCCGCCCGGGCGGTGCCCACGGCCGCGACGACGTCGACAGCGCCCGTGTCGGTCAACAGCTCCGCCAGATAGTCCCGGGCGGGGGGTTCATCGTCGAGCAGGAGCGCGCGCAGGTTCATGGCCGGAGCTCGGGGATCTCCACCAGGACGTGGACGCCCTGGGCCGAGGAGTCGACGGTGAGCCGGGAGTTGGGCAGGTGCAGCTTGAGGCGCCGCCGCACGATGTCCAGCCCCTTCGCCCCCGGGCGCACCTGCTCCGGCAGCCCGGGGCCGTTGTCGTTGATGGAGCAGACCACGTAGTCCTCGCCGGTCTTGTTCTGGACGCGCGTGCTGCGGACCGTGACGCGGCCGTCACCGTCGCGGCGCAGCGCCCCGTGTTTGACGGCGTTCTCCAGCAGCGGCTGGAGCAGCAGCCGGGGCAGCTTGAAGGACCGCGTGGCCTCGTCGATGTTCCACTCGAAGGACAGGACGCCGCGGTGCCGCGCCTCCAGGATCTCCGCGTAGCGCTGGAGCCAGTGGACCTCGCGGTCGAGCGTCTGCCATTCGTCCTCGTGTTCGGAGATGTCGTCGAACAGGGCGCCCAGGCACGCCAGCAGCCTGCGGGCCTCATCGGGGTCCTTGGTGACGAGCCCGGCGATGGTGTTGAACGTGTTGAGCAGGAAGTGGGGCTCCAGGCTCGCGCGAAGCTGGGCGATCTCCGACTGCCGGCGCAGCTCGCTCGCCTCGGCCCGGCGCCGCTCCGCGTCCGCGGCCAGGATGGGGTAGACGAACGCGAGCATCCACAGCGCCAGGTTGCGGGAGAAGCCGAGCAGGTAGCGCAGCGCCACGGTGAGGTACTCGGGGTGGCGGCCGAGCGTGAGGTTGAGCTCCGGCGCGCGCGGATGGATGACCCCCACGGCGAGGCAACTGAACAGCACCGACACCAGCGCCCCCGCGCCGGTGGCGAGCAGCAGCGCGTTCCGGTGGGTGACACCCCGGCGCAGGGCGAGCTCGAAGGCGAGCGTGAGGACGGAGAAGTCCATCACCAGGAGCACGACCTCCAGGGCGAGCCCGCTGATGCCGCTGCTGGTTTCGACCGCCGTGGCGCGCACGGCGCCCTTGAGCAGGACGAACGCGGCGACGATCAGCAGGCCGACAATCAGGCGGCGCGACATGGGGAGGCCTGCTTTCTCATCGGGGGAGAGGGAAACCTACTACGCACGTCGGGAAGCGTCAGCCGGAGCGTGTAGGTGCGGTTTCTCTCCAATGCGTCTTGCCCGGGTCCGGGGCGCGCCGGAGAATGCCCGTCCCATGCGTTTATTCCTGATGGCAGTGCTGTGTGGCTCCGTGTTGGCGGGGTGCAAGAAGGACGATTCAAAGGCCGGGGCGCTGAACGTCACCATCGGCTACAGCGGCTTCACACGCGGGTGCGTCACGGTGACCGCCACCGACGTGGACGACGCGCAGAACACGAACACCCTCAACGTGGCGATCCCCGGCAAGACGCCGGGCAGCGTAGCGGTAGCGGTGTTCCGGGAGAAGGACTGGGGGCGCGTGCTGAACGTGACGACGCAGCTCCGCGAGTTCGACTGCGACGGCACTGCGGTCGGCGACCCACAGGAGATGAAGGCGCGGGTTCCAGAGGAAGGCAAGCTGGACGTGGCCTTCACCGTGTCGGCCACCGATGGAGACAACGACGGCTATTACAGCGTCGGGTCCAAGGGCTCCGACTGCGATGACGGGAACGTCAACGTAAACCCGGGAGCCGCGATCGACGGGCGTACGGACTTCTACCCGGATGTCGACGGAGACACGTTTGGTGCTCTGAATGCGACGGCGACGCGTGCGTGCACGGCGCCCATCGGATTCGTGGAAGACCACAGTGACTGCGACGATACGACCCAGGACATACGTCCCGGCATTACCGAGTCGCGTTGCGATGGAAAGGACGACAACTGCAATGGCGCGACCGACGAAGTATTCAGCGTCGGAGCCGCGTGCAGCGGGCCGCTCGCCTGCGGTGGCGCAATCCAGTGCAATATCGTCACGAAACTGGCCGAATGCGCCGTCACCCAACAGCCCGAACAATGGTTCACGGACGTTGACGGGGACGGAGCCCCGGGCGTGGACGCTGGCTTCTCCTGCGGCGTCCCCCCAAACACGGCGGACGCGGGCACGGTCAACCAGGACTGCGACGAGAGTTCAATCTTCGTGAAGAAAAGCCTGCCAGATGTTTGTGATCGGTTGAACAACGATTGTGCTGACGAAGTAGATGATGGGTGCGCGCCCCTCACGTGGACCACGGACGCAGGGGTTGAGGGGACTACGAACCTGACGGCCATCGCCTTGTATGGTTCGGGACAGGCTTCCTGGATCGTGGGTTTGAACAAGGTCGTCCATCTGAATGGCACAACCGCATCGGTCTTCAATCACAGCAGTTGCGACGGAAACTGGCAGGCGGCATGGGCCAGCAATGACGGCCGCGTCTTTATGGTGGGCAATAACGGAATGCTTGCAACTCGAATTCCCTCGGAAGCGGATCCGAAGTGTTTCGTCCGTACAACCTCCGATAAAGAACCTCTCAACGGCGTTTTCGGAATCGAGAATCCGACGGGGGGCGCAACAGTCTATGCTGTCGCAAGCAATGGCAAAATCTACCGGTGGGCCGCCCCCTATAACGAAGAGAACAACCTGTTCGAGATGGCGCCAGTTGGTGCGAATCTCCGTGCAATCGGAGGAGCGAAGAAAGCAGACACGCTCCTGGCTGTTGGCAGCGGCAACGAGGATGGTGGAGCACGCGCCTTTCGCTTCAATCCAACGGGAGTCAATTGGTCCGAGGAATCTCTTGGTGACACGGACGCAGGATTCCTGCGCGGAGTGCATGTCCTGAACAGTCAGTACGCTTATGCAGCGGGTGACAATGGCCATGTCTTCGAACGGACCGACGGAGGAGACTGGCACCCTCTGGATCGAGTCACTACTGCCGATGGGGGAACGGCCACTGATGTCCTAGATATCCTCGCATTCAGCAAGAACGGCATCTATGCCGTGACGACCGGGAACACGATCGAGTTCTTCGACGGAAATTCTTGGGACACCGTCTATTCGGGGGAAGTGAAGTTGAAGTCCCTGGATGGCCCTACGCCTACCCGGTTTGGGGCGGCAGGCGACGGCAGCAACATCGTGAACTTCACGGCCCCCCCGCTTCCCTGAGCCCCAGAGGCCAGGATGGAACTGCGCGCCGAAAGCCTCTCCCTCCAGCACGGTCCCCGCACCGTGCTGGAGTCCATCGACGGCAGCTTCCCTCCCGGCACCCGGGCCCTGGTGCTGGGCCGCTCCGGCTCCGGCAAGACAACCTTGTTGAAAGCCCTCGCGGGGCTCCTGCTCCCGTCGCGGGGCCGTATCACCTGGGACGGGCAGGACGTCGCGAAGCTCACGGCCCCGGAGCGCCGCAAGCAACAGGCGGCCTTCGGGTTCGTCTTCCAGACGGATGCCCTCTTCGACTCGCTCACCGTGCGGCAGAACGTGATGCAGCCGCTGCTGCGCCGCCACGTCCCTGAGCCCGAGGCCCGCGAGCGCACCGAAGCGGTGCTGAAGTCCGTGGGCCTCACGGACGCGGCGGACACCCTCCCCGAACGCCTCTCCGGAGGCATGAAGAAGCGCGCGGGACTCGCCCGGGCGCTGGCAGCGAGGCCCGCGGTGCTGCTCGCGGATGATCCATTCGCGGGCCTGGACCCGGGCACGGCGCGGCAGGTGGCGCGGGTGCTGCTGGACGTGGCGGGCACCGGGACGCTGCTCGTGGCCGCACCGGAAGCCCCCCTGGACCTCCCCCTCCCCCGCTGGCTGTACCTGCGCGGAGGCCGACTGGTGCACGATGGGGCCCCGGCGCCGGAACTCGAACGGACGCCGGACGAGGCCCTCGCATGACCCTGCCGTGGCAGCACCCGTGAGCAGCGCGGCCCTGGCCTGGCTGGGACGTTCGGTGCTGGGCGCCGTGGAGGGCGTGGGCGCGCTGGCGCTGGTGGCGGGACGCACGGCCTGGGCCCTGCCACGACTGGAGCGACGCGAGCTGGCGCGAGGCCTGGTGCAGTTCGGCTACGGCTCCCTGCCCCTGGCGCTGGCGACGGCGGCGATGGCGGGCGTCATCGTGGTGGTGCAGGCGGGGATCTACATCCAGCGGTTCGGCGCCAGGGCCTTCCTGGGGTGGGCCGCGGGGTACGGCGTGCTCTGGGAGTTCGGCCCGCTCCTGCTGGGGCTGATCATGTCGGCGCGCATCGGCGCCCGGAACGCGGCGGAGCTGGCCACGCTGAAGGTGGGCGGACAGATCGAAGGCCTGCGAGGCATCGGCCTGGATCCGTTCGCCCTGCTGGTGGCGCCCCGGGTCGTGGCGATGGAGGTGAGCATGCTGGCGCTGAGCACGTTCACCTTCCTGGTGGCCATCCTCTGCGAAGCGGTGGCGGCGAAGCTCACGTTGAACCTGCCGCTGCGGGTGTTCTTCGGGACGTTCGCGGACATGCTGAGCCCCTTTGACATCGTGGGGGGCGTGGTGAAGACGGGGTCGTTCGGTCTGGCCATCTCGCTGGTGTCCACGGCGGTGGGGCTCCGAGCAAAGGGCGGAGCCCGGGCCGTGGGCGAAGCGGCGGCGAGCGCGGTGGTGCTGGGGTGCGCGGCCATCTTCCTCCTGGACTTCCTGCTGACGACGCTGCTGTCCAGGTGGTCGGGATGAAGCGCGTGCTGATCTTCTTCGGAGCGCCGGGGGTGATGCTGGCGCGAACGGTGCGGGCGAGCCTGCGGGAGGGCGTGCCCTGGCGGGAGACCCTCGCGCAGGTGCACGCGCTGGGCGGGCGCAGCGTGTGGCTGGTGATGTCGGGCATGGCCTTCTTCGGGGCCGTGCTGGTGACGATCGCCAACGCGCAGGCGAAGAAGCTCATCGGCAACGTGGCGGTGCTGGGGCCGGCGTACTTCGAGATGCTGGTGCGGGAGCTGGGCCCGGCGGTGTCGGCCCTGCTGACGGCGGCGCGGGCCGGCGCGAGCCACTCCGCCGAGCTGTCCACGATGAGCGTGAACGAGCAGGTGGAGGCGCTGGAGATGTCAGCGGGGGACCCGTACGCGGACCTCGTGGCGCCCCGGGTGCTGGCGGGGGTGGTGGGCGTGCCGATGCTCTGCGTGCTGGGAACGGTGGCGGCGACCCTGTCGGCGGTGGTGGTGGCGAGTCTGGCATTCGACATCGACGGCCGGGCGTTCATGGACGCCAGATACGTGGATGGGTGGGATGTGCTGGTGGCGGTGCTGAAGGCGGTGGGCTGCGGGCTCTACATCCCGCTCGCGGCGGCGGTGGCGGGACTCAAGGCCCGGGGCGGCGCCGAGGCCGTGGGCGAAGCCACGACGGACGGCGTGGTGGCGGCGAGCCTGGGGTGTCTGTTGATTGACCTGACGGTGTCGCTTGCGTTCCAGTTCGTGCGCCTGTGAATGACTCCGGTCCCGACACGCTGGTCTTCGAGGAGGTGGCCATCGCCTTCGAGAAGGGCCGCCGCGTGTTGGACGGCCTGAGCGCGGAGGTGTCCACGCGGGAGCTGACGTTCATCGCGGGGGCGAGCGGCTCCGGCAAGAGCGTGCTGTGCCGGCTGGCGGTCGGGCTGTTGAAGCCCGGAGCCGGAAGCGTGACGTTGTTGGGGGAGCGGGTGGACACGCAGTCGGAGCGAACGCTGGTGGGGCTCCGCCGCCGGGCCCCGTACCTGGTGCAGGGACCGGCGCTGCTGGACTGGAGGACGCTGCGGGAGAACGTGCGGCTCGCGGACCCGAGCGCGCCGGAGGAAGCCGTGGAGTCAGCGCTGGAGCAGGTGGGGCTGAAGGACTGGGCGGACCGGCTGCCTCCGGAGCTGGGACCGGGCGCGAAGAAGCGGGCGGCCATCGCGAGGGCGCTGGTGCTCAAGCCGCGCTACCTGCTGTTGGACGAGCCGACGACGGGGTTGGACCGGAGGGCGGCGACGCAGGTGGAGGCGGTGCTCGCGTCGTTGAAGCAGCAGGGCCTGGGAGCACTGGTGGTGTCGCACGACTACCGGCAGCTGCGGGAGATCGCGGATCGGGTGTTGGTGGTGGCCAAGGGGCGCTGTGCATACCTGGGAACGCCGGAGGGCTTCCTGGAGTCCCCTGCCCCGGAGCTGCGGACGTTGACGGCGCCGTTCATGGAGGGCGCGACGGATGGATGAGCAACGGCTGGAGTTGAAGGTGGGAGCGCTGGTGCTCGCGACATTGGTCGGCGTGCTGGTGTTGCTGTGGTTGATGGGTGAGCTGACGCTAGGAAGGGGCGCGAAGCTGGAGGTGGACTTCGCGCACACGGGCAACGTGGTGCAGGGCGCCCCGGTGAAGCTGGGCGGCGTACAGGTGGGCAAGGTGGACGCCATCCGGCTCCTGGCGGACCGGAGGGATGCGAAGGGAATCCCCCTCCCCGTCCGCATGGACCTGTCCGTGGAGCCCTCGGCCCGGGGAGCGCTGCGCAAGGACGCGCGGGTGACGGTGGGGACGGTGGGCCTGCTGGGCGAGCCCTATCTGGAGTTGAACCCGGGCAACGCGGAAGCTCCCCTGGCGGCGTCCGAGGCCCTGCGAGGCGTGGATGCTCCGCGCCTGGATCTGCTGTCGGAGCAGCTCTCACGCTTCGTGACACTGCTGTCGGAGATGTTGGAGCAGGACCCCGAGGCGGTGACGGGGCTCGCGGCCAACGTGTCACGGTTGGCGAAGACGCTGGATGAGGTCCTGACCGAAAACAAGGGTGACGTGAAGGTGCTGGCGTCGGAGCTGGCGGCGGCGTCCCGGGACCTGCGCCAGTTGTCACAGCTGGCGAAGGAGACGCTCCAGCCCGGAGGCAAGGGGGCCCGGCTCCTGGATGACGCGTCGGCCGTGGCGGCGGTGATGCGAAAGGACCTGCCCGGGCTCACGAAGTCCGCCGGAACGACGCTGGAAGGCCTGGCGGCGGTGACGGGCCCGCTGACGGAGGAAGACGGCCAGCAGGTCAAGGTGGCCCTCCAACGGTTCACGGCGGCCGCGGGCCAACTGGAGCAGATCGCCGCCAAGGCGGACCGCGTGCTGGGACGGCTGGACGCGGGAGAAGGCACGGGAGGCGCCCTGCTCAAGGACCCGGCGCTCTACGACGAGCTGCGCGCCCTGGTCACGGACCTGCGCAAGCATCCGTGGAAGGTCTTGTGGAAGGACTGACGAGTCAAGGCCAACCCCAGAGACTGGCTGGAGCCGTCATCGGCTCCGGCCACGAAGGAGCAGCTACGTTCGGCCCTGTATCTGTCTGTTATTAAGGGCTGCGGACGCATCAGCTCCTCTCAACGCCGCTCGATCCCTCGGCTATCCTGCCCGGACCGCGCCCCGTTGATTGGAGTCTCCCGTGTTGCTCGACCGCGCCCGTTCCGCCTCCGAGCCCGCCCTTGATGGCGTGCTGTCCACGCCCACCGAGGTCACGCTCGCCCGGCTCTGGGCGTCGGTCCTGGAGGTCGAGCGCGTTGGCCTCCATGACGATTTCTTCGAACTCGGCGGCCACTCCCTCCTCGGCACGCAGCTCATCTCGCGCGTCAACGAGACCTTCCGCCTGCGGATGCCCATTTCGCAGGTCTTCGACACGCCGACCCTCGCCCTCATGGCGGAGGCCGTCGAAGTCGCTCGGCGCGGCGACGTGTCCGAGGACGGGCCCGCGCTCGTCCCCTTCCCGCATGAGGGCGATCAACCGCTCTCCTTCGGGCAGGAGCGGATCCTGTTCGTGGAGCAGCTCCACCCGGGAACCACCGCCTTCCGGATTCCCGGCGCCTACCGCATCACCTCGCCGCTCGACGTCGGCCTGCTGGAGTGCTGCCTCACCGAACTGACCCGTCGCCACGAATCACTTCGGACCGTCTTCGCGCCCACCCAGGCCGGCTTCGTCACGCGGCTCCAGCCCGCCCATCCCTTCGTCCTCACGCAGGTGGATGTCAGCCACCTGCCCGCCGCCGAACAGGCAGCGGAGTTGGCCCGGCGGACGCGCGAGGAGCTTGAACGTCCACTGGAGCTGACCACGGGCCCGCTGATCCAGGGCACCCTGCTCCGCTTCGGTGAACAGGACCACCTGCTCCTCCTCACCCTGCACCACATCGTCTCGGACGGCGTGTCCATGACGGTCCTCCTGCGTGAGCTGCGAACCCTCTACGAGGACCTCTCCGCGGGAAGGCCCCCATCCCTCCCCCCACTCCCCATCCAATACGCCGAGTTCGCCACCTGGCAGCGGCAGTGGCTCCAGGACGACAGGTTGGAGCCACTGCTGACCTATTGGCGCAAGCAACTGGCTGGCGCACCGCTCCTGCTGGAGCTGCCCATGGATCGGCCCCGTCCGCCTGTCCACCGCCTCAAGGGCCACACGCACTCGTTCCGGCTCTCTCCGGCGCTCTCCCAGGCCATCGACGACCTCTGCCGTCAGGAGAACGTCACGCTGTTCATGGGCCTGCTCGCGGGCTTCAGCGCCCTGCTGCACCGCTACACGGGCCAGCAGGACCTCATCATCGGGACGCCGCTTGCCGGGCGGATCCGGCCTGAACTCGAAGGGCTGGTCGGCCTCTTCGTCAACACGCTCGCGCTGCGGCAGGACCTGTCAGGCAACCCCAGCTTCATCGAGCTGATGCGGCGCGTGCGGGAGACCACGGTCGGCGCCTATGCCCACCAGGAGCTTCCCTTCGAGAAGCTCGTCTCGGACATCCACCCCGAGCGCGTCCTCAGTCACGCGCTGGTCGTCCAGGTGATGTTCGTCCTCCAGACCCCGACCCTGGAGGCACATCCGTCCACCGCGCTCCGGATGACCACGGCCGCGGAGCCGTGGGAGCTGCGCACCGGGACATCGAAGTGCGACCTGACGCTCTTCATGACGCAGTCACCGGAGGGACTGAAGGCGACCTTCGAGTACGACACCGACCTCTTCGATGCCGAGCGCATCCAGCGCATGGCCTCCCACCTCCAGACGCTCCTGGAGGCCGCCGTCGCCCGACCTTCGCGTCCCATCACAGCCCTTCCGCTGCTCCCCGAGGATGAACACCACCGCGTCCTCCGCTCCTGGAATGACGCCACCGCCGCCTTCCCGCGCGACGTCTGCATCCACGAACACTTCGCCGTCCAGGCAGCCCGCACGCCGGACGCACCCGCCGTCACCTTCGGCCCCCTCACCCTCTCCTATCGACAGCTTGATGAGCGCTCCAACCAGCTCGCCTGGCACCTGCGCTCGCTCGGCGTCGGGCCCGAAGTCCTCGTGGGCCTGTGCGTGGAGCGCTCCGTCGACCTCGTCGTCGGCATGCTCGGCATCCTCAAGGCCGGCGGAGCGTACCTGCCCCTTGATGATTCCCACCCCGCAGAACGCCTCGCCTTCATGCTCCAGGACGCGCGGGTCAACGTCCTGCTCGTGCACCAGCACAAGCGCGAGCGGCTCCCCGTCTTCGCCGGCACCACCGTCTGCCTCGACAGCGACACGAACGCTCTGGGGCGCCTGCCCACCACGCCCCTGCCGCGCACCTCCGGGCCGGAGAACCTCGCGTACGTCATCTTCACCTCGGGCTCCACCGGCAGACCCAAGGGCAGCGCCATCGTCCACCGTGGCGTCCTGGCCCTGGCCTTCGACCGGCTGCTCCACCCGTTCTCGCCCGAGGACCGCGTCGCCCAGGCCTCCAACGCCTCCTTCGACCCCAGCACCTTCGAGATCTGGGGCGCCCTTCTGCACGGGGCCCACCTCGTGGGCATCACGGCGAACCCCGCCCATTCGCCCCAGGACTTCGCCGCCCAGGTGCGGGACACCCGGGCCTCCGTGATGTTCGTCACCACGGCGGTGCTCCACCTGCTCGCACGCCAGGTGCCCGGCGCCTTCGCTGGCCTCAAGACGCTCGTCTTCGGCGGCGAGGCAGCCGACCCGCTCGCCCTTCGCGAGGTCCTCCAGCACGGCCCGCCCCAGCGCCTCGTCAACGGCTACGGGCCCACCGAGTGCACCGTCTTCTCGTCCTGCCACCTGCTCGACGCGCCTCCCGCGCTCGGCGCTCCCGTCCCCATCGGGCGGCCCCTCTCCAACGGCCCCCTCTTCATCCTCGACGCCCTGTTGCAGCCCGTGCCCATTGGCGTCGCGGGAGAGCTGTACGTCTCCGGCGAGCGCCTGGGCCGCGGTTACTTCGACCGCCCCGAGCTCACCGCGCTCACCTACCGTCCTCATCCCTTCGCCTCCACACCGGGCGCGCGCCTGTACAAGACGGGGGACCGCGCCCGCTTCCTTCCGGACGGCCGCGTCGAATACCTCGGCCGCGCCGATCACCAGGTGAAGGTGCGGGGCTACCGCGTCGAGCTGGGCGAGATCGAGGAGGCCCTCCGCCTCCACCCCACCGTCAAGGACGCCTCCGTCATCGCTGTCGAGGCCGGCGGCGACCGGCGGCTCGCCGCCTACCTCGTCCCCGTCGTCAGCGCCGCACTGCCCGACAGCGCCGTGCTGCGCGCGTGGCTGCGCGAGCGCCTTCCCGAACACATGGTGCCCGCGTCCTTCACGCCGCTCGCCGCGTTGCCGCTCACCGTCAACGGCAAGGTGGACCGCCGCGCCCTTCCTGCCCCCGCGCCCGCGAGCGGAGACGCGCACAGCTACGTTCCGCCGACCACGCCCGCCGAGTTCGTGCTCTGTCGTCTCTGGGCCTCGCTCCTCGACGTCGAGCGCGTGGGGCTGAACGACAACTTCTTCCACCTGGGGGGCCACTCCCTCCTCGCCACCCAGCTCGTCTCGCGCATCCGTTCGGAGCTGGGCGTGGAGGTGGCCCTGCGGGTCCTCTTCAGCGGGCCCACGGTCGCGCAGCTGGCGCAGCATCTGGGCACGCGCTCCCAGGATGAAGGTCCTCGCGCGGTGCCTGCCCTGGTGCGAGCACCTCGCGACCGCGCGCTGCCGCTGTCGTACGCGCAGGAGCGCCTGTATCGCTTCTTCCTCCGAGCCCCCACGTCGAGCGCCTACAACATCCCCTACGGCCATCGACTCCAGGGCCCGCTGCGGGTCGAGGCGCTGCGCGGAGCCCTGCAGGCCCTGCTCGAACGGCATGAGTCCATGCGGGTCCGGTTCCTGGAGGAGGACGGACATCGGGTCCAGCAGGTCGTCCCCGCGGGCGACTTCCCGTGGTGCTTCACGGACCTGCGCGAACAGCCGGACCCGGAAGCCGCAGCGTGGCGACACATCCATGCCGATGCGGCGACGCCGTTCGACCTCACGAAGGATCCGCTGGTGCGTGCCTCGCTCCTGCGCGTGAAGGACGACGAGCACCTGCTCCTGCTGTGCGTGCACCACATCGCCGCGGACGGTTGGTCCCTGGGCGTCATCGCCCGGGAGCTGGGAGCCGTGTACGCGGCGCTGTCCCAGGGAAGCACGGCAGACCTGGCGCCCCTCGCCGTGCAATACCCCGACTACGCGGCGTGGCAGCGGTCATGGCTCACCGGTTCTGAGCTGGACCGACGCCTCGCCTACTGGAAGCGGTCCCTCGCGGGGGCGCCCACCGAACTCGCGCTGCCCACCGACCACCCCCGGCCTCCGGAGCGCACGTTCAGCGGCGTCCGTCGCCCGGTCCAGTTGGGTCGAGAGCGCAGCGACGCCCTCCATGCCCTGTGTCGGCGCGAGCAGGTGACGCCGTTCATGGCCTTGTTGTCCGCGTTCGGTGTCGTGCTCGCGCGCCGCTCCGGACAGGAGGAGGTCGTCATCGGCTCGCCCATCGCGAACCGGCTCCTGCCGGAGCTGGAGCCGCTCATCGGCATGTTCGTCAACGGCCTGTGCCTGCGCATCAACCTGCGTGGAAGCCCGGGGTTCCGCACGTTGCTTCAGCAGGTGCGCGAGGAGACGCTGGGCGCATACGCACACCAGGAGGTCCCGCTCGATCTGGTCGTGGCGTCGCTGGGCGCCCAGCTGCCCACGAATCGCTCCCCGGTGTTCCAGGCGATGTTCGTATTGCAGAACACCCCGGAGGCGCCATTCGAGCTGCCGGGCCTCACCGTGACGCGCGTGGTGGTCAGCCGGGGCTCGGCCACCTACGAGCTGGCCCTCTCCCTGACGGAGCAGGACGAGGGCTTCACGGGGGCCCTGGAGTTCAACACCGACCTGTTCGAGGCCAGCACCGCCGAGGGCCTCCACACCGAGTTCCTCGGTGTGCTGGACGCCGTGCTCACGGATCCGGACCTGCCAGTGGGGCTGGCCTCGCGCCCCTCTCCAAAGGACTGCTGAACTCAGTCGCCCATCCGCCACGCATCCATTGGCTCAACGGGGGGCACTCCACATCGAGCGACCAAGGGAAGGGCTGGGAACGCCCCTGACGTCTTCAGTCCTGCGCGCTCCGCGAGCACCACCAGCGCGAGCCCTTCGACACAAATCCTCGCATCGGTGGCCCAGGTCTCCTGGGGAAGCCGTCCCCGCTCCCGTAACAGGACATACCTCCGGGCCTCCGCCGCCAGGAAGACTTCCAATGAGGACTGAAAGGCCTCCTCGTCTCGGGCGAGGAGTGCCTGGCAGACCTGGAGCCGGGGCTCCTCGGAGCCCTGAAGCACTCTCTCGAACCGGGCAAGGCATGCGCGCGCGTCCTCCTCGGAGCACTGCAGGACGCAGAAGTCCATGAGGAACCGGACGTAGAGGAAGTCCTCCTCGTATTCGATTTCAACGTTTCGCTCCCTCGGCGCCCGGAGCGCCAGCTCACGTGCGCTCTCCCAGTCAAGCGCGGCCAGGGCATCGAAGAACGGGGTCATTCGGCTCAACGCTACGGGCCAGCCGCCCTCGGATTGATTCGACAGCGCCAGGAACGCCCGTCCGCTGCGACTCAGGTGGGCCTGCCACCTCTTCGTGTCGCAGAGGAGGAGAAGCCAGCCAATGCCCATCAATCGCTGGTTCCGGCAGAAGGCAAGAACGTCCTGCGGGCTGCCCCCGCCTTGGGCCAGCCGAGGAAGAAGCTTCTGGTTCAAGTAGCTGGCGTTGCTCACGAGGGTGGGCAGGAACTTGTTGCTCACCTCCCGCCTCCGAGCGCCTGGACATGGATGGCGCCCACGTCGCCATGCTCCCCGCTCGACAGCACCAGCGCCTGTGCTCCTGCCGCGTACTTCCGTGCGAACGAACGGGCCACCATGCAGACCCCCAACGCGCCACTGGCCGCGCCCACATCCCCCACCGAGAGGCAGGGCAATCGCACCCGCCATTGCGCTTCCTGCCGTGCTTGAAGTCGAACCAGAAGATGGCCCCAGGCCCTGGCGCGCCATTCTTCCCCGTTGAGGTCGCAGATCCACTCCCCCATGGAGCCGCTGCCGGGAGGCCCCGCTGGATGCACCTCATCAAGAACCCGCAGGAGTGCTTCACCCGAGGAGTGCTGCCCGGACAGGAACGAGCGCTCCTCGAATCCGGTCGCTGCGGCTGGCAGGAGCGCGAGGATCGAGGTCCCCCGCTGGCGGGCACCCGCCAGGGGCTCCACCAACAAGCTGGCTCCCGCTTCACCGGGCATCAGTCCGACGGGACGGTCTGGAGATTTGAGTCTCCGGTGCGACCCCAGCCACTCCAGACTCGTTTCATCCAGGTAGGAGTCCACCGCGACAATCACGAAGCGCTCGACGTCCCTGTCCGCCAACCGCTGCCCGGACAGGCGGATGGCCGCGGCGGTGCCCGCGTGACCGGCATGGATGAAGTGGACCGCATCCTGCCGCCAGGGCAGCCCCAGCAACCGCTTCAGGTGCTCCAGCCAGGTGGCCATCATGAGACCGCCCCCGAAGTCCTGCACCTCCAGGTAGCGAGCCGCTTCCAGGTGTGGGAGGACGAAGATCCATCCCGTCTGCCTCCAGAAGCGGACATCCTCCGCTGCTGGCAGCCCTGCTTCCTGCTGAAGGTCTCGCACACTCGCCTGCGCCAGTTGCAGCCACCGACCCAGCGGCCCGAAGCCGTCCGTCAGCTCCGACACGGGATGCCCCGTCACGGGCACGGGCTCAAGCAGCTCCTGGTCGGTCAAATACAGGTCGTGCAACGGTTTCGGGCGCGTGATGCCAGCGCGGATGGCCGCGCATGTCGAGACGACGCCCCAACCCACGCTGGACACCCCGCCAATTCCTGTCAAGGCCAGCGACATCATGGGCGCCTCCCGGATGGCTATGCGTCGGCGGAGATGGAGACTGGCTCAAGCAGGATGTTGGTGAATCCCTTTGCCTTCAACGCCTCCGCCAGGGCTTCCGTCACGAGGTAGACCGCAGGCTCCTCCTTCGGACGAAAGAGGGCCGGGAGGTGGGCGATCTTCTTTGGATCCAGCACGAACCGGGCGACATGGATGACACTGCCTTCGGGTCCGATCTTCACACCGCTGGCCGCCGCGTCCAGGCAATCCACGGTCCCGATGGGGTTGATGATGAAGTAGTCCCGGCTGTAGAGCCGCTTGCGGTGGTCATACAAATCGAAGGGCAGATATTCCACCTCGATGTCCTGCGCATGCGCCGCAATGACCTCCTTTACGTCGGCATGAACGATGAGGTAGCTGCTCGTGTTGCCCAGGAGGGACGACAGCTTGATGCCCGGATGGTCGTGCCGCAAGGAGACCTTTGCCTCCTTTGGATAGAAGCGGTGGGCCGGATCCCCCTCGGACATGCAGTAGGCCCGTAGCGACATCCCCTCTGGAGTTCCGTTGAGCAGGGCAATCTCGGGATCATGCAGGCTGCCAATCGTGCTGATCTGAAAATATCTCATGCTGGATCGTCGCGACGGTTCATGGGATTGGGGATGGAGGCGGCGCAAACTTCCTGCCGAATTCTTCAATGGAGCGGACCCCATGGACACGCGTGGCCGAGGCTACTTCACCATGGATTTCGATGGAGAGGGCCTCAATGGCCTTCGCTAGATCCTTGAACATAGGCTCCCCGCCCTCTTCGTCATGCTTGTCCATGATCTGTTTGAGGGTCTTCCTCAGACGGCAAGATGAGCATATTGTCCTTGTCGTGAACACTGTAGGGAGCATTCAGGATCTCGCTCACGACCTGGAGGGTTATTTCGGGGTTCTCGAAGGCTTCAATCAGCGCCGTGCGCAGCGTGGCATCCGGCAGCACATGATGCGCCTCGTGATAATAGGGCTTGTTGCAATCCCATTTGAAATTGTACTTGCCCCGATCAACGTCCCAGTCACCCTTCCCGGGCTTTCCCTGCAGGTGGCGGTACATGCCCTTGTTTTCGTCTGACAGGGCGACCTTCTCACCGCGCTTCGCCAGTTTTTCGACAGCCTTTGCCCCACCCCGGAAGAGGGGCGACCAGGCCCCATCCCCCGCGGATCGCAACCGCTCGTCCGACAGGTTGTACCTGTCTTTCTGCTCCAAGGCCTTCTCGAAGGCCTGCCAGCGGTGTGAGCAGGAGCTGTTCTCCTTGTAGGGGGATTCGTGCTTGGCGATGCACTTGCCCCCAGTCAGGCCCCCTGCGGTGTGGTGGGGAACCGTCTGACCCAAGAGCTCCATGTGCCTGGTGGATTGCTTCTTGGCATTGCCCATGCTCGAAGCGTAAGGGCTTGCAACGAGGCAGGTCAATCTCGCGGAGGCAGGAACTCCATGTCCCCGCGACGCTCAGCCCTGGGCGGGCGCCGGTGCATTCACCGGCTCGGGCGGCTCCACCGGAGGCTTCACGATGAGCTGCTCCAGCGTGGGACGCTTTGGCTTCTCGAACGGCGCCAGCTTCACCGGCTGGCCGGTGCGCGCCGACTCCTGCAACGCGACAATGACACGCACGTCCGCCAATCCTTCAACGCCGGACGGCTCCGGCTCCCGGTCCTCCAGCACGCAGCGCGAGAAGTAGATCAGCTCCGGTGCGAACTGGTCGCTGTTCTTGAACGTCCGCGTCTCCGTCTTGCCGCCCACGGTCACCACATGCTCGATGTCCGTGCCGTACCCGAAGCCGTGTTGCACGAGCAGGTCCCCTTCCGTGCCCACCAGCCGGTAGCTCGACACCGCGGACGCCTCCTGGCTGATGCCGAACTGGGCCACCCTTCCATTCGGGAAGCGCATCAGCGCGAACGCCGTCGCGTCCACGCCATGGAAGCGGCCGTCCCCTCCGCCCGTGTAGGCGAACACCTCGCGCGGCTCGTCGCGGAACAGGTAGCGCGCGGCGTTGATGGGATAGGGCCCCTCATCCAGCAGCGCCCCTCCGCCCAGCTCCACGCTGCCCCGGATGTCCCCCTCGCGCATCTGCTGCGTCAACAGCGCGGAGAACATCCTCGGGTCGCCCAGCTTCCCGGAGCGCACCAGCTCCACGGCCTGGAGGTTCGCCTCCTCGAAGTGCAGCCGGTAGGCGACCATCAGCTTCACGTCGTTGTCATTGGTGACGCGGATCATCGCCTCACAGTCCTCCACCGACGTCGCCATGGGCTTCTCGACGAGGACGTGGACGCCTGCCCGCGCGGCCCGCTCCGTGAACGTCCGGTGCTGACTGTTGGGCAGCACGATGTACACGGCGTCCGCGCGTGAATCGCGCAACACCTGTTCGAAGTTCTCGTAGCCCCCCGCGTGCGTGACGCCGTACCTGCGCTGGAGCACGCCCCGCTTCGTCCGGTCGGAGGAGATGAGGGCGACCAGCTCGGAGTTCTCCACCGCGTGCTGGAACGCCGGGAGGATGGCCACCTGCGTCAGGTTGCCCGCACCCACCACCGCGTACCGCACCTTCCTGCCAGTCCCCTGGGCCATCACGCGCCTCCCGTCTTGAGCTGAAGGCCTACGCTGGTGACGCGCTCCGCCAGCCCGCAAGCCGCGCCCGGTTCTCCGGTGCACGGGTCGCATGCAGGGCAGGCAGGAAGGCGGGCCCACGGCACCGTGTGCTATGCGCGAAGGCCATGCACACCCGCTCCCTGACGCTCCTGGGCCTCCTCTTCCTCGCCGCCTGCGCGGACCCTCCCGGGGACGGCGGCACCGATGCACCGGACGCGGGGGCGTATGACATCCCCTCCATTGACTACACGGTGGACGCGGGCGCCCCCATCGACGCGGCCCCGGAGACCTGGACGTTCGTACCGGTCCCAGATGCCCACTGCGCGAACGGCACGTCCACGGGCATGGCCGTCAACCTGACGGACCGCTCCAAGCGGGTCCTCATCTTCCTCGCGGGCGGTGGCGCGTGCTGGGAGGCGGCCGCCTGCGCGCTCGGCACGGCCACCCACATCACCGATACGATGGGTGAGGCCCCCGTGTTGGCCGAGGCCCGCGCGCCGGACCTCGCGGTCCTCTTCAACCGCGACGACCCGCGCAACCCGTTCCGCGACGCGAGCTTCGTCTACGTCCCCTATTGCACCGGCGACCTGCACGCAGGCACCCGCATCCAGACCTATGACTGGTTCGGCCCGAAGAACCTCGAACATGTCGGCGCACGGAACATGGACGCGTACCTCCGGCGGCTCCAGCCGACCTTCCCCGACGCCGACCGCGTCTGGCTCACCGGCATCAGCGCGGGCGGCTACGGGGCGACGTTCAATGCCTGGCGCGTGCAGAAGGCCCTGCCATGGGCGCGGGTGGACGTGCTGAACGACTCGGGGCTCGTCATCGACACCCTGGGGGATGGCCGCTACGGCACGATGCGCGCGAACTGGGGCGTGGAGTTCCCGCCCGGGTGCACCGGCTGCGACACGCGCCTGTCGGCGGTGCTGGGCGCCTCCGCGAACCTGCTGACCGCCCCCCGGCGATACGGGATGCTCGGGTACCTGCAGGACGGCACCATCTCCCTCTATTTTGGACTCGACGGCCCCCAGGTGCAGTCCAGCCTGGAGGCGGTCCGCGCCTCGGCGGCCCCGAACGTGAAGACCTTCTACCTGCCCGGCAACCCCCACGTGCTCCTGGGCCGCCCGGACGCCGCGAACGGCGCGGGCCTCACCGTGCGCGACTGGGTCCAGCGCTTCGCCAGCGATGATCCGTCCTGGGGCCACGAAGGCCCCTGAGCCGCCCCCGTCCCTTCCCGACCCGGAGCCTTCCGTCCATGTCCTTCAAGAAGATGCTCGCCCGCCTCGGTATCGGCAGTGCCCGGGTGGACACCCGGCTGGAGCACGACACCGTGCGGGCCGGCGGCGACCTGCGCGGCGCGGTCCACATCCAGGGCGGCCACACGCCCCAGCGCATTGATCGCATCGACCTGCACCTGATGGCGCAGTACCTCCAGCGCGACAACGACCGGCGAAGCGCGCTCAACACCGTCGTGCGCACCTGGCGCGTCGCCAACCCCTTCACGCTCGAACCCCAGGAGACGAAGGAGGTGCCGTTCTCCCTGCGGATGCCCGTGCACACGCCCCTCACCGAGCGCGGCTCGCCGGTGTGGATCAAGACGGCGCTCGACATCGACAACGCCCTCAACCCCGAAGACAGCGACCGCATCCACGTCCTGCCCCACCTGTCCCTCCAGACGGTGCTCGACGCCGTCCAGCACCTGGGCCTCCAGTGGAAGAACGCCTACTGCGAGGCAGGCCCCCCGCTGGGCCGTGACGAGCCCTTCGTCCAGGAGCTGGAATTCCATTCCGGTCCCGCATGGCGGGGGCCCCCGCGCACCCTCGCCCTGCTGCCGTTCCCCACGGAGGACGGCCTGGAGCTGATCCTCGACATCGACCGGGGGCCCCGGGGCCTCTCCTCCCTCCTGGAGGGGACGGCCCTGGACGGCGGGCGCCGCGCGCGGCTGGTGCTGTCCGGGGCGGACCTGGCCCTGGGAGCGGTCTCCGTCTCGGAAGCGCTGGCGGCGCACCTGGGCCCGGGAGCCTGAAAACCGGAAGCCCCGGAGCACTTGAACGGTCGTGAACGCCCCTGACGCGGCAAGTCCGACGCCGGGGCGTGAAAGTGGTACAAGCCGCCCTGTGAAGACTCCCCCGCCTCCCGCCACTGAAATTGAAAACCCCACCTTCGACTCCCTCGGGCTCAAGCCCGAGCTGGTCGAGGCGCTGACGACGCTCGGCTACGAAGAGCCCACGCCCATCCAGGCGGCCGCGCTCCCGCCCCTGCTCGCCGGCAAGGACCTGCTGGGCATCGCCGCCACCGGTACCGGCAAGACGGCCGCGTTCGCGCTGCCCCTCCTGCAACACCTCACCCCCGGGGCCGCCACGCCCCACAGCACCTCCGCGCTGGTGCTCGTGCCCACGCGCGAGCTGGCCATGCAGGTGTCCGAAGCCATCCACCGCTATGGCCAGAAGCTGGGCGTCAGCGTGCTCCCCCTCTACGGCGGCCAGGAGATCGGCCGGCAGCTGCGCGTGCTCAAGCGCGGCGTGGACGTCGTCGTCGCCACCCCCGGGCGCGCGCTGGATCACCTGCGCCGCAAGACGCTGAAGCTGGACCGCGTGCACACGGTGGTGCTGGACGAAGCGGACGAGATGCTCGACATGGGCTTCGCGGACGACCTGGAGGCCATCCTCTCCGAGACGCCGGAGAAGCGGCAGACGGCGCTGTTCTCCGCCACCCTGCCCCCGCGCATCTCCAGCATCGCGGAGCGCCACCTGCGCCAGCCGGAGCGCATCCGCATCGCCAAGGAGAAGCTGGAGGCCGGGGAGATGCCCCGCGTCCGGCAGACGGCCTACATCGTGCCGCGCGCGTTCAAGATCGCGACGCTGGGGCGCGTGCTGGACCTGGAGTCCCCCACCGCCGCCATCGTGTTCTGCCGCACCCGCACGGAGGTGGACGAGCTCACCACGTCCCTCAACGGGCAGGGCTGGCGCGCGCACGCCCTGCACGGCGGCATGAGCCAGGAGCAGCGCGACCGCGTCATCAAGCAGTTCAAGTCCCAGGCGGCCGACCTGCTCATCGCCACGGACGTCGCGGCGCGCGGCCTGGACATCCCCCGGCTGTCGCACGTCGTGAACTTCGACGTGCCCAACGCGCCGGAGGCCTACGTGCACCGCATCGGCCGCACGGGCCGCGCCGGCCGCGAGGGCGTGGCCATCACCCTGCTGGAGCCCCGCGAGCACCGGCTGTTGCGCAACATCGAGAAGCTCACCGGTCAGCGCATCGAGGTCTCCGCGGTCCCCACCGTGTCGGACCTGCGCGCCCGCAAGCTGGAGATCATGCGCTCGTCGCTGCGCGAGGCGCTCGTCGGTGGAGACCTGGAGGCGTACCGGGGCGTGGTGGAGACGCTGGCCACCGAGTTCAACGTCATGGACGTGGCCGCCGCCGCGATGAAGCTGCTGCAGGAGAAGGAAGACGAGGGCAACGAGGCCGCCGAGCAGGAGATCCCCACGGTGGCGCCGCCGTCCGAGAAGCGCTTCCCGCGCACGGAGCGCTCCGGGCCCCCGAGCCGTGGGGGCGACCGTCCCGACCGCCCGGCGCGAGCCCCCCGCGTGGACCGCGCCGAAGCCGGTGGAGAGCGCCCCGAGCGTCCCTCCCGGACGCCTCGCGCGCCGGAGTGGAACGTCACGCGGCTGTTCATCGGCGCGGGCCGCACCGCGGGCATGCGGCCGGCGGACCTGGTGGGCGCCATCGCAGGCGAGGCGGGGCTCGACTCGTCCCGCATCGGCGCGATCCACATCGCGGACATGTACTCCATCGTGGAGGTGCCGGAGCCGGATGCCGCGCGCATCATCTCCGCGCTGAAGGGTGCCACGCTGCGCGGCAAGAAGGTCTCCGTGCGCCGCGACACCCGGGACTGACGGACGGCCCCGTCACTGGGGTGACGGGGCCCGGGGCCCGGAGCCACCGCTCCGGGCCGTAGCACCCTCGCTCAGGGCGCGCCCCGGTCCACGCCGGGCGCCCGGCCCAGCAACAAGGGCGAGGCGAGCCGACTCTCCGGGTGCATGCGCAGCAGCGTGTGGATGACGCCGCCCATCCCCGCCATCAACCCCGGTGAGAAGGCGTCCCGCGCGAGCCCCGCCACCGGGCCTCGCGCCTCCAGGCCGGAGAGCAGCTCCGCGTCCAGCGCCTCCCGCTCCGCCCCCTGCGGCTCCAGCGCCAGCCGCCGCCCTGCCTCCAGCAGCTCCCACAGGCCCAGGTCGCCATGGCACAGCGTGTGGGTCCACCCGAGGCCTTCGCGCAGGCCCGCGCTCCGGGCCCGCTGGAAGAGCTGCTGGTAGCGCGCCTCCCCGGTGCGCGCGCAGAGGTCCGCCGCGGCGAGCCCGATGCCCGTGCTCCCGTGACACCAGCTCGTCAGCTGGTCCCTCGCCTCCGGGCGCCGCACGTCGCTCCAGTTGCCGAACTCCGGCCGGTACAGGCCCTCCACGAAGTCGA
>NZ_JAPNJY010000030.1:0-66855 GCF_026626625.1 Corallococcus sp. BB11-1 | reverse complement strand
GGTGAAGAAGGTGGCGGAGGCGCGCAAGGCCCCGCCCGCGCAGGTGGCCCTGGCGTGGCTGTTGTCCAAGCCCGTCGTCACCGCGCCCATCATCGGCGCGACGAAGCCCGAGCACCTGGAGGACGCGGTGAAGGCGGTGACGCTCAAGCTCGCGCCCGAGGAGATCAAGGCGCTGGAGGCCCCCTACAAGCCGCACGAGGTGCGCGGGATGTAGGGCCCGTCACGGCAAGGAGGTGGCCGCGCCCGCTCAGTCCTCCTTCGCGAGCGTGTCCACCTTCTTCTCCAGCGGACGGACCTCCTCGAAGAACGTGTCCATGGAGTGCGCTGGCGCGAGGCGCAGCGCGGGCGGCAGCAGCGAGCGGGGGAACTCCAGCGCCTCGCTGAAGCCCTCGTTGCCCAACAGCTGCGGGACGTTCGTCAGCACCAGCACGCCCACCGACGCGACGGCGAGCCCGCGCACCACGCGCCGGCCGCTCCACCGCGTCACGTAGCGCAGGTGCCAGTACAGCCCCCACCCCACCAGGGCCAGGACGGCCAGCGTCCGCACGAAGCCCAGCCACGCGCCCAGCGAGAAGCTGAAGCCCACGAGCGCGAACAGCGGCGGCACCAGCGCGAAGCCCATCAGCACCATCCCGCCGATGGTGGCGTGCACGCGGAAGTGGAAGCTCCGCCGCGCGATGCGGCTGGCCAGCGACCAGCCCCCCGCCCACAGCAGCGTCAGCCCCAGGGGCAGCACGCTGGAGAGCAGCAGGTCCCCCCAGTCCGTCTTCTGGAACTGGACCAGCCGCTCGGAGATGAAGGACGTGGCGACCAGCGCCTGCATCGTCAGCGCGAAGGCCCGGGGACGCTCGAAGAGCCGCTCGCTGGGGGCGTCCGCGGCTTCGTTGACGACGGTGTCCTCCACCGCGAAGGAGCGCGGACGGAAGCGCAGCACCGTGTCCCCCACGGACACGCGCGCGTCCGGCGTGAGCACCAGCTCATGCACGGGGGTCCAGGGCGTCACGCGGAAGGTGCCGTTGACGCTGCCCACGTCGCGCAGGAGCACCGCGCCGTCCTCGCGCCGCTCCAGGCGCAGGTGCTCGGCGGACACCTTGGGGTCGTCCAGGATGACGTCGTTGCCGTAGCCGCGCCCCACCGTCACGGGCCACGTCTCCAGCCGGTGGCGGGCCTGGACGGCGTCGCCCTCCAACACCTCCAGGAAGATCACTTCGTCCACGACAGGCCCTCCAGGTAGCGCCGCGCCAGCTTGCGCGCGTTGTCCGCGGAGAAGCCGCCCAGCGTGAGGCTGGTGTCCACCCCGTGCGTGGAGGCGTTCAGCGTGGCCGCGCGCAGCACCAGATCATAGAGGCCCGGGAAGCGGCGGTAGGCGCGCAGGCAGATGGCGGCGCGCACCGTGAGGCCCTTCACGTCCACGAACTCAGACTTGCAGCGGAAGTTGGTGACGTCCTCGCGCGTGGCCGGCACCGGATCCGGATCCTGGGAGAAGAGCGTGCTGTAGAGCGCGGAGAAGCGCATCGCGCCCAGCTTCTGGCTCGTCACGTGCTGGTGCAGGTAGGTGACGACGCCCGTGCGGTGGCTGGAGGACAGGAAGATGTCCTCCTCGGAGGAGCACTGGTAGCTGGTCACCGTGTAGGGCGTCTCCGGATCATGCGGCGTGTCGCCCCAGCACTTGAGGAACGGGCTCCAGCGGCCCGGGACGCGGTAGTCGCCCAGCCCCTGCTTCGGCAGCTCCGTGGCCATCAGCCGGTCGGTGATGCGCTGCTGGTTGGCCATCAGCTGCTCCCCCACGGACTTGCGCAGCGCGGCGGCGTCCGGCGGGGCCGGGAGCGCCAGGGTGCGATCCAGCAACTGCCGCGCCTTGGTCACCGGGACGAGGAAGCCCACCTGGTTGCCCATGGTGGCCACGTTGACGCCCACCACGTTGCCCTCGCCGCTGAGCGTGGGCCCGCCGCTCATGCCGGGGTTGATGGCGCCGGAGAAGTGCACGCGCTCGTAGAGGGCATCGCGCACGAGGCCGTTGTAGGTGCCCTCCACGATGGTGGTGCCCAGGTCGCGCGGGTTGCCCATGGCGAACAGGCGCGTGCCCTGCGGCGGTTCGCGATCCTCCAGGCGGAAGAAGTCCGCGACGGGGGCCTCCACCTGGATGATGGCCAGGTCGCTGGCCACGTCCACGGCGAGCAGGCGCACCGGCACCGTCGCGTCGCCCCGGTCCAGCTCCGCCGTGTAGTCCTCCGGGTGGAGCACCACGTCGGAGACGACGTGGTAGTTCGTGAGCGCGTGGCCCTTCTCGCTCACGAAGAACGCGGAGCCGATGGAGGACTTGGTGCCGGAGCGGCGCTCGATGATGCGCACCTGCGAGACGCGGCCCTGGATGCGGCGGAACAGGTCGTGGGTGGCGGGCGGCAGCGACGCCACCGGCAGGGGCGGCACCACCGCGTCCGCGACGCCGGCATCCGGCGCGGGGGAGGTCGGCGGGCCCGGGGGCGTCAGGGGCCCCTGCGCGAGCACGGCGACAAGAAGGAGGGAGAACATGGGCGCGGCACCGTATCCCAGCGCGAGCCGCGCCGGGGGGAGCGTCGCGCGGCCTACGCGGAGGTCGGCCCTTCCTCCTGCCGACGGCGGCGCCAGGCGGTATAGGAGACGAGCAGCGCCCCGGCCAGGGCGCCCGCCAGCGCTCCGGCGAGCCGCTTGGAGATGACGCCCGTCACCGGGGCCTCCATCCGGAAGGTCTCCAGCGAGGCGCGCACCCGGGGGGCCATGGCGTCCCAGCGGGCGGCCGGCGCGCTGACCGTCACCACGGCGTGGCGCCCCTCCGACGCGAGCCCCGTCACCAGCACCGTGCGCACCTGCCCCGCCTCGCGCAGCGTGCCCAGCACCTCCACCCGGGGCACCGGCCCGCCCACGCGGTCCACCCGTTCGGGCGTCAGCGCCACGCCCAGCTCGCGCTGGAAGTGCTGCACCACGGCGGTGGAGAACGCGTCCCGCTCCGACGGGCTGGCGGAGAAGCCACCGTCCACCACGGCGATGAGGAACGTGGCCGCGTCCGGCCCCTCTCCATCCGTCAGCGCCGCGGACAGCGCCCGCGTGCGCGTGACGTCCTCCGACACCGCGCCCGCGTGGGAGCCGGCGTAGCGCTCCCAGCGCGTCATCCGGAACGTGTCCGGAGGACGGAAGCTGTAGCCATCCCGCCGCAGCTCCGTGCCCAGCGCTCCGGACAGCGACAGCCAGACACCGGTGAGGACGGGCAGGAGCACGGAGGCCAGGATACCGTGAAGCGCCCGCGTCGCGGTCCCCCATGCGAAGCCGGTGCGCACCCGCGCGGGGCGTGGGACCGTGCGGCCCGCCGAGCGCTCTGGTTTCAACGTGTGACATCCCGGGCGGGCACCGGCTACGCTCGGCCGCGAGATGACTCCTGCCGTCCGGGCCGACATGGAAGCACGTGCCGACCGCGCCCTGCGCCGGGGTGAGCTGGTGGAAGCCTTCGAGCTGTTCGAGGACCTCTCGCGCGCCTTCCCCCACGAAGAGGCCCTGGCCCTGAAGCTCGCCCACCTGCGCGAATCCCTCCAGCCCCAGGAGCTGCAGCACCTGCGCAACCGCGTGCGGGAGCCCCAGCGGCTCCCGCTGGGGCCGCCGTCCGCCATGCAGGAGGGCGAGCGACTCTTCACCCTGGGCGACTACGTGGGCGCCGCCGCCGCCTACCGCCGCGCGCTCCAGGAACGTCCGGGCAATGAACTGGTCCAGGAACGTCTGGGAGAGCTGTACCGCATGGCCCGCGAGATGCCGGTGCAGTCCCCCACCGACAAGGCCCTGCCGCCCCAGAAGGAGGACCGGCTCCAGGCCCTCCTGGACCGGCTGGCCTCCCGCCGGCGCCTCAAGCGCGACTGAGGGGCGTCCCCCTCGTCCCTGCGAGCGGAGATCCGACGCCGCGCGTGATTCGTGCGTTGCGCACCCTGGAGGTGGCACCTACTATCCGCACCGACGTTGCTGTCATAGTGTCGCCCGCCCCTACTGACACCCACGTCCGACTTTTCCTGGCCCTATGACCCGACCTCTTCGACTCGGAGTCCTCACCGGCGGTGGCGACTGCCCGGGACTCAATGCGCTCATCCGGGGCCTCGTCCGACGGGGCGCCCACGAATTCGGCCACTCGTTCGTCGGCATCGAGAACGGCTTCATGGGGCTGATGGAGCCGGAGCTCGTCCGCCCGCTGGGCGTGGAGGACACGCGCGGCATCCTGCCCAAGGGCGGCACCATCCTGGGCACGTCCAACAAGGCGAACCCGTTCGCCTACCCGGTGCGCGAGGGCGCGGCCTGGGTGGAGCGGGACTTGTCGGACCACGCGGTGCGCCGCTGCGAGGAGCTGGCGCTGGACGGGCTCATCGCCATTGGCGGTGACGGCACGCTGTCCATCGCGCACCGGCTGTCGGAGAAGGGGCTGAAGGTCGTCGGGTGTCCGAAGACCATCGACAATGATCTGTCCGGCACGGATCAGACGTTCGGGTTCGACACCGCGCGGCTCATCGTCACGGAGGCGCTGGACCGGCTGCACTCCACCGCGGAGTCCCACGACCGCGTGATGGTGGTGGAGATCATGGGCCGGCACGCGGGCTTCCTCACGCTGGAGAGCGGCATCGCGGGCGGCGCGGACCTCATCCTCATCCCGGAGATTCCGTACCGCGTGGAGGCGGTGCTGGAGACGCTGCGCCGCCGGGCCACGCGCCGCCGCAGCTTCTCCATCATCGCCATCTCCGAGGGGGCCTACCCGGAGGGCGGCGTGCTGTCGGTGGTGGCGCAGGCGGCGGACATCCCGGGCCGGGGCGTGGTGCGGCTGGGCGGCTCCGGCAAGGTGTGCGCGGATCTGCTCGCCAGCCACATCGACGCGGAGATTCGTGTCACGGTGCTCGGCCACCTGCAGCGCGGTGGCAGCCCGAGCGCGGCGGACCGCGTGCTGGCGACGCGCTACGGCTGCAAGGTGTTGGATCTGGTGCGGGATGGTGATTGGGGGCACATGGTGGCGCTCAGGAACAACGACATCGTCAGCGTTCCCTTGAGCGAGTCGCGCAAGGAGCGCCGGGTGGATCCCCAGGGGGACCTGGTGCGTTTCGCGCGGAGCATGGGCATCGGTTTCGGGGACTGAGGGAGGAAGCGCACCACGCCATGTCGCTCGTCGGCCGCCATATCGGTCGCTATCGCATCCTGGAGGAGCTGGGCTCCGGGGGCATGAGCGTCGTGTACAAGGGGCTCGACACCGCCCTGGACCGCGAGGTCGCGGTGAAGGTGCTGCACCCGCACCTGGCCGGCAAGGACGAGTCCCGGCGCAGGCTTGCCCGCGAGGCGCGCGCCGTCGCGAAGCTGCACCATCCGAACATCCTGGAGGTCTTCGACTTCTCGTCGGCGGAGGCGCACGACGCCTTCATCGTCACGGAGTACATCCGGGGCCGCACGCTCAAGACGTACCTGGATGACGGTCCCATGGAGCCGCCGGAGCTGGCGGCGATGATCATCCACGAGCTGGCGGCGGCGCTGGCGCACGCGCACGAAGCGGGCGTCATCCACCGCGACCTCAAGCCAGAGAACGTCATGGTGCGCGAGGACGGGGTCCTCAAGCTCATGGACTTCGGCATCGCGCGGCTCCTGGACATCGAGGACCGGATGACGGTGACGGGCGCGCTGGTGGGCTCACCCGCGCACATGTCGCCGGAGATCATCGAAGGCCTGGAGGCCGGGCCGGAGGCGGACGTCTTCAGCCTGGGCATCATGTTCTACGCGCTGATGACGGGCCGGCTGCCGTTCACCGCGTCCAACACCACCGCGACGCTCAAGCGCATCCTGGACGGGACGTACGAGGATCCGCGCCGCCGCGTGCCCGCGCTGTCGGACGAGCTGGCGGAGATCTGCGCGACGTGCCTCCAGCGGGATCCGCAGCGGCGCTACCCCAACGCGGGCAAGCTGCGCGACGCGCTGGCGGACGCGCTGGCGGGGCTGGGCTTCTCCCGCGTGGGCGAGGAGCTGATCTCCTTCTTCGCGGATCCGCCGTCGTACCAGCGGCTCGCGCGCCAGCGCATCGTCGCGGCGCTGCTGGAGCGCGGGGAGCGGCAGCTCCAGGAGAAGCGGACGCCTCGCGCGCTGGCGTGCCTCAACCACGTGCTCGCGCTGGACGCGACGAACGAGCGGGCCCTGGGGCTGCTCAAGGGCATCCAGCGCCAGCAGCGGCGGCGGACGTGGCGGCGGCGGGGGCTGAGAGCGGGCATCGGGGTGGGCCTGGCGATCGCGCTGGGCCTGGGCGGGTGGCAGTGGAACCGCGCGCGACAGGAGGCCGGTGCACGGGCCCCGGCCGAGCACGCGGGCACTGGAGGAGTCGTCGCGGGCGGTGCGTCTGGCACGCCCAACGGTGCTGCCGGAGCGGGCGCGTCTGACGGTTCTCAGCAGGTCGCGGGCGGCCCGAACGCACCCGGCGGATCGCGGGTCGCGGGCGGCCCCGCGGGTGCTCCCAGCGGTGCGCAGGCCGGAGGCGGCCCCACCGGCCCTCTACCGGGGTCGGACCTCACGGGCAGGACTGGCGAAGCGCGGGACCCGAACGCTCCGGCGACACCGGGACGCGACGCCGTCGCGCCGTCCCCTCCGGATTCCACGCCCCGCGCGCCGAACGGCGCCGCCGTCGCGGAGCGCCCCACCGGTACGCTCCCCTCCTCCACCGAGCGAAGTCCGCGCCAGCCCCTGGTCGCGAGCCTCGACGCCACGGACGACACCGCGGCGAAGAGCGCCCGCGCGGGTCGGCTCCCGGTGTCCATCCTCGTGCGCCCCTACGGCTCCATCCGCGTGGACGGAGGCCCGGCCAGCCCCCAGCAGCTCGCGCAGCACGACGTGCTCGTGGCGCCGGGGCCGCACACCATCATCGTCTCCTGTAGCTACTGCGAGGACTCGACGGAGACCATCGACGTGAAGGCGGAGGGCGAGAACGTCTTCCGCCTGCGCGCCCTGCTCAAGCCCTCGCAGCTCACCCTGGACTACCAGCCGCCGGACGCCATCGTGCGCGTGGGCGACGAGGAGAAGACCGCGCGCGACAGCGTCCAGCAGCCCTTCGACATCCGCTCCCCCCGGGGCCCCGCCAGCTTCCAGCACCGCGTGGAGGTGGAGATCTCCTCGCCCGGGTACAGGACGGAGAAGCGCGTCGTGCTGCTGGAGCCGGGCAAGCCCACCACCCTTCGCGGGAGCCTGGCGCCCGAATGAGCCGTGGCCCGCTGCGCATCCTGCTGCTCGTGCTGGCCCTCTTGGGTCCCGCCTTCGCGCGCGCGCAGGCGCCCAGCGCGGATCCGGAGGTCGCCGCCCTGCGCTCGTCCTTCGAATACGGCAAGTACGCGGAGGTGCTGGAGCGCGCGGGACAGCGCATCGACCGGGGCGACCTGCCGGAGGAGGACCTCGTGGAGCTGCACAAGCTCGCGGGCCTGTCCGCCTTCAACCTGAACCGCACCGAGGAAGCCGAGCGCCACCTGCGCGCCGTGCTCCGCCTGGATCCCGACTTCAGCCTGGACCCCTTCGTCGTCCCGCCCCCGGCCGTCGCCTTCTTCGAGGACCTGAAGAACCAGATGGCCGGCGAGCGCGAGTTCCTCCGCCAGGAGCAGCGCCTGCGCCTGGAGCGCGAGAAGGCGGAGGCCGAGCGCCGCGAGCAGGAGCGCGTCGCCCTGGAGACCCAGCGCCGCCGCGCGGAGGAGCTGGCCCGCCAGGTCACGGTGCGCACCGTGGAGAAGCGCAACTTCCTGGTCAACTTCGTCCCGTTCGGCGCGGGTCAGTTCCAGCAGGGCCGCAACAGCATGGGCATCGTCTTCGCGGCCACCGAGGGCGCGCTCGCCATCACCAGCATCATCGCGTTCTTCGCGTACGACTCGCTCTTCGAGGAGCGGTTCATCACGCTGGACAACGTCCTGGACGAGGACGGCCGCGCCTCCATCCCGGTGCGCTTCATCCCCACCGACCGCGCCCGGCAGGCGGACACCTGGCAGTTGCTGAAGCTGGCGTCCGCCACCGGCTTCTACACCGTGTACACGCTGGGCGTGGTGGACGCCGTCTACCACCACGAGGATCAGGTGGTGACCAGCACCACCGTGGAATCCCGCCCCGAACCGAAGCCTCCCGCAGTCTCCATGGTCCCGCCCCCGCGCCTGCGGCTCTACTCCACCCGGGGTGGGCTGGGCGCCGGCCTCACCCTCACGTTCTAGCCCCGGACACCCTCCCGCCCATGGCCAGCCTCACCGTCCGCACCCCCGATGGAAAGGTCCGCACGGTCTCCCTGCTCAAGCGCATCACCAGCCTGGGGCGGGGACCCGACAACGACGTGCCCCTGGAGGACTCCGCCGTTCCTCCCAACGCGCTGCACGTCACCTACGACGGCACCCGCTACGAGGTGGGCAGCCTGGGCGCCACCTTCCACGTCAACGGCAAGCGGCGCGACAACCACGCGCTGTCCACCGGCGACGTGGTCAAGGTGGGCGGCACGGAGCTCACCTTCTCCCGCGAGGACGCCCCGCGCGAGTCCGTGCGCCGTGAAGTCCCCGAGCGCGAGGTGTCCCTCTCCGTGGCCTCCGCCCAGTCGTCGGATTCGCACACGTCCGAGCTGCCCGGCGTGGCGGGCCGGGAGCTGGTGCTGCTCAAGCGGCTGACCGCCTTCAGCGAGCGGCTGTCCGGCACCTACGACGTGGACCGCATCCTGGAGAGCCTGCTGGACGAGGCCATCGAGGTGACGCGCGCCGACAAGGGCTTCCTCATCCTGATGGAGAGCGGCGAGCCGCGCGTGAAGGCCGCGCGCAACGTGGCGCGGGAGAACATCGAGGACGCGGTGGAGAAGCTGTCCGACTCCATCATCGCCAAGGTGGTGAAGGACCAGCGCGCCATCATCGTCGCGGACGCGCTGGACGCGCCGGAGTTCAAGGCCAGCGAGTCGGTGGTGAACCTCAAGGTCCACTCCGTCATGTGCGTGCCCGTCATGCACAAGGGCGACCTGTTCGGCGTGCTCTACGTGGGCAATGACCGGCTGGTGAACCGCTTCGAACCCAAGAGTCTGGACATGCTCACGGTGTTCGCGGCGCAGGCGTCCCTGCTGTTGCAGAACGCGCTGCTCGTCAACGATCTGAAGCTGGACAACACGGAGCTGCGCCGCAAGCTGGAGGACCAGCGCTACGGCGACATCGTGGGCGCGTGCCAGGGCATGCGGGACGTGTACAAGCGCATCGACAAGATCGCGCCCACGGACATCTCCGTGCTCATCACCGGCGAGACGGGCACCGGCAAGGAGCTCATCGCCCGGGAGATCCACCGCCGCTCGCCGCGCACCAAGGGCCCCTTCATCACGGTGAACTGCGGCGCCATCCCGGAGAACCTGCTGGAGAGCGAGCTGTTCGGCCACGCCAAGGGCGCCTTCACCGGCGCGGTGGCCACCCGGCCCGGCAAGTTCCAGGCGGCCATCGGCGGCACGCTCTTCCTGGACGAAATCGGGGAGATGCCGCTCCAGCTCCAGGTGAAGCTGCTGCGCGCCCTCCAGGACAAGATCGTCTACAAGGTCGGGGAGAACCGCGGCGAACCGGTGGACATCCGCGTGGTGGCCGCGACGAACAAGATTCTGGAGGAAGAGGTCAAGCGCAACGCGTTCCGCGAGGACCTCTACTACCGGCTCAACGTCGTCACCGTGAAGCTGCCGCCCCTGCGCGAGCGCGGCGAGGACGTCATCGTCCTGGGCCGCTTCTTCCTGCAGAAGTATTCGCGCGAGTTCAACGCCAAGGCGCGCGGCTTCACGCCCGCGGCCGCCGTGGCGATGAAGAAGTACGGCTGGCCGGGCAACATCCGCGAGCTGGAGAACCGCCTGAAGAAGGCGGTGGTGCTGGCGGACAAGCCGCTGCTGGGCGCGGACGACCTGGACCTCAAGCCGGAGAACCTGGAGCCCATCATGCCGCTGCTCCAGGCGAAGGAGGAGTTCCAGAAGCGCTACATCAACGAGGTGCTGGCCCGGAACAACGGCAACCGCACCAAGACGGCCAAGGACCTGGGCGTGGATCCGCGCACCATCTTCCGCCACCTGGAGAAGCTGGAGGCGGAGAAGACGGGCCGGCCCCTGCCCCCCGAGGAGGGCGAGGAACTGCTGTAGGCTCAAGGCCCCTCCTCCGCCATGCCTCCCCACGCGACGCGAAAGCCCCGGGGCATCCTCAAGCCGCTCCTGGCCGGCGTGGGCGCAGCCTCGCTCGCGGTGGGCTCCGGCTGCCTCATCCCGCAGGACGAAGCGCTGCTGGAGGGCGTGCCGCAGTTCAAGAACCGGCCGCCGCGCATCGTGGAGGAGCAGGTGGAGCCCTCCGAGCGCATCCTGCGCGCCTTCGGCGTGGGCACCTGCACGCAGGACTTCGGCGTGGTGGTGGAGGATCCGGACGTGGACGACCGCATCACGGTGGAGTGGTACGTGGACTACAACCCGTCCGACCCCGTGGGCTCCTACCGGCAGATCGTCCTCGCCAACACCGGCCAGCCCCGCCGCGATGATCGGGGCACGCTGCACATGGATCTGCGGTCCGCCAACAACCCGCTGGCCACGCCGGGCATCCACCTGGTGGAGGCGCTGGTGACGGACCGGAGCCTCACCAACCGGCAGCCGGATCCCCCCGAGGAGGTGTTCCTCGCGGACGGCGGGCTGGTGAAGAACCCGGGCTTCGTCACCTCGTACTCGTGGGTGGTGAACACCGTGGCGGGGGACTGCCAGTGAGGCGCGCGCTCCGGACCCTGGCCCTGGCGCTGTGGGTGTCGGGCGCCGGGTGTGCCTTCCTGGACGAGGACGAGCCGCCGGTCCAACTGGTGTGCCGCTCCGACGCGGAGTGCGCCGGAGGCCAGGTGTGCTTCGTGGACGGCTGCGGCAACCCGGGCGGCGACATCGTCGTGGAGGTGCAGGCCCACCCCCGGGCGGGGCTGCACGCGCAGGACTTCCCGGTGGACCGGCTGCGCCCGGAGCAGAACCTGGAGCTGTTCAGCCCCGTGAGCCTGCGTGGCCAGGTGTCGCGCGGCGCGGCCCCCACCCCGGACGGAGGCACCGCGCCGGCCGCCTACCGCGCCCCCATCCACCTGCTCGCCACAGGGGAGAGCCGCCTCATCCCGGGCGTCGCGCGGCGGTATGAGGCGACGCTCGTCCCGGACGACGGCGCGTGGACGCTGCCCGTGGGCAGCGGCGACTACACGGTGACGCTCACCCCGTTGGATCCCACCGTGCCCCCGCTCCTGCGCACCACGTCGGTGGACCCGGGCACCGGCGGACAGGTGGCGTTCGAGCTGCCCGCGCCCACGCGGCTCGCCTCGCTCACGGGGACGGTGGTGCTCCAGGGCACCCGGCGCGTGGACGCGGACCTGGAGGTGCAGGCGCTGGATGAGCTGCTGCGTCCCCTGTCCCAGCGCGCGCGCATCCACCGGGCCACGGGGGCGTTCCAGCTGGCGCTCAGCCTGGAGGACGCGACGCGCCCCACGGTGCTCCTGCGCGTGTCGCCGGTGAACGCCGGGGACCTGCTGCCCCGGAAGACCTTCGTGGTGGATCCCTCCGCCGGCCCCACCGCCCCGCTGGAGCTGGGGGACCCGGGGGCGCCGGTGCGCGTGGAGGGCCGCGTGCTGAAGGGCGAACGCGCGGTGCCCATCGCCGGGGCGCGCGTGTCGCTCCAGGGCCGGGTGAACGGCGGCGGCACCTTCCAGGGCGTGCCGGTGCTGACCGACAAGGACGGCCGCTTCCAGCTGGTGTCCCTGCCCGGCCCGCCGGACGGCCCGCTCACGCTCGTCATCGTCCCGCCGCCGACCTCGGCCGCGCGCCTCACGCTCCAGCCGGTGACCGTCAACGCCCAGGACACCGTCCTGCCGGACGTGACGTGCCCCTCGCGCATGCGGGTGGAGGGGACCGTGCGGCAGCCCGACAGCAGCAGCCCCGCGTCGGGCGTGCGCATCGTGGTGGAGCCGGTGGGCGCCCTGTCCGGCTGGCCCCAGCCGCCCATGGGCTTCGAGTCCCCCTACACCACCGACGCCCTGGGGGGCTTCCAACTGGCGTTGGATCCCGGCGAGTACCGGCTGGACTTCCTGCCCGGGGAGAACCTGCCGCGCGTCAGCCGCTTCGTCACCGTGCCGCCCCGGACGCAGGAGGCGGAGCGGCTGGAGCTGGTGCCCTTCACGCTGTCGCGGGGGCGCTCGCTGAGCGGGCGCATCACCCTGCCCCCGGATCCCGCGCTGGCGCCGGACGGCATCGCGGCGAACGCGTCCGTGCGCTTCTTCCGCGTGGTGACGGTGGCGGGCCGCCCCGCGTCACTGCTGCTGGCGCAGACGGTGTCCGACAGCACGGGGCGCTACTCCACCGTGCTGCCCACGCGCTGACGGAGGCTTCAGGGCTGCGTGTGGGTATTGCGTCGCGCGGCGTCGAAGGCGGCGTGCAGCGCGTCCACCGCGCCGCCCACCTCGCCCGCGTACTGCACCGCGTGGATGGTGTAGTGGTCCTGCACCTTGCCGAGCTGCTTGTACACGGCGCGCAGCTCCTTCCGGGCCGGATCGCGCGAGTCCAGGGCGCACTCGGATTCGGACTTGCGCAGGCGCGTGAGCCATTCGGAGCGGAAGCGCATCCACTCCTGGTCGACCTTGCGCGCGGGCAGCACGTGCACGAGCTTCTCGCGCTCGGCCTCCAGGTTGCGCCAGTGCCCATCCGCGGCGTCCAGACACTCGCGCACGGTGAGCGGCGGCGTCACGGCCGGGGGGCGCGCGGGCGTCATCGCCGCCACGGAGTGCCCCACGTTCCAGATCATCCACAGCGAGAACAGCGTGGACAGCGTGATGTGGACCCCGTACGCGGCGCCACGGAAGCGGCGGAAGCGGGGGTCTTTCCGGGGTTCGGGAGCGGACACGGGGTCCAGGTCTTACGACCCTGGACCCCGGGTGGCAATGCTTCCGTTTCGCGCCGTCCGGGGGAGGACCCAACCCCCCGGGGCGGCCACGGGAATTCCGGTTACTGGCCCGCGGGGGCGGCGGTCTGCGCGGCCGGAGCCACACCGGGGACACCGGCGGGCGGCGCGGCGTCACCACCGGAGGCGGCGCGCTTGGCGGACGAGAGGCGACCGCGGAACTGCGACAGGTACTGGGTGGCCGGGTACGTGGCCAGCGCGTCGCGCACCGTGTCCGCCGCCTTATCGTACGCGCCCGTCTCCTGGTACGACTGGGCGAGCAGCAGCATGGCGTAGTCGCGCGTCTTGGACTTCTTGTCGCCGTCCACGAAGCGGGCCAGCAGCGGCACCGCCTTGTCGTGCTGGCGCAGCTGGTTGTACGCCGTGCCCAGGAAGAAGGACGCGTCCAGCGCGTCCGCCTCCGCGGGGTTCATGGCGAGGAAGCGCGACAGGTCCGACACCACCGCGTTCATCTCATTGCGGCGGAAGGCCAGCTTGCCGCGCTCGAAGGCGGCGTCGCCCGTCTCACGGCGCAGGGCGGCGGCGCGATCATTGAGGGCCTGGCGCTCCAGCGACGACAGCCGCTGCGTGTCCAGCTTCACCAGCGCGTCGATGCCCTTGAGGCGCTCGTCCCCGGGCAGCGTCGTCATCATCTTGTAGACCTCACCCGCGGCGCGCTGGGCCGTCAGGTGCGCGGTGGCGTCGCCGCGCTGCTTCTCCAACTGGGTGCTCAGGTCCGAGACCTGCTTCTCCAGGCGCTCGCGCTCGTTGGTGGAGCTGGAGCTGCGCGCGCCGCTGACCAGCACCGCGCCACCGACCGCCAGGATCGCGAACAGCGCGTAGGCCACGGCCGAGGAGATCCACTGCCGCTTCTGGAAGTCCTCGTGACGCTTGCCGACCGCCTTCACCTCCGCGTGGAGGTTCTTCAGCAGGTTGTCCGTCTTGATGACGAGGTTGCGCGATTCGATGACTTCACGACGGAGCTCGGAGAGCTCCTTGTCGAGGTCAGTCTTCGGCGATTCAGAGGGGGGCATGGACATCTTCCTGGGACCGGTAATGACTTCGGCCGACTCACGCATGCTAGGGGACTCTCCTGGATGAGGGGCGGGTTCTTTTTCCGCTCCCCAACAGAGTTCGCCGCCAGCGTCATTCCCCGACCGCCTGGATGCCTGCGCGCCTGCCTGCCCAGATCACCACGGCCCGTGAAGGCCTAGAAGGTCGGAAGGGGGCGGGACGGATCCGGTGGGAACGTATAAGTCACGCCCAGCGAGAACCAGTTGCCGCCGCTGCTGAAGCTGAAGGGGCCCTTGAAGCGCGCCGTGTCCTGCGACTCCACCGGGCCGCGCAGGAACATGAGGCGGTATTCGGCGGTGATGCCCCACTTCGCGGACAGTCGCAGCGTGGCGCCGAGCGACCCCACCCAGGCCTGGGCCACGTTCTCCTGGAGGGCCGAGCCCTCGCGCTGCGAGGAGATGACGGTGGGCCCGGTGTGCAGGCCCACGAAGGGCACCAGCCCCTGCGGTCCGACGTCCAGCACGCCCTGGAAGCGCAGGCCCACGAGCAGGCCGTACGCCAGCGTGGTCACCTTGCGCGACACGGTGGTGCCATCCCCCTGCCCCTCCGTCAGGCGCAGGTTCTGCGTCGTGCCGACGAGGTCCAGCCCCAGCTCCACCAGGTCCGACACCGCGTACGCGAACGTCAGCGCGCCCACCGGGGCCCCGCTGGATTCCGGCGCGCGCTCCAGGCCCGCGCCCGGTCCCTTGGGGCCGTACCAGGATTCGTAGAGCGTGGCGTTGGAGGTCAGCCGGTAACCGGCCTGCACGGTGATGCGGCCCACGCCGTCCAGGGACGTGGGCGCGTCCCCGTCCGCATCATCCTGGGCGAAGGCGGGCGCGGCGATGAGGGCGAACAGCAAGGGTGCGCGGCGGAGCATCACGGAGGAGGACACGCATCTTTCTGCCGGAGTGACAGGCTCGGCCCGGTGCTACAGGCGTGTGGCGCACCGTAGCCCCGCGCCCCCCCGCGTCAACATTCCGGCCCCTTGGCGGGGACGCGCGCGACAGGAAAAAATGAGGCGTGTCGATCCTCGCGCCCCTCGTTCGACGCATCTTTGAAACGACGTGAACCCCGCGGGGGGGACAGCCCTCCCGCCCACAGGAGAGACCCACATGCGATTCATGATGATCGTGAAGGCCAGCGCGGACAGCGAAGCCGGCAAGCTCCCCTCCACCGAGGAGCTGGAGGCCATGGGGAAGTACAACGAGGAGCTGGTGAAGGCCGGCATCCTGCTCGCCGGCGAGGGCCTCCATGGCACCTCCAAGGGAGCGAGGGTGCGCTTCTCCGGCAAGCAGACGACCGTGGTGGACGGCCCGTTCACGGAGACGAAGGAGCTGGTGGCCGGCTTCTGGATCATCGAGGTGAAGTCGAAGGCGGAGGCCATCGCCTGGGCGCGGCGCGTCCCCTTCGTGGAGGGGGAGATCGAAGTCCGCCAGGTGGCCTCCGCGGAGGACTTCGCGGCGAGCGACCCCACCGGCGAGCTCATGGCGAAGGAGGAGCAGCTGCGCGCGCAGGTGGAGCAGCGCGCGAAGGCCTGAGCCCACCCCGCGCCGCGCTTCAGCGGGCGCGGCGCTCCAGCTCCAGCAGGGGCATCTCCAGCACCACCACCGTGCCGTGCGTGCACGGTGGGGTGAAGTCCGCGCGGTCCAGCTCTCCCAGGAGCGCGCGCAGCTGCGCGTCGGTGAGCGGCGTGGACGAGGCGCGGCGCGCGGCGTGACAGGCCATCACGCGCACGGCCTCCGCGAGGCTCGTGACGTCCAGCGGGGCGCTGCGAGGGGGCAGCGCGCGCGACAGGGCCTCCAGGAGCGCGCGCGGATCCACGCCCTCCAGGCCCGGGGGCACCGACTTGAGCGCGATGGCGGTGCCGCCAAAGGGCTCCAGGTCCACGCCCAGCAGGAGCAGCGCTTCGCGGCCCTCCACCAGCGACTTCACCGCCGCCAATGACAGCTCCACCGTGGTGCCGAACAGCGAAGGCGGCGGAGCCTTGGCCCCGTCGTCCAGCCGGCGCAGGTACGCGGTGAGGCGGGCGCGCTCCAGCGCGGCGTGCGGATCCAGCACCACCAGCGTGCCGCCGGGGCCTTCGCAGACGTGGAAGCGGCTGCCCAGCAGGCCCATGGGGCGCAGCGCGGCGAAGTAGCCCGGAGGCGGCGCTTCGTTGAGCTGGGGCTGCGCTTCACCGAACGCGGGCGAGCGGCCGGGCATCACAGGGCCCTGGAACGGACCCGGCCCCGCGCCTCCACCGGGAGGGGCGAAGTAGGACGGGCTCAGCGGTCGCCCGGGCTGCGAGGGCCCCGGTCCATCCATCGCCGTGGGCAGCGGCGCGCCCCAGGTGGCCTCCTGCGCGCGGGTGAGGAAGCGCTCCACGGCGTGCGCGTAGTGCGCGGCGTCGCGGGGCGGGGGGTTGGCGGCCTGCTGTTCGGGGGTGCCCAGCCAGGGGGACGCGCGGAGGACCCGGGTGAGCGCGGCGCTCACCGCGTCCTGCACGCCCCGGGCGTCGGCGAAGCGCACCTCCTGCTTCTGCGGGTGCACGTTGACGTCCACCGCGCGGGGCTCCACGTCGATGTGCAGCACCACCACCGGCTGGCGGCCCGCGGGCAGGAAGTCCTGGAACGCGCGCTGCACGGTGCTGATGAGGCCCCGGTCGCGGATGTAGCGGCGGTTGACGAAGGTGTAGAGGCCGCGCGCGTTGGGCAGCGTGTACTCCGGCGAGGCCAGGTAGCCCGTCACGCTCACGCCCAGCCGCCGCTCCTCCACCGGGAACAGGTGCGCGAAGGACGCGGGGCCCAGCGCCGCGGCGATGCGCTCGCGCGGATCATGTTCGCTGGCGGGGCTGGCGAACAGCTCGTGGCCCTCGTGGGTGGCGAAGAAGCCGACCTCCGGGTGCGCGAGCGCCAGGCGCACCACGGACTCCTCGCAGTGCTTGAGCTCGGTGGCGCCCTGCCGCATGAACTTGCGGCGCGCCGGCACGTTGAAGAACAGGTCCTCCACCGTGATGACGGTGCCCACGCGCGGCGGCGCGTCCTCCACCGCGGCCGGCCCTCCGCCCTCCACATGGATTTTCGTGCCCTCGTGCGCTTCGGGCTCCGCGGTGTGCAGCGTGAAGCGGGACACGGAGGCGATGGCGGGGATGGCCTCGCCCCGGAACCCCATGGAGTCGATGTGGAACAGGTCGTCCAGTTCGCGCAGCTTGCTGGTCGCGTGGCGCTCCAGGCAGAGCGTGGCGTCCTCGCGGTTCATCCCGTGCCCGTCGTCGGAGATGGTGATGCGGCCCACGCCGCCGCCCTCCAGCTCCACGCGCACGGTGCGAGCGCCCGCGTCGAGCGAGTTCTCACACAGCTCCTTCACCACCGAGGCGGGGCGTTCCACCACCTCGCCGGCGGCGATCTTGTTGATGAGCACGTCGCTCAGGCGCGCGATTCGGGACATGACGGTTTTCGACCCTCCGCCACCTGGATGACGTTGTCCAGAACATCACGGGCACACCCGGCTGACATTCCGGAACGGCTGGGCTAACACCCGCCCCAGCCAATGGAAGTGATCCGAGCAGGCAAGGGCCCGATGCGCATCGCGGTGACAGGCGCCAATGGCGACTACGGCAAGCTGCTCCTGCCGAGACTGGAAGCGGACCCGGCGGTGGAGAGCATCCTCGTGCTCGACACGAAGCCGCCGCAAGGAACGCGGAAGGTCGAATTCCACCGGGTGGACCTCACCCGCTACGACGCGGAGGGCGAGCTGACCGACGCGCTCACGGAGCGCCCCGTGGACGCGCTCTACCACCTGGCCTTCCTCTTCGGCCCCATCCTCAACGGCCCGCTGGCGCACGAACTGGAGGTCATCGGCACGATGAACGTGCTGACGGCGGTGGGCCGCGCGAAGCTGCCCCGGCTGGTGGTGCCGTCGCTCACCGCCACCTACGGGGCCCGGGGCAACAACCCCGCGCTGCTGCGGGAGGGGTCCCCCCTGTTCGGCTGTCCGCACAGCCGGTTCGTGAACGACAAGGTGGAGGTGGAGGGCCAGGTGCGGGCCTTCCGCGAACGGCACCCGGACACGCGCACGCTGGTGCTGCGCTTCGCGCCCCTGCTCGGTCGGAGCCTGGACAACCCCGCCACGCGCCTGCTGTCCCAGGCCGTGGTGCCCACGCTGCTGGGCTTCGACCCCCTGTGGCAGGCGGTGCACGAGGACGACGCGGGCCGGGCGCTGCACCTGGCCCTGGGCGCGAACGCCGCAGGGGAATTCAACATCGTGGGGCGCGGGGTGCTGCCCCTGTCCGGGCTCATCCGCCAGGCGGGCTCACAACCGCTCCCCCTGCCGGGGCCGTTGTTTCGTGGAGCACTTCGCGCGCTCGGGGTGCTGGGGGCGGGCACGTTGCCGGTGGCCCTGCTCGACTACATGCATTACTCCTGGGTCGCGGACGGAGAGCGCGCTGAATCCGCCCTGGGGTTCGTGCCCCTCCACCACGTCAAGGACGCCGCCGCGGCGCTCCGAAGGAGCCAGTCATGACCAAGGGTGTCCTCGGGAATGATCCCTTCCAGCGGGGCGCAGCGCCTCGCGCGGGTGACGCGAAGGAGGGCCCGACCGAAGCGAAGGCCCCGAAGAAGGCGCCCGCGAAGAAGGCCGCGAAGGGCGCGAAGAAGACCGCGAAGTCGAACGGCAAGACACGCGACGCGAAGGAGCCCTCGCGCGCGAAGGGCCCGAAGGAGGCCGCGGCCTCCCCGAGGACGCCCGCCGTGGCGGTCCACAAGTTCGAGGCGCGGGCGAACCCTCCGCGCGGCGCCACGCCCCCGGAGCACGACGACAGGGCGGCTTCGGAGCAGAAGGAGCCCCGGAGCGCGCCGGCCAGCAGGCGCGGCCCACCGCCCGCCGCGTCCGGGTCCACGTCCCAGGGGGACGAGCCGACGCCGCTGCGCGAGCCCTCGACGCCGCGGCCCCCTGTCGCGCCACGGGCCGCCAGGCCGCCGGTGCCCGATGAAGGGATGCACGCCCCGCATCGCGAGGAGCGTGGGGTGGACCGTGCGCTGACCGAGGCGCTGGCGTCGGATGCGGCGGAGGTCGCCGCGAAGAGCGCCGTGGAAGAGCTGCTCCCCAGACGCCCGGGCCAGGATCGCAGCATGGAGCGCATCCTCGCGACGGAGCTCGTCACCGAGCTGGCCGAGTCCGCGGTGCGGCAGGTCCTGGACGACGACCACGACGCCACCATTGAACGGGAGCTCGCCACCATGGTCGCGACCCAGGTGGCCGAGGCCACCGCCGGCGTCGCCGTGGACGAGGTGCTGGACCGCCAGGCCACCACGCCCGACGAGCGCGCCGTCGCCACCGCCGAGGACGGCGACTCCCAGGAGCTGGACGAGGCCGAAGAGGAGGTGTGGACCGCCGACGCCTGGCAGCGGGATCCGGCCAGCGTGCCCACGGACGCATCCCCCGACGGTGACGACGCATCGGAGGGCGTGGAGCGCGGCGAGGCGGACGGCGTGCACATCTCCGTCTCCATCCGCGCGGGCGCGGCCCCGACCAACGTGGAGCCGGAGGTCGAGCTGCCCGACGAGTCCCACGACGAGCTGCCCCCCAGCCGCCGCGTCCCCCTGTCCCTGGTGACGGACGAGGGCGCCCCGCTCCGCGAGGATCCGGAGCAGGACGCGTCCGCCTTCGCCCGGCCGGAGGAGGTTTCGCCGTCGCACGGGTTCGCGGGACGCGCGGCGGGCATGTTCTCCCTGGCGCGGGAGATCGCCGGCCAGGCGCTCGCGAGCGAGGGCCTGGGCCGCGCGGTCGGCGCGATGCACGGCCTGATGGAGGCGGTGCGCACGGGCCTGGGCACGGGCGGCGGCAGCCGGCTGGACGACTACGGCAAGGACGCCGGGCTGGTGGAGAACCTCCAGCCGGTGCTCGACTTCCTCTACGAGCAGTACTGGCGCGTGTCCGTGGAGGGCGTGGATCACGTGCCCCGGGGCGCCGCCATCCTCGTCGCCAACCACTCCGGCGCCCTGCCCTACGACGGGCTCGTCATGTCCCAGGTGCTCCTGCGCGAGCGCCCCGACCTGCTCGAACCCCGGTGGCTCGTGGAGGATCAGGTGTTCCACGCGCCCATGCTGGGCACCCTCTTCAACCGGCTGGGCGCCGTGCGCGCCTCACCGGAGAACGCGCTGCGGCTGCTCGACGAACGCCGGCCGCTCGTCGTCTTCCCGGAGGGCTACCAGGGCGCGAGCAAGCCGTTCGCGGAGCGCTACCGCCTCAAGCGCTTCGGGCGCGGCGGGTTCGTGAAGCTGGCCCTGCGCACCGGCGCGCCCATCGTGCCGGTGGCCATCGTCGGCGCGGAGGAGACGTCCCCGCTGCTGGGCCGCATCCCCGGCGGGTTCCTGGGGCTGCCGTCACTGCCGCTCACCGCCCCGGGCCCGCTGCCGGCCAAGTGGACCATCCGCTTCGGTGAGCCCATCACCATGGAAGGACTGCCCACGGAGTCCGCGGACGACCTGGGCGAGGTGCAGCGGCTCACCGAACAGACCCGCGAGGCCATCCAGGCCATGCTCCAGGCCCTGCTGCGCGAGCGTCGCTCCGTGTTCGCGGGCTGAAGAGGCCCACACGCCCGGGGGCGCTCAGCCGCAGACGCGGTTGCGCCCCTGGTGCTTGGCTTCGAAGAGGCGCTCGTCCGCCGTGCGCACCAGCTCCCCGGGCTCGCGGTGGTGCGGCTCCAGCGTGGCCACGCCCACCGACAGCGTGACGGGGATGACCTGCTTGTCGAACTCGAAGCGCTGCCGCTCCACCAGCTTGCGCACCTTCTCCGCGAGCTGCCGCGCGCCGCCCAGGGTGATCTCCGGCAGGAGCAGCGCGAACTCCTCGCCGCCATAGCGGGCGAAGACGTCCTCGCGCCGGATGCGCGTGCGCACCGTGGACGCCAGTTGCTTGAGGACCGAGTCCCCCGCCAGGTGGCCGAAGGTGTCGTTGACCTCCTTGAAGTGATCCAGGTCCAGCATCACCAGCGACAGCGTGCGCTCGTAGCGGCGGCTGCGGGAGATCTCCCGGTCCAGCTGTTCGTCGAAGTAGCGGCGGTTGTAGATCTGCGTCAGGCCGTCCATCGTGGTCAGCCGGTAGATCTCGTCGTGGTACGCCGCCTCGATGTTGCCGCCCGCGATGAACTTGAAGATGGTGCGGCCAATCTTCACCAGGTCGCCGTTCTGCAGCGACCGGCCGCCCCCCGGCGCCACGTCGTCGTTGACGAACGTGCCGTTGGTGGAGCCCAGGTCCTCGATGCGCACGCCCTTGGTGGTGTTGGTGATCCGCGCGTGGTTGCGGCTCACCGCCTCCTGATCAATCTGGATGTCCGCCTTGGACGAGCGCCCGATGAGGGTCTCCTCGCGCGTCAGGTCGAACTTGCGCCCCAGATCCAGGCCGTAGATGACCACCAGCGCCGCGTCCAGGTTGACGGGGCGCTCGGAGATCTTCGAGATGACGGTGACGACCGTCTCCTTCTGGCCCATGGCATTGGCAAACGTATCACCGCGCAAATCGTGAAAGCGAATTCACGGCCGGAGAAGGTGCCCTCCCAGGGCGGGGACGCCCCGGGGCGCCGCCACGTCAGGGCACGCGCACGGTGCGCACGGCGGTGACCGCGGGCCGCAGCGGCAGGCCCAGCCCATCCACCAGGGACGCCGCGAGCACCACCGCCTCGCCCGAGCACGCGCCGGGCAGCGACAGGACCACCTCGCCCGAGCGCGAGGCGGCGTCGCTGCCCACCTTCACGCCCTCACAGCCCGCGCCGCCGCCCCGCACGGTGAGCAACACCCCGCCCTCGTCGGTGAGGGCGGGCCCCACCTGGAAGCCCTCCACCCGCACACGGACGGTGGCGCCGCGAGCAAGCGAGGCCCCCTCGGGAGGCTCCACCCACGTCACCTGGGGCCGCCCCTGGTGCAGCGTGGACGCGGCGCGGGTCGCCTCCGCGAGCGCCTCCGGCGCGAACCCACCGGACTCCGCCAGCGCCGGGGCACCGAGCGGGGCCCCCTCCGCGGTCGTCGCCCGCAGGGCCTCCACGGACAGCGCCGCGCGCGAGCCTTCGGTGTCGCCCTGGAAGGTGCGGTCCTCCAGGCCCGCCGGGGGCACGGGCAGGCGCACGCCGGACGTCGCGCGGCGGCCGTCCATCAGCACCGTCCAGCGCCGCCCGGACGCGTTGGTGAAGGTCGCGCGCACCACGGTCGCCAGCGTCACCGGGGCGTCCAGGCGCCACTCGCGGGGCAGCAGGCCGTGCCAGGGCAGCACGTCCGGGTTGTAGTGGGACCCTTCCGGGATGGAGAGGAAGCCTTCGGGGAACGTCACCGGCTCGGTGCCCTCGGGGTCGAAGCGGGGGGCCGCCAGGGGGGCGAACACGGCGCTGGTGGCGGAGCCCGCGGCGGGCTCACCGACCAGGGCTCCCGACGACGCGAGCGCGAGCAAGCGGTAGGGCTGGCCCTCCAGGCCGTGATGCCCCGGGGCCATGCGCACGCGCACGAAGCCCGGCGCCAGCAGGCCCGGCTGCGTGTCCGTGAGCGGATCCGACGGCTGGGTGTTGATGGCGGCGCCCAGGCCCAGCGGCACCAGGCCCCGTCCGGGCGCGGCCACCGAGCCCAACACCACGGCACGCTCCGGGTAGCCGTCGCGGAAGCGCGGGAGCGCGGGGACGCGCACCACGAACGGGAAGGCCAGCGGCACCTGCTGGAAGTCATGCGTCACCGGCGCGAGCGGCACCTCCTCCCCTCCGTCCGGAGGCCGCAGCGTGAACTGCACGTCGCGCACGAGCGAGGAGGAGAACCGGCCCGACGGAGGCAGCGCCCGCGCCAGGAGCAGCAGCGGATCCGTGCCGGTGTCCATCGTCCCCGCCGGGAGCCCGCCCGAAGGCACCTGCGCGGTGAGGGCCCAGGCGGAGCGCGTGCCGCAGGCGCCCGCGCGCATGGCCTGCTCCGGATCCGTCACCTCCATGAGCCGGGCATCACAGACGCCCGCGATGCCGGGCGCGGTCACCGACGGCATGTCCGGGCTCCCCAGCCCGCGCACCCAGATGTTGGACGGCACCTGGAACTGGCGCGTCGCCCCTCCCAGCATCAGGTCCACCGGCCGCTCGGGCCCCGCCACCTGGGCGGGCGCCGCTTCCGACAGGAGCCCCGGCACCGACAGGCCCGTGAGCCCCACGGCCAGCGCCTCTCCTGAGCCCATTGGGGAGCCCACCGGGGCGAAGTGGTCGAACCGGGCGCGCACCCCACCCTCGCGGTCCGCCGGGTTGCGGCGCAGGGGCAGTCGCAGGTCGCGCGAACCCTTCGTGTCGTAGTGGGCCAGGGTGAGGTAGCCGAAGTCCTGGTGGAACACGGACACGCCCACCTCGCCCCGCGCGGCCACCACCGCCACGCCCGTCGCGTTCGTCGCTTCGCGGGCCAGCGTCTGGCCCAGCGTGTCCGAAACCAGCACGGACGCCCCCTCGACGGGGTGTCCCGTGAGCGCGTCCGTCACCAGCACCCGCACCTGCTCCGGCTCGGCGTGGCGGGGCAGCACGGTGACGCGCGCGCGGCAGGAGATGACGCCCACCCGGGCCTCCACCGCTTCGACCTCCGCTCCGGCCGTGGTCAGGGTGAAAGTGGCCCCGACCCCGGTGCCGCCCTCCCGCGTCACGGCCGCGGCCACGGCGGTCCAGGTGAGGGCCGCGCCCGGGACGAAGGGCTGCCCCTTCGCGTCGGACACCCAGGCCTCGAAGCGCACGGGGGTGCCCACGGGCGCGATGACCCGCTCCGGCACCACGCGACAGGCCGCGGCGACGGTCGGCGGCAGCGGCTCACCGCAGGCGCCATCGCGGCACACCTGGCCCTCCTCGCACGCCTCGTCGCCGGTGCAGAGGGCGGGCACACAGCGGCTCGCGTCACAGCGACAGCCCAGCGACCTGGACTCGCAGGAGAGGATGGCGTGATGCGAACCCCGGCGCTCCATCGAGCAGTCGTCATCGCTCCGGCACGCGGCCTCGCAGCGCGACAGGGCGGTGTTGCAGAAGAACAGGGCTGGATCCGCGCAGTCCTGATCCACCGTGCACGCCCCATCCGGGCGCTCCCCCTGGATGAAGGGGAAATCCGCGTCGGCCATCCCGCAGCCCATGGCGCACGCCAACAGCAATGCGAGCACGGGGCCGGGGGACCGGACCGCAAGGGGGACTGGAAGCATGAGGGGGAACTCCGAGGGGGACCGGCCTTGCCCGGACCTTACAAGGGGTCCGCCCGTGACGCGACCCGTGCGCACATCCGGGAACACCGTGGGTGCCCGAGGGGACGGAAAATCAGACGGGCGGGCAGGCAAGTGTCGGTTGGCATCCGGCGCCCGGGGTCCCAGAATCGCCCGACGATGGCGCGCAGTGAGCCCAAGACCCTGGAGAGCCTGCTTCCCCGCGTGCTGGCGCGCCTTGCCGGAGAGTCGGGCCGTGGGATGTCGCTCATGCCGCTCTGGGTGGCCGCGGCCGGGGCGAACATCGCGCGCCACAGCCGCCCGCACCACCTGGAGGGCAAGACGCTCGTCATCACCGTGGAGAACGCCGAGTGGGCCCAGGCCCTCACCCGCCAGTCCGCGTTCCTCTGCGAGCGACTCAACGCGACGCTGGGGCCGGGCACGGTGACGGCGCTCGAGTTCCAGCTGGAGGTGCGATGAGGCGGGCCGCGCTCCTGGGCGCGCTGCTCGCTCTGGCATGGGGCACGCCGCCCCGCGCGTCCGCCGGGCCACCGCCCCCACGGGTGGCCTCCGTCACGCCCGCGGATCCCGGCGCCGTGGCCGTCACCGCCCCCGTCGCGGCGCAGACGCCCCAGTCGCATGAGGCCCGGGCCCGCATGCACGTCGCGCGCGAATTCGAGCGCGTGGGCCGGCGCGCGCCCACCAGCGACAAGGGCCTGGAGACCGCGGCCCGGAGGCTCGCGCGCGAGGCCCTGAGTGAGTTCACCACCGGCGCCCCCGACCTGCTCACCCTGACGGAGGCCGTCAGCGAGTCCGGCGCCGCGGATCCCTCGCCGCGGACCCTGGTCATCCGCGCCTGGGTGCACTCGCACGCCATCGAGACCTTCCTCGCCCGCACGGACTTCAACGAGGAGCGCGCGAGCCACTACGGCGTGGGCGTGGCGTTCCTGGGCGAGCGGGCCGCGCTGGTGCTGCTGCTCGCGGACCGCAAGGCGGAGGTGCTCCCCTTCCCTCGCGCGCTCACCTCCGCGAAGACGGAGCGCATGGTGTGCGGGCGGCTGATGTCGCCGTTGCGGAGCCCGGAAGTTTTCATCACCCGGCCGGATGGCGAGGTGGAAGGCGTCCCGTTGACGCGCGCCCCCACGGGCACGGCCGGCTTCTGCGCCCGGCTGCCCTTCACGCGCCCCGGCTCCTACACCGTGGAGGTGGTGGGCCAGGGCCCGGCGGGTCCGGAGGTGACCTCGCTGTTCCTCGTGCAGGTGGGCGCGCGCTCGGCGCGGGGCGAGCGCGAGGCCACCCGCGAGCCCACCACCCTGGGCGAGGCCCGCACCGCCCTCTACGAGCGCATCAACGCCTTGCGCCGCGCGCACCACCTGCCGGAGCTCGCGCCGGACACCACGCTGGAGGACGTGGCGCTGCGCTACAGCACGCGCATGGCCAACGAGGGCTTCTTCGCCCACATCGCGCCGGACGGCTCCACCCTCACGCGCCGGCTCCCGGAGGGCACGCGCTACGTCCGCGCCGGGGAGAACCTGGGGCTCGCGGCGGGTCCGCTCGCCGCGCACTTCGGCATCGAGCACAGCCCCGGCCACCGCAAGAACCTGATGGACCCCGCGTTCCGCTTCATGGGCGTGGGCGTGGCGTTCCAGAAGCTCGACGGGCGCGACCAGGCCATCGTCACGGAGGTCTTCACCGCGGCCTCGCCCGGCGCGGCGGCCTCCGCGGATCCGCTGTCGGATGCATACGAGGCGCTGGCCCGGCACCGCGCCACGCTCAAGCTGCCGCCGCTGGTGCGCAGCGATGCGCTGGAGCGACTGGCGCGCGAACACGCCCGGCGCTCGCTCGCGCAGGATGAACCGTCCGCCGGAGCGGAGGATCCGTCTCCCTTGCACGAGCGGGTGTTCTCCGTGCTCCCCGACGCGGGCACGGCGTCGGTGGACTTCTTCGTCGTGGGAGACCCGGGCGCGCTGCCTGAGTCCCGCAGCCTCGCCACCGCCACCAACACCCGCGTGGGCGTGGGACTGGTGCGGGGAAACTCCAAGCGCTTCGGCCAGGGGCAGTACTGGGTGGCCGTCATCTACGCCGCGGTTCGCTGAAAACCCTGGGTGCCCCTCGTGGGACGCCCTTCCTGGCCCTGATGAAGCGCAGGGCCGCCAGCCGGGGTCCCTGGCCGGAAGGTCGGGGGCGGAGGCGCGACGAAGGGATGTCCACGCGGACTTCCGGCCACGACCCCCTTCGGGCGTGGCCGGAAAACAGCATCACGCGCCCGAAACAAAAGGGCGCGCCCGTCGATAACTAGACGGGGCGACGCTGGGTCGCATAGGCCTCGAGCCCCATCTGCGGAGGCGCGAGGTTGGCGTACATCGGGCACTTCATGCACGTGAACGACTGCCACCCACGACGCACGGCCTCATCGAGGCAGTTGTCGTAGTGGTTGCAGTTCAGGTTGCGATGCGTCTCGACGCCTGCCCGCTTGGGGCCGGCTTCGGGATTGATGGTCTGCGGCAGATCGGATGGACACGGCTTCATGGAGCCTCCCCTATGAGCTGTTTCCCCCCCCGAGGTCTGTGAACGAGCGGTGCTACCGACGACAGGTCCGGCTGACACGACGGTCCGGAGTAGCGCTCAACGGCGGCGCAACGTAAGGATTCCCTCCGGCTTGCGCAACGGGTGGACAACCCCTCGGGACCAGCCCGTGGGCGCGGGATCTAGGACTTGTCGGGCCGACTGTCAAACCGACCCCCGCCCACCTGGTGGGGAATGTCGACTTCAAACCTCTCGTTCCGTTGCCGCAAGGCCGCGATGTGAAAGGAAGATTCCATGAGTTGGACCGGCTGGGTGGCGGGTTGGGTGACGGGGGTGGCGCTGGGGCAGTCACCGGCGACACTGGAGGCCGTCCGCCTGCATCGGCCCGACGCGGCCGCCCTCGCCCAGGCGGAGCTCGCCGCCTGTGAGTCCAAGAAGTGCCCCGACGCCGGCCGCCTGGGCCTGCTCGCCGGCACCCTGGTCCTCTCCGACGGCGACGCGGCCCTGGCCCGGGACCTGCTCGCCCGCCACGCCGCCCCGCCCCCCCTGGAGGCCTTCCAGGCCTTCTACCTGGGTCAGGCGCGCTTCTACGCGGGCGACCCCAACGGCGCGGCCGGGGACTTCGAGCGGGCGCTGGAGAAGGCCTCCCCGGCCCTCGCGGTGCGCGCGCGCGCCCGCCTGGGCGAGGCCCTGCTGGAGGCCCACCGCCCCAAGGACGCGGCCCCGGTGCTGGAGTCCGCGGCGACGGCGCAGCCCACCCCGGAGCTGCTCTTCCAGCGGGCGACGACGCGCGCGGCCACCGGCAACGCCGCGGGCCTGCGCGCGGACCTGAAGGCCGTGGCGCTGCGCTTCCCCACCCACCCCTACGCGGACGAGGCGCTGGAGAAGCTGGCCGCGCTGAAGCCGGCGGTGAAGCTGACCCTCCCCGACCACCTCCAGCGCGCCCGGGGCTTCCTCTCCGCCGGCGCGGCGACCCGGGCCCAGGAGGAGCTGGAGACGGCGGAGAAGCGCTCGCTGGTGAAGGGCGCTCCCGCGCAGGCGCAGGTGGCGCTGCTGCGGGCCCAGGTGCTCTTCGCGCGCGGCAAGCCCGACGAGGCGGCGAAGGCGCTCGCGGTGGCGCGCAAGGGTCCGCCGGCCATCGCCGCGGAGGCCGCGCTGGTGGTGGCGCGCCGGGCGCTGCGCTCGGATGACAACGCGAAGGCGCGCGAGCTGATGGCGGCGCTGGACAAGGCCTATCCGTCCCAGGCCGCGGGTGAGGAAGGCGCGTTCTTCGCCGCGTGGTTGGACCTGCAGGGCGGACGCTTCGAGGAAGCGGCGAAGTCCTTCGCGGACTACGAGAAGCGCTACAAGGGTTCACGCCGCCGCGACGAGGCGATGTGGTTCCGGGCCCTGGCGCACCTGCGGCTCGAGCAGTACCCGCAGGCGAAGCTGGCGCTGGACGCGATGGTGACGGCGTATCCGAAGACGAGCCTCGCGCCGCAGGCCCGCTACTGGACGGCGCGCGCGGAGGAGCTGGCCGGCGGCAAGCCCGCCGTGGTGGGCCCGGCCTACGAGGCGGTCATCAGCGCCGCGCCCGCGTCGTTCTACGCGCTGCTGGCCTCGGAGCGGTTGCGGGAGCTGGGACGCACGCCGCCGGCCGCCTTCCCGCAGCCTCCGAAGCAGCTCACCCTGCCCCGTCCCCCGGAGCTGGAGCTGGCGGTGGCCCTCACGCGCGCGGGCCTCTTCCGCGACGCGGCGGACGAGGTGCAGTCGCGCGTGTCGGGCCTGCGCTCCGCGGACCAGGCGCTGCCGTTCGCGCACGCGCTCCTGCAACTGGGCGAATACGGGCACGCGCACAGCGTGGCCGCGCGCCACCTGTGGGGCCGCGCGTTCGGAGCGAAGGCCCCGGACGCGCTGGCCGCGTTCTATCCGCGCGCGTTCGCGAAGGCGGTGGAGGCGGAGGCCACGCGGCAGGCGCTGGATCCGTTCTTCGTGTGGGCCATCATGCGGCGGGAGAGCGCCTTCCGTCCGGAGGTGATGAGCGCCGCGGACGCGCGCGGGCTGATGCAGATCATCCCGCCCACGGCCACGGAGATCGCGCTGAAGATGTCGGAGCCCGCGCCCGCGCCCGCGGACCTCTTCGCCCCGGAGCGCAACATCCGCTACGGCGCGTGGTACCTGGCGCAGCTGATGAAGCGCTTCGCCCATCCGGCGCTCGCGGCCGCGGCCTACAACGCGGGGCCCAAGGCGGCGGTGCGCTGGACGCAGGAGCGGGGCAGCCTCCCGTTGGACCTCTTCGTGGAGTCCATCCCCTACCGGGAGACGCGCGGCTACGTGAAGCAGGTGCTCGCGGACCTGTACCTGTACCACCGCTTCTACGAGAAGGACGGCACCCAGGCCCGGCTGACGATGACGGTGCCCGCCCCCGCCACGGACGGCGTCAGCTTCTGACGGACGGCCGCGAAGGCGTCAGCCGCCGCCCGTGGCCCGGCGGCGTTCAATCTCCTGCTCCAGGGTCCGCACGACGTCGGACAGGGGCATGCTGCTGGAGTCCACGTGCACCGCGTCGTCCGCGGCCTTCAGGGGCGCCACGGCGCGGCCCGAGTCGGCGGTGTCCCGCTGCGTCTGATCCGTGAGGACGGCCTCCAGGCTGCTGTCCACGCCCTTCTGGAACAGCTCCTCGAAGCGGCGGCGGGCGCGCACCTCCGGGTCCGCCGCGAGGAAGAACTTCGCGTCCGCGTCCGGGAACACCACCGTGCCGATGTCGCGCCCCTCCAGGATGGCGCCCGCCTGCGTCTCCAGCGCCAACCGCCGCTGAAGCGCGAGCAACCCCGCGCGCACCACCGGCCGGCCCGACACCTGCGAGGCGCCCATGGAGATGGCCGGCGTGCGGATCTCCCCGGACACGTCCTCGCCCCCCAGGAAGACGTGGTTCTCCTCGCCCACCACCTGGAAGTGGATGCGCACGCGCCCGAGCAGCTCGCCCAGCTTCGCGTCGTCGTCGAACGCGATGCCTTCGCGGGAGGCCATCAGCGCCACGCAGCGGTAGATGGCGCCGGTGTCCACCAGCGCGAACCCCAGCCGCCGCGCGAGCAGCTTGGACACGGAGGACTTGCCCGCCCCGGCCGGCCCGTCGATGGCGACGATGAACGGACGCGGGCTCACGACAGGATCTCCTTCAGCGCGGCCACGCAGCGCGCGTTCTCCGCGGGCGTGCCCACGGAGATGCGCAGGCAGGTGGGGAAGCCGTTGCCCCCCATCGGCCGGACGATGACGCCCCGGCGCAGCAGCTGTTCGTACACCTCGCCCGCGGGCCGGTGGCAGTCCACGAAGACGAAGTTGGCGTGGCTCTCCGACAGCGTGACGCCCAGCTTCGACAGCTCCTGCCCGTAGTAGCGCAGGCCCGCGTGGTTGTTCTCCCGCGTCTGGCGCACGTGCTCCGTGTCGTCCAGCGCCGCCATGCCGGCCGCCTGCGCCACCACCGTGAGGTTGAAGGGCATGCGCGTGCGGTGCACGTAGTTCGCGAGCTTCGCGTCCATCACCGCGCAGCCCAGCCGGATGCCGGCGAGCCCGTGGATCTTGCTGAACGTGCGCAGCGCCACGAGGTTCGGGTGCGCGCGGAACAGCTCCACGGCGCTCGCGTAGTCGGGCCAGTCCACGAACTCCGCGTAGGCCTCGTCGTGGATGACGAGCACGTCCCTGGGCACCGCGGCCAGGAACGTCTCCAGGTCCTTGCGCCCGAACGTCGTCCCCGTGGGGTTGTCCGGATTGGCCAGGAACACCATGCGCGTGCGCGGCGTGACGGCGCGGGCCATGGCCACCAGGTCGTAGCGGAAGCCCTCGCGCATGGGCACCTCCACGAACGGCCGCCCGTGCGCCTGCGCGGAGATGCGGTACGCCGGGAACGAGCCCTGGCACAGGAGGATTTCATCCTCCGGCGTGGTGAACGTGCGCATCAACAGCTCGATGAGCTCGTTGGAGCCGCTGCCGAGCACGACCTCCTCCGGCTTCACGCCCAGGTGCGTGGCCAGCCGGCGCACCAGGTGGAAGCTCGTCGCGTCCGGGTACAGGTGCACGGATGAGACGGCGTTCTTCATCGCCTCCACGGCGCGGGGCGACGGGCCCAGCGGGTTCTCGTTGGAGGCGAGCTTGATGACACCGGTGAGGCCGTACTCCCGCTCGGTCTCCTCGATGGGCTTGCCCGGGACGTAGGCCTTGAGCGTCTCGACGTAGGGAGGAACGAGCGGTCGCATGTGGAGTGAACCTCTTACTTGCCGGAGAACATGCCCAGCGCGCGGAACTTGTTGTAGCGGTCCTTCACCAGCTCATCCGGGGACAGCTCGGCCAGCTGCCCCAGGTGCTTGCGCAGCATCTTGCCCAGCGCCTCGGCGGCCTTGGGCGGATCGCGGTGCGCGCCACCGGGAGGCTCGGGGATGACCTCGTCGATGATCTTCATCTCCAGGAGGTCCGGCGCGGTGGGCCGCATCGCGTCCGCGGCCTTGTCCGCCTTGGTCGCGTCGCGGAAGAGGATGGACGCGCAGCCCTCCGGGCTGATGACGGAATAGACGCTGTTCTGGAACATCAGCACGCGGTTGCCCACGCCAATGGCCAGCGCGCCGCCGGAGCCGCCCTCGCCCACCACCGTGGAGATGATGGGCACGCGCAGCCGGCTCATCACCTCCAGGTTGACGGCGATGGCCTCCGCCTGCCCGCGCTCCTCCGCGCCGATGCCCGGGTACGCGCCCGGCGTGTCCACGAAGGTCAGGATGGGCTTCTCCATCCGCTCCGCCAGCTCCATCAGCCGGCGCGCCTTGCGGTAGCCCTCCGGGCGCGGCATGCCGAAGTTGCGCGCCATGTTCTCCTTCGTGTTGCGCCCCTTCTGGTGGCCAATGACCATCACCGGCTTGCCGTCGAAGCGCGCGAAGCCGCCGACGATGGAGGGGTCCTCGCCGAAGTGCCGGTCGCCGCACATCTCGAAGAAGTCCGTGAAGAGGTACTGGACGTAGTCCAGGAAGTACGGCCGGGCGTTGTGGCGCGACAGCTGCACCACCTGCCAGCGCGTCAGGTCGCTGAAGATCTCCGTCTGGAGCTTCTTCGCCTTCTTCTCCAGCTTCGAAATCTCGGAGGAGAAGTCCACGGTGCCGCTCGTGGAGAGGACCTTGAGCTCCTCGATCTTCTTCTCCAGCTCGATGAGCGGGCGCTCGAAGTCGAGCGCATAGCCAATGCCGGTTGCCATGGCGCGGAACTAGCACCAGGGTTCGAGCCTTTCAACGCGCAAGCGGTTACGCACCCCTGGAATGTCCCAGGCCCCCGCCCGTCTGGAGCGACATGGTCCTCGCCCTGTCCCTGCTGGCCCTGACGCTGTCCGCCGCCCCCCCCGCCGCCCCCTCGGGCACGGCCCTCAACACCCAGGGCTTCCGGCTGTACCAGTCCGGCCAGTACCCGGAGGCCCTGGCCCGGTTCCAGGCCGCCGCCGAGGCGAAGCCGGACTACGCCCTGGCCCACTACAACGTCGCCGCCACCCTGGGCGTGCTGCGCAAGCAGGGCAAGGTGTGCGAATACAGCGCCCACCGCGACACCATCGTGGAGAAGCTGGCCACCGCCGTGCGCCTGGATCCGCGCCGGCTGAAGCGGGCGAAGGAGGACGCCGACCTGGACGTCATCCGGGACACGCTGGGCTGGCAGAAGCTGCTAGGCCTCACCCCGGCGAAGGTGGCGGACGTGCCCGCGCTCGTGCGCGCGGTGTCCTGGTACGGCCCCGGCGTCGGCGTCTACGGCACCACCCGCGCCCTCAAGTTCCAGGGCAGCGGCAGGGTGGAGTTCTGGCAGCGGGAGGTGGACGACTCCGGCACGCCCCGCGAGTCCCGCACCCAGGGCACGTACACCGTCCGGGGCCGCACAGTGCAGGTGAGGCTCCCGGGCAGCAAGCCCGTCTCCGGCACCCTGAGCACCGGGGGCGTCCTCACCTTCCCGGAGCCGCTGGGCGCCTTCACGGACAGCCCCTCCGAGTGCGACGCCTGAAGCCCGGCCGCGGGAAGTGACGTCCCGCGCACGCCTACACCCGCGCAAGGCCCCATCACCCTGGCGCGCCTGCCTGCCGGTGCCCATCGTGTTCCCCGAGTGGGGGGATGCCCGTGCAAGGACTGAACGCGAGGCAGTGGGGGCTGGTGGCGATCGTCGCGGCGGGGCCGTTCGTGCTCGCCTTCCTCCTGGGCGCGGCGGCCCCGGAGCTGCTGGAGCCGGTGCTCGGCACGCCGCTGGGGGGCCTGAGCTGGATGTTGGCCACCGGGCTGGGCATCGTCGGCGGCGCCCTCTTCGCGCGCATCCTCGCGGCCCTGCAGCGCCCGCGCATCCAGGCGTCTGCGACGTTGCGGCTGGTGGGGACGTTGGGCGGCGCCGGGGCGGTGGTGGGCCTGTGCATCGTGCCGGCGGTGGTGCTGCTGCTGGCCGGCCCCGCCTGGGCCACGCACCTGGACCGGGAACGGCTCCCGGCGCCCCAGGGGCTGCGCTCCCTGCGCTCGAGCGCGGTGGAGCTGGTGGGACAGGCGCGGCGCGTGATTCCGCACCGGCTGCCGCTGTCCCAGTTGCTGCTGCCCGGCCCCCGGTAGCGTGTCCAGGGGCCCGGCCTCGCGTCAGGCCGCCTTGATCTTCGCCGGCGGCGCGGACAGCGCGTACCACGCGGTGCGGAACGCCTTGAGCTCGCGCAGGCCGGCGGGGTGACGGCCCAGCGCGGGCGCCATCGTCACCGGCAGGCCGATCTTCTTCTCGATGGCCTTGGCCGCGTTCAGCTCCAGCTTGCGGCGGTTCTCGCACTTCTCGCAGGTGGACTTGGGGCCCACGCGGTTGACGAGCACCCGCTCCACCTGGAGCTTGCGCTCCTTCAGGTACTCCACCAGCCGCTCCGTGCGGGACGCCGCCAGCTCCTCGCCGCGCGTGACGACCACGAAGCGCGACTCGCTGGGGGACGCCAGCGCGTCCTCGAAGCGCTTCACGTGCTTGATCATCCCCGCGACGTCGTCCGCCAGGTCCGCCAGGCCCTTCGCGCGGTGCTTGTTGAGCACCGCGTGCAGCGCGCCCAGCCACGTCTTCGCCGTGTCCGCCAGCTCCACCACGCGCACGGACATCACCACCGGCGACGAGTCCACCACGATGCGCTTGAAGCGCTCCTGCACCAGCGCGTCCGTGAGCACGGACATGGCCGCCAGCTCGTCGATGCCCGGGGGCGCGCACTCCAGCAGGTTGCGCAGGTAGAGCAGGTCCGCCGGCACGTCGTTGCCCGCCTTGGGCGCGCCCTCGAAGGCCTTCTCCGCCTTCTCCTTCAGCCGCTTGCGCAGGGCGTTGAACCAGCCCGCCATGTCCAGCTCACGCGCGTACAGGCCCTTGGTGCCCTTCACCTGCGTCTCGGTGTCGGTCAGCCGGCTCTGCAGCACGTCCGACAGCGAGTGCGCCGGATCCGTGGAGATGAGGAGCACCGGCCCCTCCTTCTCCGTCAGCGTCACCGCCGCGGCGGCGGCGCAGGAGGACTTGCCCACCCCGCCCTGCCCCACGAAGAAGATGAGCCGCGTGGGCGGCAGCGGGGGCGCCGCGATGGGCGGCATGGAGGGCGCGCGCACCAGCGCCGGAGGGCCCTCCGCCGCGCTGAACTCCAGCGCCTTGGTCTCCTTGCCGGCCGACCACACGGCAGCGAACTCCTTCAGCCCGTCCAGCCCCCGGGGCGCCACCTCGCGGCGGCCCAGCAGGTTCACCGGCACGGTCTTGTCCAGCGCCTGGAACTTGCGCACGTGGGGCGCCTGGAGGCCGCGGCGGCCCTGACACGACGAGCAGCCCTCGTGGTCCTCCACCTGGTTGACGATCACCTCCGTCACCGGCAGACCGCGCTCGCGCAGCTGGGTGAAGTACGAGCGCGTCTGCGCCTCCGGCACCGGCTCCGCCAGCGTCACCAGGTGGAACGCGGTGCGCGCCGGATCCTTCAGCAGCGCGAGCAGCTTCTCCGCCTTCTGGCCCACCTGCTCCAGGAACCCGCCCGACGAGGCCGCGGCCTCCGCCTTCTTGCCCTTGCCACCGGACGCCGGCGCGCGGTCCTGGCCCGCGCGCACGAAGCCCAGGAACTTGCGCAGCTGGGTGGGCAGGTCGAACAGGCGCAGCGTGTGGCTGGTGGGCGCCGTGTCGACGATGATCCGGTCGAACTCGCCCGCCTCCAGCAGCTCCGCGACGTGGAAGAGGGCCACCAGCTCCTCCAGGCCCGGCACGGCCTGCTGGTAGAGCTTGCCCATCTCCTCGTCCGACAGGTGCGTGCCCTTCGACGCCGCCTTCGCCAGCGCCGGGAGGTACTCCGCGAGGAACGGCTTGAGCAACGCGGCGGGGTTCAGCTCCACGCCCCACAGCCCGCCTTCACCCTTGCCCGCCTGCAGCTTGGTGGGCTTCGTCGGCAGCTTCTTCTTCAGCAGGTCCGACAGCGACTGGACCGGATCCAGCGAAACCACCAACACCTTGTGCTTGGGAGCGTCTTCGGAGAGCCTCACCGCGTACGCTGCCGCGAGCGTGGTCTTGCCCACGCCGCCCTTGCCGCCGAAGAAGTGAAGAACTCGCGCGTCGCTCATTGCGTGTAGCCTTCCTGTGCCCCCCCGGCGGCACCCCAGATGACTCACGTCGGACGACCGCGCCCAGGGGGGCGGAAGTGGCCCGGTATGAACCTTCCCGGCCGGGCCCTCACCAACGGGTGGGAGAGGCCGGGAGGATCCCCCGTCCAGGGGTGAAAAGTCAAGAATTGACAGGGGTTTTCGAGACCTCCCCCTGCCCTCCGGGCCGCCCGGGAAGGCCCTGCCCGCGCCACTTCCGGGGCGGTTTCAAGGGCCCGAAATCCCGGGAGGTCCGCCTACCCGTGAGGTCAGCGGGTCAGGTAGCTGCTGCTGGCGCCCAGGGGGCCGTCGTTGCCCTGGCCGCCCAGGCCTCCGCCGCCCGGGGTGCCCTGCGCCCGGTTCTCCGCCGCGTAGCGGTTGAGCTTGTTGTAGAGCGTCTTCTCGCTCACCCCCAGCACCTCCGCCGTGCGCGCCTTGTTGTTCCCGTTGCGCTGCAGACTGCCCAGGATGTACTCGCGCTCCACGGCGTCCAGGCTCAGGCCGAACGGCAGCTTGAACGTGTGGCGCTCCGGGCCCTTGCCGGCCATGTCGGGCGGCAGGTGCTCGCGGGTGATGAGCTCCCCGTCGCAGAGGATGACGGCGCGCTCCACCGCGTTGCGCAGCTCGCGGATGTTGCCCGGCCAGTCGTAGTTCTTGAGCACCTCCATGGCCTCCGGGTGCACGCCGGAGACGCGCTTGGCGGAGTCCCCGCGGAACTTGTCCACGAAGTGCTGCACCAGGATGGGCACGTCGTCCCGGCGCTCGCGCAGGGGCGGCAGGTGGAGCTGGAAGACGTTGAGGCGGAAGTAGAGATCCTCGCGGAAGCGCTGGTTCTTGATCTCCTGCTTCAGGTCGCGGTTCGTGGCGGACAGCACGCGCACGTCCACTTCGATCTCCACCTTGCCGCCCAGGCGGCGCAGGCGGCCCTCCTCCAGCACGCGCAGCAGCTTCGCCTGCAGGTCGATGGGGATCTCCCCCAACTCGTCCAGGAAGAGCGTGCCGCCGTGGGCCATCTCGAAGACGCCCGGACGGCGCTGATCCGCGCCGGTGAAGGCGCCGCGCTCGTGGCCGAAGAGCTCCGACTCGATGAGGGTCGCGGGGATGGACGCGCAGTTGATGGCGATGAAGGGCTTGTCGCGGCGCAGCGACAGGTTGTGCACCGTGCGGGCGACCACTTCCTTGCCGGTGCCGGACTCGCCGCTGATGGAGACGCTGGCCTTGGACGGGGCCACCTTCTCCATCATCTCGATGACCTTGCGCATGCCGGTGGAGCTGGCGATGAGGTCCGTGGAGCCCAGCTGCTTGAGGCGACGCCGCAGCGTCTGCACCTCGCGCATGGTCTCCTTCTTCTCCAGCGCGCGGTCGATGCAGACCTTGAGCCGCGCGGTGTCCAGCGGCTTCACGATGAAGTCGTACGCGCCGTCGCGGATGGCCTCCACCGCGGTGTCGATGGTGCCGCGGCCGGTGAGGAACACCACCGGGCAGTCGGGCAGCTCCTCGCGCAGGTTGCGCAGGAGCCACAGCCCGTCCGTCTCCGGCATGGCCAGGTCCGACAGGACGACGTCGGGCCGGAACTCACCGGCCTTGCGGAGGGCGTCATGCCCGTCGAACGCGGTCTCGACCTTGTGGCCCCACGCGGACAGCATCTCCGCCAGGGCCTCGCAGGTCTCACGTTCGTCATCCACGGCCAGGATTCGTGCGCTGCCCAAGGTGAAAACCTCCACTGCGATGAAGCGTGATGAAACGAAAGAAGCCCGTCAGCGCCCGACCGGGGGGATCAGGCGCGCGGGAAGACGAGGCGGCAGGAGCCCGCCCGGATGCCGAATTCGATGCCCAGCTGGGCCGCCCGGAGCGTCAGGGCCGCCACGGTGTCCGACGCCTGCTCGGGCCCCGTGGAGCCATCCTCCACCTCCAGCACCGCCAGGGTCCCCTCCGTGCGCACCGTGACGACCACCGTGCTGCCGGAGGCCGCGCGGTTGAAGGCCCGCATCAGCACCTGCACCAGGAAGAAGCCCAGCTCGGTGGTGTCCTCCAGCCGCGCCTGCACGTCCGGTTCAATGGCGCGCTGCACCTGCACGCGCCGCCGGCGGCTCTCATGGCCCAGCACGTCCAGCGCCTTGCCGGTGGCGTCCGACAGCGGCGCGTCCCCGGAAGGGCCCGCGCCGCGAAACACGATGAAGTCCGAGAACAGCTTGAGCAGGCCGTCCACGCGCTGGATCTGCTCGCGCATGGCCTTGAGGTTCTTCTCCTGCGTGGCCGGCACCTGGCCGGACTCGCCCTTGAGCTTCTCGGAGAGGACCTCCAGGTGGATGGCCAGCGCGTTGAGCGGGTTGCGCACGTCGTGCAGCAGGCTGTCCATCAGCGCCGGCACGGCGTCGTAGCGGGCAGCGCCCACCACGGGATCCGACACTTCCTGGACAGAGGACACACTGCTGGCCATCGCTGATGAGCTAACCACCTGGAACTCCTCGGAATTTCCGTCGTCCCCACCCCCGCCGCCGCCCTACCGGAGCCAGGATTTAGGGAGCACCCTGGGGATTGGCAACCCTGGGTCGGTAATTCTTGCCGGAGTTCTGAAATTCCCGTGTGGGGACGCACACTTACGAATGCCGCGAAGTGTCCTGCACCCGACGGCCATCCCGTACCGGGCGGGCCGCGTGTCCAGGGTCTGTCCACCCCCGGACATCGGGCGGCCCTCAGGTTCCGGGGGCGGGAGGCTGGGCCGCGGGGCCCACGCCGATGAGCTGGAGGCCCAGGCGGGCCGCGTATTCGAAGATGCGGGGGTCCCGGTAGAACTCGCCGAAGACGATGCGGTTGCAGCCGCTGTTGGCGATCAGCTTGAAGCACGGCCAGCACGGGCTGGCCGTGGTGTAGATGGTCGCCCCGTCGATGGAGACGCCGTTCTTGGCCGCCTGGATGATGGCATTGGCCTCCGCGTGGACGGTGGCCACGCAGTGGCCGTTCTCCATCATGTGGCCCACGTCGTCGCAGTGGGGCAGCCCGCGGATGGCGCCGTTGTAGCCGGTGGACAGGATGGTCTTGTCGCGCACCAGCACCGCGCCCACGTGCTTGCGATCACAGGTGGCCCGCGTGGCCACCTGCTGGGCGATGTCCATGAAGTACTGATCCCAATTGCCCCGAGCGGACATGCGCGAACCTCCGGATGACGTGCCCCCGTGCTCTACCGCCGGGGCACGCCCTGTCCAGTTCACGGGTCCAGCGCGGGACCTGCCACGTCCAGTCAGCGACTGGCGGTCTTCTGCGGACCCGCACCGTCCGCGTCCGTGGCGCGCTCCAGCAGGCGGCCGAAGCCCTTCGCCTGGAGGAAGCCGCGCACCTTGGCGCTGGGCGCGGCGAACGTCTCCCCGGGCATGGGGACATCGAAGCTGTAGTTCTGCGCGGCCACCTCGAAGTCCACCTTCGCGGTGCGGTAGCCCTCCACGATGGCCAGCAGCCGGCCCGTCTCCAGGCTGAAGATGCCGCCCCCGGAGGCCCCGTACCCGATGGGCGCGTCCGTCTTCAGCATGCGCGGGTGCTTCGTCTCCTTGTCCCACTCCACCTGGGACACCATGCCGCCGGAGATGGACAGCGCGCGGCCGTACGGCGACGCCGCCACCACCACGTCCTCGCCCGGCTCCAGCTCGTCGTCCCCGGCCAGCTCCGCCGCGGGCCACGTCACGCCCGGCACGCGCAGGAGCGCCAGGTCCACGTCCGGCACCTGGCCCATGGCGACCACCTCCGCGGCGTATTCGTGCGACTCCGCGCGCCGATCCAACACGACCTTGAGCACCGGGTCCACCAGGTCCCCCTGCTCCACCGCGTGCGCGTTGGTGAGCACGTAGCTGACGGGCCCGGAGGCCCCCACCTCCGTGCCAATCACGACGCCCGACGCCGCGCGGCGCACCTTGCCGCCCTCCGTCGTCACCAGCCGCACGTTGAGCGGGAGGATGCGCCGCACCATGGCCTTGCGCGTCGGCTGGGCCACGGGCGCGGGCATGGAGCGCACGCGCTCCACCACGAAGGGGACCTGCGTGTGCATCACGACCGGGGCCTGCGCCGCTCCCGGAGACGGGGCACTGGCGCACGACACGAGGGCCAACAGGACGGGGGTGCCCAACAGCAACCGGTTCATCAACGCTCCAGGCAGGAAGTGGCGGGACGGGAGACGACGACACACGCGTGGGTGGGTAGCGGTCCCCATCATCCCGAGCCCTGGCCCGGATTGAAAAGCAGGCGGGCAGGCATCCACTTCCGGATGCCTGCCCGCTGTGGTGCTCACGTCACGCGTAGCGCTGGCGCATGAGGAACAGGATGGCGTCCTTCGCGCAGGACTCGCAGTAGCCGTAGCGCTCCGCCATCGTCTTGAGCGTGTCCTGCACCTGGGACTGCTCGCGCGGCGTCAGCTGGTTGCGGTCCTCGGAGAGGTACTTGAGGACGTTCTCCTTGTTCTTGCGCAGCACGCGCTTGCGCTCCTCGAAGTAGTGGTCGCGCAGGCGCTTGAACATGTCCGGGAAGATGCGCGGGTAGTCCATCACGCCGTCCGGGTTGTCCAGCCGGTGCGCGCCGATGGAGGCGATGAGCCCCCGGCGGAAGTCCGCGGGCGCTTCCCCCTGCGGCATGACGATGGCCTCCACCTCCGCCATGCGCGCCTCGTCCGGCTTCTCCGACTCGCCCGTCACGCGGTTGCGCATCTTCTCCCCGCGCACCCAGTGGCTGACGCTCTGGATGTAGCGCTCCACCAGCTCCCGGTACTGCCCCTCCGACACCAGCCCCATGGAGTCGCGCACCTCCGAGTCCACCCGGTCCAGGTACTCGGTCTCCACCACGCGCACGAAGGCCTCATGGTCGTGGTAGCCGTCCATGACCTCCTGGAGGAGGAACTCGTAGACGCTCTTGTCCTTGCAGAGCGCCTGCAGCTCCTCCAGCACCGCCAGCGCGTGCAGGCACTTGTAGTCGGGGTTCTGCGCGGCGTTGAAGAGCGCGGTCTTGATCTCCCGCGCGCTGGCGCCGGAGCGGCCCTCGTAGTTCGGGTAGGACTCCGACTCCTCGTACATCTCCTCGCGCAGCTTGAGCAGCTCCTTGGTGTTCGTCGAGCTCAGGCGGCCGGGCGCCCCACCCTCCTCGTACAGGTGCAGCTTCTCCACCGGCGCCACCTGGTCCACCAGGGGCTTCACGTTGGGCGGGTAGCGGTCCGGGATGGGCTTCTTCAGGCGCGTGAGCACCGCCCACATCGCGGCGACCTCCGTGGCGTGCGGCGCGACGTGCTTGCCCACGCTGGTGGCGGTGATCTGCGCGTCGTAGATCTCCTGCTCGACCTTGTAGCGGCGCAGGTACGGCACGCGCACCAGCTCGATGCGGCCCTTGAACGACGCGAAGTCCGGCAGCTCCTTGAAGGCGGACAGGTGCTTTTCGTTGGAGGATGCGATGAGCACCTCGTCCAGCTGGAGCACGAAGGGCTCCAGGGGCACCTCGCTCGTCTCGCTGAAGCCCAGCAGGTACTTGAACGCCTCCAGCGGGCGCTTGAGCAGGTCCGCGTATTCGATGAGGCCGCGGTTGGCGTGCACCAGGGGGCCGTGCGGCTCGAAGAGCACCGTGCTGTGCAGCGCGGCGGGCAGGTTGAGCTGGGTGCGGTCCGCGGAGATCTGCTGCGCGGCGGCGTCCACGCTCATCTGCGGCTCCACCGTCACCGTGCCCACCTGGTAGCGGCGCGACACGTAGAAGCGCTCCACCTGCACGTGCCGCAGCACCTTCAGGTAGTCGCCCCCGTAGGCGTTCAGCAGCGCGGTGTAGATGCGGCGGCACTTGGCGCACAGCTCGCCGTCGCGCAGGTAGTCGGAGAGGATGAAGTCCCCCGCCTCCCCGTCGCCGTTGCCCAGGCCCTTCTTCTTGAGCGCGCCCTCCAGGAGGTTCTTGCGCTCCGTGGGGGGCACCGCGAAGAGCGGGTGGTCCCTCAGCTCACACGGCATCCGCAGGTCCAGGGACTCCGCGTCCAGGTGGGCGAACGTGGTCAGCTCACCCTCGCCGGAGCCCGTCCCCGGGCGCTCGCCGAAGCCGATGGAGCCCTTGATGAGCTTCTCCGACGGGAAGACCCAGGCGATGCGGTACAGCGCCCCCTGCGGCTGGCGGGAATAGTCCTCCATCCCCTGCTTCAGCGCGTTGACGAGGCTGGACTTCGCGCTGCCGTTGGGGCCGTGCAGCATGATGAGCTTGTTGATGCGGCCGGCGCGCACGAAGTTGCCCAGCAGCCGGTAGAGGGCGTTCTGGACCTCCTCCTGCCCGGCGACGCGGCCGTCCCGGTCGGTGGAGAGCGCGTCGAAGACCTTGAAGCGCCGGATGGTGCCGGTGGGGTGCGGCACCTGTTCGGTGCCGTAGTGGTCCATCACGTCCCGCAGGTACTGCGCCGCGTTGCGCGCCTGGCCTCGCGGGTCCGCGAAGAAGAGCGTCAGGTACTCCTCGAAGGACAGGATGGACCGGTTCTTGACGAAGTCGGCGCTCACCTGCGCGCCCACCTCCTGCAGATAGCCCTTCGCTTCCACGGCGGCTCCCCTCTGTGCGTGGGTGAATCCCTCGGATGTAGCCACGGCGGCTGGCCGTCGCATGTGAACCCCGGGGGATGACCTTCGTTCCCGCCTCCTGGGATGTAAAGCGAGCGCCCCCTCTGTCAGGCCCGGTGTGTTCGGGGGCGAGCGGCCGGCCGGGCCCGGGCCGGTGCCCCGGCGGGAAGGAGGGCGCTTTGCTTCGGGGGGCTGGGACCGGCCTTCGGACGAACGACGGATGGTAAGCGATTCGCGCACCCGGGACGGGTGAGATACGGTGCCGGCTGCTTCCCCCTCGGAACCACGGCAAGCCCCACCCGGAGCCCACACGCGATGCACAAGGAGCCCATCATCGGCATCGACCTCGGCACGACGAACTCGTGCGCGGCGATCGTCGAGGACAGCGGGAACGTCAAGCTCATCCCCTACAAGGGCGGCGAGTACACCATCCCCTCCATCTTCGCCATCGACGACAAGGGCAACGAGCTCATCGGCTTCGAGGCGAAGCGCCAGTGGCAGCTCAACCCGCGCAACACCGTCTACGGTGCCAAGCGCCTGGTGGGCCGCCCCTTCGGCAGTGACGTCGTCGACACGATGAAGAAGGTCGTGGCGTACAACATGCGCCCCGGCCCGAAGAACGAAGTCACCCTGGACGTGGGCAAGAAGGAGTTCACCCTCCAGGAGATCAGCGCCAAGATCCTGGGGAAGATCCGCGAGGTCGCCTCCAACTACCTGAAGATGCCGATCAAGCGGGCGGTGGTGACGGTGCCCGCCTACTTCAATGATCGGCAGCGCCAGTCGGTGAAGGACGCCGGCAAGCTCATCGACCTGGAGGTGGTGCGCATCATCAACGAGCCCACCGCGGCGGCGCTCGCCTACGGCGTGGGCAAGGGGCTGGCGGAGAAGGTCGTCATCTACGACCTGGGCGGCGGCACCTTCGACGTCTCCATCATCGAAATCCGCGACCGCGTCTTCGAGGTGAAGTCCACCGGCGGCGACGTGTTCCTGGGCGGCATCGACTTCGACAACGCCATCATCCACCACGTCCTCAAGGACTTCGCGGCCAAGACGGGCATCGACCTGGCCACGGATCCGGTGGCCATGCAGCGCATCAAGGACCTGGCCGAGCGCACCAAGATTGACTTGTCCGCGCGCGAGGAGGTCCCCTTCAACATCCCCTTCATCACGATGACGGCGCAGGGCCAGCCCCTGAACATCGAGATGAAGTTCACGCGCAAGATGCTGGAGCAGCTGACGAACCAGCTGGTGGACCGCAGCCTCCAGATGGTCGCGCGCGTGCTGGTGGACTCCGGCCTGTCCACCAAGGACATCGACGAGGTGATGCTCGTGGGCGGCCAGACGCGCATGCCCATCGTGCAGGACCGGCTCACCAAGTTCTTCGGCAAGCCGCCCAGCAAGGGCGTCCACCCGGACGAGGCCGTCGCCATTGGCGCCGCGCTCTACGCGCATTCGCTCCAGGACGACACCAACCTGCGCATCCAGCTGTTGGACGTGATCCCCATGGCCATTGGCCTGGAGCGCGGCGACGGCGGCTTCCACGTCGTCTTCCCGCGCAACGCGTCCATCCCCAACGCGAAGCAGCTCCTGGCCACCACCAGCGTGGACAACCAGACGGAGCTGGCCATGCGCATCTACCAGGGCGACCACGACGTGGTGGCGCGCAACGACATGCTGGGCGAGTTCACCTTCTCCGGCATCCCGCCGTCCAAGGCCGGCACGGTGAACGTGGAGATCATCTTCGACGTGAACGTGGAGGGCATCCTCACCATGAAGGCGAAGGACCCCGTCTCCGGCCGCGAGATGAAGACCACCGTGCGCGTCACCCAGAGCTGAAGCGCGCGGTGCCCGCGCCCGGGGCTGTCGTCCCGGGCGCCAGAAACACCACGGCGCCCCTGCCAGTGAAGGCGAGGGGCGCCGGGTGGGAACACCGACCGCTTGGGGGAAACCTCAGGCGGTCTTCTTTTCCTTCTCCATGACGATCTGCGGAGGCTCGTGCTTGGTGATCACCTGTTCGGTGATCTTGCACTCCTTGACGCCCTCGCGGAACGGCACGTCGTACATGATCTCCAGCATGGCGTCCTCCATGATGGCGCGCAGGCCGCGCGCTCCGGAGTGACGGCGCATCGCCTCGCGGGCGATGGCGCGCAGCGCTTCCTTGGTGAAGGTGAGCTTCACCTTCTCGATCTCGAACATCTTCTGGTACTGCTTCACCAGGGCGTTCTTCGGGATCGTGAGGATGGTGACGAGGTCATCCTCCTTCAGGTCGTTGAGCGTGGCGATCATCGGCAGACGGCCGATGAACTCCGGGATCATCCCGAACTTCATCAGGTCTTCCGGCTCCGTCATCGCCAGCAGCTCACCCACGCTGCGCTCTTCCTTGTGGGTGATCTTCGCGCCGAAGCCCAGGCCCTTCTCACCCACGCGGCGCTTGATCACGCCGTCGATGCCGTGGAAGGCGCCGCCGCAGATGAAGAGGATGTTGGTCGTGTCGACCTGGACGTACTCCTGCTGGTTGTACTTCTTGCCACCGCGCGGGGTGACGTTGGCGCGGGTGCCTTCGATGATCTTCAGGAGCGCCTGCTGCACGCCCTCGCCGCCCACGTCGCGGGTGGCGCTGGGCATGTCACCCTTGCGCGCGATCTTGTCGATCTCGTCGATGTAGACGATGCCGCGCGCCGCCTTCTCCACGTCGTAGTCGGCGTTGTGGAGCAGGTTCTGGATGATGTTCTCCACGTCCTCGCCCACGTAGCCGGCCTCGGTGAGGCTGGTGGCATCCGCGATGGTGAAGGGGACGTTGAGGAAGCGCGCCAGGGACTGGGCGAGCAGCGTCTTGCCGGAACCCGTGGGGCCGATGAGCAGGATGTTGCTCTTCTGCAGCTCCACTTCCTCGCCGGTGGGGCTCTTCACGCCAGGGCGTGGCCGCGCGGCGGGCTTCTTCTGGTAGATGCGCTTGTAGTGGTTGTAGACCGCGACCGAGAGGACCTTCTTCGCCTGGTCCTGACCGATGACGTAGTCGTCGAGGAACGCCTTGATCTCCAAGGGCGTGGGCAGGCTGACCTGGGGCTTGCCCTCCTCGCGTTCGTTCTCGTCCGCGATGATGTCGTTACACAGCTTGATGCACTCGTCGCAGATGTAGACCGTGGGTCCGGCGATGAGCTTCCGGACCTCACGCTGCGACTTGCCGCAGAACGAGCAGGACAGGTTGACGTGGTGCTCCTTCTTCACTGCCGCCTCCGAGTTCGCCAGGCCCCGGTGCACCCGGAGCCTTCTCCGCCGACCACCGCACTCCGCCACCCTCGAAACCGCCCACGTCTCAGACGGCTCCAGGCCCACCTGCTACAGGCCCTTGACCCACTATAGGGCCCTCCTCCCCAGGCAGGAAGCCCGGTGGCGGTGGCCCCTTCGCGGAGCGTTCAGCCCCGGTCAGGTCGGTGTTGGATAACAGCGACTCAGGCGTCCGTCACGCTCGACGCGAGCTCTTCGACATCGTCCGCCAGGGCGGCCGCCCGCTCGGCGACAGCGTTCGGGACCCGACGGCTTCCCGCCAGCTCGGAGGCGAGCTTCCGGGCCAGCTGCGCCAGCTTCCGCACCTGGAGGCTCTCCGGCGGCGGCTCCGGCGGCGGACGGGGGAAGCGCTCGGCGAACTCCTTCTTGAGTTCCGTGGGTGACTTCTCCGGGCTCCAGATGCTGTCGCGCAGGGACTTGTACTCGGTGGGCGACAGTTGCCCCCGCTCCTCGGCGTCGGCCAGGACTTCCACGACCTCGAAGGCCGGGGCCTTCTCCGGGAACTCCTGCTGCTGCAATTCCTCGGGGGCCTCGTGCTTGGCCAGGAAGCTGAACGAGCGCGTGAGCTTCAGCGCCGTCTGCTTCTTGATGTGCAGCTCCTTGAGGCAGTAGGCCTCGAAGGTGGCGTGGCCCCACTCCTCGTACTTGGCCTCGTCCCGGACCTGGACGAGCAGCTTGCCCAGCTCAGCCCAGGTGGACTTGAACCGCTTGGCGGCCAGGAGGACGGTGTGGCGGAACGTCCCCGGGGGGACGCTCAGGGCCTTCTTCGAGATCTCGACTTCGGCGACGGATGCGGCGGACATGCCCTTTCTATCGGGCACGTCCGGGGGGTGGGCAAGAAAGTCACCCTACCCGCGCTTGCCGATATTGAACGATAGCCCCACGGTCGCGCGCTCGCCGTCGTAGGACTTGAAGGGCCACTTCTTCAGCTCCGTGAAGAGGCAGTCGTAGAGGGGGCCCTGCTTGAACTGGGGGTTGTCCACCCACAGCTTCGCCACCCGCCCGTCGTTGCCGATGACGAACTCCATCGGAATCTTCGCGGCCAGGCCCGGCGTGCGCTCGGCCTCTTCCTTGAAGCAGCGGAAGAGCGTGTTGCGGTTGCCGGCCACCACGCGGTTGATGGCCCCCTGGTCGAACTGCTGGGCCATCTCCAGGCCGTCCGGGTCGGTGGACACGCTGCCCGTCCGGGGCGGACGGCTGGTGGCGCTGGCCACGGCGGTGCCTGCTGCGGTGCCCGCGGGCTTGGCGGCCGTCCCCGTCCCCGTCCCTGTCCCGGTGCTCGCGGGGCGGTCCGGGCGGCGCGGGTCGTTGGACGGGTAGGCGAACAGGTCCTCGTCCCCCGCGCGCGAGCGGGCCAGGCGGATGGTGGGCGGATCCATGGTGATGCCGTCGCCCTCCTCCCCTTCCCCGAACAGGCCGTGCACGGCCGCGTTGCGCGCCAGGTACCAGCCCGCGACGCCCAGCAGCAGCGCCACGCCCGCGGCGACCCCGCCCAGCACCTTCACCCGGCGCTGGTTCTTCGCCTGCTCGACGAGCATCGTCGCGGCGACGCGGCCCTGGGCCTCGAAGCGCGCGATGTGCACCTGGAAGGCGGCGGTGTCCCGCAACGTGCGGAAGTCCCGCTCGCCGGCGGGGGCCACCGGGCTGTCCGGGGTCAGCTCCCCCGTGTAGAGCTTTTCGACCACCTGGGACGCCGTGATGGGCCCCAGCACCAGGTCGCCCTGGCGGAAAAGCCACTGCACATCACTGTCCACCGCGAGTTCTTGTTGTCGGGCCAGCATTCGCGCGGGAGTATCGTGTGTCTCCCCGCGCCATCGCAACGCCGTGGCAAAGACTCCTCCCCGACGAATTCCCGCCGTACTGTGGACTTGGTACCGCGGTGGAAACTTCCGCGGCTTCCAGCGCCAGGTGGAGGGTCCGACCGTCCAGGATGCCCTGGAGGACGCGCTGCGGCAGGCCGGCTCGCCCGCGACGGTGATGCCGTCCGGCCGCACCGACCGGGGGGTCCATGCCCGGATGCAGGTCATCAGCCTGCGCCTGGATGAGGACGTGCCCCCGGCGGAGCTGCCCCGGCGGCTCTCCCCGTTCCTCTCCCCGGACGTGGGCCTGTGCGTCGCGAAGCGGCCGCCCGGGTCCTTCCATGCGCAGTGGAGCGCGAGCGGCAAGGAGTACCGCTACCGGCTGACGCTGGGCGCGCCTCCGGCGGAGGCGTGGCGGCCCTATGCGCTGGACGTGGCGACGGAGGGGGCACTCCAGGGCGGGCGCGCGGTGACGCCGGAGCGGCTGGAGGCGCTGCTGGCCCGCGCCGTGGGCACGCGGGACTTCACCGCGTTCCACGAGCGCTCCAGCCCCCAGAAGGCGCGCACGCTGGCGTCCGCCACCCTGCGCGAGCGGGGCGGTGGGCTGTACGAGGCGTGTCTGGAGGGTGATGGCTTCGCGCGCTACCAGGTGCGGTACCTGGTGGGCAGCGCGCTGAAGGTGGCCGCGGGGCTCCTGTCCGAGGAGCAGTGGCACGCGGCGTTGGATGCGGGCACGTCCCTGGCCGGCTTCAAGGCCCCGGCGCATGGGCTGGTGCTGTGGGAGGTCCGCTATCCTTCCGCGGTGGACCCCTTCGGGCCCGTCGAGCGCCTCCATCCGCCCGGGCTGCCCGACTCGCCTCCCTTCACGGAAGCGGCGCCGGGCTGACTCGCAGCGCTCTTTCAGTCCACGAAGCGCGCTTCGTACTTCGCCAGCAGGTCCGAGATGGCCTCCCGCAGGTACTCGCTCTGACGGATGCGCGTGGCGCGCGACAGCTCCTTCAGGGCATCCAGCTTCTCGCGGTTGAGACGAAACACGACCGAGGTGAGGCGGGGATTCATGTCCAAGTGCGCAACCTCCTACAGATGCGCACACCTTCTCACAGAGTCGGACATCCGCAAGAAAATCTCACGAAGCCGAGCCCACCGGGATGATCCACTGAAGCCCGGTGGAGACCTCGGTGTCCGCGCGCAGTCCGGAGCCGAACCCGAAGGTGAATCCGAGCCCGCCGTACAGCGCGAAATGATCCGAGAGGGTGTGTCTGGCGCCGAACCCTATGCGAGGCCCCAGCCACGGCCCAGAAATCGGACGCACGCTCGCGCCGACTTCGAAGAAGGTCTGCCAGGACTCGGATCCGAAGACGCTGCGGTAGCCGCCGATCAGCGCCAGCTCCTCGCCGGGGCCCCCGCCGCTGCTGCCCCGGGCCAGGAGGAACACCTCGTCCCGGTCGTAGCCGACGGTGAGGCCCACGCCGAGATCCAGCTGCGCGGCGAGGCCGGACGCCGTGGAGGCACCGCTGATCCGCTCCGTGTACGTGGCTCCCGGCCCCGCGCTGAGGATCAGCGAGCGACGGCGCGCATACGGGCCGTCGTCCACGTATTCGGCGGCGAGGGCGGGCGCGGCCCCGAGGATCAGGAAGGACGAAAGGCGCAGGCCCCTCACCCCACCACCGGGAGCGGGAAGCCCTCAGGCTTCCCCTGCCCGCCCGTGGCTGTCGTGGGGGTGATGCCGGCGGCCTCGTTGAGCCGGCCGGAGCGGAAGGGCTCCAGATCCAGCGCCACGAACTTGAAGCCCAGCGACTTGAAGGCGCCGTTGATCCGCTCGCGCACCGCGGCCTCGAAGAAGCGCGGGTACTCCACGGCGTCCAGTTCAATGCGCGCCACGTCCTGGTGGTAGCGCACGCGGAACTGCCGGAAGCCCAGGGTGCGCAGCTCCGACTCCGCGGCGGCGATCTGCAGCAGCCGGTCGCGCGTCACCGACGTGCCGTAGGGGATGCGCGACGCCAGGCACGCCATCTGCGGCTTGTCCCAGGTGGGCAGCCCCAGCGCGCGGCTCCAGGCGCGGATCTCATCCTTGGTGAGCCCGGCCTGGGCCAGGGGCGACACGACCTTGTGCTCCTTCGCCGCCTTGTGGCCCGGGCGGTGATCCTTGAAGTCGTCCGCGTTGAAGCCGTCCAGCACCACCGACAGATCCAACTCCGCGCGCTTCGCCTCGCAGAGGTCGTACAGCTCCGTCTTGCAGAAGTAGCAGCGGTTGGTGGGGTTGGCGGCGTAGCTGGGGTTCGCCAGCTCGTTGCTGGAGACGACGACGTGCCGGGCGCCCAGCCGCGCCGCCAGCTCGCGCGCCTCCTGCTCCTCTTCCGGGGCGACGGAGGCGGACAGGGCGGTGAGGGCCAGGGCGCGCTCGCCCAGCACCTCCACCGCGACCTTGAGGACGAAGGTGGAGTCCACGCCGCCGGAGAACGCCACCAGGGCGCTGCCGTGCGCGCGCAGGGACTCACGCATCGCCTCCAGCTTGGGGCGGGACGCGTCACACAGGGCCTGGATCTGCTCGGGGCTCAGCATGGGGCAACTCCTAAAACGGAAGGGCCCCGGATTGCACGCGCATCGCGCACGCACCCCGGAGCCCCTTCACGGAAGAACGACGGATTCGACGACTACTTCGCCTTGCGCTTGGCGGCCTTCTTCGCGGCCGGGGCCGGCTTGCCCACGCGGGCGGCGCGGGTGGCCGGACGCGCCTTGGCGCCCTTGGAGCCCTTGTCCGCCTTGGGGGCCGCCACCTTCGCCGTCTTGGCGCCCTTGGCACCCACCATGCGAACCGGAGGATCCTCTTCGTCCTCGTCGCGGCGGGCCTTCTTGGGCAGCGGGTTGGCCTTCATCTTCTTGCCGGTGATCGTCTTCAGCTCGTCCGTGGACATCAGGCCGAGGTCCAGGAGCGCCTGGAAGATCTTCGCCGCGCCTTCCTCCACCGACTCCGTGTCGGAGTAGATGGTGACCTCCGGCGAGTTGGGCGGCTCGTACGGCTCCGTGATGCCGATGAAGTTCGGGATCTCACCGTTGAGCGCCTTCTTGTAGCGGCCGGTGGTGTCCCGCTCGATGAGCTTCTCCGTGGGGCAGTCGACGTAGACCTCCACGTACTTGCCCACCATGCGGCGCACCTCCTCGCGGCTCGCCTTGTAGGGGCTCACGCAGGGAACCAGCGCCGCCACGCCATTGCGGCTCAGCAGGTTGGCCACGAAGCCCAGACGGCGGACCACCGTGTTGCGCTCATCCTTGGAATCGCCGATGCCAGCCCACAGGTCGTTCTGGAGATCGCCCTCGTCGAGGATCTCCACGTTGCGCCCGACCTGCCGGAGGCGGGCCGCGATGTAGGCAGCCGTGGTGCTCTTTCCGGTCCCGGACATGCCGGTCAGCCAGAGGGTAAAGCCAGTGTTGGGGGCCATAAGGGTTCAAACTCCCTGCGTCCGGAGCGCTTCTTGCACGCGGCGTGGGACGCGGCAGATCCAATAGACCGCTGCTTTATAGACGAAAACCCACTGACTTGACAATTCGGACCCACCTTTCCGCAGGTGGGGGTAACAACCGAACAAGTGCCTGCCCTTACAAGGGTTTTTCAAACCTGAAATCCGGCAGGCGGATCGGAACACCCCGAAAATCGCCGTCCCTCCAAACAAACCGGGCCGCGGAGGTCGCCCTTCCTCCATGAACGGCGATCACCTCATACGACACGCACGGCAAGAGTGGGATGCCAGCCGGAGCAGCCCTCCGGCGGTCCTCGGCGGAGAAGGTGGCGGCGGTGTCGACGTGTGAGTGGAAGACGCAGACCAGCGTCTCCCGCCGGGCGTCCGCCTCCAGGCAGACCTGGAGCCACGCGTCCGGGGCGAAGGCGTAGGCGACGCGCGGGGTGGGCGCGACGTTGGGCAGCGGCACGACGCGGAAGGCACCTTCCTCCCCTTCCCCGCCGGCCCCCTGGAGGATCACGCCGCAGCCCTCCTGGGGCCAGGCGGCCTCCAGGTGGTGGATCATCCGGGCGACGACCTCCGGCGGGTAGGCGGGGCCGCTCACGGAGGGCTCAGGGCTTCCCGGCAGCGCAGCGGGAGCACCGGCGGGGCTCCAGTTCCTCCACCGCGCCCGGCGCGCCCAGCCACCGGCCGCCCAGCGACGGGCCCATCCCCAGGCGCAGCCGCTGGAACACCAGCGCGCCCAAGGCCCCCAGCGCCACGCCCAGGGGGCCATCCGGCGGCGTCCCCAGGTGGCGCACCGTCTCACCGAAACACCAGACGCACCCGTCCGCGCCCCGGAACACCACCGCGCCCCGCAGGCCGTCACCGCCCAGCGCGACCCAGGGCGCCTCGCCACTCCACGCGGCGGGGAGCTCCGCGAGCAGGCCGCCGCCGGGCGTGCCCACCGCGTCCGGGTTCACCTCCGGCACCACCTGGGCCAGCACGTCCGCCACCGGCCGGCCCACGTCCCGCGCGGAGGCCAGGAAGCCCGGCGACCAGGGCCCCATCGTCAGTCCGCCCACGCCCGTCACCGGCGTTCCGCCCGCCGCCAGGTACGCCGTCGCGGTGAGGCCGGACGCGCCCAGCCCGTCCACGCGCGCGCCGCCCGACAGCAGGGCCTCCTGGCCGCGCCCTCCTACGTCGCGCAGGAGGATCTGCCGGGAGTAGCGGAGAACCTGCTCCTCGCGCAGCGCCATGCCGCGCTCAGCCTCCCGCCATGGCGGGGATGAGGGTGAGCCGGTCCGTGTCCTTCACGGGCGTCTCCAGCGACTGGAGCGCGCGCACGTCCTCCTCGTTGAGGAAGACGTTCACGTAGCGGCGCACCGCCCCGCGCTCGTCGAATACGCGAGCGCCCATGCCGGGGTAGCGCGCGTCCAGGTCGCGCAGCACCTCGCCCACGGTGCTGCCCGAGGCCTGCACCTCGGACTGGTTGCGCGTCAGGGTGCGCATGGGGGTGGGAATGCGAATCGTGGCCATGTTCACGTCCCGTGCTTTCGCACCAGCAACCGGTGGGTCCCATCGCCGCGCGGCTCCAGCGCCACCACCTCGTGGCCCTCGTCGCGCGCGCTCCGGGGTACGTTCTTCAGGGGCTCTTCGCCCTTGAGCAGCACCTCCAGCAACGTGCCGGGGGGCAGCGACTCCAGCTTCAACTTCGTGCGCACATAGGTCATCGGACACACCTCGCGGGTGATGTCCAACGTCGCCGTCACGTCGGGCATGCGGTGTCCTCCTGGGACGAGGGGAACGGGGGCAGCGACTGGATGCCGCACCCCGGGCAGTCCGGCGCGCGCGTCACCTTCACCGTGCGCCCCTCCAGCGTCGCGCCGTCGAGCACGTGCAGCGTCGCCTCGCCCCGCGTCCGGCCGGCCGCGCCCGCCAGCAGCTCCAGCGCGAGCAGCGCCTGCACCGCGCCGATGAGCCCCGCCATCGAGCCCAGTACGCCCGCCTGCGCGCAGGTGGGCACCGCGTCCGCCGCGGGCACGTCCTCATAGAGGCAGCGCAGGCACGGCCCGCCCGGGTCGATGCGCAGGGCCTGCCCCTGCATGCGCAGCACGCCGCCGTACACCAGGGGCACGCCGGTGAGCACCGCCGCGTCCGACAGGAAGAACTTGGTGGCCACCCCGTCCGTGGCGTCCACGACCAGGTCGTGCGCGCGGAAGAGCGCCTCCGCGTTGTCCGCGTCCAGCCGTTCCGGCAGGGCCTCCACGCTCAAGGCAGGGAAGGCGCGCAGCAGGCCGGCGGCGGCGGACTCGGCCTTGAAGCGGCCCACGTCCCCGGCGCGATGCCAGAGCTGGCGGTGCAGGTTCGTCACGTCCACCCGGTCCGGATCCACCAGGGTCAGGTGGCCCACGCCGCCCTGCGCCAACGCCAGCGACGCCGGACAGCCCAGGCCGCCCGCCCCCACCACCAGCACGCGGGAGCGCTCGATGCGGGTGGCGTGGGGGATGCGCGCGTGGTGGTCGGTATCGGCGTGGCCGTGCATGGGACTGGTGCTCCGCGAGGAGCGAACGAATATGGTGCCGCGACCCCGCGTCCTGTCTCCGGGACGTTCCCGAAGCCTTCACACCCGTTGTCGCCACCGCCGCCGTCGCAAGCGGCCCTCAACTGCCAGGACATATGAAAAACCTGACCGGCGCGCTCGTGTTTTCCACCCTCCTGTCCCTGGCTGTCGGCTGCCACAAGAACACCGGCGAGAGCCCGGACGCCGCCACCCAGACGGGCACCACCCGCGAGGAGCTCCAGGCCGCTCCCTCCCCGGCGACCGCCACCGCCGAGGCCGGGACGCCCGACTCCGGCGCCACCGCCGCCTCCAGCGTCGACTCGGGCGCCAGCGACCGGCTGGCCCTGGAGTCCTGCGTGGACGGCTGGCTCACGTCCCACCGGCTGGACCGCTACGGCAGCAAGGAGGGCACCATGTACGCGGGCGGCACGCCCCTGTTCGACGAGCGCACCGGCGAGTCCCGCGACCGGATGGAGTTCGTCTTCGCGAAGCACCCGGACGCGAAGAAGGCCTGCGTGAGCGGCGGCGCCAGCAAGTAGCGCCTGCCCACGTCCTCGCCCGGCAGGGAGCCGACCTATCGGCTCCGGGAATTCCGCTCCCTGGGGAACGTCCCGTAAGCTGCCGGGCGCATGGACAGCGAGCTGAGAGACGGCGAGCAGCACCCGGCCCACGACCTGCGGGCCCGCGTCCGCGCCGTCCTGGAGCGCCGCAACCTCACGGACAACGTGTCCGCGGAGCAGGCCGCGGCCTCCTGGGAGCAGGACCGCTTCGTCGCCCGGGCCCGCGCCCTGTTCTACGCGCGGATGATGTTCCTCACCCTGGGCCTGCTCATCCTCGCGGTGCCCGCGTGGAGCGGCTACTTCGGCTTCAGCGGCCCCATCTCCTTCGTGGGCTACTTCGCGATGCTGCTCTACAGCGTCGCGAACCTGCTCGTCATCGACCACCCGAAGGCGGGCCGGTGGGTGACGTACCTCACGCTCTGCTTCGATCTGCTCATCACCGTGGTGCTCATCGCCCGGCCCCAGGTGGGCGGCGGACTCCAGAGCCCGCTGCTGGCGACGCAGCTGTTGTTCACCACGCTGTTCGCCATCCTCTTCCCCAAGCCGCTGGCCATCCTGCCGCCGCTCCTGGCGCTGCCCGTCACCACGCGGTTGGATCTGCTGTTGGACCGGTCCGTGACGGCGGTGGAGCTGCTCACGCTGCTCTGGTACCTGGGCCTCAACTTCATCATCGTCTACGTGCTCGTGTACCTGAACGAGCGCGAGGCCACCGCGCACCGCGAGGTGGTCTCCCTGCAGGGGGACTTGAAGGAGCTGGCCGTGGTGGAGGAACGCAACCGGCTGGCGCGGGAGATCCACGACGGCCTGGGCGCGTCCCTGTCCTCCATGATCATCCAGGCGGAGTACATCCTGAACATGGCGATGGCGCGCGAGGACGACGGGCTGCGCTCGGAGATCCGCGAGATGAAGGCCACCGCGGAGGAGTCCATCGAGGAGCTGCGCCGCAACCTGCGGATGATGCGCGACGACTTCGAGCTGGCGCAGGGCCTGGAGGACTACGTCAAGACGTTCCGCGACCGCACCGGCCAGGAGATCCGCTTCGAGCGCACCGGGATCACTCGCAAGCTGCCCCCGGACGCGCAGCTGGCCCTCTTCCGCATCCTCCAGGAGTGCCTGTCCAACGCGGCGAAGCACGCCGAGGCCAAGGAGGTCCAGGTGCGCCTGGACTTCAGCGCCGAGGGCGTGCACCTGGTGGTGCGCGACAACGGCAAGGGCTTCGACCCGGGCCGCACGCCGCGCGGACACTACGGCCTGCTCAACATGCGTGAGCGGGCGATGAAGCTCGGTGGTTCCATCGTGGTGGACTCGGCGCCCGGCGCTGGCGCCCAGGTGGCCTTTTCCCTTCCCTGTCTCTCTGCCTGACGCACCCGGAGCCCCGCCCCGTGGACCCGACCCCCGCCGCCCCCCTGCCCATCCGCGTGTTCGTCGTGGAGGACCAGACCAAGATCCTGAAGAACCAGCTGCGCCTGTTCGAGGGCCACCCGGACATCGACATCGTGGGCACCGCCCTGTCCGGCGAGGCCGCCATGGAGGAGGTGGAGCGCGCGGCGCCGGACGTGCTGCTGTTGGATCTGGGCCTGCCGCGCATGAGCGGCATCGACGTCACGCGCGAGGTGAAGGCGCGCTTTCCGAAGATGGAGATCCTGATCTTCACCATCTTCGACGAGGAGGACAAGGTCCTGGAGGCCGTGAAGGCGGGCGCGTCCGGCTACCTGCTCAAGGGCGCGACGGTGGACAAGATCGTGGAGGCCATCAAGGAGGTCCGCGCTGGCGGCACCGTCATCCAGCCGAACCTCGCGCGGCGCCTGTTGCGTCACTTCCGCGTGGAGCCGGACTCCAACCCCGTGCCCACCGAACCGCTGGCCGTGGCCCCCTCCGCCGCGGAGCCCGCCCCGTCCCCGGCGTCCGCCCTCCAGGAGGCCCAGGAGCCGCTGCTCAAGCCCCTGTCGGATCGCGAGCGCGAAATCCTCCAGCTCATCGCCAAGGGCGTGTCCAACAGCGAGGCGGCCCGGCTGCTCACCCTGTCGAAGGCCACCATCCGCACGCACCTGGAGCACATCTACCGGAAGCTGGAGGTGACGAACCGCGTGGAGGCCGTCACCGAGGGCATCCGCAAGGGCCTCATCTCCGTGTAGCGGCGGACGCTCGATGCGTGGAGCCCCCACTTTTCACAGCCGGCTCCGCGCGTGGCTCCTACAGTGGGGGGACTCTTCGTTTCCAACCCCTGGAGCCCCACCATGGACGTCCGCGCCGCCGTCGCCTTCGAGGCCGGCAAGCCCCTGAGCATCGAAACCGTGCACCTGGAGGGCCCCAAGGCGGGCGAGGTGCTCATCGAGCTGAAGGCCACCGGCCTGTGCCACACGGACGAGTTCACCCGCTCCGGCGCGGACCCGGAGGGCCTGTTCCCCGCCATCTTCGGCCACGAGGGCGCGGGCATCGTGGTGGACGTGGGCGCGGGCGTGACGAGCGTGAAGAAGGGCGACCACGTCATCCCGCTCTACACGCCGGAGTGCCGCGGCTGTAAGTCGTGCCTGTCCCAGAAGACGAACCTGTGCACGGCCATCCGCGCCACGCAGGGCAAGGGCCTGATGCCGGACGGCACCAGCCGCTTCCGCCTGGGCAAGCAGGCCATCCACCACTACATGGGCTGCTCCACGTTCGCGAACTACACGGTGCTGCCGGAGATCGCCGTGGCGAAGATCCGCGAGGACGCCCCCTTCGACAAGGTCTGCTACATCGGCTGCGGCGTCACCACGGGCGTGGGCGCCGTCGTCTACACCGCGAAGGTGGAGGCGGGCGCGAAGGTCGTCGTCTTCGGCCTGGGCGGCATCGGCCTCAACGTCGTGCAGGCCGCGCGCATGGTGGGCGCCGACATGATCGTCGGCGTGGACCTGAACCCCGCGCGCAAGGACATCGCGGAGAAGTTCGGCATGACCCACTTCGTCAACCCGAAGGACGTGGAGGGCGACCTCGTCCCGTACCTGGTCAACCTCACCGGCGGCGGCGCGGACTACAGCTTCGAGTGCATCGGCAACGTGAAGACGATGCGTCAGGCGCTGGAGTGCTGCCACCGAGGCTGGGGCGAGAGCATCATCATCGGCGTGGCCGGCGCGGGGCAGGAGATCAGCACCCGGCCGTTCCAGCTCGTCACCGGGCGCGTGTGGAAGGGCAGCGCCTTCGGCGGCGCGCGCGGCCGCACCGACGTGCCGAAGATCGTGGACTGGTACATGGACGGGAAGATCCAGGTGGACCCGCTCATCACCCACACGCTCAAGCTGGAGGACATCAACCACGGCTTCGAGCTGATGCACAAAGGCGAGTCCATCCGCAGCGTGGTGAAGTACGCATGAGCGCGGCCCCCACGCTCGTCAGTGAGCACGCGTGCTTCGGGGGGACGCAGTCCTTCTGGAAGCACGCGTCCGAGGCCTGCGGCGGAGAGATGCGCTTCAGCGTCTACACCCCGCCCCAGGCGAAGCACGGCAAGGTGCCCGTCCTGTACTACCTGGCGGGCCTCACCTGCACCGAGGAGACCTTCCCCACCAAGGGCGGCGCGCAGCGCGTGGCGGCGGAGCTGGGCCTGATGCTCGTGGCGCCGGACACCAGCCCGCGCGGCGCGGGCATCCCGGGCGAGGACACCGACTGGGACTTCGGCACCGGGGCGGGCTTCTACCTGGACGCCACCCAGGCGCCGTGGAGCGCGCGCTACCGCATGGGCACGTACGTCACGAAGGAGCTGCCCGGCATCATCGGCGCGCACTTCCCCGCGCGCATGGACCGCGAGGGCATCTTCGGCCACTCCATGGGAGGACACGGCGCGCTCGTCACGGCGCTGCGCGATCCCGGCCGCTACCGCTCCGTGTCCGCGTTCGCCCCCATTGGCGCCCCCATCCGCAGCCCCTGGGGCAAGAAGGCCTTCGGCGGCTACCTGGGCCCGGATGAGCAGACCTGGCGCGAGTACGACGCCACCGAGCTGCTCCGCTCCGGCAAGCGCGTGCCGGCGCTGCTCGTGGACCAGGGGACGAAGGACAAGTTCCTGCCGGATCAGCTCCACCCGTCCTTCCTCAAGGACGCGTGCGACGCGGCGGGCCAGCCCCTCACGCTGCGCATGCAGGACGGCTACGACCACGGCTACTACTTCGTCGCCACGTTCATGGAAGACCACCTGCGCCACCACGGCGCGGCCCTGAACGCGGGCTGAAAAGGCGTCCCAGGGGCTGCCGGGTCCGCCCCGGAACCCCCGGGGCGCGCCTGCCTGGATGTCAATCCCCTTCCCTCCCCGCCCCGGACGTGGGAGGCGTGGGGGCATGAGTGCAACCTTCAAGTCCCTGGGCCTGTCCCCCGAAACGCTGGGTGCGGTGAAGCGCGCCCGCTTCGGTACCCCCACGCCCATCCAGGCGCAGGCCATCCCGCCCGCGCTGTCCGGCCGTGACGTCATCGGCTGCGCGGCCACCGGTACCGGCAAGACCGCCGCCTACCTGCTCCCCATGATTGAACGCTTCGCGGGGGAGCGCGGCACGCTGGGCCTCATCCTGGCCCCCACGCGGGAGCTGGTGCAGCAGGTGGCCGAACAGGCCCGCTTCTTCGGCGAGCCCCGGCGCGTGCTGCCCATCACCATCATCGGCGGCGAGGACATGAACGCCCAGGTGGCGGAGCTGAAGGAGCGCCCCACCCTCATCGTGGCGACGCCGGGCCGGCTGGTGGACCTGCTGGGCATCAAGGCCGTGAACCTGTCGCACATCCGCACGCTGGTGCTGGATGAGGCGGACCGGATGCTGGACATGGGCTTCCTGCCGCAGATCAACCAGATCCTCCAGGCGCTGCCGCGCAAGCACCAGACGCTGCTGTTCTCCGCGACGCTGGGCGCGGACGTGGCCCGCTTCGGCCAGCGCGCGCTCAACAAGCCCGTGCGCGTGGAGGTGACGCCCAGCGGGACGCCCGCGGCGCGCGCGGAGCAGCACCTGTACATGGTGAAGCCCGAGGAGAAGTGGCCGCTGCTGCTCACGCTGCTCGCGGAGGATCAGGCCAGCGCGCTCGTGTTCGTGCGCACCCAGGCCCGCGCGGACAAGATGAAGGAGCTGCTGGCGGCCGCGGGCCACAAGTCCGCCGCGCTGCACGCGGGCCGCACGCAGGCCCAGCGCAAGCAGGCGCTGGAGGGCTTCCGCCGGGGCCAGTACCGCTGCCTCGTGGCCACCGACCTCGCCGCGCGCGGCCTGGACGTGGACGACATCGGCCACGTCATCAGCCTGGACATCCCGCATGGGCCGGAGGACTACGTGCACCGCATCGGTCGCACCGCTCGCGCGGAGGCCAGCGGGCGGGCGTCACTGTTCGCGCTGGACGTGGAGCGCCGCACGCTGCGCGACATCGAAAGCATCATCCGCCAGGAGCTGCCGCTCGCGGACGTGCCCCGCAAGAACCCCATCTTCCGCAAGGAGATGGAGGCGTTCCTCGCGAAGCAGCGCGACCCGGGGCCGCCCCAGGCGGGCCATGGCCGCTCCACCCGGGCACCTGATGCGACGCCCGGGCGCCATGCCCGCTCCCACGGCAAGGCCCGACCGAAGGGCCCCGACCGTCAGTGATCGTGGTCGTCGCCGGGGCCGTGCGCGTGGCCGTGCTCGAGCTCCTCGGGCGTCGCCGCGCGCACTTCCTTGATGGTGACCTCGAAGTGCAGCTCCTTGCCGGCGAAGGGGTGATTGAAGTCCACCAGCACGGTGTCCTTCTTCACTTCCTTCACCAGGAAGTCGACCTCGTCCCCGTCCGGATCCGTGGCGCTCAGGATGCCGCCGGCCTTGATCTCCAGGTCCTCGGGGAACTCGGTGCGCGGGACCTCCTCCACGCCTTCCGGATCGTAGTCCCCGTAGCCGTCCGCCGCGGAGACGGTCGCCTTCAGCGACTCACCGGCGGTCTTGCCCTCCAGGGCCTTCTCCAGGCCGGGGACGATCTCCTCGTAGCCGTGCAGGTAGACGAGCGGATCTCCCGCCTCGCTCTCGTCCACCACGACCCCGTCACCGAGGTGCAGTTTGTAATCAATGGCGACAACGCTGTCCTTGCCGATTTTCATGGGGCCCTCATAGCGCATTCAGCCATGCCTCGGTGGAAGGATGATGACCACCGTTGCCGCGTGCACACCGACGTCCTACCAACGGATGCGCAGTTCGAAGCGGCCCGTGCCGGTGTCACTTTCCAGCGCCACCGTGGGCATCGCGGCCCCGGACTGACGCAGGGCCTCTTCACAGCAGCCCGCCGCCGCTTCCGCCGGGAAGGGGTAGCCCTGGAACGTCACCCGCCAGTCCTTGGGCGCCAGCTCCACGGACTGGATCTCCACCGGCTCCATCACCGAGCGGAAGCTCAGCGCCACCCGCTTCATCGCGCGCTCCGGGCCGGCCACCCGCAGGGCCATGTTCACCACCTTGCCCACGAGCGTCTCGAAGTAGCCCCGCACCAGGTCGCGCCCCATCTGCCGCAGGGCCTCCTGGGGGGAGCGGCCCCCGTAGGCATACGCGAGCACCAGGTTCTGGCACCGCAGGAACACCGACGCCGGATAGGAGGCGCGAGGCTTGTCCGCGTCGTACCCGGCCGCGGCCAGGCGCTCCCGCAGCGACGCGTCCATCCGGACGCAGCGCAGGAGCGACTCGAACAACGTGTTCTGGATGACGACCTCGGCCGGGGACATGTGCGCTCGGAGTGGGAAAACGCGAGGGAACCGGAAAGGCGCGCGACACTAGCCGGTCGCATCGGGGAAAGGATCCCCCTGTCGCGGGCTTCCTGCGGGCCAGTGGTTTCAAGCCCTTGGAACGCCCAGAACATCAACCGTCCGCATCCGGAAACGAATTCCGAGGAGGGCCGTCCGTGAGCCAGACGATGGGGAGCGTCACGGACGAAGCACTCATGGACCTGTTCTGTCAGGGAGACCACTCGGCTTTCGAGGCGCTCTTCGGCCGACACGCCGGACGTGTGCACGGGTTCCTGGCGCGCATGGTGAGGGATGGACCGTTGGCGGAGGACCTCATGCAGACGACATTCCTGTCGGTCATCCGCGCTCGGGGTCGCTACGAGCCGGGCACGCGCTTCACCCCCTGGCTGCTCACCATCGCGGCGAACGCGGCCCGCGATGCCCTGCGGCACCAGCAACACGTGGATGCCCATGCGCACGCGCCGCCCGAAGGCCTGACGTCGGTGCCCGCGCCCGAAGGCGACCCGGTGCTGCGCCGGCGCATCGAGGACGCGCTCCAGCAGCTGCCCCTGGAGCAGCGCGAGGCGGTGGTGCTGAGCAAGCTGGAGGGTTGGTCCTTCGAGGAGATCGCGGAGCTGCGCGGCATCCGCGCGGGCGCGGCGCGGCTGCGGGCGCACCGGGGCTACGAGAGGCTGCGCGAGCTGCTCGGCGGGCTGGAGGAGGTCTGATGCCCGCCCCTTCCGATCCCCTGTCTTCGCCTCCGCCCCGGTTGGATCCCCGGGCGCTGGAGCGCGCGCTCGCGGCGTCGCGCGCGGAGCTGTCCCTGGGACAGCCGGTGCGGCGCTGGCGTTCGCAGGCGGTGCGGTTGTTCGCCGCGTCCGCGGGCATGGCGCTCTTGATGACGGGGGTGCTCCTGGCGCTGGGGCAGGCCTCGGGTCCAGCGCTGCTGGGCCGCGCCCCCATGCTGGCGCTGCTGCTGTCCACGAGCGCGGTGTGTTCCTGGGGCGCGATTGCGCCACGTCGGCGTGCGCTGCGGTGGGTGGGCGTGGGGATGGCGGCGGTGAGCGCGGCGCTGCTGGTGCTCACCCGGGCGACGCCCCTGGGCCCGTCCAACCTGCCCCCCTGGGTCTGCACCGCGGGCCACGTGGGGATGGCGCTGGTGCCGCTGGTCGTGGGGTTGGTGGTGCTGCGCCAGGCGGCCTTTGATCCGCTGCGCGCGGTGGTGGCGGGACTGGCGGCGGGCACGGTGGGCGCGTTCGTGGGCGAGCTGGCCTGCGAACAGGGCGCCGGACACGTGGCCGCATATCACCTGGGCGCCTGGGCGCTCCTGGCCCTGACGACCTGGGCCGTGTCGAAACGACTCAAACCCCGGACCTACGCTCCATGAAGCAAGACCCTTCGCTCATTCTGACGGAAGACGTGGACGGCGCGCCGGTGCGCATTGGCGCGGCGGTGATGATCGTCCGCACCGCGCCGGACGATCCCATCACGGAGCGGTTCCTGGACCGCGTGGGCGTCGTCGTGGCGCTGGTGTTCGACGATCCCCCCCGGCAGTACCCGGCGGATCCGCTCATCCAGGTGCGCGTGCACGGCGTGGGCGAGGACCTGTTCTTCGCCCGTGAGGTCGCCGCCGTGCCCCAGGGTCACTTCATCGCGTTCGGGTCGTCCAGCTCCGCGTAGTGGCGGAAGATGCCCTGCTCGTTGAAGGGCTGGGCGCGCTTGGAGGCCTTGTAGGCGGCGATGCGGGGGCGCTCCGCGATGCGCTGGCGCAGGGCCATCACCCCAGGCACCCGCGGGGCAACGTTCCGCATCGCGTTCGGGAACGCGTAGAGCAGGCCCTCCACCAGTTGGAACAGCGCCAGCTCCGGGTAGCTGAAGTCCCCGCCGAGCAGATACCTGCCACCGCCCCGCGTGTTCGCCTCCAGCACGCGTTCGAAATAGCCCAGGTACTTCGGGATGCGCTCGGTGCGGAAGACCTCGGCGCGGGCCTTCGCGGGCTCCTTCTGCTCTTCGTAGGTCTTCATCACCGCGATGGGGTGGTGCGTGTCATGCGCCTCCAGCACCACGTCCGCGACGGTGAGCTGGAGCTGGCGCGCATGCAGCCGGGCGGCTTCGTCGGGGGGCACCAGGCCGAAGCGCTCGCCCAGGTAGGAGCAGATGTTGGGCGCCTGGGCGATGACGAGCCCGCCCACCTTGAGCACCGGCGGCGCGTACGCGGGCACGGGCCCCTTGCCCAGCAGGTCCATGACGGCCTTGGCCCCGCCACCCTGTGACTCCGGCAGCAGGCCCACGTCCACCCAGTCCGCGCCCGCCTCCTCCAACACCAGTCGCACGAACTCGCCCCGGCCCGGGAGGCCCGGCCAATAGAACAGCTGGAACTTCGCGTCGCTCATCGCCGTGTCCTCGCGTGGGAAACAGACGCGCATCCTCCGCCCGCGAAGGGCTGGTCACGGAAGGGCTGTGAGGAGGGAGGATTCACTCCCCCACAGTCCGGCGGGGCATTGCCGGCCCGTCAGGAGGAGGTCTTTTCAGTTTCATATTCCGTCAGGCGGCCCCCTGGCCTCTCCACGCATGCCCGCGACCCTTCAGGTCGGGAGCAGATCATGCCCCGGTGCGGGAGAGTGAACCCGCACCGGAGTTTTTCAGCAGCCTGCTAGGGCGTGCTCAACACGGCGACGTCGCAGACGGAGAGCTCGCGGCTGTAGGTCCGGACATCGTCGAACGAAGCCGGAATGCTGAAGAATCCGCCCAGGCAGGTCGGCAACCTGCGGCCGATGCGGAACGAATTGGCGCCCGTAAGGTTCGTCGGCGCAGCGCTGGTCGCGGAGCCGACCAGCACACCGTCAATGTACACTTTGAGCGAGGTCCCGCCGCGGGTGTAGACGACGTTGTGCCAGTTGCCATTGTTGAGCGGCGATGGAGAGACGTTGACGCCTGCACCGTTGGCGCCTCCAGCGTTCTCATACATCTCGAGCGACGCTACCGAGGTGCTGCCGTTGAGCCTTGCCGAGAGGTAGTTGCCTGCGCTCCCAAGCACCCGGTTCCCGATGAGATCGCCGCTGCCGGAGCTGTTGAACGTCGTCTTCAGCCAATAGCTCACGGAGAAGTCGCCCGTCCCGAATTGCCCGGGCGCGGCGCCGAAGTCGACGTGGGCGTTGAGGTCGCACTGCTGAGTGGGCGTGAGGGTGACTGCGCCGGAGCCGTCGAAGCTGACCGTCCGCGACGCCGAACCGCCCAGCGTTCCGTTGGACGTGCCCGCCGAGTCCAGGGCGGTGTTGCCGCTGTCTTCGTCGAAGGTCCACTGGTGGGCCAGGTTGCTGATCGTGTCGCCGACGGTCGGGCCTCCGGTGCAGACCCCTTCCTGACAGGAGTCCGGCTGGGTGCAGGCGTTGCCGTCGCTGCACGCCGTTCCATTGGGGGCCGCCGGATTGGAGCACTGCCCGGTCGCCGGATTACAGGTGCCTGCGACATGGCACGCGTCGAGAGGCGCGCAGACCACCCCCGCGCAGAGGTCGGGCTCGCAGGTGTAGCTCCCGGGTGTGTTGACGCAGATTTCACCCGGCTGGCAGTTCGCCGTCCCGCAAGCGCACTCGTCAATGTCGGTGCAGACGCTCGGCTGTCCCGTGCAGGTGTAGCCCGGCTCCATTTCGCAGACGCTGTTGCAGCCGTCTCCAGAGAGCTGGTTGCCGTCGTCACAGGCTTCGGGTCCGCCCAGCACCCCATCACCACAGAAGACCCGCAGCGACGTCTCCACCGCGTCCACCAGGTAGAGCGCGAGCACCGCGCCCCTCAGGCGCACGTAGCGATAGGGCACGTTCCCCGGGTACGTCGCCACCGCCACGTGCGTCCCCAGGCCCAGCTCCACCAGGTGCAACGGGCTGGAGCCAATGAACGTCCCGTCCGCCTTCAGGAAGTCCACCTGGGCCACCAGCGCCAATGACAGACCCTTGTAGTAGACGCGCAGGTCGCCGGTGCCTTCCTCGCCCTGGCCCAGGTCCAGCACCAGCGCCGAGTTGAGCAAGCCCAGCAGTGTCGCGGCCTGCCCGTCCGGAGCGCCCAGCGCCGCGCTCGCGTTGAGCACCGTCGCCGTGGTGCCCGACGCCACCGCGTCCGCATACGGGTCCCACGTCAACAAGGCTTCCGGACGTTCACGCGTCAGCGCCCCGTCATCCTCTTGCGACGGCACCCCCTCCTCCGGGGACTCCACACCGCACGCCCCCAGCGACAAGGCCAGCATTACACCCAGCCCCCACGACCACAGCACACCAGGACGACTTTGCATTGGATGTCCCCCACCGAGGAGCAGGATGGAGTCCAGGATGGACCATCCCCCCAGGGAATGAACGACGCCTCTCCTCGCACCCGACAGCTCGGCGCGCAACACATGGATGGCCAACGTCCTCAGGCCACCAGCCGACAAGCACTTGAGGACCATGGATACAGAGTCCATGACAGGCATTTGCCCATCTTGGCGAAGCGACGGGGCCGTGTTGCGCAGGCGGCGCAATGCGCCGCGCCCATGAAGCAGCGACGGAACTTGGGATAGTGGTGGGTCCAAGCAGTTTCACCACTCCGCACCGCTGCTCTGCTCTCGGTGCCGGCCCTTGGACTCAGGGATCACACTTCGTCACAAGTGGGATGTCGAAAACCGCTAGCATGACGCCGCGTCCGGAGCGGTCCGGAGCATCCACCACCGGGAGCAGTCACCTGTGAGCATCAGTCCGTCCATGCGTTGGGTTGGCGTCGGCCTCCTGGGGGCCTTCGCCGTGGGCCTGTTCATCGCGTCCTTCGTGCTCACCCGGAACGCCTCCGACTTCCAGGCCCATGCCGTGAGCGTGTCGGGCGTCATCAGCGGCCACGAAGAGGACCGGTGCAGCGGCAAGGACCGCAACAAGCGGCGCTACCAGTACACCTGCTTCAAGTACCGCGTGCGCTACGAGACGGAGGGCGGCTCGCGGGAGTCCGTGGTCGACCAGACGCGCTCGGACCGGCCGGACCGGCTGGGTGAGCAGGTGGAGCTGCGCCTGGATCCGCGCACGCAGACGGTGTTCTTCGCCGGAGCGGGCCCCTGGACGGGCCCCATCGTCACGGCGCTGTTCGGCCTGCTCTGCCTGGGCGGCGCCTTCCTGTTCTTCAAGCTCACCGACCCCGAGCGCCGCTGACGCCTACCCGGGCATCCGGGCCGAAGCGCAGAAGATCATCTCGCCGATGTACGTGGCATCCGCCTTCGTGCGCTCCTCGATGAGGCGCGCATCGAGCGTGTCGATGCCCAGCTCCTCCTCCGTGGCCACGCCCCGCTCCAGGATGCGGGGGAGCATCGCGCGCGCGATGGGGCCCACGCAGTGGTGCATCTCCGGGGTCTGCACGATGGCCTCGGCCCGCAGGTGCTCCACCGTGAGGCCCGCCCGCGTGAGCGCGGAGGCGAGCCCGAAGCCCATGTGCACGTTCCCGCCCTCGCGCTCGACGGTGCGCCACATCCACTCCCGCACCTGGGCGTGGAGCGGGAGGGGCGTGAGGCTCGTCGGCGCAACCGTCGAGTCGTGCTCCTGGAAGACCATCAAGCCCCCGGGACGCAGCACGCGGGCAAGCCCGCGCAAGGCCTCGGCGGCATCCGGCTGATACATCAGCACCCGTCTTCCGACCGCGGCGTCGAACAAACCGTGCTCGGACGAGAGCGTGCGGAAGTCACCCTCCACGAAGGTGATGCGAGGGTCATGGACCGTCTCCCGCGCCATCGCGAGCGCCCGTGAATCGATGTCCACGCCCACCACCTGCCCGCGCTCGCCCACGAGGCGCGCGATGAGCTGGGAGACCAGGCCCCTCCCGCAGCCGACATCGAGCACACGCATCCCTTCGCGAATGCCCGCGTCGACCAACATCCGCTCCGTCACCGCTGTCACCGTTGCCGCCAGATCCACCATCGTTCCGCTCCTTGCCGTCCCCCTTCTGTAGGAGGGCGACGGCAGGATGCGAAGGGCGGCGATTGGGAAGGCATCGGCCGATCTTTCGATTCGGCCTGCCGCCGCGTCAGTGCCCGCCGCTGGTGACCTTCAGACCCACGATGGCCACCAGCAGCAACCCCAGGAAGAACAGGCGGGGCGCGGTGGCCGGCTCGTTGAAGAGCACCATGCCCATGACGGCCGCGCCGAACGCGCCAATGCCTACCCAGACCGCGTAGGCCGTGCCGATGGGCAGGCTCTTCGCCGCATAGGACAGCAGACCCATGCTGGCGATGATGCCCGCCACGGTGAGGATGCTGGGGATCGGGCGGGTGAAGCCCTGCGTGTACTTCAGGCCAATGGCCCAGCCCACTTCCAGCAGCCCGGCGACGATGAGGAGGATCCACGACGACATGACGCACCACTCCCGTGAGAGCGTCGTCTTGTCGTGACCGGGTACGGCGCACCTCGTCCGGGCTCCGAGCCCCCACCCTGGGGACTCGCACGCATCGCCCACCTTAACCCCGGGAAGTCCCCTCCGCTACCGGTTCTCGGGGGGCGCTGTCACGCCTTCGACGTGCGTCTTGCCGTCCTTGTCCACCGTCACGCGCACGCGCGGCTTCTCCTCCGCGTCACTGACCACGACCTTGGCGACGTCCTGATCCACGCTCAGGGAGATGCGGTCCTTGCCCTTCACCATCAGGTAGAGGGAGGGCTGCTCGTTGAAGACCCCCAGGCACAGCGACTCGTAGCCCGCCTTCGTGTCGAAG
>NZ_JAPNJY010000005.1:0-67417 GCF_026626625.1 Corallococcus sp. BB11-1 | reverse complement strand
AGCACCTGGGCCCAGACCGTGGCCAGCCGCTGCTCCATCTCCGTGCGGGGCGCGACGTATTCGCGCTTCGTCGTGCGCAGGCCCTCCGGGGTCGGCAGCGCCTTGCGGTCCACCTTGCCATTGGGCGTCAGGGGCAGGGCGGGCAGGGCCATGAAGGCGGCCGGCACCATGTACTCGGGCAGGTGCTTGCGCAGGTGTTCACGCAGCGGCGCGGTGTCCACCTCCGGCGCCACGTAGGCGACGAGCCGCGCATCGCCCGGCACGTCCTCGCGCACCAGCGCCACCGCGTCCCGGATGCCCGGGTGGCTGCGCAGGGTGGCTTCGATTTCGCCCAGTTCGATGCGGTAGCCGCGCAGCTTCACCTGGAAGTCCAGGCGGCCCATGAACTCCAGCGTCCCATCCTCGCGCCACCGGGCCTTGTCGCCCGTGCGGTACAGCCGCGCGCCGGGCTCCGTGCTGAAGGGGTGGGGGATGAAGCGCTCCGCGGTGAGGGCCGGCCGGCCCAGGTAGCCGCGCGCGACGCCTTCACCGGCAAGGCACAGCTCGCCCTGCATGCCGAAGGGCACCAGGTGCTGCTGCTCGTCGAGCACGTAGGCCCGCACGTTGTCCAGCGGCCGGCCGATGACGGGCAGCACCTGGGACGCGCCCTGGAGGGCCCAGGCCGTGGCGTTGACGGTGGTCTCGGTGGGTCCGTACACGTTGAAGGCGCGCGTGCGCTTCGTCGTGGCCAGCCGCCGCCACGTCACTTCATCCAGCGCCTCACCGCCGATGAGGAGCAGCGCAGGCACATGCTCACGCTCCAATAGGCCCGCTTCCAGCAGCAGCTTCAGCTGCGAGGGCGTGCAGTCCAGCGAGTCGATGAGCTGCGCCTCCAGCCACGCCAGCATCGCCTCCGGATCCTTGCGCGTGTCCTCGGGGACGATGCACAGGCAGTATCCATCAAGGAGCTGGATGACCTGCTCCATGGACGCATCGAAGAACAGCGGCGCGTTCACGCTGACACGCAGGCCGCGCTGCGGCTGCACGTAGATGTCCCGCGCCATCGCCTGGTGCAGGTGGAGCACGGAGCGGTGCTGCACCGCCACGCCCTTGGGCATGCCCGTGGAGCCCGACGTGTAGAGCACGTACGCCAGGTTCTCCGGCCCCGCCTCGGACGCCAGCGCGTCCGTTGGCAGCGCCGTCCAGGGCTGCTGCTCGCCATCGAGGCACACGAGGGTGCCCACCTCCGGCGTCCACGCCTCCGCCAGGGCCCGGGTGGTCAGCAGCACCGACGCGCGGCTGTCACCCAGGATGAAGGAGCGACGCGCGGCGGGGGCCGACGGGTCCAGCGGCACGAACGCGCCGCCCGCCTTGAGGACGGCGAGCAGCGCGACGATGGATTCCGCCGAGCGCTCCAGGCACAGGCCCACCGTCACTTCCGGGCCCACGCCCAGCGAGCGCAGGTGTCGGGCGAGCTGGTTGGCGCGGGTGTCCAACTGACGGAAGGACAGCGTCATGTCCCCGAACGCCACGGCATCCGCGTCCGGCGTGCGGGCCACCTGCGCTTCAATGCGACCGTGCAGCGTGGACTCACGGTCGAAGTCCACGACGGTGCCGGACAGCTCGCCCAGGAGCCGCGCACGCTCCTCGGCGGTGACGAGCGTCAGGTCGGACACGTGGGCGTCCGCGTCGGTCAACGACACCACCGCCTGGGTCCAGTGGCCCAGCACGCGCTGGATGGCCTCCGGCGTGAAACGGTGCGGATCGTAGGCCAGTTGGTACTGGGGCCGGGTGCCCGGCATCACCGACGCCGTGAGGGCGTAGTGGCTGCCTTCCCCGGACCGGAGGTCCCGGATGTCGAGCGCCGTGGAGCGCTTCAACAGCGACTCATCGAGCGGGAAGTTCTCGAAGACCAGCAGCGAGTTGAAGAGCGGCGTGCCGCGAGGCATGTCGCTCCAGGCCTGCGCGGTGACCAGCGGCGTGTGCTGGTGCTGCTGGATGCCCAGCTGCTGCGCCTGGATCGACTGGAGCCAGGGCAGGGTGGGGGTGTGCGCGTCGGGGAGCTGGATGCGGACCGGCAGCGTGGCGATGAGCAGGCCCAGCATGGCCTCCGCTCCTTCCAGCTCCGGAGGACGGCCGGCCAGCGTGGTGCCGAAGAGGACGTCCTGCGTGCCGCCGTAGCGCGCGAGCACCAGCGCCCACGCCGCCTGCGACAGGGTGTTGAGCGTCAACTGGTGCTGGCGCAAGAACACCTGGACCGCCGAAGCGGTCTCCGCCGGTAGATGCCGAGTCAGCGTGGCGAGTGGCGAGGCCTCGCCGGGCCGCGCTGACGTGGGCTGCTCGGCGGGCAGGGGCGTGGGGGCCGTGAGACCGGCGAGTTGGGCGCGCCAGAAGGACTCGTCCTCGGCCACGTCGATGCGCTGCAGCCACGCGATGTAATCCCGGAACGGAGGCCGCGTCGCCGGAGGCGGCGTCCTGCCGGCCTGGAAGGCGTCATAGAGCGCGAAGACCTCCTGGAAGAACAGGCCGGAACTCCAGCCGTCCAGCAGCAGGTGGTGGTGGCTCCAGACGAAGCGCCAGTGCTCATCCGCCAGACGCACGCCCAGCATGCGCATCAGCGGGGCCCGCGACACGTCGAAACCTCGGGTCCGCTCGGCCTCCTTCAAGCGCTCCATTTCAACCTGCTGCTCCTCCGGAGGCAGGTGTCGCAGGTCCCGCTGCTCGAAGGGCAGCAGCGCGTGCGCGTGCACCACCTGGAGCGGGACGTCCACGCCCTCCCACACGAAGCTGGTGCGCAGGATGGGGTTTCTGTCCACCGCCCCCTGCCACGTCCTGCAGAACAGCTCGATGTCCACCGCCGAGTGGATCGACCAGGCGCGCTGCTCGAAATAGTAGGCCCCCTCCGGCGCATGGAGGGTGTGGAACAACATGCCCTGCTGCAACGGCGAGAGCGGGTAGAGGTCCTCCACGGTGGGGCCCTGCGAGGCCAGCAGCCGGTCGAGCGCGGGCTGGGAGATGCGCGCCAGGGGGAAGTCCCCCGGCGTCATCCGGCGGGAGTCCTCCGAGTGCCGCTGCGCGATGAGCGTGCGCAGGGACGCGAGGAAGCCCTGCGCCAACGACTCGATGGTGGCCGCGTGGTGCAGGTGGTGGCTGTAGCCGAAGTCCATCCGCAGCTGCCCGTCGCGCACCGAGCCGTTGACGAGCAGCAGGTGCGTCCGGAGGGACTGTGGCGCCACCGGCGTGCCGACGGGTTCGTCGCTCAGGGAGAAGAGGGTGCTGGCGGCGGACGCGCCGTCAAGCTGGCCCAGGTAGTTGAAGGCCACCTGCGCCTGCGGGAAGGCCGCCATCCGCTCACGGACTTCGCGCGGCCCCATGAAGCGCAAGAGCCCATGGCCGATGCCGTGGTCGGTCCACTGACTCAGCGAGTCGCGCACCGCGCGCAGGCTGTCACCGTGGGTGCCGCCCATGGGCAGGCGCAGCAGCGCGGGCGTCACGGACGTGAACCAGCCCACCGTGCGGGACACGTCCGCGTCCACGAACAGCTCCTCGCGGCCATGGCCTTCCAGATCGACGAGCGCGCTGGACTGGCCGGTCCACTCACGCAGCGCGAGCGCCAGGGCCGTCAACAGCACGTCGTTGATCCGCGCTCGCCAGCCCGCGGGCGTCTCCTGGAGCAGGAGCCGCGTCTCCTCTGCGTCCAGTTGGACGGAGAGCGACCGCTGAGAGCCGTGGGTGTTGGGGCCGGACGCGTCAACGGGCAGCGGGGACACGCCCATGCGAGCGTCATCCAGCCACAGGGCCGTCTGGAAATGCAGGGCGTCGGAGTGGGCATGGTTCCCCAACCGGCGCGCCCAGGACAGGAAGGACGTCGTCTTGCCGGGAAGGACAGGGGGGCGCTTCGCGAGCAGTTGCAGGTACGCGGCCTCCAGGTCCTCCACGAGCACGCGCCAGGAGACCGCATCCACCACCAGGTGATGGACGATGATCAACAGGCGCTGGTCATCCTGCGGCCCGAAGTGGAAGAGGGCCGCGCGCACCAGGGGCGCCTGGGCCAGGTTGAAGCTGGCCTGGAGCCGGTCCGCCTGCTCCTCCATGACGCCGGCACGGGTCTCCGGGGGCAGCGCGGAGAGATCCACCTGGAGCAACTTGAACGGCGCCTCCTCGGGCGAGGCGTTGCGCTGGCGCCAGGAGCTCCCCTCGCGGCTGAAGCGCAGACGCAGGGCGTCGTGGTGGGAGATGAGCAACTGGAGCGCCTGCTCCAGGTACGTCGCCTGGAGCGGCTGACGGGCCCGCAGCAGCAGCGGCTGGTTGGAGTGGTGGGCGTGTTCGGGATCCCCCTCCAGCAACTGGAGCTGGATGGGCGTGAGGGGCACCTCGCCCACCACCGGCCCCTGCTCCGCGAGGCTGCCCGCGCTGACCCGGGCCTTCGTCGCCAGGGCGCCCAGCGTGGGGTTCTGGAAGATGTCGCGCACGGAGAACTGCACGCCGGCCTGACGCGCGCGCGCGATGACCTGGAGGCTGATGATGGAGTCGCCGCCCAGCTCGAAGAAGTTGTCGTCCACGCCCACGCGCTCGACGCGCAGCACCTGGGCCCAGACCGTGGCCAGCCGCTGCTCCATCTCCGTGCGGGGCGCGACGTATTCGCGCTTCGTCGTGCGCAGGCCCTCCGGGGCCGGCAGCGCCTTGCGGTCCACCTTCGCGTTCGCCGTCAGGGGCAGCGCCGCCAGGGGCACGAACGCCGAGGGCAGCATGTACTCCGGCAGCCGCTGGAGCAGGAACGCGCGCAGCTCCACCGGGTCCAGGTCCTGGTTCGCGACGAAGTAGGCGACCAGCCGCTTGTCGCCGGGCACGTCCTCGCGCACCACCGCCACGGCCTCGCGGACTTCCGCGTGGGCGCGCAGCGCGGCCTCCACTTCGGCCAGCTCGATGCGGTAGCCGCGCACCTTGACCTGGTTGTCCGCGCGGCCCAGGAACTCCATCACCCCGTCCGGCTTCCAGCGCGCCAGGTCGCCGGTGCGGTAGAGGCGCTCACCCGGCGTGGTGGCGAAGGGGTTCGGGACGAAGCGCTCGGCGGTCAGGTTCGGGCGCGACAGGTAGCCACGCGCGAGGCCGTCACCGCCGATGAACAGCTCACCGGGGACCCCCGCGGGCACCGGCTGCCCATGGGCATCCAGCACGAAGAGCTGGGTGTCCGCGATGGGCCGGCCAATGGGGATGCTCTTGCCCACCTGCGCCGCGTTCGACATGCGGTGCGTGGAGGCGAAGAGGGTGGTCTCCGTGGGGCCGTAGCAGGCGGTGACGGGGATGCCCAGCTCCTGCACCACGCGGCGGACGTGGGGCGCGGACACGACGTCGCCGCCCGTGAGCATCTGCCGCACGCCCTTGAGGGCCTCGGCCTTGAGGTCCACCACCTGGGCGAAGAGGCCCGCCGTCAGGTGCAGCGTGGTGACGCGGTGGTGCTGGAGGACGTGCGCCAGCAGCTCCAGGTCGCTGGGGGACCGGGGCGGGAAGACGACGAGCCGGCCGCCGAAGAGCAGCGGGCCCCAGACCTCCAGCGTGGAGGCGTCGAAGGAGATGGGCGCGATGAGCAGGAACGTCTCATCCGGGCCCAGGTGCGCGTAGGGCGCGTTGTGCAACAGACGCATCACGCCCCGGTGCTCCACCGCCACGCCCTTGGGGCGGCCGGTGCTGCCGGACGTGAAGTCCACGTAGGCCAGGTGGCGCGCGTGCGTCCCCGCGTGCACGGGCGACGTGGGCTCCTCCTCCAGGCTCGGCTCCTCCACGAAGAGGCAGGGCAGGGCGTCGTCCACGGACAGCCCCGCGCGGACCGCTCGCGTGGTGAGCAGCAGCTTCGGCGGCGCGTCCTCCAGCATCGCGGCCAGCCGCTGCGCCGGGTACGAGGCATCCAGCGGCACGTACGCGCCACCGGCCTTGAGGATGGCGAGCAGCGAGACGATGAGTTCGACGGAGCGATCCAGGCACACCGCCACCAGGACGTCCGGTCCCACGCCCTGCTTTCGCAGCAGGTGGGCCCACTGGTTCGTGCGCGCGTCCAGCTCCGCGTACGTCAGGCGCGTGTCCCCGAACTCCAGGGCGATGGCGTCCGGGCGGAGCGCGGCCTGCGCCACGAAGAGGTCCTGGATGCACGCCTCGCGCGGGTACTCGCCCCGGGTGGCGTTCCAGTCGACGAGGATCTGCTTGCGCTCCGCCGGGTTCAGCAGCGGCAGGTGCGCGAGCGGGACGTCCGGAGCCGCGGCGGCCTCACGGGCGATGCCGATGAGGTGGTCCGCCATGCGCACGATGGTGGCTTCGTCGTAGAGCGCGGTGGAGTACTCGAAGCGGCAGGACAGCCCGGTGCGGTGCTCCCAGACCTCCAGGCCCAGGTCGAACTTCGCCGCGTCCATGGGCACTTCCACCGGGCTCAGCTCCAGCGACGGCAGCTGGGCCTTGGCCTCCGGCGTGTTCAGCACGTTGATGATGGCCTGGAACAGCGGCGTGCGGCTCAGGTCGCGCGGCAGCGCCAGCGTGTCGAGGATCTTCTCGAACGGCGCGTCCTGGCGCGCGTAGGCCTCCAGCGCCTGGGTGCGCACGCGGACCAGCAGCTCGTTGAACGACGGCGAGCCCTCCAGCTTCGAGCGGAAGGCGAGCGTGTTGAGGAAGCAGCCCAGCAGGCCCTCCACCTCGGGGCGGGTGCGGCCGGCGATGGGCGTGCCCACCACGAAGTCGTCCTGGCCCGAGTAGCGCGACAGCAGCGTCTGGAAGAGCGCCAGCATCACCATGAACGACGTGGCGCCCTGGCGGCGGCTGAGCGCGAGCAGCGGCTCCGCCACGTCGGCCGGGAACTGGAAGCGGTACACCGCGCCCGCGAACGACTGCACCGCCGGACGCGGCCGGTCCGTGGGCATCTCCAGCGCGGGCGCGCCCAGCAGGCGCTGCTTCCACCAGGAGACCTGCTCCTCCATCACGCCGCCTTCCAACCAGGCGCGCTGCCACACCGCGTAGTCCGCGTACTGGATGGGCAGCGGCGGCAGCGGCGACGACGTCATGCCCGCGCTGTAGGTCGCGTAGAGGACCGTGAGCTCGCGCGCGAGCACCATGGTGCACCACGCGTCGGACACCGAGTGGTGGAGCACCATCGCCAGGACGTGCACCTTCGGCTCCACGCGCAGCAGCAGCGCGTGAAGCACGACCTTCTCCAGGTCGAAGGGCAGCAGGGCGTGTTCCTGGCACCGGCGGATCAGCTCCGCCTGACGGTCCTCGGGCGTGTCGCCGGCCACGTCCACGATGGGCAGGGCCAGGCCGCGCGCGGGGTGGATGACCTGCACCGCGGAGTCACCCGCCAGCGAGTACGTGGTGCGCAGCACTTCATGCCGGGCCACCAGCTCGTTGAGCGCGGCCTGGAGCGCGGCGATGTCCAGGTCACCCGAGAGGCGGAACGTGGTCGCGTTGTTGTACGCGCCGCTCTGGGGGTCCAGCTGCTGGAGGTACCAGAGGCGCTGCTGGGCGAAGGACAGCGGCAGCGGCCGGTCCCTGGAGACCACCGGAATGGGCGGCGGTCCGCTGGGCGCGGCGGGCGCGACGGGGCGCGGGGCCTCCGCCTTGGGACGCGCCACGGGCGAGGGGGCGGCGGCCGGCAGGCGGGACGGCAGCGTCACCGGCTCCACGCGTCCATCCGTGCGCAGGCGGACGTGGCGGCCGGTGCGGTACAGCCGCGCGGACACCTCCGTCGGGTGCGGCACCAGCCGGCGGTGCTCCTCTTCCTCCGCCTTCCACAGGCCCCGGGGGAGGCCCGCGCCCGCGAGGGCCAGCTCTCCCACCACGCCCACGGGCACGGGCTGGCCCGTGGGATCCAGCACCCACGCCTGGAGGCTCTCCGGGATGCGCTCGCCCGGCGCGCGGGGCAGGAGCGCGCCTTCGACGGCGCCTCCGGACAACAACACCTCCACGTTGGCGGACCGTTGCAGCGCGGAGGCCAGCTCCGACGACGCGCCCTCCAGCACCAGCGCGCCCACGGAGCCCAGGGACTCACGCGCCCCGGGCAGCTCCGTCAGCGAGCGCGCGAGTCGGGCCGACGTGTGCACCAGCACCGCGCCGGACTGCTTCGCGAGCGCGAGGAGTCCCTCCACGCCCTGGCCGCTCTCCACCAGCACCTGCTCCTGGCGCGCGACGCCTTCGCCCTCCAGCAGCTCACGCACCCGGGCCAGCCGGCGCAGGCCGTCCAGCACCACGGGCGTTTCGAGGCCGAAGTCGATGAGGGCCGCCACCTCATCCACGTCCCCCTCCTGCACCTCGCGCAGGCGCTTCAGGCCGCTCTCCACGGAGCCGACGAGGCCCGTCGTCTTCGCGTGGTGCTCGAAGGTGTGCTCCAGCAGCGCGTTGATGTCGTCCGGGGACAGCTTGTTGATTTCGCCCTGGTAGCCCTGCGCCGCCAGCAGCGACGTGACGATGTCCGTGGAGCCACGGAAGTAGCCGAGCAGAGGCTGGCGCACCGTGCGGAACACCTCCGCCTCGTCGTCGCCCAGGTACGTGTGCAGCATGACCGTGATGTGGCCACGGCCCGGGTGGCCGTTGCGGCGCCACGCCTCGCGGTAGAGGGCCACCTTCGGCTTCAGCTCCTCCATCGAGTGCGACATCAGGCCCGTGAGGACGCCCGCGCCCAGCTCGCCCGCCAGCCGGAACGTCTCCGGGTTCACCGTGGCGGTGAGCCACACCGGCAGCTCCTTCTGCACCGGCTTGGGCCGCAGCGACAGCTCCACCGTCGTGCCCGCGCCGGCAGGGCGGGTCACCTTCTCGCCGCGCCACAGCGCGCGCAGCGTCTTGAGGTGCTTGAGCAGGATGTTGCGCCGGTCCTCGTAGTTGGCCGGCGCGAACGTGAAGTCGTGGACGTGCCAGCCCGTGGCCACCGACAGGCCCACGCGCCCCTGGGACAGGTTGTCCACCACGGACCACTGCTCCGCGATGAGCAGCGGATCATGCAGCGGCAGCACCACGCTGCCGGAGCGCAGGCGCAGGTTCTTCGTGACGGTGGCGATGCCCGCGGCCACCACGGCCGGCTGCGGGTAGAGGCCGCCGAAGGAGGCGAAGTGGCGCTCCGGCGTCCACACGGCGGAGAAGCCGTTCGCGTCCGCGAACTTCGCGCCTTCGATGAGCAGCTCGTACTTCGGCCCGGTGAGGGTGTCCTCGTCGTTGGCGAAGTAGATAAGGCTCAGGTCCATGGCCTTCGCCCGGCGCCCGGCGCCCCCCAGGTTCACCAGCCGCGCGGTGACCTGCTCGGAGGGGAACACCACGCGCAGCCCGCGCGACAGCGCCCACAGCGCCTCCAGGTCCGGCCGGTCCGGCGCGGCCTCGCCCGCGGACAGCCAGGCGCCGCCGTCCCGGGGGGACAGCCGCGCATCCAGGCCGGCGAAGAACTCCGCCAGCTCCTGGTGGCCCAGCGCCCACGCGGGCTGTCCCACGCCCATGGGCAGCAGCCACGCCAGGGTGTCGGCGCCCGTGGGGCCCGGCACGTCCAGTGTCGCGGCCTCCGCGGAGGTCGCGACGTCCTCCACGTACAGCGTGCGTGAGGCCTCCACGCGCACGGAGGCCACCAACTCGCGGGTGGTGACGAGCACCGGCGCGCGCGCGCCCTCCGCCGGGGCGGCGTAGAGGGACAGGCCGCCCAGCTCGGTGGGGCCCAGCGCGACCGCCGCGCCGCCGGCCTCCAGCACGGCCCACAGGGCGATGAGCTTCTCCGGCGAGGGCCGCAGGCTCACGGCCACGGGCGCGCCGTCCTTCACCCCGAGCGAGCGCAGCCGCGCGGCCAGGGTCCGCGCCTGGGTGCCCAGGTGCGCCCAGGTCCAGTGCTCGTCGCCGCGCGACACGGCGACGGCGTCCGCCTGACGGGCGCGGCGATCCGCGAGGAGCGCGGGCACGGAGGTGAAGCCGGCCACGGTGCGGGGGCTCGGCCACGCGCGGCGCTCGGCTTCGGTGGACAGGGGCAGGCGGGAGACCTGCGTGTCGGGCTTGGAGATGGCGGCCGACAGCAGCACCTGGAAGTGCGCCATGAAGCGCTCGGCGAACGCGGCGTCGAACAGCTCCGTCGCGTACTCCAGCACGCCGTGGAGGCGGCCCGGAGACTCGGAGAGCACCAGCGTCAGGTCGGCCAGGGTGGAGCCCCACTGCACGGGGGTGCCGGGGACCTCCACCAGCGAGCCGCGCATGCCCTTGAGCTCCAGCGTCATCCCACCGGCGCTGACGCCGGAGTGGAAGATGAACACGGAGTCGGCCATGCGGCCCCTTCCGATGTCCTTGCCCGGGATGAGCGCTTCGACCAGGTACTCGAAGGGCACGTCCGGCCGCGCCTGGGCGTCGTTCACCTCTTCGCGAATCTGGGCGAGCATGTCGCGGAAGGTCGGCTCGCCCACGAAGCGGGTGCGGAAGGCGGCCGAGTGCGCCACGTAGCCGATGAGCGGGAACAGCTCCGGCCGGGTGCGGTTCGCGATGGGCGTGCCGACGATGAGGTCCGTCTGGCCGCTGTAGCGGTGCAGCAGCGTCTGCCACGCCGCGAGGACGATCATGTACGCGGTGAAGCCCTCACGCCGGGAGAAGGCGGACAGCTCCCGGGCGAGCGCGGCAGGCATCTCCATGGTCATGCGCGCGGAGTCGAGCGTGGTGCTGTGCGCGGTGCGGGGCCGGTCCGTGGGCAGATCAATCTGCCGGGGCATGCCGGCCAGCCGCTGACGCCACCACTGCTCCTGTTCGGGCAGGTGCCCTTCCGCGATGCTCTGGCGCTGCCACTGGCCGAAGTCCGCGTACTGGAGGGGCAGCGGGGGCAGGGGAGAGGGGCGCCCCTGGAGGAAGGCGTCGTAGAGCTGGCCCAGCTCCTGGACGAAGAGGGCCACGGACAGCGTGTCGCAGACGACGTGGTGGATGCAGACCATCAGCATGTGCTCGTGCGTGTCCAGGCGCACGAGCGTGGAGCGCATCACCGGTCCCTTGACGAGATCGAACGGCGCGGCGGCGTCCTCGCGGGCGAGGCGCAGGGCCTCCGCCTGACGGGTCTCCAGCGGGCCCCGCAGCTCCACGCGGACCAGCGGGATGCGGACGTGGGCGTGGAAGCGCTGCACGGGGCGGCCGTCCACCACCTCGTACGTGGTGCGCAGGGCTTCGTGCCGGTGGACGATTTCCTGGATGCCGCGCTCCAGGACGTCCGCCTCCACGACCCCTTTGAGCCGCAGCACGAACGGGATGTTGTACGCGGACAGGCCGGGCAGGTGCTGCTCCAGGCGCCAGACGCGCTCCTGCACGAAGGACAGGGCCAGCTCCCGCGTGCGCGCGAGCGGCACCAGCGGAAGCTCCACGGACACCTGGGCCTGGGGGGCCTGGAGCAGCAGCGGCTCCAGGCGCTGGGCGATGCCCGCGACGGTGGGGGCCTCGAAGAGCGCGGCCAGCGGCAACTGCACGCCGAAGGTGTCACGCACCTGGTTGAGGAGCTGGGCGGCGGTCAGCGAGTTGCCGCCGATTTCGAGGAAGTTCTCCTCGCGGCCCACGAAGTCCAGGCCCAGGCGCTCGCGCCACAGCGCGGCCACGCGCTCCTCGACGTCGCCTCGCGGAGCGTCCTCGCGCCCCATGGGCACGGCGGCGGGAGCCAGGGCTTCGGAAGCCGTGTGCGCGGAGAGGCCCGGGAGCAGGGAACGCGCGGCGGAGTGCGAGGTGTCAGGCGCCGCGTGCGCGGGGTGGAACGCGCCGTCATGCAGCGACTGCGCGATGCTGGGCACGGACACGGGCGGTGGCGTGGTGGCGACCGGTTGCGCGTCGCCAGCCGACGGGGACGGAGACGACGGGCCCGCGTGCGCGGGGGCTTCCGTGGGAGACAGTGTCACCGTGGCCATGCGGCCCGTGGGCGCCAGCGCGCCCTGGCCGGACTGGATGGCGGGGGCACGGCCCGCGAACGGCGCGGAAGCAGGCGCCTCACCGGAGTCCGCGCCGAGCGCCGACGACGGAGCCGTCGCGGTCGCCGGGGAGACGGTCCGGGGCGCGCTCACGGGCGCGCCCGGCGGCATGAACGAAGAGGGCAGGGCGCGGGCCCGCGCCTGGACCCAGACGTCCTTCTCCTGGAAGGCGTACGTCGGCAGGTGCAGCCGCAGCCGCTGCTCGTGCGCGTAGAACGCGCTCCAGTCCACGGAGACACCGGCGGTCCACAGCTCGCCCACGCCCTGGAGCCAGCCCTGCTGTTCGGTCGTCGTCCCGCCCCGGCGCAGCGTGGCCAGCGCGCGCACGCGGTCGCGGTCCTGGCCCAGGCTCGCGCGCACCAGCGGCGTGAGGTCCTGTCCGGGCCCCACCTCCAGCAGCACCCCGCAGCCCTCTTCCAGCAGGGCGCCCACCGCGTCGGTGAAGCGCACCGGCTGCCGCATCTGCTCCGTCCAGTAGCCCGGCGCCGTGAGCTGCCCCGGCCGCGCGAACGTCCCCGTGAGGCTGGACGCGTAGCGCACCGTCGGCTCGGAGCGGTGGAGCGAAGCCACCACCCGCGCCAGCTCCGGCATCAGCGGCTCCACGTCCGCCGAGTGGAACGCGTGCGGCGCGGGCATGCGCACCGCGCCCGCCTTGCGGCGCTCCAGCTCCTCCTTCAGCCGCTCCACCTCCTCCACCGGCCCGGACACCACGCACCGGTCCGGGGCGTTCACCGCCGCGAGCGTCAGCCGCCCGGTCAGCAGCGGCACCACCTGCGTCTCCGGCAGCGCCACCGCGAGCATCGCCCCCGGCGGCATGCGGTGCATCAGCTCCCCGCGCGCCACCGCGAGGCGCATGGCGTCCTCCAGGGACAGCACGCCCGCGACGCACGCCGCCGCGTACTCCCCGAAGCTGTGGCCCAGCACCGCGTGCGGCGCCACGCCCAGGTCGCTCCACAGGCGCGCCAGCGACACCTGCACGCTGAACAGCGCGGGCAGCGCCACGCGCGTGTCCGCGAGGCTCGCCGTGACGTCCGCGCCCTCCGCCGGCCGCAGCAGCGCCGACACGCGCTCCCGCAGCGGCGCGTCCATCAACGCAAGGCACGCGTCCAGGTGCGCGCGGAACAGCGGCGAGGCCTCCGCCAGCTCGCGCCCCATGCCCACCTGCTGCGCCCCCTGGCCGGAGAACACGAACGCCACGCGGGGCGCGCGGCTCGTCCCCTTCGCCGCGGACGCGGGCTTCTGGAGCTGCCTGGCCAGGTCCGCCGCGTCCTTCACGACCAGCGCGCGCCGGAACTCGAAGACCTTGCGGCCCACCGCGTGCGTGAACGCCAGGTCCGCCAGCGACAGGCCGGCCCCACCGGCCTGCGCGTGCGCGTCGAGCTGGCGGGACGCCGCCTCCAGCGACTCGGGCGTGCGCGCGGACAGCAGGACGAGCTGGTGGGAACGGGTGGTGAAACCACTCTGCCGCATGGGAGCTTCCTCGAGGATGGCGTGGGCATTGGTGCCACCAATGCCGAACGAGCTGACCGCGGCGAAGCGGGGCGTCTCACCCCGGGGCCACGAACGCAGATGGGTGTTGACGAAGAACGGGCCCGCCGCGAAGTCGATCTGCGGGTTGGGTCGCTCGAAGTGGAGGCTGGGCGGGATCTCCCCGTGGTGCAGCGACAGCGCGGCCTTGATGAGGCCCGCGAGGCCCGCCACCGTGTCCAGGTGGCCGATGTTCGTCTTCAGCGACGCCAGCGCGATGGTGCCCTGGTGCTCCGGCCCCAGCCCGTACGCGCGCGTCAGCGCCGCCACTTCAATCGGGTCCCCCAGCGGCGTCGCGGTGCCGTGGGTCTCCACGTAGCCGATGGACTCCGGTGACACGCCGGCCTTCGTCAGCGCCTGCGTGACGACCGCCGCCTGCCCCTGCACGCTGGGCGCGGTGAAGCCGGACTTGTGCCGGCCATCGTTGTTGATGGCCGAGCCCCGGATGACGGCGTAGATGGCGTCGCCGTCCCGCACGGCGTCCTCCAGGCGCTTGAGCACCACCGCGCCCACGCCGTTGGCCGCGAGCGTGCCCTGGGCCTTCTCGTCGAACGCGCGGCAGTGGCCGTCCGGGGAGAAGATGAGCCCCTCCTGGTGCACGTAGCCCGTGCGCTGGGGGACGGACAGGCGCGTCGCGCCCGCGAGGGCGATGTCGGACTGGCCCACCTGGAGGCTCTGGCAGGCCAGGTGCACCGCGACGAGGCCCGTGGAGCACGCGGTGTAGATGAGCGTGCTCTCACCCGTCAGGCCCAGCTTGAAGGACGTCTTCGTCGCCATGCTCTCGTGCGTGGCGGTGCCGTGCAGCTCCATGAAGGAGGCCGCGTCCAGCGGCATCGCCTGGCGCACGGCCTCCGCGTAGCCGGAGCTGGTGGCGCCCGCGTAGAGCGAGATGGCGCCCGGGAAGCGGTCCGGATCCACGCCCGCGTCCTCCAGCGCCGCCCAGGCCGTCTGGAGGAACAGCCGCTGCTGCGGGTCCGTGAACTGGGCCTCGCGCAGGGGCATGTCGAAGAAGGCATGGTCGAACTTCTCCACGCCTTCGATGACGCCGCCCGCCGCGACGAAGGCCGGGTGGTGCCACAGCTCCAGCCCCTCCGGCAGCCCGGGCAGGTGCTCCAGCTCCTCCGGCGTGAAGCGGCGGATGGACTCCACGCCGCCGCGCAGGTTGCTCCAGAACTCCTGCACGGACATGGCGCCCGGGAAGCGCCCGGCCAGGCCGATGATGGCGATGGCGCCGGAGGAACCGTCCGCCTTCGGCGCCTCGCGAGGACGCGGCGCGGGGGCGGGGGCCACGGGGGCGGCGGAGGCCGGGGGGCCTCCCGACTCGCGCTCCATGCGCCGGGCCAACTCGTTCACGGTGGGGTGCTCGAAGAGCCACACCACGGGCACGTGGCGCTGGAGCTCCTCGCGCAGGCGCGCGGCGATGCGCACCACGGACAGCGACGTGCCGCCCAGGTCCTCGAAGAGGTTGTCATGGACGCCCACGCGGTCGGCGCCCAGCTCGCGGGCGAAGACGGCCGCCATCCGCTGCTCCGTCGCGTCGGTGGGCTCCACGAAGCGGCCCTGACGGCCGGTGGACCAGGCATCCGGCGCGGGCAGCGCCTTCCTGTCCACCTTGTTGCTGGGGCTCAGGGGCAGGGCGGCCATGATCACGAACGTCGACGGCACCATGTACTCGGCCAGCCGCTGCCGCAGGCCCGCCCGCAGGGTCGCGGCGTCCAGCACCTCGCCCTCACGAGGCGCCACATAGGCCACGAGCCGCTTGTCGCCGGGCATGTCCTCACGCACCACCACGACGACCTGCTGCACGGAGGGCAGGTCGCGCAGGGCGGTCTCCACCTCCGCCAGCTCGATGCGGAAGCCGCGCACCTTCACCTGGTGGTCGATGCGGCCCAGGAACTCCACCACGCCATCCGCGCGCCAGCGCACCAGATCGCCCGTGCGGTACAGCCGCTCGCCGGGCGTGGTGCCCTGCGAATCCGGGACGAAGCGCTCCGCGGTGAGTTCGGGCCGCGACACGTAGCCGCGCGACAGGCCGTCACCGCCCAGGTACAGCTCGCCCGGCACGCCCACCGGCACCGGGTGCATCCACGCATCCAGCACGTAGCCCGTGGTGTTGGACAGCATCGGGCCGATGGGCACCGGGCTGCCCACCTGCTCGGGCCGCGACACATGGAAGGTGTTGGAGGCGACCGTGCACTCGGTGGGGCCGTAGATGTTGGTGACGCTGGTCGTCCCGGACGCGACGGCCTTGCGCGTGTGGGGCGCGGAGAGGATGTCCCCGCCCACGTGCACCTCGCGCAGCCGCTCGAGGATGGCCGGCTGGTGATCCACGATCTGCGAGAAGAGCCCGGTCGGGATGTGGGCGCAGGTGACGCCGTGCTGCGTCACGATGCGGGTGATCGTCTCCAGGTCGGTGGTCAGGTACTTGCCCGAGAAGACGACCAGCCGGCTGCCCTGCAACAGGGCGAGCCACAGCTCCAGGACGGAGACGTCGAAGGAGATGGGTGCCAGGAACAGCATCGTGTCGCCGACGTCGTAGACACCGAAGCGCTTCGACTGGATCAGCCGCAGCAGGCTGCGATGTTCGATGCTCACGCCCTTGGGCCGGCCGGTGCTGCCGGACGTGAAGATGACGTAGGCCAGGTTGCGGGGGTTCACGTCCACCTGGGGCGCGGTGACGGGATGCGCGTCGAGCGACAGCTCCTCCACGAAGAGGATGGACGTGGCCCTTTCGACAGACTGGAACCGATCGCGCAGGTCACGCCGGGTGAGCAGCACCTGGGGTCGGCCATCCTCCAGCATGAAGTTCAGCCGCTGCGCGGGGTACGTGACATCCATCGGCAGGTACGCGCCGCCCGCCTTGAGCGTGGCCAGCGCGCAGACGGCGAAGGCCACCGAGCGCTCCATGCACAGCGCCACCAGCCGGTCCGGTCCCACGCCCCGGGCCACCAGCTCATGCGCGAGCTGGTTGGCCCGGGCGTCGAGCTGCGTGTAGGTCAGCCGCTCGTCCTCGTCCTCCAGCGCGACGGCGTCCGGATGCCGCGCCACCTGGAGCGCGAACTGGGACACGACGGTGGCGTCGGAGGCGTAGGGGTGGGCGGTGTCGTTGAAGTCGACGAGCACCTGCTGCCGCTCCGCCGGGGTGAGCCACGGCAGCGAGGCCAGCGGCAGGTCCGGTCCGGAGACGGCGGCCTCCATCAGCGTGCGCAGGTGGCCGGCCATGCGGGCCACGGTGTCGCGCTCGAAGAGGTCGGTGCTGTACTCGATGGCGCCGTGCAGGCCGTCCGGCGTCTCCGTGAGCAGCAGGCCCAGGTCGAAGCGCGCCGTGGCGCTGTCCACGTCCAGCATGCGCAGCGTGAGGCCCGGCGCCTGGAGCGTCCCGCCCGGTGCGTTCTGGAGCGCGAAGATGACCTGCACCAGGGGCGTGCGGCCCAGGTCGCGCTGCACCTGGAGCTCCTCCACCAGCTTCTCGAACGGCAGGTCCTGGTGCTCGTAGGCCGCGAACGTCGTGTCCCGCACCCGCGCGAGCAGCGAGCGGAAGGACGCGTCCGGGTTGATGCGGGCGCGCAGCACCAGCGTGTTGACGAAGAAGCCGACCAGGCCCTCCAGCTCCCCCTGGTTGCGGCCCGCGATGGGCGAGCCCACCAGCAGGTCCTGCTGCCGGCTGTAGCGCGACAGCAGCACCTGCCACACGGACAGCAGCGCCATGAACGACGTGGCGCCTTCCTGCCGCGCCAGCGCGCCCAGCCGCTCGGCCAGGACGCGGGGCAGGTGCAGGGGCAGGAGCGCGCCGCGAGGCGAGCGCTGCGTGGGGCGCGGCTTGTCGGTGGGCAGCTCCAGGACGTGCGGGGCGCCCGCGAGCTGGTCCTTCCACCACGCCACCTGCTTCGCCAGCACGTCCCCCTGGAGCCAGCCGCGCTGCCAGGAGGCGAAGTCGGCGTACTGCACCGGCAGGGCCGGCAGGTGGGGCGTCGTCCCGGAGGCGAACGCCGCGTAGGCCGCCGCCACCTCGCGCACCATCACGCCCACGGACCAGCCGTCGGAGACGATGTGGTGCATGGCCAGCACCAGGACGTGGTGCTCCGGGGCCAGCCGCAACAGCCGTGAGCGCAACAGCGGGCCCTGGCCCAGGTCGAAGGGCCGGACCGTCTCCTCCAGCGCCAGCCGGTGCACGGCCGCCTCGGCGTCCTCGGGGGGCAGGGTGCCCAGGTCCGTCAGCGGCAGCGTCCACGCGGGCGTGGGCTGGATGAGCTGCACGGGGTCGCTGCCCTTCAGCGCGAACGTGGTGCGCAGGGCCTCATGGCGGTCGACCAGCAGCTCCAGCGCGCGGCGCAGGGCCTCCGCGTCCAGCGCGCCCTCCAGTCGCACGGCCCCGAGCAGGACGTAGGGCGTGGCCCCGGGCTGGAGCTGATCCAGCACCCACAGCCGCTGCTGGGAGAAGGACAGGGGCAGCGCGCCGTCGCGCGACACGCGCCGGAGGGCGGGCACGCGCGGCCCGTCCGAGCGCACCAGCAACTGCTCCTCCACCAGCTCCGTGACGCGGGCGACGGTGGACGCGGTGAAGAGGCCGCGCAGGGGCAGCTCCACCTGGAACGTGGCGCGCAGGCGGGAGATGAGCTGCGTGGCCAGCAGCGAGTGGCCACCCAGGGCGAAGAAGTCGTCGTGCAGGCCCACGCGCTCCACGTGCAGCACGTCGCGGAACAGGCCGGCGACCCGCTGCTGGAAGGGCGTCAGGTGCTCCGGGGCGACGGGGACCAGGGCCGCGGCGGACTGCTCCGGGACGGGCAGGGCCTTGCGATCCAGCTTGCCCCCGGGCGTCAGCGGCAGCGCCGTCATGGGCACGAACGCGGAGGGCACCAGGTGCGCGGGAAGCCGTTCGGTGAGGAAGGCGCGCAGCACGGCGGCGTCCAGCGTGGGGTGGCCCACGACGTAGGCCACCAGCCGCTTGTCGCCGGGCGCGTCCTCGCGCACGACGACGACCGCCTCGCGCACGGACGGGTGGGCGTGCAGGGCGGACTCCACCTCACCCGGTTCGATGCGGAAGCCCCGCACCTTCACCTGCGCATCCACGCGGCCCACGAAGTCGAGCGACCCATCCGCCCGCCACCGCGCGCGGTCTCCCGTGCGGTACAGCCGCGCGCCGGGCACGCCGCTGAAGGCGTCCGGCACGAAGCGCTGCGCCGTCGTCGCGGGGTGGCCGGGATAGCCACGGCCCACGCCCGCGCCGCCGATGAACACCTCACCCGGCACGCCGGGCGCCACGGGCTCCCCGTGCGCGTCCAGCAGGTACAGCCGGGCATGGGCCACGGGCCGGCCAATGGGCACGCCGGTGGCGTCCGGCGCCAGCGCGTCCACGGCGTGGAAGGTCGCGCAGACGGTGGCCTCGGTGGGGCCGTACAGGTTGGTGAGCTGCCCCCGGGGGCCCGCCGCGAGCACGTTGCGCACGGCGCGAGGGTCCGCGCGGTCGCCGCCGAAGAAGGCGTTGCGCAGGGCCGCCAGGGCCCCGGGCTCCTCGCGCGCCATCTCATGGAAGAGGGCGGTGGTGAGCAGCGCCGTGGTGGCGCCCACGTCGCGCAGCTTCCGGGCCAGGTGCGGCGGGGACAGGGTGACGTCGCGGGGGATGATGATCAGCCGCGCGCCGTTGAGCAGCGCGCCCCAGACTTCGAAGGTGGCCGCGTCGAAGGACGGCGTGGACACCTGGGCGACGCGGTCCTCCGGCGTCAGGCGCACGAAGTTCGTGTCCCGCACCAGGTGGACGATGGAGCGGTGCTCCACGCCCGCGCCCTTCGGCGTCCCGGTGGACCCCGACGTGTAGAGCACGTATGCGAGCTGTCCGGGCAGCACCGGCACCCCGACGGGCGCCGAGGTGTCATGGAGCGCCAGCGCGTCCGGTTCGGCGTCCAGGCACACGGTGGGCCAGGACTGCTCCAGCAGGGACGGCAGCAGCGAGCGCTCCGTCACCACCGCGGACAGGCCCGCGTCCTGGAACATGAACGTCAGGCGCTGCTGCGGGTAGGTGGGATCCAACGGCACGTAGCAGCCGCCGGCCTTGAGCACGCCCAGCATGCCCACCACCAGGTCCAGGCCGCGCTCCAGGCACAGGCCCACGCGGCCCTCCGGACGCAGGCCCAGCGACAGCAGGTGACGCGCGAGCTGGTTGGCCCGCGCATCCAGCGCGCCGTACGTGAGCGTCCGGCCCTCGTGCTCCACGGCCACGGCGTCGGGCGCGCGGCGGGCGTGGGATTCGAAGAGGCGGGGGAGGGTGTCCTCCGTGAAGGGCAGGGTGGCCGCGGCGTTCCAGTCCACCAGCACCCAGGAGCGCTCCTCCGCGTCCATCAGCGGCAGGCGGCTGACGGGCACCGTCGCGTCCTGCGCCACGGCCTCCAGCAGCACGCGCAGCTGCGACGCCAGCCGCGCGGCGGTGGTGGGGGTGAAGACGTCCAGGCTGTATTCGAGCGTCCCGTCCAGCCCGCCGTCGCGCGCCATCATCGACAGGCTCACGTCGAAGCGGGACGTGTCCGGCGCGGTGGGCAGCAGCTCCACCCGCACGCCGGGCAGCGCGGGCGGCGGCACGGGCGCGTTGTGCAGCGCGAACATCACCTGGAACAGCGACGCCCGGTCCGCGCCGCGCTCGGCCCCCAGGGCCTCCACCAGCCGCTCGAACGGCACGTCCTGGTGCGCGTACGCGGCCAGCGAGGATTCGCGCACGCGGTCCAGCAGCTCCGTGAAGCGGGGGTCCCCGTCCAGGCGGGCGCGCAGCACCAGCGTGTTGAGGAACACGCCGATGAGCGGCTCCAGCTCCGGCCGGGTGCGGTGGGCCACGGGGCTGCCCACCGCGAAGTCGTCCTGCCCCGAGTAGCGCGCCAACAGCGTTTCGTACCCGGCCAGCAGCACCATGAACAGCGTGGCGTCCCGGTCCCGGGCCACCTGCTCCAGCGAGCGCACCAGCGACGCCGGCAGCGTGAAGACGTGGCTCGCGCCGCGCAGGGTCCGCGTCGCGGGCAGGCCGTGCTCGGAGGGCAGCGCCAGCGTGGGCACGTCCCTCAGCGACTCGCGCAGCGCCTCCAGGTGCGCCCGCACGCCTTCGGAGTCGCCCTCCTGGTGCTGCCACACGGCGAAGTCGGCGGCCTGGATCTCCAGCGCCGGCAGTGGAGACGGACGGCCCTCCGCGAACGCCGCGTAGAGGCTGCCCACCTCGTGCACGAGCACGCCCATGGACCAACCGTCGGAAACGATGTGGTGCATGTTCAGCAGCAGCACGTGCTCCTCGCCAGCGAGCCTCAGCAGGCGCGTGCGCAGGAGCGGGCCGGTGCCCAGGTCGAACGGCAGGGCTGCTTCGTCCCGCATGCGGCGGCGCAGGGTGTCCTCGCGCGCGGCGCCTTCGGGGAGCACCTCCACCGGCAGCGGCCATTCGGCGGGCGCGGCGTGGATGCGCTGGAGCGGCTGGCCGTCGCGCTCCAGGAACGTGGTGCGCAGCGGCTCATGCCGGCGGACGACCTCCGCGAAGGTGCGGCGCAGCACGTCCACGTCCAGGGCGCCGGTGAGCCGCAGGGCCAGGGGGATGTTGTAGAGCGCCTGTCCCGGCTCCAGCTGCTCCAGGAGCCACATGCGCTGCTGCGCGAACGACAGCGGCAGGTCCCCGTCCCGAGGCACGGTGGGAATCGGGGGCGTGACGGCGCGCGACGGCAGCGCCTGGATGCGCTCCGAGAGCAGGACCAGCGTGGGCGCCTCGAACAGCGCGCGCAGGGGCAGGTCCACGCCGAACCGTGCGCCCACCCGGGTGACGAGCTGCGTGGCCAGCAGCGAGTGGCCGCCCAGGTCGAAGAAGTCGTCGTGCGCGCCCACGCGCTCCACGCGCAGCACCTCGCGGAACAGGGACGCCAGCTGCTCCTGGAGCGGCGTCAGGGGCGCGTCGTCCTCGCGGGAGGACGTGGCGGCGGTGGGGGCGGGCAGCTCGCGCCGGTCCACCTTCCCGTTGGTGGTGAGGGGCAGGGCGTCCAGGCCGACGAAGGCGGCGGGGACCATGTACTCGGGCAGCCGCGCGCGCAGGTGCTCGCGCAGGGCGCTGGCGTCCACGGTGGCGGGGACGACGTAGGCCACGAGGCGCTGATCGCCGGGCACGTCCTCGCGCACGATGACGACCGTCTCGCGGACGGCGGGGTGCGTGCTGAGCGAGGATTCAATCTCGCCCAGCTCGATGCGGAAGCCCCGGAGCTTCACCTGGTGGTCGATGCGGCCCAGGTACTCCAGGTCCCCGGAGGGCAGGCGCCGCGCCAGGTCTCCCGCGCGGTACAGCTTGCGGCCCGGCACGGGGCCGAAGCGATCATCCACGAAGCGCGCCGCGGTGAGCTCCGGCCGGCGCAGGTAGCCCCGGGCTACGCCCGCGCCACCGACGTGGATCTCCCCCGGCACGCCGAGGGGTACCGGCTGTCCCGCCGCGTCCAGCAGGTAGAGCTGGAGGTCGGGGAGGGGCTGACCGATGACGCTGCTCCCGGGACGCTCCAGGTCCACGAGCCCCACCGGACGCCAGGTGACGTGCACCGTGGTCTCGGTGATGCCGTACATGTTCACGAGCTGGGGCCGCGCGTCGCCGTGACGCTCGAACCAGGGGCGCAGCGACGCGAGGTCCAGCGCCTCACCGCCGAAGATGACGTAGCGCAGCGCCAGGGCCGGGGCTTCGCCCTGGGACGCGGCCTGCTGTTCGACGTGGAGGAGCTGACGGAAGGCGGTGGGCGTCTGGTTGAGGACGGTGACGCCCTCGTCGGCCAGCAGGAGCAGGAAGGCCTGCGGCGAGCGGCTGACGAAGTACGGCACCACCACCAGCCGGCCGCCGTACAGCAGCGCGCCCCACAGTTCCCAGACGGAGAAGTCGAACGCGTACGAGTGGAACAGCGTCCACACGTCCGTGGGCCCGAAGTGGAACTTCGCGTCCGTCGCGCTGAACAGCCGCGTGACGTGGTCGTGCTGCACCATCACGCCCTTGGGACGGCCGGTGGAGCCGGAGGTGTAGATGACGTACGCGAGGTCCCCGGGCGCGGCCCGGTGCTCCAGCCGCGCGGACGAGGCCCCGGAGGCCATCGCCGCCTCGAAGGTGAGCACAGCGGTGCCGTCCACCGTCGGCACGCGGTCCTCCAGCGACGCCTGGGTGATGACGAGCGGCGAGCGCGCGTCCTCCAGCAGGAACGCCAGGTGTTCGCGCGGGTGGGCGGAGTCCAGGGGCAGGTACGCGCCTCCGGCCTTGAGGATGCCCAGCAGTGCGACGACCAGCTCCACGCCGCGCTCCAGGCACACGCCCACGAGCACTTCCGGGCCCACGCCGCGCGCATGGAGGACCTGGGCCAGCCGGTTCGCCCGGGCGTCCAGCTCCCGGTAGGTGAGCTGGCGCAGCTCGAAGGTGACGGCGACGGCGTCCGGGGTGCGGTCCACCTGCGCCTCGAAGCGCTCCACCAGCGTGCCGGCGGGGAACGGTTCGACGGGCGGGTTCCAGCCGTGGAGGACCTGGTGGCGCTCGGCCTCGGTCATCACGGGCAGCTCGGAGAGCTTCGTCTCCGGGGCGGACACCATGCCGCCGACCACGACCTCCAGGTGGGAGAGGAGCCGGTCGATGGTCTCCGGCTCGAAGAGGTCGGTGGCGTACTTGCAGCCGACGAGCAGTCCGTCGGGGCCGGGGGCGGCCTCGAAGGTCATGTCCAGCTCGGTGGTGCGGTTGTCCAGCAGCCCCACGTCGAGCGTCAGGCCACCGCCCACGGGCTGGGCGCGCGGGATGGCGTAGTCGTCCAGGACGAAGGCGACGTTGTACAGCTCGCGCCGCTGCGAGCCGGGCTGCGCGACCGCGAGCACGTGGTCATAGGGCACGTAGCCGTGGGCCAGCGCGTCCAGCGTCGTCTGCTTCACGCTGGCGAGCAGCCCCGACACGGTGGTGTCGGCGGGGAGGCGCAGGCGCAGCGGGAGGAAGTTGGTGCAGTCACCGACGAGGGAGCGCGTGCCCGGCACATCCCGCCCGGACGTCGCGGAGCCGAGGACGAAGTCCGACTGGCCGCTCCACCGGTGCAGCACGGTGCCCAGCGCGGACACCAGCATCATGAAGGGCGTGGCGCCCTCGCGGCGGCCCAGCGCGTTCAGCTTCGCCATCAGGGGCGCGGGCAGCACGCGCAGCCGGCGGGCGCCCTGGGGGGACAGCCGCTGGGGCCGGAGCTTGTCGGTGGCCAGGGACAGCAGTGAAGGCGCGCCGGAGAGCGTCTGCTTCCACCACGCCAGCTCCGGGGCCAGGGCCTGGGGCGTCAGGTGCGCCTGCTGCCACGCCGCGAAGTCGCCGTACTGGAGCGCGGGCTCCGGGAGGGGGGAGGGGCGCTGATCCGTGAAGGCCCCGTAGAGCGCGGCCAGCTCGCGGGAGAGCACGCCCACGGACCAGCCGTCCGCGATCAGGTGGTGCACGAAGACGAGCAGCACGTGGTCATCGGGAGCGAAGCGCAGCAGCACGAAGCGCAGCAGCGGCCCGGTGAACATGTCCATCGGGTCCTGGGCATCGCGGACGGCCCACGCGTCCAGCAGGGCCGCGCGCGACACGGACTCGTGGCTGACGACATCCTCCACCGTCAGCGCCACGGGCGAGGGCGCGTGGACCTGCTGGAACAGCACGCCATCCCGGGCGACGAAGGTCGTGCGCAGGGACTCGTGACGGCGGCCCAGTTCGGTTAGCGAGCGCGACAGCGTCTCCGGGACCAGCGGCCCCCGGAGCGAGAGCGAGACGGGGACGTGGTAGGCGGTGGACTCCGGCGCGAGCTGCTGGAGGAACCACAGGCGCTGCTGGGAGAACGAAGCTGGCGTCAGCGCGGCCGAAGCCGGACGACGCTGGACGGGGGGCAGCGCCGCCAGGCCCGTCGCGGTGCGGCCCTGGGCCAGCGATGCCGCGAGCGCCTGGAGCGTCACGTCCTGGAGCAGGGTGGCCGCGGAGACACGCGTGCCCAGCCGCTTCTCGATGCGGGCCTGGAGGTCCGCCGCCGCGAGCGAGTCCATGCCCAGCTGCGTGAGCGGAACGTCCGAGGCCTGCTGGCCCGCCTCCGCTCCGAGCACGGCGGTCAGCTCCTCACGGAGGATGCGCTCCAGCTCCTCCACGGAGCGGGCAGGGGAGGCCGCGACCGGGGCGGCCTCCGTCTGCCCACCGGCGTGGCTCGCCGTCCCGCTTGTAGAAGCCGTGGCTTCGGCGGCCTCACCCGCCACCGTCGCCGCATCCGTCACGGGCGCCACCGGCGTCCGCACCAGCGGCTCCGCCCCCGCCGCCTCGCTGCGCCACAGCTCCGTGAACTCACCGGACACGAGCGCGGCCCGGCACGCGAAGCGCTGGATCTTCCCGCTGGACGTCTTGGGCACCGCGCCCGGAGGCAGCAGCACCACCGTGTGCGTCTGGACCTCCAGCTCACGCGCGAGCGCCTGCCGCAGTCCGTTCGCCACCGCCGCCAGCACCGTCGGGTCCGCGGACTCGGCCAGGTCGCGGCCCACCTCCGCCACCACGGCCAGCGCCTCACCGGCCGTCGTCTCCACGGAGAACGCCGCCACGCTTCCGGCGCGCACGCGCGGGTCCGTGCGCTCGATGACGCCCTCCACGTCCTGGGGGTACAGGTTGCGGCCGCGCAGGATGATCAGGTCCTTGCGCCGCCCCGTGACGAGCAGCTGCCCGTCCTCGCGCAGCACGCCCAGATCTCCCGTGCGCAGGTACTGCGGCCCCTCCACCACGCCCGAGGGGCGGGCATGGAACGTGGCCTCGCTCAGCTCCGGCTTGCGCCAGTACCCCTGCGCCACGCTCGCGCCGGACACCCAGATCTCCCCCACCTGCCCGGGGGCGCGGGGGACGAGCGAGTCCGGGTCCACGACCAGCACCCGCTGCTCCGCCAGCGTCGTCCCGCAGCCGATGTGCGCCCGCACGCCCGCCGCGTCCTCGGCCCCCGTCACCGCGAGCCCCCGCGACAGCGCCGCGTCCTCCAGCGGATGGGCGCGCACGCCCCGGCCCTTCACTTCGCCGGTGACGATGAGCGTCCCTTCCGCCAGGCCGTAGCACGGGTAGAACGCCTCCGGCCGGAAGCCGCTGGGCGCGAACACCTCCGCGAAGCGCTTCAGCGTGGCCGCGCGGATGGGCTCCGCGCCGCAGAACGCCACCTCCCACGACGACAGGTCCAGCGACGCCACGTCCTCCGGCGTCGCGCGACGCGCGCACAACTCGAACGCGAAGTTGGGCCCGCCGCTGATGGTGCCCCGGAAGCGGCTCACCGCCTGCAGCCACCGCAGCGGCTTCTGCAGGAACGCCATGGGCGACATCAGCGCCACCGGGAAGCCCGCGTACAGCGGCTGGAGGATGCCGCCGATGAGGCCCATGTCGTGGTACGGCGGCAGCCAGATGACACCCACGCTGTCGCGCCGCACCTGGAACGCGCCGGAGATGAGCCCCAGGTTGTGCAGCAGGTTCGCGTGCGTGAGCATCACGCCCTTGGGCGTGCCGGTGCTCCCGGACGTGTACTGGAGGAACGCCAGCGACTCCGCGCCCACGTCCCCTGGCGTACGCCAGTCCCGCTCGCCGCCCTCCGCCAGCGCGTCCGTCGCCATCCAGTGCAGCGCGCGGAAGTCCGGCGCCTGCTCGAAGACGAAGTCCGACAGCTCCAGGATGCCCGACGTCGTGAGCACCACCGACGCCTGCGCGTCCTGGATGATGGCCCGCAGCCGGGGCAGGGTGCGCTCCAGCCGCATCGGATCCGGCGGATACGCGGGCACCGCCACCGCGCCCGCGTACAGGCACCCGAAGAAGCCCGCCACGTAGTCCAGCCCCGGCGGGTACAGCAGCAACACGCGTTCGCCCACCGCGCCCCGTGCCTGCAACGCCGCCGCGATGCGCCGCGCTCGCGCGTCCAGGTCGAACGCGCTGAGCGACGTCTCGTCGCCGTCTACCTCTCCCAGGAAGGTGTACAGCGGCGCGTGGGCGGAAGGCCCCACCGCGAGGTTCAACAGGACGCCAGGAAGGGTTCGCGAGAAGTCAGGCACGGTGAGCCATCCGAAGTGTCGAAAACTGTCGACACTTCTTATCAGCCCTTGCTCGCGATCCCGCAGGCACTCGCGGTGCCCGTCACTGCTACGTACCTGTTGTCGCCAGCCCACTCGGGGAGCAGGGGTTGGCGACGCGAAAATCAGGCGCGGCCGAAGAGTCCCTTCAGCCAGCCCATGAAACCCTTCTGCTTCGACACCACCACCGCGTCGGGTGTCAGCACGGGTGCGACAGGCGCGGCCGTGGCCACGTTCCTCCCCGCGCTGACAGTCCCTCCCGCGGCACTGTTGCCTGCTCCCTGAGCAAGCGTCGGAGCCGCGGGACCGGACTCGGCCTCCGACTGCGCCAGCCGCGCCTTCACGGCCTCCGGCGTGTCGCGGGTGGTGAACGTGCTGACCACCTCACGGCCCGTCGTGGCCTCGCGCGCGATCACCTTCAACAGCGACTCGTTGCTCACCTCGAAGGTGACCGTCACCTGCACCGCGCCGCGAGGCCGCTTGGGCAACCCCGCGAGCCGGAGCGTGCCCAGGTATTCGTTGTCCGGGGCCCGTTCGGCGTCGCCCTGGAACACGGAGAGCTCCAGCTCCGTCTGGTCGTCCCGGTGCGTGGAGAGGGTGTAGACCTTGGAGGCCGGCAGCGACACGTTGCGCTCCAGCACGGGCTTGAAGCGCCCACCCGGCAGCCCCACGCCAATGGCCATGGGCAGCACGTCGATGAGCACCACGCCTTCCAGCTGCCCCAGGCTGTGCGCCAGCAGCGCCGCGCCCAGCGCCACGGCCTCGTCCGGGTGCACGCCCTTGCTGGGCGGCCGTCCGAAGAACTTCGTGATCTTCTCGTGCACCAGCGGGAAGCGGCTCTGCCCGCCGACGAGGATCACCTCGTCGATGTCCTGCGCCTTCAGCCCCTTGGCCTGCAACACCTCGTCACAGACCTGTACGGTGCGGTCGACCAGCTTCTCCGTCAGCGCGATCAGCTTCTGGCGCGTGAGCGTGACGTCCAGGTCGTACGGCTTGTTGTCGATCATCGTCACGAAGGCCACGTGCACCCGCATCTCCGAGCGCTCGGACAGGGCGCACTTGGCCCGCTCCGCCGCGTCGTTGATGCGCTGCAGGGCCACGCGGTCCCCCTGGAAGGCCCGGCCCGTCTGCTGCCGGAACTCCTCCAGGAGGTACTCGACGATGGCGCTGTCGAAGTCGATGCCGCCCAGGAACGTGTCACCGCCCGTGGAGATGACCTCGTAGACGGTGTCGTGCAGCTCCAGCACCGACGCGTCGAAGGTGCCGCCGCCCAGGTCGTACACCAGCACCCGCTGGTTGAGCTTGCGCCCGTAGCCGTACGCCAGCGCCGCCGCCGTGGGCTCGTTGAGGATGCGCTCCACGTACAGGCCCGCGAGCTTGCCCGCCTCGCGCACCGCCTGCCGCTGGTTGTCGTTGTAGTAGGCGGGCACCGTGATGACCGCCCGCGAGATGGGCTGCCCCAGCTGGTTCTGGGCCACCTCGCGCACCTCGCGGAGGATCAGCGCGGAGATCTGCTGGAGCGAATAGATGCGGTCGCCCAAGCGCACCGCCGCCTCGCCAGCCTGACCGGCCGCGATCTCATAGTGGAAGCGGTCCTTGATCTGCTCGACGATGGGCGACGCGTAGGGGCGGCCCACCAGGCGCTTGGCGCCGTACACCGTCTGGCGCGGGTTGGTGAGCATCTGCCCCTTGGCGGGGTGGCCCACCACCAGCTTGCCGCGCTGGTTGAAGGCGAGGATGGAGGGCACCGTGTTGTGGCCCTCGCGGCTGGGCAGCACCCCGGGCTTGTTGCCCCGCACGAACGCGGCGCACGAGTTCGTCGTCCCCAGGTCGATGCCGATCACCGGGCCCGTCCGGGGCGGCTCCTCGGTGTTCAGCCCCAGCGTCTCCGCGGTCACCATCTCCAGCGCGGGCGCGGGCGCGGCGGGAGCGGCACCTGGCCCATTGCCCCGGGCGGAGGATGCGGAGCCCGGGTCCGCGGGCGCGGCCGGGGGCAGGGCAGGGGCGGCGGCGGGCGCGGGCACGGCGTGGTCGGCGGGGCCCACGCCGTTGGGCACGGGCGGCACGTCCAACTGGGCGTGCGGGAGGACGGCGACGGAGGTGTCCAGGAACCGGCGCGTCGCCGCGTCCGCTTCCAGGAACCGCAGCCCCATGCCGGAGATGCCCTGGCCCTGCTGCCCGGTGACGAAGTGCACCACCGCGGCCGTGTAGAGGAGCCGGTCGCCGCCTGCCAGCCGGAGGTCCAGGGTGACAGCCGTGCCCGGAGGGCGCACGGCCTTGGCGCGCAAATAGATGCCGCCCCGGGTGATGTTGCCCCCGTATTTCGCGAGGAACTCCTCGGGAGTGGCGAAGGGCAGCTTCACCACCAGCCCGACCGCCCCCCCTAGATTCGAATCCGCCAAGGCCCGGTCCCAGATCCCAATGTGTGTGTAGCGCCGAGTATCACCTGAACGCCTGGGACCGGGCGGCAAAAAACCTTCTTCCGTTGCGCACCTGTCGCGTTACTCGTATGGAACCGCACCCGCCGGGCGCTGGTGCCCCGCGGGGCCTCCGGGAGCCCCCATGTTGAACCCCGATATCCGGCTGGCCCTCACCTTCGACGACGTGCTCCTGCTGCCCGGTGAGAGCGCCGTCACTCCGCGTGATGCCGACCTGACGACCCGCCTGACGCGCAACATCCGGCTCAACGTGCCGCTGCTCTCCGCCGCGATGGACACCGTGACGGAGTCCCGGACCGCCATCGCCATGGCCCAGGAGGGCGGCATCGGTGTCATCCACAAGAACATGACGCCCGAGCAGCAGGCCCTGGAGGTCCTCAAGGTCAAGAAGTTCGAGAGCGGCATGGTGGTGGACCCCGTCACCATCGAACCGAAGGCGCCGCTCTCCCGCGCGCTGGAGCTGATGAAGATCCACGGCGTGTCCGGCGTGCCCGTGGTGCAGGGCAAGCGCCTGGTGGGCATCGTCACCAGCCGCGACGTGCGCTTCGAGAAGAACTTCACCCAGAAGGTCGAGGACGTGATGACGACGAAGCTCGTCACCGGCCGCGAGGGCATCATCCAGGAGGAGGCCCAGAAGCTCCTCCACGAGCACCGCATCGAGAAGCTGCTCGTCGTGAACGAGGCCTATGAGCTGAAGGGCCTCATCACCATCAAGGACATCGAGAAGCGCCGCACGCACCCGCACGCGGCCAAGGACGCCAAGGGCCGCCTGCTGTGCGCCGCCGCCGTGGGCGTGTCGTCGGACCGCGAGGCCCGCATCGACGCGCTGGTGAAGGCGGGCGTGGACGTCATCGTCGTGGACACCGCGCACGGCCACTCCCTGGGCGTGCTCGAGGGCGTGCGCGACACGCGCAAGAACTTCCACGGGTTCGACCTCATCGCCGGCAACGTCGCCACCGCGGAGGGCACGCGCGCGCTCATCCAGGCGGGCGTGGACGCGGTGAAGGTGGGCATCGGCCCGGGCTCCATCTGCACCACCCGTGTGGTGGCCGGCGTGGGCGTGCCCCAGGTGACGGCGGTGGATGACTGCGCCCGCGAAGCGGACAAGCACGGCATCCCCATCATCTCCGACGGCGGCATCAAGTACTCGGGCGACATCGTCAAGGCGCTCGCGGCGGGGGCCAGCTCCGTGATGATCGGCTCGCTGTTCGCCGGCACCGAGGAGTCCCCCGGCGACGTCATCCTGTACCAGGGCCGCAGCTACAAGAGCTACCGGGGCATGGGCAGCCTGGGCGCGATGAAGCAGGGCGCCAAGGACCGCTACTTCCAGTCCGACGTGGACGCGGTGAAGCTGGTGCCCGAAGGCATCGAGGGCCGCGTCCCGTACAAGGGCACCCTGGCCATGAACGTGCACCAGATGCTGGGCGGCATCCGCAGCGGCATGGGCTACGTGGGGTGCGCCACCATCGAGGAGCTGCGCACGAAGGCGATGTTCACGCGCATCACGTCCGCCGGGCTCAAGGAGAGCCACGTGCACGACGTCATCATCACCGAGGAAGCGCCCAACTACCGGATGGAGTAGGGCGCTTCGACCCGAGCAACCCCCGCCCCCTGGGAATCCATGGGGGGCGCGGGCAGCCGACTACTTGGTGCGACGCTTGCCGCCCGCCGTGTCGTCCGCGGCCGTCGGCGCCGTGGAGACGCGCTTCTCCGCCGCGCCCACGCGCTGCATGAGGCTCTCGCGGTCGTCCGGGTCCAGCGTCTCGATGGCCTTGCGCAGGGTGGCGAAGTCCAGGCGGGCCACCGTGACGGTGTTGCCGCCCTTGATCTCCTGCACGGTGGGCACGTCCACCAGCTCGCGCAGGTAGGTCTCGAACTCCACCCGCACGTCGGCCGTCTGCTGGATGCAGGTGTCCTTGGCGGAGACCAGGGCCTGGCTGCCCTCGCGGTAGCTCAGGTCCGGATTCCGGGCCATCGCGTCCTCGAAGGTGTGGGTGCGGTCCTTCAGGGAGGAGTAGAGCTGCACGTAGTCCACCAGCCGGTCCGACTCCGGGCGGTTCACGTTGCGCGCCTTGGTCAGGGGTTCGGTGGTGTCGTCACAGGTGACCTTGGAAAGCTCGGCGATTCCGGGAGTGTCCTTGACGGCGACACTGCGCGTGTCTCGCTCCAGACGCTCGTCCGAGGAGATCTCCTTCACGCACCCCGCGGTGGACAGGAGAAGCATGGCTGCTGCACTGGAAGCGGTCAGGCGGCGCATCCGAACCTCGAACAATTGACGGCCTTTCAGCGTTGATTTCCCGAAGTTTGTAGCGATAAGGGCCCCCACCCGTCAACGACGCCCCCTGGGAGAAATGCCGGTGGACCTGCACTCCGAGAAGATCCTCATCCTTGATTTCGGGAGCCAGTACACCCAGCTCATCGCCCGCCGGGTGCGTGAACTGGGCGTCTACTGCGAGATCCACCGCCCGGACCTGCCCGCGGACGACATCCGCAAGTACGCCCCCCGCGGCATCATCCTCTCCGGGGGGCCGGCGTCCGTGGAGGCCCCTGGCTCACCGCGTTGCGACCCCTTCGTCTTCGAGGCGGGCGTGCCGGTGCTGGGCATCTGCTACGGGCTGCAACTGACCGCCAAGCTGCTGGGAGGCCGCATCGACCGGGGGGCGCACCGGGAGTTCGGCAGCGCGGCCGTGGAGGTGCTCACCGCCCGGGGCCCGTTCGCGGAGTTCCGCCCGGGGGACCAGGTGCAGGTGTGGATGAGCCACGGCGACCGGGTGGACGTGCTGCCGCCCGGCTTCGAGGCCATTGGCCGCAGCGGCAATTCGCCCTTCGCGGCGGCCGCCCACGCGACGAAGCCCTGGTACGGCCTCCAGTTCCACCCGGAGGTGGTCCACACGCCCCAGGGCAAGGCCATGCTGCGCGCCTTCCTCTTCAACGACTGCAAGGTGACGGGCTCCTGGACGATGAAGGGCTTCATCGACGAAGCCGTGGAGACCATCCGCAAGCAGGTGGGTGAGGAGGGCCGGGTCATCTGCGGGCTGTCCGGCGGCGTGGACAGCTCCGTGGCGGCGCTGCTCCTGCACCGGGCCATCGGCCCGCGCCTCCAGTGCATCTTCGTGGACAACGGCGTCCTGAGGCAGGGGGAGCGCGCCCAGGTGGAGGCGCTCTTCGTGGACCGCTTCCACGTCCCGCTGAAGACAGTGGATGCCCGGGAGCGCTTCCTGTCGAAGCTGGCCGGCGTCACGGACCCGGAGCAGAAGCGGAAGATCATTGGCCGGGAGTTCATCGCCGTGTTCGAGGAGGCCTCCCGCGACGTGCAGGACGCGGGCTTCCTGGCGCAGGGCACGCTGTACCCGGACGTCATCGAGTCCGTGTCCTGGAAGGGCCCGTCCGTCACCATCAAGAGCCACCACAACGTGGGCGGCCTCCCCGAGCACATGAAGCTCAAGCTGGTGGAGCCCCTGCGCGAGCTGTTCAAGGACGAGGTGCGCGTCCTGGGCCGCGAGCTGGGCCTGCCGCCGGAGATGGTCGGCCGCCAGCCGTTCCCGGGCCCCGGCCTGGCCATCCGCGTGCTGGGCGAGGTGAACGAGCCGCGCCTGGACCTGGTGCGCCGCGCGGACGCCATCGTGCAGGAGGAGATCCACAAGGCCGGCCTGTACGGTGAGGTGTGGCAGGCCTTCGCGGTGCTGCTGCCGGTGCAGAGCGTGGGCGTGATGGGCGACGAGCGCACCTACGAGTCCACCTGCGTGCTGCGCGCCGTCACCAGCGTGGACGGCATGACGGCGGACTGGGCGCGGATCCCGTTCCCTATCCTGGAGAAGATCTCCTCGCGCATCACCAACGAGGTGCGCGGCATCAACCGCGTCGTCTACGACATCTCCTCCAAGCCGCCCGCCACCATCGAGTGGGAGTGAGCTAAAAGGACGTGTGAAGCAGAGCGGCGACCCGGCGGACAGCGGGTCGCCGTTTCGCGTTCCGGCGCTATCCGATGGAGGCCAGGGCCTGACGGATGGCCGCTTCGACCGGCGACGTGTCGGAGGGCGCCCGCGTCAGGCTGAGCGGTTCGCGGGGCAGGAGCGGCGGCTGGGCCATGAAGCGCGGCCGGGCGCCGTGGTGCGGCTGGGCTGAATGGACCAGGAAGGGGTGGCACAGGTAGACGGTGCCTGCCTGTCCGGTGGCCAGCGCCTGGGACCGGTCCAGGGACACCGCGAAGCCGTCCGCCGCCAGCTCCCTCAGCGTCATGCCGGCCTCTCCAGCCGGGGCCAGCCGCCGGGCGATGTCCTGGTGCGAGCCCACCCGGATGCGGGTGGGGGCATCGTCCTCGCCGACGTCCGAGAACAGGAACAACATCAGCAACGCCCGTCCCTTCGAGGTGACGTTGGCGCGCCAGTCGAAGAAGTCCGGCTTCTCATGGTCGAAGCTCACGTCGACGTGCCACCCGGCGTCCCCTGGATCCACGGCCGAAGGGAAGCGCACCGGGAACGTGCCCATGGCCCGGCACGGCAGCCACCGGCCGGCACCGACGAGGCGGTCGAACGCCGCGTGCAGGACGGGGGTGTTGGCGGCCTGGACGAAGGGCGGCTGCGAATACATGCCCAGCCGGATGACCGGCCGGGTCCAGGTGGAGGGCAGGGTGGGGTCACAGCCCGTGTCCCGCCAGAGGAGCTCCCGCGCCGCGTCCGCGACCTCACGGGGAAAGGCGTCATCGATCCTCACGAAGCCGTCCCGGATGAACTGTTCGACCTGCGCGTCATCGACCATGTGCTGGCCTCCCATTCACGAAAAAAGGCTGCCCGGAGCGAACCGGGCAGCCTCGTTCTACGTCCAGCGACGGTGAAGTCTGACTACCCGGCCGGGTTGGCCTTCACGGGCGGCAGCTTGGTGCTGCCGGGGCGCAGCTCCTCCAGGACGCGGTTGGCGCCGTAGATCTTCTGGAGCGACTCGATGATGGCCTCCGAGTGGACGGACACGGCGCGGTTCACGGACTCGTCGAAGCCGTACTCGCCGCCCAGCGACTGGATGTTGCCGTCGAACACCAGGCCCACCACCTCGTGGTTCTGGTTGACGACGGGCGAGCCGGAGTTGCCGCCGATGATGTCGTTGGTGGTGACGAAGTTCATCGGCGTGGTGCCGGTGATGACCTTCTCCGACTTCAGCCACGACTTCGGCAGGGCGAACGGCTCCTGGCCGGTGGCGTGCTCGAACGTGCCGGCCATCTGGGTGAACGGCGCCACCTTCTGGCCGTTCTCCGTGTAGCCCTTCACCGCGCCGAACGACACGCGCGGGGAGAAGGTCGCGTCCGGGTACTGGCTGGTGCCGTAGATGTCGAACTTCGCCTTGGCGACGAGCTCGCTGTTCTTCTTGATGACCGACTCCACCTCCTCCTCGAACTTCTTGCGGATGGCGCGGGCGTCCGGGTCCACGAGCGCCGCCAGCTGGATCATCGGATCCTTGGAGGCCTCCACGGCCTTCTTGCCGCCCTCGAAGAGCGCCTGGCGCGCCTTCACGTCCCGCAGCTTGCTGCCCTTCACCACGCGGGTGGCGACCTGCTCCGGGGACTCCTTGCCCAGCACCTTCTTCACGAACGGGTGCTTGGTGCCCAGGTCCTCGCGCAGCTTGGTGAGGCTGAACGTCAGGCGGGCGATCTCCAGCTCCGGGTAGATGGGCGCGGGGCTGAAGAGGTTCGCCTTGAGGGCGGGCTGGTTCGCGTCGTTGAACTCACGCAGCCGCTGGCCGTTCTCCTTGGGCAGCTCGTCGCTGGCGCGCACCAGCGTCTTGGCGATGCTGTACATCGTCGAGGACAGGCCGCTGCCCTGCTCGATGTAGATGAGCTCCTCGCGCAGGTTGCCCAGCTGCACCTCGGCCTTGGCGATCTCCTCCCAGGCACCGGCGTACTTCTTCTTCAGCTCGGGGTTGGCGTCGACCTTCTTGCGCAGCTCCTGCTCCGCGGCGACCTTGGACCCGAAGAACTTCTTGTCCAGCAGCGCCTCGTGGCGGCCCTTGGACGCCTTCAGCGCGTTCTCCACGCCGAACAGCAGGTTGCTGGAGACGCGCTTCTGCTCGGGGCCGCGCTTCTGGAACTCGGTGAGCATGCCGCGCAGCTCGGACAGGTACATGAGCGTCTTGGGCATGGACACATCGCGGGTGTATTCCAGCTCCGCCATGGTCAGCGCGCGCGACGTGCGGCCCGGGTTGCCGGGGATGAACGTGAGCTCGTTCTCCTTGGCGCCGCCCTTGGACCACTTGAAGTAGTCCGGCGTCTTCGCCGGCTGCTTGTCCTGGTAGACGCGCACGAACGTGACGTCCAGGTCGTAGCGGGGGAACTCGAAGTTGTCCGGGTCACCGCCGAAGAACGCGATGGCGTGCTCCGGGGCGAACACCAGGCGAACGTCCTGGAAGCGGCGGTACTTGTAGAGGTTGTACTTGCCGCCCTGGTACAGCGTGACGACGTCACAGCGCACCTTGTCGTCGCCGGCGGAGCAGGCCTTCTCCACCTTGGCCATCTCCGACTTCAGCGTGTCCGAGTACTGCTTGCCGGACAGGGACTGGGTGGCCTTGTTCAGCGTTTCGGTGACGTCGGTGATCTCGACGAGCTGGTTCACCTCCATCGCCGGGCACTGCTTCTCCTCGGCCTGGGACTTCGCGTAGAAGCCGTTGGCCAGGTAGTCCTGCTTCGCGGTGGACAGCTGCTCGATGCAGCCGCGCGCGCAGTGGTGGTTCGTCATCACCAGGCCGTCCGGCGACACGAAGCTGGCGGAGCAGCCACCGGCCAGACGCACCGCGCCCAGGCGAAGCTTCTCCAGCCACTGCTGGGACGGCTCGAAGCCGTACTTCTCCTTCACCTTGGCGGCGGGGAAGTTGTTGTACGTCCACATGCCTTCATCGGCGAGCGCCGGAGCGGCCCCCACGAGGGCGGCGATGACGACCAATCGCTTCATGAGTCGGGATCCTTTCGGGCCGCTGGACGGGAAGGCCAGCAGCGGGGACGGGGCGTTTGTGAGGGAAGGCCCGGCGACGGTCAAGCTGGGAAAACGCCCACGCAAGACGCTGAACGCATGAGCGCCTGAACGATTCCTGAGGTGACCGGCCAGGCATGCGGATTTCCTCCCGTGGGGGTGGATCCGGTCCGTCGCCAGAGTCCGACGCATTGCGTCCGAAAGGGCGGGCAGGGTGGATCAGGGAATCCGGGTCCCGCGCCGCCATGCCCTGGCGTGGTGCCGGCCGTGCGCCTTGGCCCTGCGGAACCCCTGGAGGGCGCGCTCCTACACGATGACTACTTTCAAGGCGTCACCGCCTGGAGAGGCCGCCATCCGCCCGTGAAAGGGGCGCCGCGCTTCCGAGCGAGAGGTGAAATGCTCAAGCCCTTCGAGGTGCACGTCCAGGCCGAACCTCTGACGCACTTCGAGTCCGAGCTGGACGCGGCCGCCTGGAGCGCGCTCCAGGAAGAGGCCGCGAAGGCCCGGGCGCTCATGGCAGGCCTCGCGTTCTGGAACGTGAGCTCCACGGCGCAGGGGGGCGGCGTGGCGGAGATGGTTCCCCGGCTGGTCGCCTATGCGCGCGGGGCGGGCGTGGACGCGCGCTGGCTGGTGCTGAGCGGCACCCAGGAGTTCTTCCACATCACCAAGCGGCTGCATCACGCGCTGCATGGCTCGAGCGGGGACGGGTCGCCCCTGGGCGCGGCCGAGCATGCCCGGTACGACGAGGTGCTCCGCGACAACCTGGAGGAGCTGCTCGTCCTGGTGCGGCCGGGGGACGTGGTGCTCCTGCACGACCCACAGACCGTGGGGCTGGCACCCGCGCTGGCGGCGGCGGGTGCCCGCGTGGCCTGGCGCTGTCACGTGGGCCGGGATACCCCCAACGCCGAGGTGGCGCGGGCGTGGGAGTTCCTCGCGCCGGGCCTGACTGCCGCCCGGCTCACCGTCTTCAGCCGGGCCGCCTACGTGCCGCCCCAGTGCGCGGACCGGGCGCTCGTCATCCAGCCCTCCATCGACATCTTCGCGGTGAAGAACCGGCCCCTGTCGCCCGAGGTCGCCCGCGCCATCCTCGCCCGTACCGGCCTGCTACGCGGGACGCCGGACGCGCCCGAGCCCGTCTTCACCCGCTCGGACGGGGTGCCCGCGCGCGTGTCGCGGGGCGCGGACATCGTGCGGCTCGGCGCCGAGCCCGAGCCTGACACGCCCCTGGTGGTGCAGGTGTCGCGGTGGGATCCGCTGAAGGACCCGGCGGGCGTGCTGAATGGGTTCGCGCTGTTGCTGCGGCAGTCACCCGACCTGCGCGCGGAGCTGGTGCTCGCCGGTCCGGCCGTCACGTCCGTGGCGGACGATCCGGAAGCGGCGGCGACGCTCCAGGACGTCATCTCCCTGTGGCGGCAGCAGCCTCACTTCGTGCGCCGGCGCGTCCACCTGGCGTGCCTGCCCATGAGCGACCTGGAGGAGAACGCCGCCATCGTCAACGCCCTCCAGCGCCACGCGGCCGTAGTCGTCCAGAAGAGCCTCCAGGAGGGCTTCGGGCTCACCATCACCGAGGCCATGTGGAAGGGCCGCCCCGTGGTGGCGAGCGCAGTGGGCGGGCTCCAGGACCAGGTGATCCACGGCGTGAACGGCCTGCTCGTGCGCGACCCCGGGGACCCGGCGGAGTTCGCGGGCGCGGTGCGCTCGCTCCTGGAGGATCCGGAACGGGCCGCCCGCCTGGGCCGCCGGGCCCACGAGCACGTCCGCGCCCATTTCACCGCCGCCCGCCACCTCACGGACTTCGTGCACCTCATCGAGCGACTGGACGCGCGCGGCTGATGCGTGGGCTTCACCCCGGGACGCGGCGGTAGAAGACGCGTTTCGCCGCCTCCACTGCGGCGACGTAGAGGCCGGTGATGACGGCGATCCCCAGCAGCAGTGCTCCGGGGAGTGGAACGAGCCCGAAGGCACGGGCGAAGGGGAGGAAGGGCAGCAGGAGGGTGAGCACCACGACCGCGCACGTGGAGACAAGCAGCAACGTTCCGGGGCGGCTCCGGTAGAAGGGCCGGCGCGTGCGCACCACCAGCGCGACCACCAGCTCCGTGAGCAGGGACTCGACGAACCAGCCCGTGCGAAAGCGCTCCGGACCCGCATGGAACAACCACAGGAGCGCGCCGAACGTGAAAGCGTCGAAGATGGCGCTCAACAGGCCGAAGGTCACCATGAAGCGCGTGAGGAAGCGCATGCTCCAGCGCCGGGGGCGGTCCACCAGTTCCGGGTCCACGCTGTCACCGGCCAGCCCCACGGCGGGGATGTCGGAGAGGAAGTTGTTGAGGAGGATCTGCCCCGCGAGCAGGGGGAGAAAGGGCAGCAGCAGCGTGGCCGCCGCCATGCTGAGCATGTTGCCCAGGTTCGCGCTCGTCGTGGTGAGGATGTACTTGAGCGTGTTGGCGAACATCCTGCGCCCCTCTTCGATGCCGCGTCGGACGACGTCCAGGTGGCGCTCCAGGAGGACGAAGTCCGCGGCCTCGCGGGCCACGTCCGCGGCGCCCTCCACGCAGAGGCTGGCGTCGGCCGCGTGCATGGCCGGCGCGTCGTTCACCCCGTCCCCCAGGAAGCCCACCACGTGCCCCTGCTTCTTCAGCGCCAGCAGGATGCGCTCCTTCTGTGTGGGATCCACCTCGACGAAGAGCTCCGCTTTCTCAGCCTGGTGCCACAGCGCCTCGTCCCGCATCCGCAGGAGTTGTCGGCCCGTGAGCACCCGCGACGTGGCCAGGCCCACCTGGCGGGCGACGTGTTCGGCGACCTGCCGGCTGTCGCCGGTGATGAGCTTGATGGCCACGCCCTGGCGCTCCAGTTCCTGGATGGCTTCGCGCGCGCCCTCCTTCGGCCGGTCCATGAAGGACAGGAACCCCTCGAACGTCAGCGCTTGCTCGTCCTCCCGGGTGTACTGCTCCCGGACGTCGATGGGACGGGTCGCCACAGCCAGGACGCGGAGGCCCTGCTGGCCCCAGGCGTCCACCCGGTCCTGGAGCCGGGCCCGCAGCCCGGCGTCCAGGGGCATCCCGCCCGGCCCCCGGGTGCACGCCTCCATGACCTGTGCGAAGGCGCCCTTGGTGATGAGCCGGACGTCGGTGCCCTGGCGGACGACGACTGACAGGCGCTTGCGGACGAAGTCGTAGGGAATCTCCCCCAGCTTTTGCGCGGCGGGGGGCGGGCCCGCCCGGAGGAGGGCTTCGTCGAGCGGGTTGGACAGGCCAGTCTGGTGGGTGGCGTTGAGGACCGCCAGATCCAGTACGGTGGCGGAAGGCCCACCGTCCGGAGCATGGGCGCCCGCGAGGCTGACGACCCCTTCAGTCAGGGTGCCCGTCTTGTCGGTGCACAGAACGTCCATGCTGCCCAGGTTCTCAATGGCGCTCAGCCGGCGCACCAGCACGCCCTTGGCGGCCATCGACTGGGAGCCGGCCGAGAGGTTCACGCTGAGGATGGCGGGGAGCAACTCCGGGCTAAGCCCCACGGCAAGCGCCAGGGCGAACAGGAGTGACTCCAGGGGGGGCCGGTGCAACAGCCCGTTGACGGCGATGACACCCACCACCATGACCGCCATCGTGGTGAGCAGCATGTAGCCGAAATGCCGGATGCCTCGGTCGAACTCCGTCTCCGGCGGGCGCAGCGTCAGGCGCCGGGCGATGCCCCCGAAGGACGTGTCGCGACCCGTGGCCACCACGACGCACCGGCCGGCGCCGTTGCGGACGTGGGTGCCCCGGAAGACGCAGTTGTCACGCTCGCCGAGCGTCGCGTCCGGGGCGGCCACCCCGGGTCGCTTCTCCATGGGGAAGCTTTCGCCCGTGAGCACCGCCTGGCTGACGAACAGGTCCGTCGCCTCCAGCACGCGCGCGTCCGCGGGCACCATGCTCCCCGCGGACAGGAGCACGATGTCCCCCGCAACGACCTGCGAGAGGGGAACGGTGGCCACCCGGCCCGAGCGGAGAGCCCTGACGCTGGTGGTGACGCGCTCGCGCAGCCGCGCGATGGTGACCTGCGCCTTGTATTCGCGCGAATAGCCCAGCAGGACGCTGCACAGCACGATGGCCAGGACGATGACCGCGTCGGTCCACTCACCCGTGAACGCGGAGATTACGGCCGCGACGACGAGCAGGAGGACCAGCGGGCTCTTGAGCTGGGCCCACAGGACGCGCAGACGGGAAGGGGCCCTGGACGCCTCCAACTCGTTCGCGCCGTCCCGCGCCAGCCTCCGCGCGGCCTCCGCGTCCGTCAGTCCGCCTGGGGTCGTTGCCAGGGCCGTGAGCAGGGCCGGCAGGGGACGGCTCCAGTACCGCTGCGGGACGGGCGCCCGCGCCGCCTCCGCCTGCCGCCGGTGCCGCCACGTCGCGCGAGGAAACAATGGCGGGGGATGGGGAGACGTGGGCGATGGCACCATGGCGTTGCACTCCTCATGGGCCATGCCCCTGTTGAGTTCGGTCCGGACCGCTTCAGAAGGGGAGGAGGGGCTCCGATTCACGCGTCGCGGGGCCGACGTCGCCCGACAACGCCAGCGCCTCGGCCAGGCTCGCGGCCCAGCGCCGGATCTGCGCCATGTCGCGCCAGTCCCCAGCGTGCTGCTTCCGCGTCCAGCCCTTCTTCGCGGAGGGCCTGTGCGAGCCACCGGGCAATCTCCTCGGTGCCGCCCCGCTTCGAACCATAGGTGATCAGGACGCGCATGGCGGACCTCGGGGGATGGCACTGCCAGACAATGCGTGGGCAGCGCGCCCGGCGCGGGCAAGGCCCTCCCGGTCGAGCGCTCCCCACGGCCGCCGCGCCCGGTTGCCTTTCGCGGCACCTGCTTCCAGCGTTCCCCTGGTGCGTGCCCCATGCGAATCCCTGTTCCCACCCGTCGCCTGTCTGGCGCCCTCGACGCGGTGACGGGGTTGGGTGCGGACGAGGTCCTGGCGCGGCGCGAGCGCTACGGCCGCAATGACGTGCGCGGCACGTCCCGCCGCCCGGCGCTCCACACGCTGCGCGAGGCGCTGGGGGACCCCATGCTCTGGTTCCTCCTGGGCACCAGCACGCTCTACTTCGCCCTGGGCGAGCGCACGAATGGGTGGGGGATGCTGCTGGCGGTCATCCCACTGCTGGGCATGGACGCCTTCCTGCACCACCGGACCCAGGCGTCCACGCAGGGCCTGCGCAGCCGGCTGGCCGCCCGCGCGATTCTGCTGCGCGACGGGCGCGAGGTGGACGTGCCCGCGGAGGACGTGGTGGTGGGGGACCTGGCGCGCGTGGCCGCCGGAGAGCACTTCCCGGCGGACGGCTTGCTGGTGCATGGCGAGGATCTGCAGGCGGAGGAGTCCTCGCTCACCGGTGAGTCACTGCCCGTGCGAAAGCGTCCGCTGGAACGCCTTCCTCCTGGAGAGGAGCCGGCCGTGGACGGCAGGCACTGGGGCCTGTCCGGGACGCGCCTGCTCACCGGGACGGCCTGGATGCGCGTCGTCTTCACCGGTCAGGACACGCTGTACGGAGGCATCGTCCGGTCGGCGCGGGGAGAGGCCCGCGCGCGCACGCCGCTGCAGCAGGCGGTGGCCCACCTGGTGGCGGTGCTCGTGGGCGTGGCCGCCCTGCTGTGCGCGGTGCTCGCGTTCGTGCGGTGGCGCCAGGGCTTCGGGGGGATGGACGCGCTGCTGAGCGCGGCCACGCTGGGCGTGGCGGCCCTGCCGGAGGAGTTCCCGATGGCGCTCACCTTCTTCCTGGGCGCGGGCGTCTACCGCCTGGCCCGGCGGCAGGCCCTGGTGCGGCATGCCGTCTCCGTGGAGAACATCGGCCGCGTCACCTGCATCTGCTCCGACAAGACGGGCACGCTGACGGAGGGCCGCCTCCAGGTGGCGCGCCTGCTGCCCGCGCCGGAGGTGTCCACCGGGGAGCTGCTGCGCGCCGCGGCGCGGGCTTCGCGGGAGGAGGGAGGTGATCCGCTGGACGCGGCGCTGCTGGAGGCGGCCGCGAGCGCCCCTTCACCGGAGGCCGGCGGCGCGCGCGAGGCCACGTTCCCCTTCACCGAGGAGCGCCAGCGCGAGACGTCCGTGGTGCGCGAGGGGGCCGGCCTCTTGATGGCCAGCGTGAAGGGCGCGCCGGAGCGCGTGCTGGACCTGTGCGCGCTGGCGGCCGGCGAGCGCGAGGAGTGGGAGCGGCGCGTGACGGCGCTCGCGAGCGAGGGGCGCAAGGTCATCGCATGCGCGAGCCAGACGCTGGACGCCGCGGACTGGCGCGGCGGGGAGCCGGAGCGGGGCTTCCACTTCCTGGGGCTCGTGGCGTGCGAGGATCCGGTGCGCGCCGGGGCGGAGGCGGCGGTGCGCGAGTGTCGCGACGCGGGCCTGCGCACGGTGATGGTGACAGGGGACCACCCTCGCACGGCGCTGGCGGTGGCCCGTCGCCTGGGACTGGGGGGCACGGCGCCCCGGGTGCTCACGGGGGATGCGCTGGTGGCGCGACTGGACGACGCAGGCCGTGTGCCGCCCGTGGACGTGGTGGCCCGCGCGGTGCCGGCGCAGAAGTACGCGCTGGTGAAGGCGCTGCGCCGCGAGGGCGAGGTGGTGGCCGTCACGGGCGACGGCGTGAACGACGTCCCGGCGCTCCAGGCTGCGGACGTGGGCATCGCCATGGGTGGGCGGGGAACCCGCAGTGCCCGCGAGGCGGCCTCCATCGTGCTGCTCGACGACGACTTCGGCACGCTGGTGCGCGCCATCGCGGAGGGCCGCCAGCTCTTCCAGAACCTCCAGCACTGCTTCCTCTACCTGCTGCTCGTCCACCTGCCGCTGGTGAGCACCGCGGCGCTGCTGCCGCTGGCGGGCTACCCGCTGCTGTACCTGCCCATCCACATCGTCTGGCTGGAGCTGCTCATCCATCCCACCGCGATGCTGGCCTTCCAGGAGTCCGCGCGGCCGGGGCGGCTGGCCCCCGTGCGCGGCCGGGTCCCCGCCCGCTTCTTCGCCCGGTCCGAGTGGGCCACGCTCCTGCTGGTGGGCGGGCTGACGGCGGTGGGGCTCGTCTGGGCGTATGACCGGAGCCTGAGCGCCGGCCACGACGTGGCGCACGCCAGGGCGGTGGCGCTGGCGTCGCTGTCGCTTTCGAGCGCCGGCTTCGCGGCCGTGCTCACCCGGCTGCGCACGCGCACGTCGCGCTGGGTCTGCGCGCTGACGCTCGCGTTTTCGGTGCTGCTCCTCCAGTGGCCGCCCCTGGCGACGCGCGTGGGGCTGCATCCGCTCCACGTGCACGACTGGGTGCGCGTCCTCGCGAGCGTGGCCGTCGCGTTGACGCTCCTGGCGCTCGCGCGCGTGGACCGCCCGGCAACGCGCGCCCCCCGGCCTTCCGGGGCCGTCACGCAAGGGGCCGGGCCGCATCCAGCAGCAACCGGCGCTCCGCCGCCGCGATGACGCTCCGGGCGGCGTCCACGGCCCCGGGGTCCACGGAGATGGAGGTGATGCCCGCGCGCACCAGGTGCTCCGCGAAGCCCGGGCGGTTGGACGGCGCCTGGCCGCACAGCGACGACGTGATGCCCGCCTCGTGGCTGGCCCGGATGATACGCACGATGGCGTCCAGCACCGCCGCGTCCTCCTCGTCGAAGAGCTCCGCGCACTGCTCCGAGTCCCGATCCACGCCTAGCATGAGCTGCGTCAGGTCGTTGGAGCCGATGGACACGCCCGTGATGCCCATGCGCGCGTACTCGGGGATGCGGTAGACGACGGAGGGCACCTCCGCCATCACCCACCGCTCCATCCCGCGCTGGTGTCCCAGCGGGCTTGCGTCCACGGCCTCCAGGCACGCCTCCAGCTCCCACGCCGTGCGCACGAAGGGCAGCATCAGGTGGAGGTTGGGCGTCTGCTCCCGCACCCGGGCGAGCACCTCCAGTTCCAGCCGGAACACCTCCGGCTCGCGCAGGTAGCGGTAGCAGCCGCGGAAGCCGAGCATCGGGTTGGCCTCGGGGGACTCGAAGTCCGCTCCGCCCTGAAGATTCCGGAACTCGTTCGTGCGGAAGTCCGTGGTGCGGTACACCACCGGGCGCCCGCGGAAGGCGTGGGTGATGGCCAGCAGCGCGCCGGACATCCGCTCGATGAACTCACGCTGGCGCCCCTCGGCGATGAGCTTTCGGGGGTGCGCCCCGCCCAGCGCCTCGGTGAGCATGAACTCCGCCCGCAGCAGGCCCACGCCGTCCACCGGGAGGGCCGCGGCCTCGCGGGCCTGGCCGGGAAGGGCCAGGTTCACGTAGAGCCGCGTGCCGAGCACTTCGTGGGGATGGGCCATCACCTCGCCCGTGCGAGCGGTGGCGGACGCCTCCGAGGGGCTGGCCACCGCCACGCTGGGGGAAGCGTCCGGAACACGGCCCGGCCACACGGTGCCCGCGCCACCATCCACGGTGACCTCCTCGCCGTCATGGAGCACCCGGGTGGCGGTGCGCGTCCCCACCACGCAGGGCTTGCGCAGTTCGCGGCTGACGATGGCCGCGTGGCACGTCATGCCGCCGCTGTCGGTGACGACCGCCGCCGCGCGCCGCAGCGTGGGCACCCAGTCCGGAGACGTCATCGGCGCGACGAGGATTTCCCCAGGCTCCAGCCGCGCTGCCTCGCTTGCGTCGCGCAGCACGCGCACCCGGCCCGTCGCGAGGCCCGGGGATGCACCCAGGCCGGACACGCGCGGTCGCTCCGGAGCCCCGACGGGCGCGGGCGGATTGGGGGTGGCGACATGGCCGGTCGTCACCGGCCGGGACTGCACGAGGTAGAACCGGCCGTCCGCCTCCGCCCACTCGATGTCCTGGGGGGCGCCGTAGTGTCGCTCCACGCGCAGGCCCAGCCGCGCCAGCTCCAGGACCTCCACGTCGTCAAGCACGCGCCGCCGGGCCTCTTCAGGTGAGAGCGTCTCACGCTTCTCGTGGCCCACGCCGTCGCGCACCAGGCGGAAGGCCTTCTGCCCCACGCGCGTCTCCAGCACGCGCGGTCCCATCCGATCCACCAGGTACGTGTCGGGCTCCACCTGTCCACCCACGACGACCTCGCCCAGGCCAAAGGCCGCCTCGATGACGAGGTGGCCCGTGTCGCCGGTGGCGGGGTCCGCGGTGAACATGACGCCCGAGCGCGTCGAGTCCACCATGGCTTGAACCACCACGGCGATCTCTGGCTCATCCGTGAGCCCCTGGGCCTTCCGATAGGCCACCACCCGCTGTCCGTAGGCGGAGGCCCAGCACGCCCGCAGCCGGTCGAACAGCGCTTCCTCGCCCGCCACGTTGGTGAAGGACTCGTGCATGCCCGCGAAGGAGGTGGCCGCAGTGTCCTCGGCCGTGGCCGAGGAGCGCACGGCGACAGCGGTGCATTCCCGCAGTTGGTGGTACGCGGCGAGCACGGCGGTGCTCAGCCAATCAGGCAGGGGCGCCTTGAGCACCACGCTCTGCATCTCCTTCGTGACTTCGGCGAGCGAGCGGGCATCGTCTGGCTCCACGCGCCGCCACAGCGCGCTCAGTTGGGAGCGCACCGGCCGCATGGCGTCATGGAAGGCGGAGGCGGTGATGACGAAGCCGGGAGGCACGGGCAACCCGGCGCGCGTCAGCTCCCCCAGGTTCGCGCCCTTGCCCCCGGCCCAGGCCACATCCTCGCGCGACAGGGCCTCGAACCAGAGGATGGATGGAGGACTCGCCCGCACCGGAGACGGCATCTCGGCAGGCTTTTCGGTGTGGGGGGAGGGGTCCATGATTTCAACTCCGGCAGAGGTGTCCTCCCGGAAACCTGGGGCCGGACGCATGAAGCGGCCATGGCGTGCCAGCACCACCTCAGGGAGACGGGGCATGGCATGCCAGGCGAGGTGTCCTGCGGCCCCAGCCGGTTCACGGTCTTCCAGGGAGAGCGGGGGTCAGATGCAGGACGTGCTTCCGGGAGGAAGCTGTCAACGCCGTGGCAAGTCGCTAGGCTTTGATTGCAACAGGGGGGGAACGTGATGAAGAAGCCGCCAGTACCCGAGGCCTGGATTGCCGACATCGTCTCTCAGGTAGCCGATGCCATCATCGCCACCAACGATGCCCAGGAGATCATCTTCTTCAATGCGGGGGCACGGGTCCTGAGGAGCATCAGGCCCATACTCGGCACCACCGGGCCCAGCCCTCGCGCGTCAGCAGTTCCAGGACGCGGGCGGCGATGCAGCGGGCCAGGCCGATGAGCACCAGGCCGTTGTGGTAGTGCGGCAGGTCCGGCAGGAAGAGCCACGCCAACGCGAACATCAGCACCGGCCCCACCACCCAGTTGAGCGACGACCACGCCCAGAGCAGCGGGGCGGCGACGGCAGCGGGGGTGGATTGGCCGGTTAACCGAACACCCAAGGGGGGCGTCTTCCGGGCAGATTGGTCGGTTAGTTTACATAACGCTTCTTATCAGACGTCATGACCAGGGGTTCCTGAGGGATTCTGGTGGTTCGATTCCGGGTCCTGAGGCCCCCTGGATGTCCCCTGTGCGCCACGAATGGGCCTCCAGATGACCGTCCGCCAGTGACCTTGGGATCCCTGGCCCGTGTTCACGGGCTTCCCGAGTCCGCGTCCGGCACATACGTTGCCGCCCCATGCGCTTCTTCCGACGAACCGGCATCGCCGTGCTCTGCGGCCTCACCGCGGCCCTGCTCACCGGCTGCCCCGACAAGACGTCCGAGGCCCCCCTGGATGGCGGCGTCACCGGCACCTCGGTGACCCCGGATGCGGCCCCGGACACGGTGGTCTTCACGCTCCAGTACCAGGCGCCGGACGCGGGCCTCGCGCTCATCCCGCTGGCCCTGGAGGAAAAGCCGCTCGTCGAACAGACCTCCGACCTGGAGCTGCGCAGCACGCTGCTGTTGAAGAACTACCGGGTCCGGCTCATGGACGAAGCCGACCGGGCCATGGTCTCCGACGACACCGTGACCGAAAACGAGGACGGGCTCGTCTACCGCATCCACCTGCCGCAGCCGCTCAAGACGGGCTTCTCATACACGCTGGTCGTGGACTCCCAGACCGGCACGGCGTTCCAGGACTCGCGCGGCCGCGACGTCGAGGACCTCCGCGCCGCGTTCCAGATCGCCGGCGAAAAAGAGAAGCCCAAGCCGCCCCCCGCCAAGGGCGGCAAGAAGAAGCGCAACTAGGCCGTGTCCGCAAATAGTTCGAGCGGGTGCGGTTGTTAGGAGGGCATGAGTCGAGGAGAGTTGACCGACGCCCAATGGGAGCGACTGGCCGGGCTGCTGCCACCGCAGCAGCCAGCCAGGGGGCGCCCGAACAAGGACCACCGGGAAGTGCTCAACGGCATCCTCTGGGTGCTGCGCACGGGCGCGCCATGGCGCGACGTGCCGCGGGAGCAATTCGGCAGTTGGAAGACGCTCAGCAGCCGATTCTACCGGTGGCAGGAGGCAGGAATCTGGGCCCGCGTGCTGCGGCAGTTGCAAGCCGAAGCGCACGAGGACGGGCACTTGGACTGGGCGTTGCACTTCATGGACGCCAGCGTCATTCGGGCCCACCAGCACGCGGCCGGCGCGCGAGGCACGCCGTCAAAAGGGGGGAAGCTGAAGCGCTTGGCCGCAGCCAGGGGGGCTTCTCTACCAAGCTGCACGTCCGGGCGGAGGGAGAGGGCCGGCCGCTCGTCTTCGCACTGACGGCGGGCCAGCGCCACGAGACGCAGGCCTTCGAAGCGTTGATGACGGGCGGAAGCGTCCCGCGTGCGCACTCGCCGGGTGCGCCGCGCCGCCTGCCCGACGCGCTCGTGGGCGACAAGGGCTACAGCTACAACACCCTGCGCGTCTGGTGCCGCGAGCACGGAGTGCAGGCCATCATCCCGACCCGCTCGAACCAGCCCCGGCAACGCACCTTCCGGCGTGCCGCCTACCGCAAGCGCTGCCGCGTCGAGTGCCTCTTCAACCGTTTGAAGCAGAATCGGCGAGTGGCGACGCGCTACGAAAAGCGCGCCGCCAACTATCTGGCGATGGTCCACATCGCCTCCATAAGCGCGCCGCCAACTATCTGGCGATGGTCCACATCGCCTCCATCCGCCTCTGGCTCTAGTTTGCGGACACGGCCTAGCCGCTACTGCCCGGTCTGGGACTCACCCGGGACCACCTGATCCGGCAGCGGCTCCGCTGCCGTGGGCTCCGGGCTGGGCAGCCCCAGCGCCTTGCGCATCTCCCGCAGCTTCGCCTGGATGATGCGGATGTTCCCCGGGCCCATGCGCAACAGGTGCTTCTGGGCCCGGCTCAGGCCCTCCAACTCCGGCGCCGTGTACACGTACAGCGCGCCCTTGGATTCCACCTCCACCGGCCCCGGCGACACCGGCACCGCCAGCAGGTGCTGGACGGCCCGGCCGAAGGTGTCCTCGAAGCGCTGTCCCGGCGGCGCGATCTCCCCGTACGCCTGGTCGATGAGCGGCTTCAGCTCCCGGTACACCAGCGCCGCGCCGGAGGCGTCCAGCGACCCCAGCACCCGGGCCACCAGGTCGTAGCGCGCGTAGCTCGCGGGCGCGATCGCCGTGCGGCCCTCGGAACCCAGGGCGGTCACCTCGAAGCCTCCCGGCGGCGCCATGAACAGCAGCGACGGCCTGGGGCTCTCACCCTCGGCGATGCTGTTCACGGACGACGTGAACCGGCGCGTCAGGTCGCGCTCCTCCAGCCACCGCGCCAGCTCAGGATCCACCGACAGCTTGCGCGCCAGCTCCCGGACCCGACCGTCGCTCTCCGGCAGCGACACTTCCGGTGGCGCAGGCGCCGCCACGCCCGCATCCGCCACGGCGGGCACCACGGCCGCGGGCACGGCCTCCGACTGGCGCTTCAGCCCGAAATACGAGCCCACCAGTCCCAGGACCATCACCGCGATCAGGATTCCCAGGACCTTCCCCCGCGACGGCGCCTTGGGTGGCTCGGCGTCCGGTGGCGGTGGGACTCCCGGGGGCTGATTGACGAAGTTGGGATCGCTCATGGTCCCGGACCCTACAGACAGCCCCGGGGACCATTCCACGCGCGCGTGAACAATCCGCGCGACCGGTGTTCACCGGGCGGAAGCCGGCTCGGGGGCCAGCACTTCCTCGGGCAACCGCCAGAGCTGCCCATCCTCCGGCGACAGGATGAAGCCCCCGGGCAACAGGTGCAGCGACGTGACGGCCTCCGTGGACAACGGCAGCTCCCACGCGCACACCGGACGGAGGGTGACCGGGTCCAGTTGGAGCAGGTACCACTCCCCCACCGCCAACAGGTCCTCCACCGCCACCAGCACCGCGCGCGCCGTCACGAGCCCGGTGTAGCCCGTCGCGAGCGTTCCCTGCTCCGGCAGGATGAACTCCGCCGCCATCGTTCCTTCCGGGTAGGACCAGCGCCGCACCCAGGTGCCACCCACGCCGATGAAGCTCGCGCCATCCGGGAAGAAGCCCGCCGGGTAGAAAGGCGCGTCCGCCGACGCCACCTCCGCGCCCCGCACGAGCCCCGTCGCCCCGCGCTCCAGGAACGTCAGCCACGTGCCGTCCTGGCCGCAGCTCAGCGCCGCGCCCATCACCGGCAGGCTCGGGTGCGGCATCCATTCGTGCAGGCCGTCCACGTCGTCCTCGCCCAGCGGCGCGTCGCGGCTCGTGTCCATCCCATCCACGTCGGACAGCGTCCGAGCGTCCACCAGCTGCACGGACGCCCGCCCGTCCACCACATCGCTGGTCCACAGCCCCTGGCCGGTGCTGTCGAACCCGATGGCCTGCGTGGGCCGCGTCCAGGTGCGCGCCGTCGTGCCCGCGGTGCCGCCGTCCGTCCCCAGGCCGACCATCTCGATGCGCCCCGGCCCCAGCACCGCCGCGCTCTTCAGCGACGGGTGCAGCGCGACGAGCTGCGCGGTCCGGGGCAGCTCCAGCGAACGCTCGGGTGGCCACGCCTCGCCGGCCTGGAGCACCGCGAGCCGGCGGGCACTCAGCGCGAGCCCCAGCGCGTCTCCGCCCGGACTCAGGACGAAGCCGTCCCCGGCCCACTCCGCGTCCGTCACCGGCAAGGCGGTGACGCGGGTGAGCTCCACGCGGCGGCTGGGAATGCCCCAGGGGGCGCCGGGCCGCGGCCGGCCAACCCAGGGGACCACCTGGCCGCTCAGGAATCCTGCTCCATGGCCCGCACCCGAGCGAGCGTGTCCACGTCGCTTGGGGTGGGCCCCAGTTCCAACAACAGTCGGCTCACGTCGTACAGCAGGTCCCCGCGCTCGAAGACCTTCAGCCGGGGCACGTCCAGGTTCAGGTCGTCCGCGCCCTTGTTGTAGGCCAGGTCCATCAGCGACCGGAGCTGGAACGAGTCATACAGGTTGTACTCCACCAGGTAGCGCAGGGCCGCCACGTCCCCCCGGCGCAGGTACGCGCGCCACAGCAGCACCGCGTCGTAGCCGTTGGCGCCCTTCAGGTGCGGCGGCCGGCCCACGCCCAGCTTCTCTTCAATCTCCTTCAGCCCGCCGCCCAACCCCAGCCGCCGCGTGACGAAGCGCAGGTCGATGTGCGCCTCCGGCACCGGGAAGCGCTTCTCGCCGAAGTACTCCTTCAGCACCGGCACGTCGAAGCAGGAGCCGTTGAACGTCACCCACAGCCGGCGCGCCGCCATGGCCTCCGGCAGCGCGTCCATGTTCCGGCCCTGGACGAAGACGTGCAGGCCCGCGGTGTCGAACAGGCTCACCACCGTGGGCACCTGCGTCTGGCTGCCGTCCGTCTCGATGTCGAAGTAGACGGCGTCGTCCTGGAACTCCGGGAACAGGCGCCAGTGCTCGCGCGGTGGCACCAGCCGCGCCAGCTCCTTCAAGTCCCTGCGGGCCAGCGCCTCGCGGGCCACGGCGATGCGCTCGCGGGCAATCACGTCCGCCTTGCGGCTGATGACGATGCCGCCGTCCGGGAAGTCATCCCAGGTGCGGATGCCCTTGGACCACAGGTCCTTCTCCCGCCACGGACCCACGCCGGGAATGTGCTGGAACGTGTGCAGCAGCATCAATCGAGCGCACCCATCCTTCCGGCCAGCAGGTCCTCCAGGAGCGGCACGTCCGCTTCGCAGAACGGCAGCGCCTGCATCTCCCGCGGCGTGTGGAACGCCAGCGTGTGCGCGCCCAGGGGCTTCGGTTCGCCCGACACCAGCGTGGCCGCGTACAGCACCAGCTCCACGGTGAGATCCGGATACGCGTGCCGGCCCTCCCACAGGCGGCGGCCCACGGACAGCTCCACGTCCAGCTCCTCGCGGCACTCGCGCGCCAGGGCGGCCTCGTCCGTCTCACCGGCCTCCACCTTGCCGCCGGGGAACTCCCAGAGGAGCGCCCGGCTGCCTCCGGGGAGCCGCTGCTGGACGAGGAACCGGCGCCCACCCTCCTCCGGGCCCCCGTCCCTCAAGGGCTGGGGAATCAGCGCCGCCACCACCCGCACCGTCCGGGGCACGGCGCGCGTCACCCGCGCGGCCCCTTCTCCACGTTGTTCATGTCCAGCGAGTACAGGTACGCGTTGTTGGACAGCACGTACACCCGCGAGCCCACGACGTACGGCGGCGCGGAGATGCCCCGGCCCGGGTTCCACGCCATGCGCGTCTTGCCCGTCGTCGGATCCACGAACAGCAGCGCGTTCTGGTTGGGGATCAGCAGCATTCCCCGAGCCAACACCGGAGCCAGGGCCGTCTTGTCCTTGAGGGGGAGCGACCAGATGAGCCGTCCCGTCTCCCCCAGGTAGGCGTCCACGCGACTGTCGCCGGCGGCGAACACCACCTCACCCCGGGCGAGCACCGACGTCATGCCCCCCACGCTGGTGTTCCACAGCACCGCGCCGGAGTCCGCCTCCAGCGCGTAGAGGCCGTTCTTGTACGAGGCCACGTAGAGCCGCCCCGCCGAGTCGATGGCCGGCGTGGAGTCCACGTCCAGGAACTCCGTCCCGGTGCCCGACAGGGCCTTCTCCCAGATGACGCCGCCGTCGTCGACCTTGAGCGCGACGAGGAAGCCGTCGGAGAAGCCGACGTACGCGGTGCCCTGGTCCACCTTCGGCGCGGAGGCGCCCCGGATGGTGAAGCCCGACGGAGGGTCGCGCCGGTACTGCCAGACCCACGTCCCGTCCGACGCCTTCACCGCGAACACCGTGTCGGTGTCCGAGGCCACCAGCACCAGCCCGTCCGCCAGCACCGGCACCGTGGCCAGCGACTCCTGGGTCGGGTACTTCCACTTCACCTTCCCGGTGGCGCCGTCGAGCGCGTACAGCGTCCCGTCACCGCCCGGCGCGTAGACGACGCCCTCGCTCGTCATGGCGCCCGCGAGCGCCCGGGCCCCGGTGCGGAAGGACCAGGACAGGGTGCCGTCCGGGCCCACCGCGTGGATGTACCCGTCGCGCGTCTGCGCGATGACGTTGCGGCTCTCCGGCTCGTACACCGGGGAGGCCGGCTCGCGCGGCGAGTACTCGAGCAGCGGGACCTTGTCGACCAGCCCCTTCCACCAGTCCACCCGGAAGTACTCCACCGGCGGCTGACGCGGAGCCCTGGGCAGCTCCGGGCTGCCGTAGAGCTGCGCCCGGCCACAGCCGGCCACCAGCCCCACCCCGGCCAACATCCCCACCCACCGCTTCCACCGAGCGTGCCGCATGGTCATAGCGGACGGCTACCCCGCATCCGGCGTGGCGGCGGCCGGCGGCGGCGCCGGCGTGGGCACCTTCACGCCTTCGGAGGCCAGCACCGCCATGCGCTCCGTGGCCTGACGGGCCGCGGCGCTGTTCGGGTGGTCCGTGGGGATCTTCGACAGGACCTGGGCCGCCTCGTCCTTCTTGCCCTGGAGGATGAGCATGCGCGCCTTGTGGTACTGGCCCATGCCCGCCAGGTACTCGCCCGAGTCCGCCTTCTCCATCTGCTCGAAGGAGCTGATGGCGTTGGCGAAGTCGCCCTTGGCCTCGTAGGCGTAGCCCTGGCCTTCCAGGGCGCCCGCGCGCAGGGCGTCGTTCTCCGGCACGCCCTTGAGGAACGTGGCCAGGGACGCCAGCGAGGCGTCGTACCGGCCCAGCCGGAACTCGGCCTTCGCCTGCGGCAGGGCCGCCGTCGTCGCCGCGCGCGTGCCGTCGTACTCCTTGCGGAACGCCTCCAGCGACCGGACGATCTCCTCGTCCCGGGCCTGCACCGTCGCGAACGGGGGCTCCGTGGACGAGGGGTCCGCCGGGTCCACGCCCGTCACGGGGCGATCCAGCACGGTGAGCGCCTGGCCGAACTGCATGGAGGCCGTCTCCTCGCCGCGCTTGGAGACCTCGCTGGCGATGGCGACGCCCACCGCGCCCAGCACCAGGACACCGGCACCGATGGCGAGGAACTTCTGGCGCTGCATCAGCCAGTCGCGCGCGTCCGCCCCCGCCTTCTGGAAGGCGTCCGGCTGACGAAGCTCCTGCTGGCGAATCTTCTCGGTCTTCTGCTGGGCCACGATGAGGGGACCTCTCTCGGCTCGACGGTGCTCTTCGCTTGCGAAAGCGGCGCACTGTAAAGAGCGCCCGCTGGGAGTGTCAACGAACGAGCGCGGTCAGTCGCGCCCCGCCCGCTTCCCGCCCTTGCCCTTGTTGGCCAGGTTCGGGTTCTTGCGCGCCTCGCGCTTGGCCTTGCCCGGACGCTCGCGGAAGAGCAGCCGGATGGGCACGCGCAGATCGAACGTCTTGCGGATCTGGTTGGTGATGTAGCGCTTGTACATGTCCGGCACGCCTTCCGGCGCGTTGCACGTGAGCGCGAACGTCGGCGGCGCCGCCGCCACCTGGGCGATGTAGTACAGGCGCAGCGGCTTGCTCTTCACGATGGGCGCCGGGTTGTTGTCCACCATGTAGTCCAGCAGCCGGTTGAGCTGCGGCGTGGGCGCCCGGAAGCGGAACTGCTTGGCCAGCTCCACCGCCACGTCCACCACCTTCTCCACCTTGGAGCCGTGGAGGGCGGACGTGAAGATGACCGGCGCGTAGCCCACGAACTTCAGGGCGATCTTCAGGTCGTCGCGGAACGCGTCCTGCTTGCGCTTGTCCTCCGCGATGAGATCCCACTTGTTCACCACGATGACCAGCGCGCGGCCGCGGTCCATGGACAGGCCCGCCAGCTTCGCGTCCTGATCCACGGCCGGCTCGGTGGCGTCCATCAGGAGCACCGCCACGTCGCTGCGCTCCAGCACCTTGAGCGCGGCGATGACGGAGTACTGCTCCACCTGGTGCGCGATGGTCTTCTTGCGCCGGATGCCCGCGGTGTCCGTGAGGATGAGCTCGTTGCCCTTGTACGTGACCTCGGAGTCGATGGGGTCGCGCGTGGTGCCAGCGACTTCACTGACGACGACGCGCTTCTCCTTGAGGATGGCGTTGACCAGGGTGCTCTTGCCCACGTTGGGCCGGCCGATGATGGCGACGCGGATCTTCCCGTCGTCGGGGGGCGCCTCGGCGTCCTCGCCCTCCACCTTCGGGGCGAGCTTCGCCACGACGGAGTCCATCAGGCTGCCCATGCCCAGGTTGTGCTCGGCGGAGATGCCCTGCACGTCGCCCAGGCCCAGGCGGAAGAACTCGCCCGCCAGCGACTGCATCAGCCCCGTCTCATTGTCGAGCTTGTTGGCCGCGACGACCACCGGCTTGCCGCTCTTGCGCAGGTAGTTGGCGACGGCCTCGTCCGCCGTGGACATGCCCACGCGGGCGTCCACGACGAAGATGATGACGTCGCACTCCTCCACGGCGAACTGCGCCTGCTCGCGCACCTGCTTGAGCAGCGAGTCCTTCTCACCGGGCACGAAGCCGCCCGTGTCGATGAGCGTGAAGATCCGGCCTTCCCAGTCCGCGTCGGCGTAGTGCCGGTCGCGGGTGACGCCCGGCTCGTCCTGCACGAGCGCGACGCGGCGGCCCACCAGGCGGTTGAACAGCGTGCTCTTGCCCACGTTGGGGCGACCGACAATGGCGACCAGCGGCTTCATGGAGTCTCTTTCGACAGCGACGGCAACGACGGCGACAACAAGAACGACGAGCCCTCGGACGACGACGGGCGCATCACTCGTAACCCAGCTTCCTCAAGCCCGCGGCGCGCTCGCTCCAGCGGGCCTCCACGCGCACGCGCAGGTCCAGGTAGACGTGCGCGCCCAGCAGGCGCTGCACCGACTTGCGCGCGTCCGTACCGATGAGCTTCAGCATCTGCCCCTGCTTGCCAATCAGGATGGCCTTCTGGCTGTCGCGCTCCACGTAGATGGACGCCGCGATGCGGATGAGGCCGCCCAGCTGCCCGGGGGGCGTGCCGGGGCGCGGCTCGCGCTCGGACTCGTCGAACACGTCCACCAGCACGGCGGTGGAGTACGGAATCTCCTGCCGGCAGTGCCGGAGCACCTGCTCGCGGATGTACTCGGCCACCAACACGCGCTCCTGCTGGTCCGTGAGCATGTCCTCCGCGAAGAGCGGCTCACCCTCCGGCAGGTGTCCCAGCACCACCTGGAACAGGTGCTCCACGCCGTCCTTCTCCCGGGCGGAGATGGGCACCACCTCCGCGAAGGGGAACTGCTCGCCGTACAGCGAGATCAGCGGCAGGAGCTTCTCCTTCGGGATGGCGTCGATCTTGTTGATGACCAGGAAGGTGGGCTTGCCCACCTTCTGCAGCCGCTCGAGGATGGCGCGGTTGCCCGGCGTCACGTCGATGGTCTCCCCGGCGGGGGGCTCGATGAGGAAGAGGACCAGGTCCACCTCCTCGGCCGCGGAGAGGGCGGCCTCCACCATGTAGCGGTTGAGCTCCCCCTTGGCCTGGTGGATGCCGGGCGTGTCGAGGAAGGCCACCTGCCCCTCCGGACGCGTCACCACGCCCAGGATGCGGTTGCGGGTGGTCTGCGGCTTGGGCGAGACGATGGCGATCTTCTCGCCCGTGAGCGCGTTGAGCAGCGTGCTCTTGCCCACGTTGGGTCGGCCGATGAGCGCGGCGAAGCCGGCGCGGGTTTTCTTCTGCGAGGACTGGGAGGCCATACTTCCGGAGATGATCAGTGGGCCTTCCGACAGTTGCGGGAAGGCCCCGGGGAAACGACGGTACCGCGATGAACGGGGCGACGAGGGCTGCTTAGGGCCGCGCCGTGGAGATGGTCAACGTCTGGATGCGCACGTCCCGGCGGGGACGGTCGTTCGAGTCCTTGGGAAGCTCGTTGGCGATGCGGTCCACCACGTCCTGCCCTTCCACCACCTCGCCGAAGATGGTGTGTCGGTTGTTGAGGTGGGGGGTGGGAGCCGCGGTGATGAAGAACTGACTGCCGTTCGTGTTCGGGCCGGTGTTGCCCATGGCCAGGACACCCTTCTTGTCGAAACGCCGGCCGCCCTGGAACTCATCCTCGAACCGGAAGCCCGGGCCGCCGTTGCCACGGCTGGTCGGGTCCCCGCCCTGGATCATGAAGTCCTTGATGCACCGGAAGAGCAGCGTGCCGTCGTAGAGCGGGCGGCCGTGCATGGCCTGGCTGGTGATGGGGTGCGTCCAGGCCTTCTCCCCCGTCGCCAGCCCCACGAAGTTCTCCACCGTCTTCGGCGCGTCCTGGGAGAACAGGCGCACGACGATGCGACCCTCCGTTGTATCCAGGGTGCCGTACAGGTCCTCGCCCGCCTGGGCCCGCGCCATGAAGCTCATGGCGTGGGGCTCGGGGCGACGGGGGCGTCCGCGGGGACCTTCTTCTTCACGGCGTCCTTCGCGGCGTCCTTCGCGGCGGCCGGGGCCTTGGCCGCCGGGACGCCCTTGGGCGCCTTGTCGCTCAGCGTGACGGAGACGAGCGTGACGGGCGTCTGGGGCCGGTCCTGCGCGCTGCGCGGCACGTTGCCGATCTTCTCCACCACGTCATAGCCGGAGACGACCTCGCCGAAGATGGTGTGCCGGCCGGTGAGGTGCGTGGGCGTGGAGGTGGTGATGAAGAACTGGCTGCCGTTGGTGTTCCGGCCCGCGTTGGCCATGGCCAGGATGCCCGGCTTGTCGAAGCCGCGGCCGCCCTGGAACTCGTCCTCGAAGCGGTAGCCCGGGTCACCCGTGCCGGTGCCGGTGGGGTCGCCGCCCTGGATCATGAAGCCCGGGATGACGCGGTGGAAGACGGTGCCCGCGTAGAGGGGCTTCTTCGTCACCAGCTGGCCCGTGGAGGGGTCCGTCCAGGCCTTCTCCCCCGTCGCCAGCCCCACGAAGTTCGCCACCGTGTTGGGCGCCTCCTTGGGGAAGAGCCGCACGATGATCGTGCCCTGGCTCGTCTTCAGGGTCGCGTAGAGGTCCTTGCCGGCCTGGACCTTCCTGGTCCAGGGGCCGCTGGAAGCGCCCGGGGCTGGCTCGGCGGCCAGGACTCCCACGGCGAACAGGGCCACGGTGATACCGAGAAGACGGTGCATACGAAACGCCCTCCAGGGCACGAAGGCGCGGACCCTACCCCCCACCCCCCTCCCCCTCCAAGGGCTTTCACGCCGGAGGGTCGTCCGGGGGAACCCCTGGCGTCGGGAGCTCCGGGACGACCGCCACCGTGGGTGGCACGTCTGTCCCGGTGTCCGGGGCTGCCGCGGGCGCCGTCTTCAGGCGCTCCAGCGTGGTGCGCGCGCCTGCCTGCTCGGCCTCCTTCTTGTTGCGGCCGGAGGCGCGGGCGTACACGACCTCCCCAATGCACACCTCCACCTCGAAGACCTTGGAGTGCTCCGGGCCGGACTCCGCCACCACGCGGTAGCGCGGCGACAGCTTCAGCCGCTCGTGGGACATCTCCTGGAGCAGCGTCTTGTAGTCCAGGCGGCCCGCGCCGGAGGCCACCTCCTCCAGGGGCTCGCTGAAGCAGCGGTCCACCAGCGCCAGCGCCGGCTCCAGGCCACCGTTGAGGTACACGGCGCCCAGCACCGCCTCCAGGGCGTCCGCGAGGATGGAGTTCTTGTCCCGTCCGCCCGACTGGGACTCGCCCCGGCCCAGCAGCAGCAGGTCGCCCAGGCGCAGGCCCCGCGCCACGCGCGCCAGGCCCTCCTCGTGGACGATGCGGGCGCGCATCTTGGTGAGCTCGCCCTCCGGCATGCCCGGGCAGCGGTCCATGAGCCGGTGGCTCACCGCCAGGTCCACCACCGCGTCGCCCAGGAACTCCAGGCGCTGGTTGTCCTTGAGGTTCTGGTCGCGGTTCTCGTTGGCGTACGTCTTGTGCGTCAGGGCCTCCAGCGCCAGGTCCCGCCGGGAGAACGTCACGCCCAGCCGGCCCTCCAGCGCCTGCACCCGTTCCACCAGGGTCATCTTCTCCACGGGTGTCTCACTCCTGGGGGGCGTCCGGGCCCACGAGGCGCACGGCCTCGGGGGCGACCTTCAACAGGTCCGCGACCATCCGCACGACGCCGGGGAACTCGTCCAGTTCGAAGCGGCCCGCCCACACCTTGCCCTGCGTGCCCGCCAGCATCCCCCGGAAGGTGCGCCCGGCGATGCGCGCGGCGGCGAAGCGGTAGGCCTTGCCCTCCACCTGGAACTGGGCCAGCAGCTCCAGGCTGCTGCGCGGCGGCACCAGCGCCTGGGCGCCGAACTTCTCCACGATCTCCACGAAGCGCACCGGCCCCGCGCCCGCCGTCACCGGCGTCCGGGTGAGGGTGGGCTCACCGAAGAGCGCCGCCAGGTAGCCCGTCAGCGCGCCCCGCTCGCGGAACTCCGACAGTTCGATGATGTGGCCCGCCGCGGTGGGCAGGTCCTCACCGCCGCGCACCGCCTGCGCGACGCGGAAGTTGCCCTGCCGGTCCGACACCAGCTTCACCGCGAGGTGGCCCTCCTTCACCGTCGTGGACAGCTCCAGGGACTGGGGATCCACGTCCGCGGGCAGGCCTAGGAGCTGCAACTCCTCCGAGCGGCGCTGCAGGTGGAAGACGTGGTCGCTGAAGGTGTCCAGCAGCAGCGCCTGCATCTCCTCCGCCGCGTCGATGGCGGACAGCAGGATGGGCGTCATGCCCACCACGGCGGCGGGCGAGATGGGGATGAGCCGATCCCCCACCACCTGGAAGATCACCTCGGTGATGAAGTCCCGGGTGATGGGGTTCACCAGGGACGCGGCCTCCAGGTCCAGCATCACCTCGATGCCGGAGGGCTCCTCCCGCACCTGGAGCCCCAGCTCCCGTAACCGAGCGGTGTCCATCAGGCCCCTTTGAACGTTTCGCGGGCGATGATGGTGCGCTGGATCTCGCTCGTGCCCTCGCCAATCTCACAGAGCTTGGCGTCGCGCAGGTAGCGCTCCACGGGGAACTCGCGCGTGTAGCCGTAGCCGCCGTGGATCTGCACGGCCTTGTTGCAGCCGCGCATGGCCGCCTCGGAGGCGAACAGCTTCGCCATGGAGGCCTCCTCCGAATAGGGCTGGCCGGCGTCCGCGAGCCGCGCCGCGCGGTGCACCAAGAGGCGCGCCGCCTCCAGCTCCGTCTTCATGTCCGCCATCATCCAGCGCAGGCCCTGGAACTCGCCAATGGGCTGGCCGAACGCGGTGCGGTCCTTCGAGTACGCCACCGACTCCTCCAGCGCCCCGCGCAGGAGGCCCACCGACAGCGCGCCGATGGTGATTCGGCCCTTGTCGAGGATCTTCAGCGTGTCGATGAAGCCCCGGTCCACCTCGCCCACGATGGCGTCGTCGCCCAGCTCCACGTTCTCCAGGATGAGCTCCGCCGTGTCGGAGGAGCGCATGCCCAGCTTGCCGTGGATGGCGCGCTGGCTGAAGCCCGGCACGCCCTTCTCCAGCACGAAGGCGGTGATGCCCTTCTGGCGCTTCTCCGGCGACGTGAGCGCCAGCACCACGAACACGTCACCCACCGTGCCCTGGGTGATGAACATCTTGGCGCCGTTGAGCACCCACTTGTCGCCCTTGCGGACCGCGGTGGTGCGCATGCCGGACGCGTCCGAACCGGATCCCGGCTCGGTGAGGCCCCACGCGCCCAGCCACTCGCCGGAGGCCAGCTTCGGCAGGTAGCGCTGGTGCTGCGCCTTGTTTCCGAAGACGCGGACGTGGCTGGTGCCCAGGCCGTTGTGGCTGGCCACCGTGAGGGCGAGCGAGCCGTCGTAGCGGGCGATCTCCTCCACCGCCACCGCCACGGCGAGCGAGTCCATGGCCGCCCCGCCGTACTCCTCGGAGACGAGCATGCCCAGCACGCCCAGCTGGCCCAGCTCCTTCACCACCTCCATGGGGAACTTCTCGTCCTTGTCCCACTCGCGCGCATAGGGCTTCACGCGGCGTTCGCAGAATTCACGGAGGGAGGCCTGGAGGGCGCGGTGGCTGTCGGGGAGTTCGAAGTCCATGGTCGGGGCGGGAATCTAGCTCAGGTGGGGACGGCTCAAACGGGATAGACGCCGTGCTTCTTTTCGGCGCGGGGCTGGAAGCGCTCCGCGTAGAGCGCATAACGCTGCAACAGCTCCCCGCGCAGGGAATCCCCGGGGATGACCGCGTCGATGATGAGCTCGCTGGCCAGCTTGTAGATGTCCACGTCCTCTTTGTACTCGTCGCGCAGCTTCTGGACGTAGGCCGGCCGCTCGGCTTCCGGCAGCTCTTGAATCTTGTTGAAGTAGACGGCGTTCACCGCCGCCTCCGGGCCCATCACGGCGATCATCGCCTGGGGCAGCGCCAGGGTGGCCTCCGGGGCGAAGCCGGGGCCGCTCATTGCGTAGAGGCCCGCGCCGTAGGCCTTGCGCACCACCACGCAGATGCGCGGCACGCTGGCCTCCGACACCGCGGAGATCATCTTCGCGCCCGCGCGGATGATGCCCGCCCGCTCCACCTTGGTGCCGATCATGAACCCCGGCACGTCCGCCAGGTACAGCAGCGGGATGTTGAACGCGTCGCACAGCCAGATGAACCGGGCCGCCTTGTCCGCGCTGTCCACGAACAGCACGCCGCCCTTGTACTTGGGCTGGTTCGCCACGATGCCCACCGGCTGCCCGCCGATGCGCGCAAGGCCGGTGATCAGCTCCTGGGCGAAGAGCTTCTTCACCTCGAACCAGCTGCCCTCGTCGATGAGCTCCGTGATGAGGGCGTGCATGTCGAAGGGCTTGTTCTGATCCGGCGGGATGATCTCATCCACGCGCTTGCCGCTGTGCTTCGGGGCCTTCAGCTCCGCGCGCGGCGCCGGCTTCGTGAAGTTCTCCGGGAAGAACGCCAGGTACCGCTTCGCCGCGGCGATGGCCTCCTGCTCCGTCTTCACCAGCACGTCGCCCACGCCGGACACGGAGCAGTGCATCTTCGCGCCGCCCATCTCCTCCAGCGTGACCTTCTCCCCGATGACCATCTCCGCCATGCGCGGGCTGCCCAGGTACATGGACGCGTTGCCGTCCACCATGATGACCAGGTCACAGAACGCGGGGATGTACGCGCCGCCGGCGGCGGACGGTCCGAAGAGCAGGCAGATCTGCGGCACCACGCCCGACAGGTGCACCTCGTTGTAGAAGATGCGGCCCGCGCCCCGGCGGCCGGGGAACATGTCCACCTGGTCGGTGATGCGCGCGCCCGCGGAGTCCACCAGGTACAGCAGCGGACAGCGGGACGCCTTCGCCGTCTCCTGGATGCGGAGGATCTTCTCCACCGTGCGGGCGCCCCAGCTTCCCGCCTTCACCGTGGAGTCGTTGGCCATGATGGCCACGGTGCGGCCGGCGATGCGCCCGAGCCCCGTGATGACGCCGTCGGAGGGCAGATCCGCGTCCAGGTTGTTGGCGAGCTTGCCGTCCTCCACGAACGAGTCCGCGTCCACCAGCAGGCGGATGCGCTCGCGGGCGAAGAGCTTGCCGGCCTCCGCGTTCTTGGCGTGGTACTTGGGCGCGCCACCCTTCTCCACCTGGGCGATCGTCTCGAGCAGCTTCTGGTCGTAGGACATGGCCCGGGCCACATACCAAAAAGCCCCTGGCCTGGCTGCCTTCTTGCCATGGGTCCCACCGGACATGCCGTCCACCGGACGACGCATGGGGCTACGACGAAGCACGTCTGGGGGCTGGCACCGGAGGCTTCCCTGCCTACCTTGATGTTGCACGAGGGGGGTGCACCCAGGCGGGCCACCCCACCCGTGATTCATCCGGCCCAGGAGGGACCCATGTTCGGAGCGAAGAAGACGTGGCAGGCGAAGGCTTTGGCCAAGAGCAAGATCTACCGCCAGTTCCTGGCGCACCAGCTGCTTGACCAGGTTCCCGAGTACGCCGGACAGGCCTCGAAGAGGGCCCGGAAGTCCTGGGACAACTTCGACCCCGACGACGCGCTGCGGTATGTGGGGTTGACGACGTACAAGCCGGCGAGCACGGGCCTGGGCGGCCTGGGCGCGTTCCTGCTGGGCGCCGCCGCGGGCAGCGTCGTGGCCCTGCTGCTGGCGCCGCGTCCGGGCACCGAGCTGCGCACCACCGTCAAGGACAAGGCGATGGGCTACATCAACAAGCAGGGCGTGAACATCGGCGGTGAGAAGACCGCGAGCGCCTGAGCGCACGCCGTGACGGGTGAGGCACCCGTCACCCCGCGCTGAAGGACGCCTTACGGGCGGTGTCAGGGGCGGAAGGTCCGCGGGCGACCGCGGGCTTGCCGCCCCTGTCGCTTTCGCGCGGCTCAGCGGCCTTTATAGACAGGGGGACGCTTCTCCGCGAACGCGCGGAGCCCTTCCAGCCGGTCCTCCGTCTTGAGCACCTCCTCGTACTTCTTCAGCTCCAGGGCGAGCGCATCGTCCAGCTCCAGGCCCGTGCCCTCGTCGATGGCGTGCTTCGCCGTGGCCACCGCCACGGGCGCGTTCTCCACGACGGCCTCCGCCAGCTGGAAGGCGACCTGGAGCAGGTGCCCCTCCGGGGCCAGCCGGTTGACCAGGCCGATGCTGAAGGCCTCCGCCGCGTTGACGCGCCGGGCGGTGAGGATGAGGTCCTTGGCGCGCCCCGGGCCAATGAGCCGGGACAGCCGCTGCGTGCCGCCGCCGCCGGGGATGATGCCCAGCTTCACCTCGGTGAGGCCCAGCTCGGTGGCGGGCGAGGCGACGCGCAGGTCGCACGCCAGGGCCAGCTCCGTGCCGCCGCCGAAGGCCGCGCCGTTGATGGCGGCGATGAAGACGCAGTCGCTCTTCTCCACGGCGCGGAAGGTGCTGCGCAGGCCGTCCAGGAAGGCGCGCACCTCCGGCTCCGCCATGCCGGCGCGCTCCTTGAGGTCCGCGCCCGCGCAGAAGGCCTTGTCGCCCGCGCCCGTGATGATGACCGCGCGCACGTCGCGGCTGGAGGACACGCGGGCCACGAGCTGGCCCAGCTCCTGGAGCATGGCGCGGCTGATGGCGTTGCGGCGGCTCTCCCCGTCGATGGTCCAGATCTCGATGGCGCCGCGGGCGTCGACCTTGAACTCCGGCATCTTCGCTCCCCGTGTCGGGCCGCGTCGGGCGGCCCGCGTGAATGGCGCGCAGCCTGCGACCGGTTCTCCAGTCTGGCAAGCCGTAAACGGATAGGATTCCACCCATGCCTTCGTGCCCTCCGACGAAACGCCACTGGCAATGGTCGCCTGGACTGCGCACCGTCCTCGCCCTGCTCGTGCTGGCCCTCCCCCTGGTGGCCCTGGCGCGCGGCGGCGGCGGCGAGCACTACACCTCCGGGCGTGACCGGGGTGGTGGCGGCGGGGGTGGCGACGGCCTGCCCCTCTGGCTCCTCTTCGACCTGGTGCGGATGATCTTCCTGTACCCGAAGGTCACCCTGCCCCTGCTGCTGGTGGGCGGCGGGCTGTACTGGCTCTACAAGCGCAACCTGCACCCCACGGCCACCACGCGGAGGGCGTTGGATCAACGCGAGGCGGAGGTGCGCACGGAGGTGTCCAGCCGCGACGTGCAGGGCTGGGTCAACGCGCTGAAGCTCAAGGACCCGTCCTTCGAGCTGCAGCCCACGCTGGACAAGGTGCGCTGGCTCTTCCTGGAGCTGCAGAAGTCGTGGTTCCGCCGCGACATGACGCCCGTGCGCCCCTTCCTGTCGGACGCGACGTGGCAGCGCTTCAACGTGCAGTTGGAGCTCATGCGCGCCCAGGGCGTGCGCGACGCGCTGGCGGACATGGACGTGCAGGACGTGCAGCTCATCGGGCTGCACCAGACGAACTGGTACGACAGCATCCACGTCCGCGTGCGCGCCAGCATCCGGGACACGGACGTGCCCGCGGACCAGACGGACGCGCAGGCCATGGCCGCCGCGAAGAAGGTCGCGGCGGAGTCCTTCACGGAGGTGTGGACCTTCGTGCGCAAGCCCGGGGCGCAGACGCGCATCGGCGAGGACCTGTTCCAGGGCAAGTGCCCCAACTGCGGCGCCCCGTACAAGGGCGGCGCGTCCAACACCTGCGGCTTCTGCGACGCGGTGGTGAACTCCGGCAACTACGACTGGACGCTGGCGGAGATCACCCAGGGCGTGGAGCACGTGCGCCACCACAAGCAGGTGGACGGCCTGATGCAGGCCCGCGCGGATGATCCGGCCCTCAACCTGGAGATGCTGGAGGACCGCGCGTCGCTGCTGTTCTGGAAGTGGATCGACGCGCAGAGCCGCAACGAGACGAAGCGCCTGTCCAAGGTCGCCAACGCGGAGGCCATCACCCGGCTGTCGTCGGAGCTGGACGAGCTGGGCAAGCGGGGCCGCCGGCGCGTCTTCCTGGAGTGCGCGGTGGGCGCGGTGGACGTGCGCGCGCTGGAGGTGCACCCGGGTTCGTTCGACGAGGCCCAGGTGGAGATCCGCTGGAGCGCGCGCATGGGCATCGGGCCCGTGAACGAGCGGCCGCCGAGCCTCCCCACCGTGCCCCAGCGCTGGGTCTTCACGCTGGTGCGCCGCCATGGCGCGAAGACGAACACGGACACCGGCATGTCCACGGACCGCTGCCCGCAGTGCAACGCGCCGACCACCAACACCGGCGCCAACACCTGCGAGTTCTGCGGCACCGTGCTGGGCAACGGCGAGCGGGACTGGGTGCTCGCGTCCGCCCTCCCCTTCGAGTCCTGGAACGTCCGGCAGGATCAGCGCCACTCGGCCGCGTCCGCCCGCCACCAGCAGGCGCGCGCGGAGGAGCGCGGCGCGGTGGTGGCCCCGGCCGACGGCGACCGGGTGATGACGGACCAGAAGGAGCGCGAGCGGCTGCTCTACATGATGGCCTCCATCGCAGCGTCCGACGGCGACGTCTCCAACGCCGAGCGCAAGCTGCTCAAGCTGTGCGCGGAGCGCTGGAGCGTGTCCTGGGCCAACGTGGAGATGGCGCTCAACGCCGGCCCCCAGCTCTTCGAGCGGCTGGTGCCGCGCGGCAGCCCGGAGGCGGAGGTGTTCCTGCGCCACATCGTGGAGATGGCGCTCGTCGACGGCCGCATCGACCGCAAGGAGCGCAAGATGCTGGAGATCGCGGCCCAGCACCTGGGCCTCGAGTCCCGCCTGCCGGAGCTGCTGGGGGACCACTAGGAAGCGCGGTCCCCCGGGGGCTCAGGTCTGCGCGCGGCGGGAGGACTTCTTCTCCCGCTCGCCCAGCGCGGCCTGGAGGTACTTGCCCGCGAGCTTGCGGCCAATCAGCTCCTGGGCGATCTCCCCGGCCTCCACCAGCTTGTCCAGGTCGATGCCGGTGTCCACGCCCATGCCGTGCAGCATGAACACGGCGTCCTCGGAGGCCAGGTTGCCCGCGGCCCCGGGGGCGTAGGGACAGCCGCCCAGCCCTCCGATGCTCGCGTCGAACGTGGTGACGCCCGCGGACAGGCCGACCAGCGCGTTGGCCAGCGCGGTGCCCCGGGTGTCGTGCAGGTGCAGGGCCAGGGTGTCCACCGGCATGTGCGCCAGCAGGGCGCCCAGGATTTCCTCCGTCTGCCGGGGGGTGCCCACGCCAATCGTGTCGCCCAGGCTGAGCTGGTAGATGCCCGCGTCCACGAGCTGGCGGCAGATGTCCACCACGCGCTCCACCGGGACGTGGCCCTCGTAGGGGCAGCCCCAGACGGTGGACAGGTAGCCGCGCACGCGCATCCCGGCCTTGCGGGCGGCGGCGGTGACCTCCTTCGCGCCGGCCAGCGCCTCCGCGATGGTCTTGTTGATGTTCTTCTTGGAGTGGGCCTCCGAGGCGGAGATGAACACCGCGGCCTCCTCCAGGCCCGCCGCCTGCGCGCGCTCCAGGCCCTTGAGGTTGGGCACCAGCGCGGAGAAGACGACGCCCGGACGGCGGCCCACCAGCTTGAACAGCTCCTCCGCGTCCGCGAGCTGGGGGATCCACTTGGGTGACACGAACGACGTCACCTCGATGCGCTTCTCCCCCGCCGCGACCAGCGCGTTGATGAGCCGCGCCTTGTCCCGGGTGGGCAGTGTCCTCAGTTCGTTCTGGAGGCCGTCGCGGGGACCGACCTCATAGACGTCGACCTTGCGGGGCAGCTGCCCCAACAGGCCGACCCGCGTTCGCGCTGGTTCTTTCGGATCCACTTGGACGTGTCCTGGGCGCGGTACGCGGGCCTGGTTCAGCCCTGCCGGAGCCCTGCTCCCACGATGAGGTCGGTCGAGTCGGGTGTCATCGGCCCGCCATCCAGGCCTCCGTGCACCCATGCCATCGAAAAGCCCGTGCTTTCCAACAGCCCCCTGAGTTCCGCAAGAGGATAGTAACGAATGGCGTACGCCGCTCGCAGCACGCGTCCCTCCGGCAGCGTCAATTGGCGCTGCCCCACGTCCCTCCCACGCATCGCGTCGAAGCGGCTCTCCTCCTCCAGGAGACTCCCATCCGGTAACCGCTCCCGGAACGCCGCGCCCGGGGATCGCGCCAGCCGCTCGTACGGCACCGTCTGGAAGACGAGCAGCCCCCCGGGCCTGAGCACCCGCGCCACCTCGCGCAGCACCTGGACGTGCTCCTCGTCGGAGAAGGCGAAGAGTGTCGAATACCAGGCGTAGGCGCCCCCCAGCGACCCGGCCTGGAAGGGCAGCGCCCGCAGGTCGCCCCGCACCACCGGGAAGCCGGGCCGGCGCAGGCGCAGCGACAGCGGATCCCGCTCCAGCCCCACCACCCGCCCGGCCAGCGCGCCCTCCGCGTTGAGCCGCGCCGCATGACGCCCGTGGCCACAGCCCAGGTCCACCACGGGCCCGTCCACGGACGCGAACGCCCGGGCCAGGTACTCCGCTTCCCGGGCCGTCACCTCCTCGGAGAGGAACGGCAGCGTGCTGCGCAGGTACAGCTCCCCGAAGAAGTCGTCGGACACGGGCGCGCCGGGCGGGGCTTCAGCGCTTCGCCGCGGCGAGCGCGGGCAGCTTCTCGCGCAGCCGGCGCGCGGCCTCGTCGAGCACCCCTTCCGTCTTGCAGAAGGCGAAGCGCGCGAAGCGCTGGCCCAGGTGCCGGTGCTCCGCGCCGTAGAAGACGCTGGGGGGGATGCCCGCCACGCCCACCTGCGTCACCAGGTGCCGGCAGAAGGCCACGTCGTCCTCGAAGTCGTAGCCCGCGATGTCCGCGAGGATGAAGTAGCTGCCCTCGGGGGAATGCGCGGTGAGCCCCGCCGCGCGCAGGCCCGCGAGCAGCCGCTCACGCTTCGCGGTGTAGAGCGCCGTCAGCCCCTGGAAGTACGCGTCCGGCATCCGCAGCGCCACGGCCATGGCCGCCTGGAACGGGGACGCGGTGGCGAAGGTGACGAACTGGTGCGCGCGCTGCACGGCGTCCCGCAGGGGC
>NZ_JAPNJY010000043.1:0-80488 GCF_026626625.1 Corallococcus sp. BB11-1 | reverse complement strand
GGTGGCGGGGCGCTGCTGCCGGGTGTGAAGAACATCCTGCTGGTGGGCGCCGGCAAGGGCGGCGTGGGCAAGAGCACGGTGGCGGTGAACCTGGCCGCGTCGCTCGCGCAGCACGGCGCCAAGGTGGGCCTGCTGGACGCGGACTTCTACGGCCCGTCGGTGCCGCTGATGACGGGGCTCGCGGACAAGCGCCCGGTGAGCCCCAACGGCAAGACGCTGGATCCGCTGATGGCGCACGGCCTCAAGGTCATGTCCATCGGCTTCCTGGTGGAGGCGGATCAGGCGCTCATCTGGCGCGGGCCGATGCTGCACGGCGCGCTGATGCAGCTGGTGCGCGACGTGAACTGGGGCGAGCTGGACTACCTCATCCTGGACCTGCCCCCGGGCACGGGTGACGTGGCCCTGACGCTGTCGCAGTCGGTGCGCGCGGCGGGCGCGGTGCTGGTGACGACGCCGCAGGACGTGGCGCTGGCGGACGTGGTGCGCGCCAAGCAGATGTTCGACAAGGTGCACATCCCGGTGCTGGGCATCGTGGAGAACATGAGCCAGTTCATCTGCCCGCACTGCTCCAAGGCCACCCACATCTTCAACCACGGGGGCGGGCGCAAGGCGGCGGAGATGTTCGGCATTCCATTCCTCGGAGAGATCCCCCTGGACCTCAAGGTGCGCGAGTCCGGAGACTCGGGCGTGCCGGTGGTGGTGGGGGCGAAGGACAGCCCGGAGGCGAAGGCCTTCCAGGACGTCGCCCGGAACGTGGCGGGCCGCGTGTCCGCGCAGACCATGAAGAGCGTGCCGTTGCCGGTGATGCAGGCCCGGTAGTGCCCAACCCGTAAGGAGATTGCATGGCCCCCGCCGGCAACGACGACTTCCCGCCTGATCCGCTGTTCGACGACTCCGAGCAGCAGCCCGGGCGGGAGGGCCGCTCGGGCGGCTTCGTGCCGGACTTCGTGCGGCGCATGGCGGTGGCCGGCATGGGCGCGGTCTTCATGACGGAGGAGGGCATCCGCTCGCTCGCGGGCCAGCTCAAGCTCCCCAAGGAAGCTCTGGGCTTCATCCTCTCCCAGGCGGAGAAGACCAAGGACGACATCTCCCGCGTCGTCACGGAGGAGCTGCGCCGCTTCATGCAGTCGGAGAAGCTGCGCGACGAATTCCTCAAGCTGCTCTCCGGCATGACGGTGGAGGTCAAGGCGCAGATCCGCCTGGTGCCCTCGGAGAAGGCGGAGAAGGAAGAGGCGCCGCCGCCCCCGGAGGCCCCCAAGGGCAAGAAGGCCGCGGAGCCCGCGCCGTCCGCGCGCGTGGTCATCACGGAGCTGAACGCGCGCCGCCCCACCTCCAAGCGCACGAAGCGGGAGTAGGGCGTGGCGGAGGTACCGGAAGCCCCCGCGCCGGAGACCCCGGCACCGGCCCCCCAGCCCGCGAAGCCGCGCGAAGGCTGGCGCACGCACCCGCTGCCCAAGCGGCTGGTGCTCATCGCCATCGTCGCGGTGGGCCTGTGGCTGTGGAAGGTGACGGACGTCCCCGAGCGTCAGCTCATCCTCCAACTGGAGGGCCCCGGCTGGAGCGACGTGCGCGCCATGGACCTCCAGGTGGTGGATTCGGAGGAGCACATCCTCAAGCGCGAGGAGCGCTTCTTCGCGGACGGCCCCCCGCCGGAGGTGACGTTCAAGGCGAGCCTGCCGGAGGGCACCTTCCAGACGCTGCTGCTCCTGAAGGTGCGGGACCGTGAACAGTGGCTGCCCCTGCGAGGGCGGCTGGCGGTGGGCGAGAAGGAGGCCATCGTCCATTCGCTGCGCCTGCCCGACACCAGGCGTTGACCCTCCTGGGGGCGTGCGTTATGGCCGCCGGCACAGGAGAAGTCGCCATGGCAACGGAACACATCGTCGTCGTCGGTGCAGGGCAGATGGGCGCGGGCATCGCGCAGGTGGCGCTCCAGGCGGGCCTGCGCGTGTCGCTGGTGGACGTCAACAAGGACGGCCTCGCGAAGGGTGCGGACCGCATCAAGGCGGGCCTCAAGAAGCTGGTGGAGAAGGGCAAGCTGGACGCGGCGAAGCAGCAGGCCGCGGAAGGCAACCTCGCCACCTTCACCAACGCGCGCGACGCGAAGGACGTGGACGTCGCCATCGAGGCCGTCACGGAGAACGAGGACCTCAAGCGCCGCATCTTCCTGGAGCTGGACGAAGTGGTCCGCCCCGGCGGCATCCTCGCCACCAACACGTCCTCCATCCCCATCACCCGCATCGCCGCGGCCACGAAGCGCCCCGAGTCCGTCATCGGGATGCACTTCATGAACCCGGTGCCGGTCATGCAGCTCGTGGAGCTGATCCGCGGCGCGGCCACCAGCGACGAGACGTACGCCACCATCCGCGCCATGGCCGAGCGCATGGGCAAGACGACGGTGGTGTCCAAGGACTACCCGGGCTTCATCGTCAACCGCATCCTCATCCCCATGCTCAACGAGGCCTGCTTCGCGCTGATGGAGGGCCTGGGCACCGCGGAGGACATCGACACCGCGATGAAGCTGGGCACCAACCAGCCCATGGGCCCGCTCCAGCTCGCGGACTTCATCGGCCTGGACACGGTGCTCTACATCGCCGAGGTCCTGCACAAGGGCCTGGGTGACTCCAAGTACCGCCCGTGCCCGCTCCTGCGCCAGTACGTGGACGCGGGCTGGTACGGCAAGAAGAGCGGCCGCGGCTTCTACAAGTACTAGTCGTCCCCACCCGACACAGGAGCTTCGACGCACATGGCCTACGAGAACATCCGGTTGGAGAAGGACGGCCCCCTCGCCATCCTCACGGTGGACCGCCCCAAGGCGCTCAACGCGCTCAACAGCGCGACGTTCCATGAGATGGACGACGCGATCCGCTCGCTGAAGTTCGACGAGACGCGCGCCCTCATCGTCACGGGCGGCGGGGACAAGGCGTTCGTCGCCGGCGCGGACATCGCGGAGATGGTCACCATCACCGCCGCCCAGGCCCGGGAGTTCTCCGCGCTGGGACACCACGTCTTCCAGTCGCTGGAGAACCTGCCCATCCCCACCATCGCGGCCGTGAACGGCTTCGCGCTCGGCGGCGGCCTGGAGCTGGCGCTGGGCTGCGACCTCATCTACGCGTCGGAGAAGGCGAAGCTGGGCCTGCCCGAAGTCACCCTGGGCGTCATCCCGGGCTTCGGCGGCACGCAGCGCCTGACCCGGCTGGTGGGCCGCGCCCGCGCGAAGGAGCTGCTCTTCACGGCCGACCGCATCGACGCGGCCCGGGCCAAGGAGATGGGCCTGGTGCTGGACGTGGTGCCCGCGGACAAGCTGATGGAGCACTGCCGCGCGGTGGCCGCGAAGATCCTCAAGAACGGCCCGCTCGCGGTGGCCCAGGCCAAGCGCGTGGTGGAGTACGGCGCGGATCAGGACCTGCGCAGCGCCAACGAGCTGGAGCGCCAGGGCTTCGCGGTCCTCTTCGGTTCAGAGGATCAGCGCGAGGGCATGGCCGCGTTCCTGGCCAAGCGCCCCGCCGCGTTCCAGGGCAAGTGACGTGAAGCACGCGGTCGCGGCCGGAAGCCTGCTGTGCTTCCTGGCCGCGCCCCTGGCCCGGGCTGAAGAAGCCCGGCCCGAAGCTCCGGTCGAAGCTCAAACCGCAACGCTGGACCGGGCCCCGGCCCTGGTCTCCTGGAAGCGCACGCTGTGTCTCTACACGCTGTGCTTCCTGGAGCCGCTCATCCCGGACCTGCGCCGGGAGTGGGGGGACGGCGCGCACTGGGTGTTGTCCTGGCCCCTCCACCCCTGGGCCACGCCGCCCCTGGACGTGCCCGGCCCCACGCTCATCGTGTCGCCCTTCGTGGAGCCCCAGCTGCGGCTGCGGCCGGCCACCTTCCGCCTGCTCGCCGGGGCCCGCGTGTCGGCCTTCCCGGACACGTCCCGCTTCGGCGTCCTGGCCGAGGGAGCAGGCGTCTGGGGCGGGGACGGGAAGGGTGGGGTGGCCGGGGTGGGCCTCACGTACGACCTGATCGAGCGGCACCGGGACACCCAACCCTGGACCGTGTCGGTGGTGGTGCGCCGGGCCTGGACGGACGCGGGCGCTCGCACGGACGTGTCCCTCGACGTGACGGTGCCCCTGGCGATGTTCTTCGGGACCCGGATTCCAGCCCCCGAGGACGCGGGGCCTTCTTCGAAGTAGCCCCAGGGCGGGCCGCATACTATGGAAGTGCCACCATGAACTTCGAGCTGACCGACATCCAGCGCGAGATCCAGCGCCTCTGCCGCGAGTTCGCCGCCAAGGAACTCATCCCCAACGCCCGCAAGTGGGACGAACAGCACGCGTGGCCCACGGACGCGGTGAAGAAGCTCGCGGAGCTTTCGCTCCTGGGCATCGCCGTGCCGGAGGAGTTCGGCGGCGCGGGCCTGGACAACGTCTGTTACTCCATCGCGATGGAGGAGATCAGCCGCGGCTGCGCCTCCACCGGCGTGATCATGAGCGTGAACAACTCGCTCTACTGCGACCCCATCTCCAAGTTCGGCACCCCGGAGCAGAAGGAGCAGTTCCTCAAGCCCTTCGCCAGCGGGGAGAAGCTCGGCTGCTTCGGCCTCACGGAGCCGGAGGCCGGCAGCGACGCGGCCGCCCAGAAGACGGTCGCCGTGAAGCGCGGTGACGAGTACGTCATCAACGGCTCCAAGAACTGGATCACCAACGGCCCCAAGGCGGACGCCATCGTGCTCATCACGATGACCAACCGCGAGGCCGGCAACAAGGGCATCACCGCCTTCCTCGTGCCCACCAACACCCCGGGCTTCACCCGCGCGGAGCCCGACAAGAAGATGGGCATCAGCGCCGCCTGGTCCTGCTCCATGTTCTTCGAGGACATGCGCGTGCCGGAGAAGTACCGCCTGGGCAAGGAGGGCGAGGGCTTCAAGGTCGCCATGTCCACGCTGGACGGAGGCCGCATCGGCATCGCGTCCCAGGCGCTGGGCATCGCGCGCGCAGCCTTCGAGGAGGCGGTGCGCTACTCGGGCGAGCGCAAGACGTTCGGCAAGCCCATCCGCGACCACCAGGCCATCCAGTTCATGATCGCCGACATGGCCATGGAGATCGACGCGGCCCGCCTGCTGGTGTGGCGCGCGGCGCTCATGAAGGACAAGGGCCAGCGCCACAGCCCGGAGAGCGCCATGGCCAAGCTGTACGCCAGCGAGATGGCCAGCCGCGTGGCCAACAAGGCCCTGCAGATCCACGGCGGCATGGGCTACAGCAAGGAAATGGACGCCGAGCGCCACGTGCGCGACGCGCGCATCACCGAAATCTACGAGGGGACGAGCGAGATCCAGCGCATCGTCATCTCCGCCAACCTGCTCAAGGAGTAGTCCCCGTCATGAAGCGCGCGCTCCTCCCCATGTTGATGCTGCTCGTGGCCCCCTCCATGGCCACGGCGCAGGGCCCGTCCTCCAAGAAGAAGCCGGCGGCCACGAAGCCCGCGCCGGAAGCGGCGACGAAGCCGGCCCCGAAGGATGACGGCCTGGACGTCAGCAAGCTGCCCTTCACCCCGGACTCCATCCGGCAGGTGATGGTGCACAACGCCCCTCGTATCCAGGAGTGCTACGAGAGCCACATGGTGGAGAAGGACAAGAAGGTGGAGGGGAAGATCATGACCACCTTCACCATCACCGCCGAGGGCGCCGTGCGCAGCGCGAAGGTGGACAGGGTCCAGAGCACGCTGAAGGACGCGGGCCTCAACGACTGCGTGGTGTCCGTCCTCATGGTGCTGGACTTCCCCCGGCCCCCGGACGGGCGCGACCACCCCATCGAGTACCCGTTCAACCTCAAGGCCGTCGAATAGCGACAGGACACCCGCGCCCGTGAACTTCGACCTCACCGAGACCCAGACGCTGATCCGCGACACCGCGCGCAAGTTCGCGAAGGAGCGGGTGGCGCCCAAGGCCCGCGCCGCGGACCGCGCGGAGCACTTCGACCCGGAAGTCTTCAAGGCGCTGGCGGAGGTGGGCCTGCTCGGGGTGAACCTGCCGTCCCAGTACGGCGGCGCCGAGGCGGGCGTCGTCTCCTACGCCCTGGCCATGATGGAGATGGCCGCCGCAGACGCCTCCGTGTCCGTGGCCATGGCCGTCACCAACATGTGCGCGGAGCTCATCCACGCGGTCGGCACCGACGCGCAGCGGGAGAAGTTCGTCACGAAGCTCACCTCCGGTGAGGCCATCGTCGGCGCCTTCGCGCTCTCCGAACCGCACGCGGGCTCCGACCCCGGCGCCATGCTCACCACCGCGGTGAAGCGCGGTGACCGCTACGTGCTCAACGGCAGCAAGCAGTGGATCACCTCCGGCGCGTACGCGGGCGTGATGGTCGTCTGGGCCCGCACGGGCGCGGCCGGCAACAAGGGCCTGTCCTGCTTCATCGTGGAGGGCGGCAGCAAGGGCCTCCACGTGGGCAAGCACGAGGACAAGATGGGCCTGCGCGCGTCCAACACCGTGGGGCTCACCTTCGAGGACTGCGAGGTCCCCCTGGAGAACCTCCTGGGCAAGGAGGGCGACGGCTTCCGCCTCGCGATGATGGCGCTGGACGGAGGCCGCATCGGCATCGCGGCCCAGGCGTGCGGCGTGGGCCGGGCGGCCCTGGACGCCACCGTGTCCTACACCAAGGACCGCAAGGCCTTTGGTCAGGCCGTGGCGGACCTGCAGGGCCCGCGCTTCATGATGGCGGACATGCGCACCCAGCTGGACGCCGCGGAGCTGCTCACCCTGCGCGCCGCCGCCCTCAAGGAGGCGAAGCAGCCCTTCACCCGCGAGGCCTCCATGGCGAAGCTCTTCGCCAGCGAGATGAGCAACAAGGTGGCCGACAAGGCCGTCCAGCTCCACGGCGGCTACGGCTACATCGACGAGTTCCCCGTCGAGCGGTACTTCCGCGACGCCCGCGTGCAGACCATCTACGAGGGCACCAGCGAGGTGCAGCGCATGGTCATCGCCCGCGAGACGTTCCGCCAGCAGGGGTAGGGCCGGGGCGGCGTCCGCCCCATTCCCGCCTCGGGCCCCTGGCGCTCCGCCCGTCCCACACCGGGCGGGCGGGCAGGGGACCCTGGAGGTGGGAGGGCTGCGGACTCGACCAGGCGTTCATAAAAGTAGAGCCCCTCCGGCTGCCGGGAAACGCGTTCGGTGTTAGGAAGGGCTTCCAGGCGGGCGTGCTGGGTACCGGGATTGACAGATCCGGTCCGATTCCCCCACGGATCATCACATGAGGCAGGGCACGGCTTGACTCCCGGAATATCCGGTGTCTAGGGTGCGCGGCCTCACAAAAGCCTCATGTCCCTATTGGAGGGACACCCGCAGCTTCCGGTTGCTCCCCGCAGGCGGCTGCGAACACCTCTCAAACAGGGGGCAGTTGTACCGTTTCCCAAGGACTTCCACTTCATGCAGCAGAACGTGAACCAGCAGATCGACGGCGGTGACGAAGACTTCGCGGCGATGTTCGAGGCCTCGCTCAAGGAGCGTGGCGGCGACGGAATCCTGAAGGAAGGCGAAATCGTCAAGGGCACGGTCGTGCAGGTGACGAAGGACTTCGCGATCGTCGACATCGGCTACAAGTCCGAAGGTCAGGTCCCGATCTCCGAGTTCACCAATCCCCGCGGAGAGGTCACGGTCAAGGCCGGCGACCCCGTCGAGGTCCTCCTGGAGAGCCGCGAGAACGACACCGGCATGGTCGTCCTCTCCAAGGAGAAGGCCGACAAGATGCGCATCTGGGACGAAATCTCCGCCGCTTGCGAGCGCGATGAGATCGTCAAGGGCACCATCGTCGGACGCGTGAAGGGCGGCCTCTCCGTCGACATCGGCGTGAAGGCGTTCTTGCCCGGCAGCCAGGTGGACATCCGCCCGGTGCGCAACCTTGACCAGTACATTGGCAAGGAGTTCGAGTTCAAGGTCATCAAGTTCAACAAGAAGCGCGGCAACATCGTGCTTTCTCGTCGCGTCCTGCTGGAGAAGCAGCGCGAGGAGATGAAGAAGGAGACCCTCAAGAACCTGAAGGAGGGTGCGGTCCTCAAGGGCGTGGTCAAGAACCTCACGGACTACGGCGCCTTCATCGACCTCGGCGGCATCGATGGCCTGCTGCACATCACCGACATGTCCTGGGGCCGCATCGGTCACCCCAGCGAGATGTTCAACGTCGGTGACGAAGTGCGCGTGGTCGTCCTCAAGTTCGACCCGACGCAGGAGCGCGTCTCCCTGGGCCTCAAGCAGATCCAGGAGGACCCGTGGCACCGCGCCGACGAGAAGTACCCGGTCGGCACCCGCGTGGGCGGCAAGGTCGTGTCCATCACGGACTACGGCGCGTTCATCGAGATCGAGCAGGGCGTGGAAGGCCTCGTCCACGTCAGCGAGATGTCCTGGACCAAGCGTCTCAAGCACCCGTCCAAGATCCTGGAGGTCGGCCAGGTCGTTGAGGCCGTCGTCCTCGACATCGATCCGAAGGCCAAGCGCATCGCGCTGGGCATGAAGCAGATCGAGCAGAACCCCTGGACGCTGCTCGAGGACAAGTACCCGATCGGCTCCGTCATCAAGGGCCAGATCCGCAACGTCACCGACTTCGGCGTGTTCGTCGGCGTCGAGGAGGGCGTGGACGGCCTCGTGCACGTCTCCGACATCTCCTGGACCCAGCGCATCAAGCACCCGGGCGAGATGTTCAAGAAGGGCGACGAGGTCGAGGCCGTGGTGCTCAACATCGACGTCGAGAACGAGCGCTTCAGCCTGGGCATCAAGCAGCTCCAGCCGGATCCCTGGGAGACCCTGTCCGAGCGTCTGCCCGTGGGCAGCCGCGTGAAGGGCAAGGTCACGAAGGTCACCGACTTCGGCGCGTTCGTGGAGATCGAGCCGGGCATCGAAGGCCTCGTCCACGTCTCCGAGCTGAAGGAAGAGCGCGTGGAGAACCCCCGCGACGTGGTGAGCGAGGGCCAGGATGTCGAGGTGAAGCTCATCGACATCAACACCCCCGACCGCAAGGTGGCGCTGTCCATCAAGGCGCTCATCGGCGAGGGCGAGGACTACCGCGAGTACCTGCGCAAGCAGGCCGAAGGGTCCAAGGCCCGTCTGGGCGACGTGATGGCGAGCAAGCTGAAGAAGTAATCAGCCCAACGTCGTGACGTGAATAGCGGCCGGGTTCCCGAGTGGGAGCCCGGCCGTTTCCATTTGATTCGGCTGAAACACCCCGTGATAAGGGCGTCAGGCGCTGTTAGCGAAGTCCCTTCCAGGAGGCAGTTCCATGGCTCGTGAAGTCGTCATCGTGGGCGCGGCCCGTACCCCCATCGGCTCCTTCCAGGGCGCCCTGTCCAAGCTCACCGCCCCCCAGCTGGGCGCCATCGCCATCAAGGCGGCGCTGGAGCGCGCGGGCGTCAAGCCGGAGGACGTGCAGGAAGTCATCATGGGCAACGTGCTCCAGGCGGGCGTGGGCCAGGCCCCGGCGCGCCAGGCCGCCGTCTTCGCGGGCGTGCCGCACAGCGTCCCCGCCGTCACGCTCAACAAGGTCTGTGGCTCCGGCCTCAAGGCCGTCATCGCCGCGGCGCAGTCCATCGCCCTGGGTGACGCGGACGTCATCGTCGCGGGCGGCATGGAGTCCATGAGCAACGCGCCCTACATCAGCCACACGATGCGCGGCGGGGCCCGCATGGGCAACGTGGAGTTCAAGGACGCGATGATCCACGACGGCCTCTGGGACGTGTACGACAACGTCCACATGGGCATCTGCGCGGAGGCCTGTTCCACCTCGCACGACATCAGCCGCTCCCAGCAGGACGAGTTCGCGCTGGAGTCCACGCGCCGCGCCATCCAGGCCCAGAAGGAAGGCCTGTTCGCGCCGGAGATCGTCCCCGTGCAGATCCCCGGCAAGAAGCCGGACGAGTTCGTCACGGTCTCCGAGGACGAGGGCCCCAAGAACGCCAAGCCGGACAAGATCCCGGGCCTGAAGCCGGTGTTCAAGAAGGACGGCACCGTGACGGCCGCCAACGCGTCCTCCATCAACGACGGCGCCGCGGCGCTGGTGCTGATGAGCGAGGAGCGGGCCAAGGCGGAGGGCCGCACCATCCTGGGCCGCATCAAGGGCTACGCGCAGGCGGCCCGCAAGCCGGTGGAGTTCACCATCGCGCCGGCGGACGCCATCAACATGCTGCTCAAGAAGCAGAACATCACCGCCAAGGACGTGGACCTCTGGGAGATCAACGAGGCCTTCTCCGTGGTGGCCATCGCGAACAACCGCATCCTCGGCCTGGAGCCGTCCAAGGTGAACGTGCGCGGCGGCGCGGTGGTGCTGGGGCACCCCATTGGCGCCTCCGGTGCGCGCGTGCTGGTGACGCTGCTGCACACGCTGAAGGACCAGGACAAGAAGCGGGGCGTCGCGTCGCTGTGCATCGGCGGCGGCGAAGGCATCGCGCTGATGGTCGAGCGCTGAAGGGCGTGACGGAATGAACAAGGTCTACGCGAGCGCGGATGAAGCGGTCGCCGACATCCCGGACGACATCACCCTCATGAGTGGTGGGTTCGGGCTGTGCGGCAATCCGGAGAACCTCATCACGGCCCTGCACAAGAAGAACGTGAAGGGCCTCACCATCATCTCCAACAACTGCGGCACCACGGAGCTGGGGCTGGGCATCCTCCTGCAGAACAAGCAGGTGAAGAAGATGGTCGCCAGCTACGTGGGGGAGAACAAGGAGTTCGAGCGCCAGTTCCTCTCCGGGGAGCTGGAGGTGGAGCTCAACCCGCAGGGGACGCTCGCGGAGCGCATCCGCGCGGGCGGCTGCGGCATTGGCGGGTTCTTCACGCCGACGGGCGCGGGCACCCAGGTGGCGGAGGGCAAGGAGTCGCGGATGATCGACGGGCGGCTGCACGTCCTGGAGACGCCGCTCAAGGCGGACTACGCCATCGTGCACGCGTGGAAGGCGGACACCTGGGGCAACCTGGTGTTCCACAAGACGGCGCGCAACTTCTCCCCGATGATGTGCATGGCGGCCAGGGTCACCATCGTGGAGGCGGAGCACATCGTGCAGCCGGGAGAGCTGGACCCGGACCTGGTGCACATCCCGAGCATCTTCGTGCACCGCATCGTGCAGGCGCAGAACCTCCAGAAGTGGATCGAGCGGCGGACCGTCCGCAAGAAGGCGTCCTGACCCATGCCCCTGTCACGTGAACAGATCGCGCAGCGCATCGCCCAGGAGCTGCGGGACGGCTTCTACGTCAACCTGGGCATCGGCATCCCCACGCTCGTCCCCAACTACATCCCGGAGGGCGTGGAGGTGGTGCTCCAGTCGGAGAACGGCCTGCTCGGCATCGGGCCGTATCCGGAGGAGGGCAAGGAGGATCCGGACCTCATCAACGCGGGCAAGGAGACGGTGACGGTGGTGAAGGGCTCCGCCTTCTTCGACTCCGCGCTGTCGTTCGGGATGATCCGCGGAGGCCACATCGACCTGGCCGTGCTGGGCGCCATGGAGGTCAGCGAAGAGGGCGACCTGGCCAACTGGATGATCCCCGGCAAGATGGTCAAGGGCATGGGCGGCGCCATGGACCTGGCGGTGGGCGCCAAGCGCATCTACGTGGCCATGGAGCACGCCAACAAGGACGGCCAGCCGAAGATCCTCAAGAAGTGCTCGCTGCCGCTGACGGGCCTCAAGTGCGTGCACCACATCGTCACCGACCACGCGTTCATGGACGTCACGCCGGAGGGGCTGGTCCTCCGGGAGCTGGCGCCCGGGCTGACGGTGGAGCGGGTGCAGCAGCTCACGGAGCCGAAGCTGAAGATCGCGCCCGACCTTCGTGAGATGAAGTTCTGAGCCTCCGGGGCTAAGGTGCGCTTCCGTTCCCAGGGACGGAAGGCACCTTGCCCCCTCGGAAGTGGAGCACACCGCATCATGTCCGACACCCCGGAGCATCCCGTCCCCGCGCCGCGCGCGCATCGCATCGACCACGAGCTGCCCGTGGCGTACCGCACGGTGTCGGGCTTCGTGACGGACTGGGCGGTGAACCTGTCGCGCGGCGGGCTGTACATCAACACCCAGCAGCCCCTGCCGGTGGGCACCGTGGTCCGCATCCTGGTGTCGCTGCCGGGGGCCAGCTTCCCGGTGGACCTGGCCGGCAAGGTGACCCGGACCAACGCGCAGGGCGCGGGCCCTGGCGGAGAGGTGCCGGGGATGGCGGTGGAGTTCGTGGACGTTGATGACGACAAGCGGTCGCGCATCGAAGCGTTCGTGGAGCGCCTGCGGGAAGCCCTGCCGGCGGACGAGCGTGGCAGCACGACCCGGAAGTAGGGTGGCCCTTCACAGGCGTCCCCTTGGAGCGCCTGCATGCTGACGCTGCCAGAGTCCCCCATTGAATTGACGATCGAGCGGTTGGGCCAGCTCGGCGAGGGCGTGGCCTCATGGGAGGGCCGCACCGTCTTCGTGCCGGGCGCCTTCCCCGGCGACACCGTGCGCGTCCTCCTGGAAGCCCAGGGGCGGGTGCTGCGCGGCCAGCTGCGGCAGGTGCTGGCGGACGGAGCGGAGCGCGTCACGTCGCGCTGTGTCCTCTCCGAAGCCTGCGGCGGCTGTGACTGGCTGGAGCTGTCGGTGACGGCCCAGCGCTCCGCGAAGCAGGAGATCGTCCTCTCCACGCTGGAGCACCTGGGCCACCTGCCGCGCGCGAGCTTCACCGTGCGCCCGCTGATGGTGGCGCCCCGGGACTGGGGCTACCGGCGCCGCGCCGTGCTGCACGGGGCGGGGAAGGGGGCGCTCGGCTATTTCGGCCGGCGCACCCACGAGCGCGTCCCGGTGGACCTGTGCCCCGCGCTCACGCCGGTGCTGACGGCGCTGCCCGGGAAGCTGGCCCCGCTGCTCAAGCCCCTGGCGAAGGACACCGAGGAGGTGTTGCTGCTGGCCGAAGGGGACAAGGCCGCGTTCGCGGTGAACCTCTCCGGGCCGGTGACGGCGCGACACCTGGAGGCCGCGGAGGCCGCCGTGCGCGCCCTGCGGCTGGAGGGCGCGGTGCTGGTGCCGAAGGAGGGCTCCGCGCGGCTGGTGGGCCGGCCGGTGCTGCGCTCGCTGTCGCCGCTGCGGCCGGAGGTGCCGCTGTACCTGCGGCCGGATGCGTTCGCGCAGGCGCACGCGGAGGCCAACGTGGGGCTCGTGTCCTCCGCCATCCAGGAGCTGGGCGTGAAGGAGGCGGAGTCCGTGCTGGAGCTGTACTCGGGCAACGGCAACTTCACCTTCCCGCTGGCGGGGACGGCCGCGTCGGTGCTGGGGGTGGAGTCGTCGCCGGTGGGCGTGGAGCTGGCCCAGCGCAGCGCCCGGGAGGGTGGGGTGGGCAACGTGCGCTTCATCCAGGGCGACGCTCGCAAGGTGTGCGACGGGCTGGTGGCGGAAGGGCGGAGCTTCGATGCGTGCCTCGCGGATCCTCCGCGCGCGGGGGCCCCGGGGCTGGCGAAGTGGATGCGCGCGCTGAACGTGCGCCGGGTGGTGTACGTGGCGTGCGATCCGGCGTCGCTCGCCCGGGACGCGGCGGGGCTGGTGGAGGCCGGTTACAAGCCGGTGGCGCTCCAGGTGGTGGACATGTTCCCGCAGACGCACCACGTGGAAGCCGTGATGTCGTTCGAGCGCTAGCGAAAGGACTCGCCATGGATGCCCGCATCGTCGAGTTCGCCGAGGTCCTCCGCCAGAACGGCGTGCGCGTCAGCACGTCCGAGGTGCAGGACGCGCTGCGGGCCACCGCCGAGGTGGGCCTCCAGGACCGGAGCCTGTTCCGCGCCGTGCTGCGCACCACGCTCGTCAAGCGCGAGCTGGACGTGGAGACCTTCCGCCGCGCGTTCGACTTCTACTTCTCCGGCGCCGCCCGCACGTTCGAGGCCATCGACAAGTCGCTGGCGAAGCAGCTGGAGGAAGAGGGCTATCTGGAGGGCGACCTCCTGAAGATGGTCATCTACCAGATGAACCTGCTCGCGCCGGAGATGTCGCCGCTGGCCCAGGCCATCCTCGCGGGCGACCGCGCGCGGCTGGCGCAGATCTTCCGGCAGGCGTCGCTGCAGCTGGACCTGGGCCAGCTGGAGAGTCCGCTCCAGACGGGGTTCTTCACGCGGCGGCTGCTCGCGGGCGCGGGCATGGAGCGGGCGCGCTCCGACCTGAAGTCCATGGAGGACGAGCTGCACGCGCGCGGCCTGAGCGCGGAGGGCATCGAGATCGTCTCGCGCCACGTCGCGGCGGCGATGCGCAAGATTGAGGACGCCGCGCGCCAGGAGGTGAAGCGCCAGTCCGAGGCCCGCATCCGCCGCCGCACGGACTCCGTCACGGACAAGCCGCTCCACCTGCTCACCCAGGCGGAGGTGGATGAGATGGAGGCCGCCGTGCGCACCATGGCGGAGAAGCTCAAGAGCCGCCTCATCCGCAAGCAGCGCTCGCACCGCCGGGGCGCCCTCAACGTGCGCCGCACGCTGCGCCGGAACATGCCCTGGGACGGCATCCCCATGGTGCCCCAGTTCCGCTCGCGCCGGCCCGAGCGCCCGGAGCTGGTGGTGCTCTGTGACGTCTCCGACTCCGTGCGCAACGCGTCGCGGATGATGCTGCTGTTCATGCACACGCTGCAGTCGCTGTTCGTGCGCGTGCGCTCGTTCGTCTTCGTGTCCGACGTGGGGGAGGTGACCCACTTCTTCAAGGACCTGGACGTGAGCGAGGCCATCGACGCGGCGACCGCCGGGCGCACGGTGTCCATGAGCGCGAACTCCAACTACGGCCGCGCGCTGGCGGACTTCACCCGGGACCACCTGGGCAGCATCACCCGCCGCACCACGGTGATGATCATCGGGGACGGCCGGAACAACTACAACGCGAGCAACGCGTGGGCCCTCAAGGACCTGCGCCGCAAGGCGAAGCGGCTGTTGTGGATCTGCCCCGAGGACCGGGGCAACTGGGGCATCGGCGACAGCGAGATGCTCACCTACGAGAAGCACTGTCACCAGGCGGTGGTCGTCACGTCCGTGTCGGACCTGGCCCGCATCGCGGATCAGCTCGTCCCCGCCTGAACCCCTCCTTCCCCCCGAGGTTCCCCCCATGGCTCCGTCCCTCTTCGACGACTACGTGGACGTCCCCAACGTGGAGACCGGCGCGGACTTTGACGCCGCCGATGATCGCACCCTGCGCATGGCCTCCCAGCCGGTGGACAAGGCGCTGCTCGACAGCCTGATCCGCTACCAGGAGACCTTCCTGTCCCTCGTGGAGGCGGACGCCACCCCGGAGTCCATGGCCCGCGCCCAGACGGCGGCGCTGACCGACAGCGGCCTCACCCTCAAGACGGTGGAGTGGGGGCTTTCCGTCCTCCGGGCCTTCGGGGGCCGGCGGTGGACCGCGCAGCGGCTCCAGTCGAAGCTGACGGAGCTGGAGGCCACCCCCGGGCCGGAGGTGGACGCACTGCGCCAGCGCGTCCAGAACGAGCTGCTCAAGCAGGAGCGCCACACGGAGGCCCTGGGCCGGCGGTATGGTGCGGACACGGTCGCGCTGCTGCGGGAGCACGAGCCGGTGCTGGTCGCCCTGCACACCCGGCTCACGAAGGTGCTCAGCCGGGGATGAACCAGCCCGTCCGCCCGGTTGCATTCCGCGCCCGGTCATCGCATAAGGGCCCGTTTTCCCTATAGGCCAACCATGAAGCGCTACTTCATCCACACCTTCGGCTGTCAGATGAACGTCAACGACTCGCTCCGCATGAGCGAAGCGTTGTCGAAGATGTCCTACGTCCCGACGCCGGAGCCGGAGAACGCGGACCTCATCATCCTCAACACCTGCTCCATCCGGGAGAAGGCCGAGGACAAGATGCTGTCCGCGCTGGGGCGCTACCGCGCGGTGAAGGCCAGTCGCGGGGCCATCCTGGGCGTGGGCGGCTGCGTGGCCCAGCAGGAGAAGGACAAGCTGCTGAAGAAGGTGCCGTACCTGGACTTCGTCTTCGGTCCGGACAACATCGCGAAGCTGCCGGAGGTCATCACCCGCGTGCAGGAAGCGCGCGAGCGGGTGGTGGAGACGGCCTTCGTGGACTCCGAGGAGTACGTCTTCCCGCGCGCCGACGCGGAGACGTCCCGGGGCAAGGTGACGGAGTTCGTCACCGTGATGAAGGGCTGCGACAACGTCTGCTCGTTCTGCGTCGTGCCGCACACCCGTGGCCGCGAGGTGAGCCGCGCGTTCCCGGACGTGCTCGTCGAGGTGGCGGACCTGGCGCGCGTGGGCCTGCGCGAAGTGACGCTCATCGGCCAGAACGTCAACTCGTACCAGGGCGGCATCAGCTTCGCGCAGCTCCTGCTTCGCACCGCGGAGGTGCCGGGCATCGAGCGCGTGCGCTTCACCACCAGCCATCCGCATGATCTGTCGGACGAGCTGATCGAAGCCTTCCGCATCCAGCCGAAGATCGCCCCGCACTTCCACCTGCCCGTGCAGTGCGGCTCTGATCGCATCCTGAAGATGATGCGCCGCGACTACACCGTGGAGCAGTACCTGGTGCAGCTCGCGAAGCTGCGCGCCGCGCGCCCCGGCATCGCCGTCACCACCGACATCATCGTGGGCTTCCCCGGAGAGACCGAGGAGGAGTTCGAGATGACGATGAAGCTCACGGAGCTGGTGAAGTACGAGAACCAGTTCTCCTTCGTCTACAGCCCGCGCCCCAAGACGGGCGCCGCGCTGCGCGAGAAGGACTGGGGCCCCATCCCGCACGAGGTGAAGGTGGCCCGGCTGGAGCGCCTGCAGAAGCTCCAGCGGCGCATCAGCGGCGAGTACACCCAGTCCCAGGTGGGCCTGGACGTGGAGGTCATGGTCGAGGGCCGCTCGCGCTACGACGCCACCAAGCGCTTCGGGCGCACGCCGGAGAACCGCACCGTCAACTTCGACGGGGACGCTCCCGCGGGCTCCTTCGTGACGGTCCACATCGAGCGCGCCACGCCCAACCAGCTCCAGGGCCGGCAGGTGGCGGTGCTCAAGGAGCCCACCGTGGCGCCGCCGCCGGTGGAGCTCACGGTGCCGCAGCACGTGCCTGCCGAGGCCTGACGCTCCACCCGCCGTCCCTTGCGTCTCTCCGGAGGTTCCATCATGGCGTTGAGGCCGTTTCGCGGGGTGTCCCCCCGCGTCCACCCGAGCTGCTTCGTCGAGGACTCCGCCCAGGTGGTGGGCGACGTGGAGCTGGGCGAGGACTCCTCCGTCTGGTTCAACTCCGTGCTGCGCGGGGACGTGAACTCCATCCGCATTGGCAAGCGCACCAACATCCAGGACCTCACCATGGTGCACGTCACCAGCCAGGGTGACTCCACGACGGTGGGCGACGACTGCACGGTGGGCCACCGGGTCATCCTCCACGGCTGCGTCGTGGGCAACCGCGTCCTGGTGGGCATGGGCGCCATCCTGATGGACGGCGTGGAGGTGGGGGACGACTGCATCATCGGCGCCGGCACGCTGCTGACGCCCGGCACGAAGATCCCCCCGGGCTCGCTCGTGGTGGGCTCGCCGGGCAAGGTGAAGCGCCCCATCCACGACGGCGAGCGTGAGTTCCTGGTCCAGTCCGCCCTGCACTATGTGCAGACCGCGTCCGAGCACCGCGCGAGCCGCTGACGGCGCCGGGTTGTGCGTGTTAGGAACACCCCCATGGCTCTCGCGCCCGAGACGACCCTCAAGGCCTGCCCGCTGTTCAAGGGCTTCACGGACACCGGCATCGCCATCTTCGCGGCGGCGGCCGTGTCGCGCGCCTTCCCGAAGGGGACGGCGCTGTTCTCCGAGGGCAAGGCCGGTGACTCGCTGTTCATCGTCGGCGAGGGCACCGTGCGGCTGAGCGCCCGCAATCCCGGGGGCGAGGACGTGTCCCTGGGCGAGGTGACGGTGGGCGAACCCCTGGGCGAGCTGGCGCTCGTGCAGAAGGGGGAGCGGCTGTGCACCGCCACCGCGCAGACGGACGTGCTGGCGCTGGAGATCCGCTCGGCGGACTTCCAGAAGCTGCTCGCCCAGAAGCCCCAGGCCTGCATCAAGCTGCTGATGGGCATCGTCAGTCACTTCGGTGCCAAGGCGCGGGACAACCGGGACATGCTGCGCACGCTCGTCGTGCGCTCCACGTCGGGCGGCTGAGCGCATCCGGGCCCTGTTCGGTGGAAGGCCCCGCCCTCGTGCCGGGAGGTCGGAGGGCTCCGGAGCCGCTGCGTCCCATACGGGATGTGATTACTGTCTTCGCCGGAAGTGGACCTGGGGCTCCCAGGTTGGAGCACAGGGTGGGCGCGGGTAGGAGCAAGCCGCGAGGCGTTGGGCTTTCGTGGTGGGGCCGGGGCGCTTGAGGTGAGAGGTTTGGCGGCCGGAGTTTTCAAGACCCGCACCCGGTTGTTGGCTGGGTGCTGAAGTGGCTGGCCCGGATGCATACCGGGCGACCCTTCGGGAAGTGATTGGACGGAACACGCGTGGAAGAACTGCTCACCAGCCTGCTTGGTAATTCCCAGGGCCTTTTCGCCTATGCCACGGTCTTCGCCATCCTGGTGGTGTGCGGACTGGGCGTCCCCCTTCCGGAGGACATCTCCCTCATCCTGGGTGGGTTCCTGGCCCACAAGGGCGCTGCCAGCCTGCCCGTGATGATGGTGGTGGGCTTTCTGGGCATCCTGGTGGGCGACAGCCTGATCTACCTGGCGGGGCGCCGGTTGGGGTCACGGCTGGGGCGCAACCCGGAGGCGAAGAGCGGCGGCTTCTTCGCCAAGATCGTGACGCCGGAGAAGCGCGCGAAGGTGGAGTCGCTCTTCGTCACGCACGGCCAGAAGATCGTGATGATCGCGCGCTTCATGCCGGGCGTGCGCGCGGTGACGTACTTCACCGCGGGCTCGGTGGGCATGGCGTACTGGCGCTTCATCCTGTGGGACGGGCTGGCGGCGCTCCTGTCCGCGCCGGTGTTCGTGTGGCTCGGCTTCCACTTCGGTGGCGAGCTGGACATGCTCATCGGGAAGCTGAAGGAGGGCCAGGTCTTCGTCATGGGCTCGCTGGCGGTGCTGGGCGTGGGCTACTTCCTGTTCCGGCGGCACCGGAACAAGAAGCTCGCGGCGCAGGCCGCCGCCCGGGCGGAGTCGCCGGCCGCGGCCCTGCCGGGCGTGCCGGAGTCGCTGGAGAACAACGTGGCGCAGACGCGCGCGCCCAGCAGCAACAACTTCTTCGACGTGCCCGCCGACAAGGCGCCCGCGCCCTCCGAGCCTTCGACCAACGTGCTCAAGTAGGGCGAAGCGCTCCGCTCCAGCGGTGACGTCGCCCCCGGACCCCGCCCCCTCTGCCTGGAGGGAGCGGGGTTCTTCGTTGCGGGCCCTCAGTCCCCGCGGAGGGCCTTCTTCAGCAGGTCCGCCACGCGCTGCACGTTGGGCTCGCGCAGCAGCGTGTAGTGGTTGCCCGGCAGGCGGTGCGACTCCAGCCGTTCGCCCACCCGCGCGCTCCATCCACCGTCGTCCGTGACCGTCGTGGCCTGCTCCTCCGCCTGGACGCGCAGCACCCGCTGCTCCAGCGCGGGCGTGTGGTAGCGACGGGCGGCTTCGAGGTTGGCCTCGAAGACGCGGAAGAGGGCCACCGCGGTCCCGGCGTCCGTCCCGTGCGGCAGGGCGCCTGCCCGGGCCGCGGTCTCCAGCACCTGCGTGAGGGCGACCTCGGGCTCCAGGGCCGCGAGCGCCCCGAGGTCCAGCTCCAGGTCCGCCAGGGAGATGCCCATCAGGTCCTGGGCGAACAGGCCCACGGTCAGCGTGCGATCCAGGCGCGGTTCCGACGCCGGCACGGGCTCCGGCACGAAGGAGTCCAGCAGCGCGAGCAGCGCCACCTCCTCGCCCGCCTCGCGGAGCTGGCGGGTCATCTCGTAGGCGATGACGCCGCCCAGCGACCAGCCGCCCAGGTGGTAGGGGCCGACAGGCTGCACCTCGCGCAGGGCGCGCACGTAGTCCGCGGCCATGGCTTCGAGCGTGCGCAGGGGTTCACTCGTGCCGTCCAGCCCCCGGGCCTGGAGGCCGTAGAAGGGCTGCTCCGGCCCCAACCGCCGCGCGAGCGCCGCGTAGGCGAGCACCGTGCCGCCCACCGGGTGGACGCAGAAGAACGGCGGGGCGGTGCCCGGCGTGCCTCCGGCGTCGAAGGGCACCAGCGGAGAGCTCGTGGCCGAGTCCTCGTGCGGCTCCAACAACGCCGCGAACCGCTCCACGCTGGGGGCCTGGAAGAGGGCGGACAGCGGCAGCCGGCGGCCCGTCTCGCGGTTCACCGCCTCCATCAGGCGCACGGCGAGCAGCGAGTGGCCGCCCAGCTCGAAGAAGCTGTCGTTGATGCCGACACCTTCCACGCGCAGCACCTCCGCCCAGATGGCGACGAGGCTGGTCTCCAGCGCGTTGCGCGGCGCTTGTGCGCGGCGCTCCGAGGCACTCGGGGCCTCGGGGGCGGGTAGGGCCCTGCGGTCCACCTTGCCGTTGGCGTTGAGCGGCAGTGAGGGCAGCCGCACCCAGGCGGAGGGCACCATGTAGTCGGGGAGCTGCTTCGCGGCGAAGGTCTTCACCGCGTCCAGTTCCAGCTCATCCCCGGTGGGCACGACGTAGCCCACGAGCCGCTTGTCGCCGGGCGCGTCCTCCCGTGCCAGCACCAGCGCCTCCTGAATGCCGGGGGCCTGCCGCAGCACGGCTTCGACTTCACCCAGCTCGATACGGAAGCCTCGCAGCTTCACCTGGAAGTCCACTCGGCCCAGGTACTCCACCGTGCCGTCAGGCAGCCACCGCGCCAGGTCGCCCGTGCGGTACATGCGCGCGCCGGGCGTGGTGCTGAACGGGTCCGGGATGAAGCGCTCGGCGGTCAGGTCCGGGCGGCGCCAGTAGCCTCGGCCCACCTGGACGCCCGCGAGGAACAGCTCTCCGGGCACGCCCACCGGCACGGGCTGGCCATGCCGGTCGAGCACATGCAGCCGCGTGTTCGCCACCGGGCGACCGATGGGCACGCGGCGCAGGTCCTCCGTGCGCGGGCAGTGCCAGGACGTCACGTCCACGGCGGCCTCCGTGGGGCCGTAGAGGTTGTGCACCTCCGCGATGGGAAGACGCGCGTGGGCCCGGCGCACCAGGTCCGCGGGCAGGGCTTCACCGCTGCACACCACGCGGCGCAGGTGCGTCAGGCCCTCCAGGCCCGGCTCCTCCACGAAGACGCGCAGCATGGACGGCACGAAGTGCGCGGTGGTGATGCGCTCCTCCACCATGAGCCGCGCCAGGTAGTGCGGTTCCTGGTGGCCTCCGGGACGCGCCACCACCAGCCGCGCTCCCGTCATCAGCGGCCAGAAGAACTCCCAGACGGACACGTCGAAGCTGAACGGCGTCTTCTGCAACACCGCGTCTTCCGACGTCAGGCCGTACTCCTGCTGCATCCAGCGCAGGCGGTTGACGACGCCCGCGTGAGCGTTCATCGCGCCCTTGGGGCGCCCGGTGCTGCCGGACGTGAAGATGACGTAGGCCAGCGCTTCGGCGGTGGCGAGCGGCGCGGGGCGCGTCGTGGGATGGCAGGCGATCTGCTTCCAATCGGTGTCCATGCTCACGATGTGAGGCCGAGTCCCCGTCACACCGTCGAGAGGCAGCTTCGCGACGAGGTGCTCCTGCGCCAGCAGCACGGGAGCCGCGGTGTCCTCCAACATCCACTGGAGCCGCTCGCGCGGGTAGGCCGGATCCAAGGGCACGTAGGCCGCGCCGGCCTTGAGCACGCCCAGCAGCGCGACGACCATCTCCAGGGAGCGCTTCAGGCACACGCCCACCAGTGATTCGGGGCCTACGGCCAGCGTGCCCAGGTGGTGCGCGAGCTGGTTGGCCTTCGCATCGAGCTGCGCGTAGGTGAGGTGCTGTCCCTCGAACGTGACGGCGATGGCGTCCGGACTCCTGGCCACCTGCTGCTCGAAGAGGTCATGGATGCGCTCGCCATGCGGGTACTCCTCGCGTGTGTCGTTCCACGCCACCAGCACCTGCTGACGTTCGTTCTCCGAGAGGAGTGAGTGTTGCGCCAGCGGCGCTCCGGGTTCGGAGACCAGCGCTCCGACCAGCAGCTCCAGGTGGCTGACCATGCGGGCCACCGTGGCGGGCTCGAAGAGGGCCGTGCGGTAGCGCAGCGAGCCCTCGAAGCCTTCCGGGTTGCGGAACAGCGACAGCTCCACGTCGAAGCGGGCGTTGCCCGAGTCCGCGTCCAACGGCCGCAGTGAGAGCCCAGGCAGCGCCAGCTCCGGCAGCGGCGCGTTCTGCAGCGCGAAGAGGGCCTGGAAGAACGGCGTGCGCCCCAGGTCTCGCGCCGGCTTCAGCTCCTCCACCAGCTTCTCGAACGGGACGTCCTGGTGCTCCTGCGCCCCCAGCGTCGTGGCGCGCACCTGGGCCAGCAGTTCCCGGAAGGTGCGTGCCTCGTCGAAGCGTGCACGAAGGACCAGCGTGTTGACGAAGAAGCCGATGAGGCCCTCCGTCTCCGCGTGACGGCGGTTCGCGATGGGCGAGCCCACCAGCACGTCGTCCTGCCCTGAGTACCGGTGCAGCAGCGTCTGGAAGGCCGCCAGCCACACCATGAACGGCGTGGCTCCCTCCCGCTTCGCCAGGGCCTCCACCTGCTCGCTCAGGGCCCGAGGGAAGCGCACCGGCACCGTCGCGCCCTCGGGCGTGAGGACCGGGGGACGGGGCTTGTCCGTGGGCAGTTCCAGGACGCCCGAAGCTCCAGCCAGCGAGTCCTTCCACCACGAGAGCTGCGCTTCCAGCGTCTCGCCCTGGAGCCAGTCGCGCTGCCACACCGCGTAGTCCGCGTACTGCACCGGCAGCTCAGGCAGGGCAGGGGGACGGCCGTGATGAAGCGCCTCGTAGAGGGCGGTGACCTCACGGAGCAGCACGCCCAGGGACCAACCATCGGACACGATGTGGTGCAGGTGCAGCACCACCTGGTGCTCCTCCGCGCCGAGCTTCAGCAGCAGGGCACGCATCAGCGGCCCTTCGCCCAGGTTGAATGGCCGGCGGGCTTCTTCCAGCCGCAGCCGCAAGGCCTCCGCTTCTCGCGCCCCGTCGTCCTGGAGGTGCGTCAGGTCCACCATCTTGAACGGCACGCGGAGGTCCGGGTGGATGACCTGGACGGGCCGGCCTTCTTCCGTGCGGAAGGTGGTGCGCAGCGCTTCGTGCCGCGCCATCAGCGCATCAAGGCTTCTGTGCAGGGCATGCACGTCCAGCGAGCCCACGAACTTCAAGGCCAGGGGGACGTTGTAGAGGCTGCTGTCCGGTTCCAACTGATCAATGAACCACAGGCGCTGCTGCGCGAATGACAGCGGCGGGGGAATCGTGCGGTCCGCTCGGATGAGGGGGGCGGCGAGCGCCTTCGAGGCCCCGTGGCCCAGCCGTGCGGCGAGGGCTGCCACCGTGGGGGCGGTGAACAGGTCGCCCAGCGGAAGCTCCACGCCCAGGGTGGTCCGGACGCGCGCTACCACCTGCGTGGCGAGCAGTGAGTGGCCGCCCAGCTCGAAGAAGTTGTCGTCGATGCCGACGCCTTCCACATGCAGCACCTCCGCCCAGATGGCGGCGAGGCTGGCCTCCAACTCGTTGCGCGGCGCTTGTGCTCGGCGCTCCGAAGAACTCGGGACCTCGGGAGTGGGTAGGGCCCCGCGGTCCACCTTGCCGTTGGCGTTGAGCGGCAGTGAGGGCAGCCGCACCCAGGCGGAGGGCACCATGTAGTCGGGGAGCTGCTTCGCGGCGAAGGTCTTCACCGCGTCCAGCTCCAGCCCGTCCCCGGTAGGCACGACGTAGCCCACGAGCCGCTTGTCACCGGGCACGTCCTCCCGTGCCAGCACCACTGCTTCTTGAATGCCCGGGGCCCGCCGCAGCACGGCTTCGACTTCACCCAGCTCGATGCGGAAGCCTCGCAGCTTCACCTGGAAGTCCACTCGGCCCAGGTACTCCACTGTGCCGTCAGGCAGCCACCGCGCCAGGTCGCCCGTGCGGTACAGGCGCGCGCCGGGCGTGGTGCTGAACGGATCCGGGATGAAGCGCTCGGCGGTCAGGTCCGGCCGGCGCCAGTAGCCCCGGCCCACCTGGACGCCCGCGAGGAACAGCTCTCCGGGCACGCCCACCGGCACGGGCTGGCCATGCCGGTCGAGCACGTGCAGCCGCGTGTTCGCCACCGGGCGACCGATGGGCACGCGGCGCAGCTCCTCCGTGCGCGGGCAGTGCCAGGACGTCACGTCCACGGCGGCCTCCGTGGGGCCGTAGAGGTTGTGCACCTCCGCGAGGGGCAGCCGCGCGTGGGCCCGGCGCACCAGGTCCGCGGGCAGGGCTTCACCGCTGCACACCACCCGGCGCAGGTGCGTCAGGCCCTCCAGGCCCGGCTCCTCCACGAAGACGCGCAGCATGGACGGCACGAAGTGCGCGGTGGTGATGCGCTGCTCCGCCATGAGCCGCGCCAGGTAGTGCGGTTCCTGATGGCCTCCGGGACGCGCCACCACCAGCCGCGCTCCCGTCATCAGTGGCCAGAAGAACTCCCAGACGGACACGTCGAAGCTGAACGGCGTCTTCTGCAACACCGCGTCTTCCGACGTCAGGCCGTACTCCTGCTGCATCCAGCGCAGGCGATTGACGACGCCCGCGTGCGCATTCATCGCGCCCTTGGGACGCCCGGTGCTGCCCGACGTGAAGATGACGTAGGCCAGCGCCTCCGCTGTCGCGAGCGGCGCGGAACGCGTCGTGGGATGGCGGGCGATTCGTTCCCAGTCGGTGTCCAGGCTCACGACGTGGGGCCGTGCATGGGCTTCGCCGTCCAGGGGCAGCTTCGCGATGAGGTGCTTCTGCACCAGCAGCACGGGGGCCGCGGTGTCCTCCAACATCCACTGGAGCCGCTCGCGCGGGTAGGCCGGATCCAAGGGCACGTAGGCCGCGCCTGCCTTGAGCACGCCCAGCAGCGCGACGACCATCTCCAGGGAGCGCTCCAGGCACACGCCCACCAGTGACTCGGGGCCTACGGCCAGCGTGCCCAGGTGGTGCGCGAGCTGGTTGGCCTTCGCATCAAGCTGCGCGTAGGTGATCTGCTGGCCCTCGAACGAGACGGCGATGGCGTCCGGGCTCCTGGCCACTTGCTGCTCGAAGAGGTCATGGATGCGCTCGCCGTGCGGGTACTCCACGCGCGTGTCGTTCCACGCCACCAGCACCTGCTGACGCTCGTCCTCCGTGAGGAGTGAGTGTTGAGCCAGCGGCGCTCCGGGTTCGGAGACCAACGCTCCGACCAACAGCTCCAGGTGGCTGACCATCCGGGCCACCGTGGCGGGCTCGAAGAGGGCCGTGCGGTAGCGCAGCGAGCCCTCGAAGCCCTCCGGGTTGCGGAACAGCGACAGCTCCACGTCGAAGCGGGCGTTGCCTGAGTCCGCGTCCAACGGCCGCAGAGAGAGCCCGGGCAGGGCCAGCTCTGGCAGCGGCGCGTTCTGCAGCGCGAAGAGGGCCTGGAAGAACGGCGTGCGTCCCAAATCTCGCGCCGGCTTCAGCTCCTCCACCAGCTTCTCGAACGGGACGTCCTGGTGCTCCTGGGCCCCCAGCGTCGTGGCGCGCACCTGGGCCAGCAGCTCCCGGAAGGTGCGTGCCTCGTCGAAGCGTGCACGAAGAACCAGCGTGTTGACGAAGAAGCCGATGAGGCCCTCCGTCTCCGCATGACGCCGGTTCGCGATGGGCGAGCCCACCAGCACGTCGTCCTGCCCCGAGTACTTGTGCAGCAGCGTCTGGAAGGCCGCCAGCCACACCATGAACGGCGTGGCTCCCTCCCGCTTCGCCAGGGCCTCCACCTGCTCACTCAGGGCCCGAGGGAAGCGCACCGGCACCGTCGCGCCCTCGGGCGTGAGGACCGGGGGACGGGGCTTGTCCGTGGGCAGTTCCAGGACGCCCGAAGCTCCAGCCAGCGAGTCCTTCCACCACGAGAGCTGCGCTTCCAGCGTCTCGCCCTGGAGCCAGTCGCGCTGCCACACCGCGTAGTCCGCGTACTGCACCGGCAGCTCAGGCAGGGTAGGGGCCTGGCCCTGGAGCAACGCCCCATAGAGGGCAGTGACCTCACGGACCAGCACACCCAGGGACCAACCGTCGGACACGATGTGGTGCAGGTGCAGCACCACCTGGTGCTCCTCTGCGCCGAGCTTCAGCAGCAGGGCGCGCATCAGCGGCCCCTCGCTCAAACTGAACGGCCGGCGCGCTTCCTCACCGCGCAACCACACGGCTTCCGCCTGCCGCGACTCCCCGTCCGGGAGGCGCGTCAGGTCCACCGTTTCAAACGGCACCTGGCGCTTCGCGTGGATGACCTGGACGGGCCGGCCTTCTTCCGTGCGGAAGGTGGTGCGCAGCGCTTCGTGTCGCGCCATCAGCGCGTCAAGGCTTCCTCTCAGCGCCCCTACGTCCAGCGCGCCCACGAACTTCAAGGCCAGGGGGACGTTGTAGAGGCTGCTGTCCGGCTCCAACTGGTCGATGAACCACAGGCGCTGCTGCGCGAACGACAGCGGCGGGGCGCTCGTGCGATCCGCTCGGGTGAGCGGCGCGGCGTGCGCCTTCGGGACGACTCCACCCAGGCGTTCGGCGAGGGCGGCCACCGTCGGGGCGGTGAACAGGTCGCCCAGCGGAAGCTCCACGCCCAGGGTGGTCCGGATGCGCGCCACCACCTGCGTGGCCAGCAGCGAGTGGCCTCCCAGGTCGAAGAAGTTGTCGTCGATGCCGACGCCTTCCACATGCAGCACCTCCGCCCAGATGGCGGCGAGGCTGGCCTCCAGCGCGTTGCGCGGCGCCTGTGCTCGGCGCTCCGAGGCACTCGGGGCCTCCGGGGTGGGCAGGGCCTTGCGATCCAGCTTGCCGTGGGTGTTGAGCGGCAGCGAGGGCAGTCGCACCCAGGCGGAGGGCACCATGTAGTCGGGGAGCTGCTTCGCGACGAAGGACTTCACCGCGTCCAGCTCCAGCCCGTCCCCGGTGGGCACGACGTAGCCCACGAGCCGCTTGTCGCCGGGCACGTCCTCCCGAGCCACGACCACCGCCTCCTGAATGCCGGGGGCCTGCCGCAGCACGGCTTCGACTTCACCCAGCTCGATGCGGAAGCCTCGCAGCTTCACTTGGAAGTCGGCCCGCCCCAGGAACTCCAGCGTGCCGGCCTCCGTCCACCGCGCCCGGTCGCCCGTGCGGTACAGGCGTGCGCCGTGCTCATGGGTGAAGGGGTGGGGGATGAAGCGCTCCGCGGTGAGGTCCGGCCGCTGGAGGTAGCCCCAGGCGAGACCGTCACCGCCCACGAACAGCTCTCCCGGCACTCCGGGCGGCAGCGGCTGGAGGGCCGCGTCCAGCACCCACGCGGTGGAGTTCCGCAGCGGACGGCCGATGGGCACCGCGCGGTCCACCCCGTCTCCCGTGCGCAGCGCGTGCGTCGCGGAGAAGGTGGTGTTCTCCGTGGGACCGTAGCCGTTGATCAGCACCGCGCCTTCCGGGATGCGCGCGAGGTGCTCACGCACCGCCGCCACGGGCAGCACGTCACCTCCCGCGAGCACGCGGCGCACGCGGGCCAGGTCCTGCCCCTGCTGGGTCACCATCTGCTCGAAGAGGGCGGCGGTGAGCCACAGCGTGTTGATGCCCTCGCGGCCCAGCACGTCTCCCAGCTCCGCCAGGGACAACGTCCCCGGAGGCGCGAGCACCAGCGTCGCGCCGTTGAGCAACGCGCCCCAGATCTCCAGGGTGGAGGCATCGAAGGCGACGGGCGCGAGCTGGAGGAACACGTCCCCGGGCCCGGCTTCGAGGAAGCCATTGTCGCGTGCGAGGCGCACGATGCCCCGGTGCGGCACGCTGACGCCCTTCGGGCGCCCGGTGCTCCCCGAGGTGAACATCACGTAGGCCAGCGCCTCCGCAGGCATCCTCACGTCCAGGGGGCTGGCGGGCTGCTTCGCGATCCGCTCCGCGTCCTCGTCCAGCAGCACGAGCAGCCCCGCCACCACCGGCAGGCTGTCCGCCAACGCGTCCTGCGTGACGAGCACGCTGACGCCGGCCTCCTGGAGGATCCAGGTGATGCGCTCGGCGGGCTCCCGGGCCTCGATGGCGACGTAGGCGGCGCCGGCCTTGAGGATGCCCAGCAATGCGGTGATGAGCTCCGGTGAACGCTCCACGCACAGCCCCACCCGATCGCCCGGCCTGACGCCGGCCCCGCGCAGATGGTGCGCGAGCCGGTTCGACGCCGCGTCCAACTCCGCGTAGGTGAGTGTCCGGGAGCCGGCCTTCAAGGCGACGGTGTCCGGCGTGCGCGCGGCCTGCTCGGTGAAGAGGGCCGGCACCGAGGCGTCGCGCAGGTACTCGCGAGCCGTGCCGCTCCAGTCGACCAGGAGGCGGCGGTGCTCCTCGGGCGTGAGCAGGGACAGGCGCGACAGGCGCGTCCCTGGTGCTCGGATGGCCTCCGCCACCAGCAGCTCCAGCCGCTGGACCATGCTGGCCACGGTGCGCGGGTTGAAGAGGGACGTGTTGTAGACCAGCGCGCCGGAATACCCCTCCGGGCCTCGGGTTAGCAGCAACTGCAGATCGAAGTGGATGACGGTGGGGGAATCCTCCAGCGGACGCAGCGACAACCCCGGCAGCCGCAGCTCCGGCATCGGGGTGTTCTGGAGGGTGAACGTCACCTGGAAGAGAGGCGTGCGGCCTGCATCCCGTTCGGGCTGCAACACCTCCACCAGCTTCTCGAACGGGACGTCCTGGTGCTCCTGGGCGCCCAGCGTCGTGGCGCGCACCTGGGCCAGCAGCTCCTGGAACGTGAGTGCCTCGTCGAAGCGCGCACGCAGCACCAGCGTGTTGACGAAGAAGCCGATGAGGCCCTCCGTCTCCGCATGACGCCGGTTCGCGATGGGCGAGCCCACCAGCACGTCATCCTGCCCCGAGTACTTGTGCAGCAACGTCTGGAAGGCCGCCAGCCACACCATGAACGGCGTGGCTCCCTCCCGCCTGGCCAGGGACTCCACCTGATCGCTCAGGCCGCGCGGCATCTGCACCGGCACTGTCGCGGCGCGCTGGGTGGGGACGGCGCTCCGGGGCTTGTCCGTGGGCAGCTCCAGGACTCCAGAGGCTCCGGCCAACGAGTTCTTCCACCAGGAGAGCTGTGCCTCCAGCGTCTCTCCCTGGAGCCAGCCGCGCTGCCACACGGCGTAGTCCGCGTACTGCACCGGCAGCTCTGGCAGGACGGGGGCATGGCCCTGGAGCGACGCTCCGTAGAGGGCGGTGACCTCGCGGACCAGGACACCCATGGACCAGCCGTCGGACACGATGTGATGCAGGTGCAGCACCAGTTGGTGCTCTTCCGCGCCGAGCTTCAGCAGCAGGGCGCGCATCAGCGGCCCTTCGCCCAGGTTGAACGGGCGGTGTGCCTCTTCCAGCCGCAGCCGCAGGGCCTCCGCCTCCGCGTCCTGCCTGCCCGTCAGATCCACCGCGTTGAACGGCACGCGGAGGTCCGCGTGGATGACCTGGACAGGCTGGCCCCCCTCCGAGTGGAAGGTGGTGCGCAGCGCTTCGTGCCGCGCCATCAGCGCATCAAGGCTTCCGCGCAGGGCTTCCACGTCCAGCGTGCCGTTGAGAAGCAGGCCGATGGGGATGTTGTAGAGGCTGCTGCCCGGCTCCAACTGGTCGATGAACCACAGCCGCTGCTGCGCGAACGACAGCGGCGGGGCGCTCGTGCGGTTCGCACGGATGAGGGGTGCGGCGCTCGCCTTCGGGACGATGGGGCCCACGCGTGCGGCGAGGGCGGCCACCGTGGGGGCGGTGAACAGCTCGCCCAACGGAAGCTCGATGCCCAGGGTGGCCCGGATGCGCGCCACCGCCTGCGTGGCCAGCAGCGAGTGGCCGCCCAGCTCGAAGAAGTTGTCGTGGCGTCCCACCTGGGGAACACGCAACAGCTCCGCCCACATCTCGGCGAGGGCCACCTCCGTGGGCGTCACGGGGGCTTCGTAGACGCTCGTCGTGGGCTGCGCGACGTCCAGCGCCAGCAGCGCCTTGCGGTCCACCTTCCCATTGGGCGTCAGCGGCAGCGCCTCACGCGGCACCAGCGCCGACGGCAGCATGTACTCCGGCAGTCGCTGTGCCAGGAAGCCGCGCAGCGCTCCCACTTCCAGCTCCGGGTTCGCGACGAACCAGGCGATGAGCCGCTTATCGCCCGGCGTCTCCTCGCGCACCAGGGCCACGGCCTCCCGCACGTCCGGGTGCGCCAGCAGCGCGGCTTCCACTTCCGCCAACTCGATGCGGTAGCCGCGCACCTTCACCTGGGCGTCCATGCGACCCAGGAACTCCATCACCCCGTCCGGCCTCCACCGCGCCACGTCTCCGGTGCGGTAGAGGCGCTCACCCGGCGTGGTGGCGAAGGGGTTCGGGACGAAGCGCTCAGCGGTGAGGTCTGGCCGTGCGAGGTAGCCGCGTGCGAGGCCGTCACCGCCGATGAACAACTCGCCGGAGACGCCCGGGGGCACCGGCTGGCCGTGCTTGTCCAGCACGTAGAGCTGCGTGGCGTTGATGGGCCGACCGATGGGGATGGAGGTGCCCACCTGCGTTCCCTCCGTCATGCGGTGCGTGGAGGCGAAGAGGGTGGTCTCCGTCGGGCCGTAGCAAGCCGTGACGGGGATGCCCAACTCCTGCACCACTCGGCGCACTTGCGGCGCTGGCACGACGTCGCCGCCCGTGAGGATCTGCCTCACGCCCTTGAGCGCTTCGGGCCTCAGGTCCACCACCTGGACGAAGAGGCCCGCGGTCAGGTGCAGCGTGGTGACGCCATGCTTCTGAAGGGTGTGCTCCAGCAGCTCCAGATCCGAGGGCGAGCTGGCCGGGAAGACGACGAGCCGACCACCAAAGAGCAGCGGGCCCCAGATCTCCAGAGTCGACGCGTCGAAGGAGACGGGCGCGATGAGCAGGAACGTCTCATCCGGGCCCAGCTTCGCGTACGGCGCATGGTGCAACAGGCGCAGCACGCCCCGGTGCTCCACGGCTACGCCCTTGGGGCGCCCGGTGCTTCCGGACGTGAAGTCCACGTAGGCCAAGTGACGCGCGTGCGTCCCCGCTTCCACGGGTGACGTGGGCTCCTCCTCCAGGCTCAGCTCCTCCATGAAGAGGCAGGGCAGGGCGTCGTCCACGGACAGCTTCGCGCGCACGTCCCGCGTGGTGAGCAGCAGCTTCGGCGGTGCGTCCTCCAGCATCGCGGCCAGTCGCTGCGCCGGGTACGTCGCGTCCAGCGGCAGGTACGCGCCACCGGCCTTCAGGATGGCCAGCAGCGAGACGATCAGCTCCACCGAGCGCTCCAGGCACACGGCCACGAGGACGTCCGGGCCCACGCCGTGCTTGCGCAGCAGGTGCGCTCCCTGGTTCGTGCGCGCGTCCAGCTCCGCGTACGTCAGCCGCGTGTCCCCGAACTCCAGTGCCACCGCGTCCGGACGGAGCGCGGCCTGTGCCATGAAGAGGTCCTGGATGCTCGCGTCGCGCGGGTACTCGCCGCCCGTCGCGTTCCACTCCACCAGCACCTGCCGGCGCTCCGTCTCCGTGAGCAGCGGGATCTGTTCCAGCGGCGCTCCGGGTTCGGAGACGAGCGCTCCGACCAACCGCTCCAGGTGGCGGGCCATCCTCGTGGCGGAGGCAGGCTCGAAGAGGGCCGTGCGGTAGTACAGCGCGCCCTCGTAGCCCTCCGGGTTGCGGAGCAGCGACAGCTCCACGTCGAAGCGGCTGGTTCCCGAGGCCACCTCCAGCGGCCGTATCGCCACGCCGGGCAGTGCCAGCTCTGGGAGCGGCGCGTTCTGGAGCGCGAAGAGGGCCTGGAAGAACGGCGTGCGTCCCAGGTCCCGTTCGGGCTGCAACGCCTCCACCAGCTTCTCGAACGGGACATCCTGGTGCTCCTGGGCGCCCAGCATCGTGGCGCGCACCTGGGCCAGCAGCTCCTGGAACGAGTGCGCCCTGTCGAAGCGTGCACGAAGGACCAGCGTGTTGACGAAGAAGCCGATGAGGCCCTCCGTCTCCGCATGACGCCGGTTCGCGATGGGCGAGCCCACCAGCACGTCATCCTGCCCCGAGTACTTGTGCAGCAACGTCTGGAAGGCCGCCAGCCACACCATGAACGGTGTGACGTTCTCCCGCTTCGCCAGGGCCTCCACCTGCTCACTCAGGGGCCGTGGGATGCGCACCGCCACCGACGCGCCCTCGGGCGTGATGACCGGGGGACGGGGCTTGTCGGTGGGCAGCTCCAGGATCCCGGAGGCTCCCGCAAGCGAGTCCTTCCACCACTTGAGCTGCGCTTCCAGCGTCTCGCCCTGGAGCCAGTCGCGCTGCCACACCGCGTAGTCCGCGTACTGCATGGGCAGCGCTGGCAGGACGGGGGCCTGGCCCTGGAGCAACGCCACGTAGAGGGCGGTGACCTCACGGACCAGGACGCCCAGGGACCAACCGTCGGACACGATGTGGTGCGTGTTCAGCACCAGCTGGTGCTCCTTCGCGCCGAGCTTCAGCAGCAGGGCGCGCATCAGCGGCCCCTCACTCAAGCTGAACGGGCGGCGTGCCTCTTCCAGCCGCAGCCGCTGGGCCTCCGCCTCCGCGTCCTGCCTGCCCGTCAGGTCCACCATCTCGAACGGCACGCGGAGGTCCGCGTGGATGACCTGGACGGGCTGGCCCTCTTCCGAGTGGAAGGTGGTGCGCAGCGCTTCGTGCCGCGCCATCAGCGCATCGAGGCTTCCGCGCAGGGCTTCCACATCCAGCGCGCCACTGAACGTCAGGCCGAGGGGGATGTTGTAGAGGCTGCTGCCCGGCTCCAACTGATCGATGAACCACAGCCGCTGCTGCGCGAACGACAGCGGCGAGGCGCTCGTGCGGTTCGCACGGATGAGGGGGGCGGCGCTCGCCTTCGGGACGATGCGGCCCAACCGGGCGGCGAGGACGGCCACCGTGGGGGCGGTGAACAGATCACCCAGCGGAAGCTCGATGCCCAGGGTGGTCCGGATGCGAGCCACCACCTGCGTGGCCAACAGCGAGTGACCGCCCAGCTCGAAGAAGTTGTCGTGGCGTCCCACCTGCGGGACGCGCAACAGCTCCGCCCAGATGCCCGCCAGCATGACCTCCGTGGGCGTCACGGGGGCTTCGTAGGTGCTCGATGCCTGCTGCGCGACCTCCATCGCCAGCAGCGCCTTGCGGTCCACCTTGCCATTGGGCGTCAGCGGCAGCGCTTCACTCGGCACCAACGCTGACGGCAGCATGTACTCCGGCAGTCGCTGCGCCAGGAAGCCGCGCAGCGCGGCCACTTCCAGCTCCGGGTTCGCGACGAACCAGGCGGTGAGCCGCTTGTCGCCGGGCGTCTCTTCTCGCACCATGACCACGGCTTCCCGCACTTCCGGGTGCGCCAGCAGCGCGGCTTCCACTTCGGCCAACTCGATGCGGTAGCCGCGCACCTTCACCTGCGCGTCTGCTCGGCCCAGGAACTCCAGCACCCCGTCCGGCTTCCACCGCGTCACGTCCCCGGTCCGATAGAGGCGTTCTCCGGGCGTGGTGGCGAAGGGGTTCGGGACGAAGCGCTCGGCCGTCAGGTTCGGGCGCGACAGATAGCCACGCGCGAGGCCGTCACCGCCGATGAACAACTCGCCGGAGACGCCCGGGGGCACCGGCTGGCCGTGCTTGTCCAGCACGTAGAGCTGCGTGGCGTTGATGGGCCGACCGATGGGGATGGAGGTGCCTACCTGGGTTCCGTCCGTCATGCGGTGCGTGGAGGCGAAGACGGTGGTCTCCGTCGGGCCGTAGCAGGCCGTGACGGGGATGCCCAACTCCTGCACCACGCGACGAACATGCGGGGCGGAGACGACGTCGCCGCCCGTGAGGACCTGCCGCACCCCCTTGAGGGCTTCGGGCCTCAGGTCCACCATCTGGGCGAAGAGGCCCGCGGTCAGGTGCAGCGTGGTGACGCCATGCTTCTGGAGCGTGTGCTCCAGCAGCTCCAGGTCCGAGGGCGAGCTGGCCGGGAAGACGACGAGACGCCCACCAAAGAGCAACGGACCCCAGATCTCCAGAGTCGACGCGTCGAAGGAGACGGGCGCGATGAGCAGGAACGTCTCGTCCGGGCCCAGCTTCGCGTACGGCGCGTGGTGCAACAGGCGCAGCACGCCCCGGTGCTCCACGGCCACGCCCTTGGGGCGGCCCGTGCTTCCGGACGTGAAGTCCACGTAGGCCAGGTGACTCGGATGCGTACCCGCTTCCACGGGTGACGTGGGCTGGTCCTCCAGTCGCAGCTCCTCCACGAAGAGGGACGGCAGGGCGTCGTCCACGGGCAGGGCCGCACGGATCGCGCGCGTGGTGAGCAGCAGCTTCGGCGGTGCGTCCTCCAGCATCGCGGCCAGCCGCTGCGCCGGGTACGCCGCGTCCAGCGGCAGGTACGCGCCACCGGCCTTCAGGATGGCCAGCAGCGAGACAACCAACTCGATGGAGCGCTCCAGGCACACGGCCACGAGGACGTCCGGGCCCACGCCGTGCTTGCGCAGCAGGTGCGCCCCCTGGTTCGTGCGCGCGTCCAGCTCCGCGTACGTCAGCCGCGTGTCCCCGAACTCCAGCGCCACGGCGCCCGGACGGAGCGCGGCCTGCGCCATGAAGAGGTCCTGGATGCTCGCGTCGCGCGGGTACTCGCCGCCCGTCGCGTTCCACTCCACCAGCAGCTGCTTCCGCTCCGCCTCACCCATCAAGGGCAGGTGCGCGAGCGGCGCTCCGGGTTTGGAGACCAGCGCCCCGAGCAGCACCTCCAGGTGGCGGATCATGCGAGCCACCGTGGCGGACTCGAAGAGGGCCGTGCGGTAGAGCAGCACGCCCTCGAAGCCTCCCGGGTTGCGGAACAGCGATAGCTCCAGATCGAAGCGGGTGCTTGCCGAGTCCGTATCCAGCACCCTCATGGTCACGCCGGACAGGGTCAGCGCCGGCAGCGGCGCGTTCTGGAGCGCGAAGAGGACCTGGAAGAACGGCGTGCGGCTCAGGTCGCGTGCCGGATGCAGCTCCTCCACCAGCTTCTCGAACGGGACGTCCTGGTGATCCTGCGCGCCCAGCGTCGTGGTGCGCACCTGGGCCAGCAGCTCCCGGAACGTGCGCACCTCGTCGAAGCGGGTGCGCAGCACCAGCGTGTTGACGAAGAAGCCGATGAGGCCCTCCGTCTCCGCGTGATGGCGGTTCGCGACGGGCGAGCCCACCAGCACGTCGTCCTGACCGGAGTACCGGTGCAGCAACGTCTGGAGGGCCGCCAGCCACACCATGAACGGCGTGACGTTCTCCCGCCTCGCGAAGGCCTCCACCTGCTCACTCAGGGCCAGGGGGATGCGCACCTGCATCGTCGCGCCCTCCGACGTGAGGACGGTGGGACGGGGCTTGTCCGTGGGCAGCTCCAGGATCCCGGAGGCTCCGGCCAGCGTGTCCTTCCACCAGGACAGCTGTGACTCCAGCCTCTGTCCCTGGAGCCAGTCGCGCTGCCACAGCGCGAAGTCCGCGTACTGCACGCGCAGCGCTGGCAGGGCAGGGGTCCGGCCGTGGTGGAAGGCCAGATAGAAGGCGTTGATTTCACGCACCAGCACGCCCAGGGACCAGCCGTCGGACACGATGTGGTGCGTGTTCAGCATCAACTGGTGCTCTTCGGCGCCAAGCTTCAGCAGGAGGGCGCGCATCAGCGGCCCTTCACTCAAGCTGAACGGGCGACGGGCTTCTTCCGTCCGCAGCCGCTGGGCCTCCGCCTGCCGCGACGTCGCATCCCGCACGTCCGTCAGGTCCACCATGTCGAACGGCACGCGGAGGTCCGCGTGGATGACCTGGATGGGCTTCCCGTCCTTCGCGTGGAACGTGGTGCGCAGCGCTTCATGCCGCGCCATCAACGCATCAAGGCTCGCGCGCAGGGCCCCTACGTCCAGCGCGCCGCTGAACGTCAGGCCGACGGGGATGTTGTAGAGGCTGCTGCCCGGCTCCAGTTGGTCGATGAACCACAGCCGCTGCTGCGCGAACGACAGCGGCAGCGCGTCGGGCCGCTTCGCTCGGACCAGTGCGTTCGGTGCCGGTGCGGCGCCATTGACGCCCCCGAGCGAGTCGATCAGCACGGCGAGCGCCGCGATCGTGGCCCTCTCGAAGAATGCGCGGAGGGGCAGCTCCACCCCGAACTGGTTCCTCAGGCGGGCCATCACCCCCATGGCCAGCAGGGACTGGCCGCCGAGGTCGAAGAAGTTGTCGTGGCGCCCCACCTGGGGGACGCGCAACAGCTCCGCCCACATCTCGGCCAGGGCCACCTCCGTGGGCGTCACGGGGGCTTCGTAGACGCTCATCGCGGGCTGCGCGACGTCCAGCGCAAGCAGCGCCTTGCGATCCACCTTGCCAATGGGGGTCAGCGGCAGCGCCTCACGCGGCACCAGCGCTGACGGCAGCATGTACTCCGGCAGTCGCTGCGCCAGGAAGCCTCGCAGCGCGCCCACTTCCAGCTCCGGGTTCGCGACGAACCAGGCGATGAGCCGCTTGTCGCCCGGAGTTTCCTCGCGGACCAGGGCCACGGCTTCCCGCACGTCCGGGTGCGCCAGCAACGCGGCTTCCACTTCCGGCAGCTCGATGCGGTAGCCGCGCACCTTCACCTGCGCGTCTGCTCGGCCTACGAACTCCAGCACTCCGTCCGGCTTCCACCGCACCACGTCTCCGGTGCGGTAGAGGCGCTCACCCTGAGTGGTGGCGAAGGGGTTCGGGACGAAGCGCTCGGCCGTCAGGTTCGGGCGCGACACGTAGCCGCGCGCGAGCCCGTCACCGCCGATGAACAGCTCGCCAGAGACGCCCGGGGGCACCGGCTGGCCGTGCCTGTCCAGCACGTAGAACTGCGTGGCGTTGATGGGCCGACCGATGGGGATGGAGGTACCCACCTGGGCCACTTCCATCATGCGGTGCGCAGAGGCGAAGACGGTGGTCTCCGTCGGGCCGTAGCAAGCCGTGACGGGGATGCCCAACTCCTGCACCACGCGACGGACATGGGAGGCGGAGACGACGTCGCCGCCCGTGAGGACCTGCCGCACGCCCTTGAGGGCTTCGAGCTTCAGGTCCACCACCTGGACGAAGAAGCCCACCGTCAGCCACAGCGTGGTGACGCCATGCCGCTGGATCGTGCTGGCCAGCAGCTCCAGGTCCGAGGGCGAGCTGGCCGGGAAGACGACCAGGCGCCCACCAAAGAGCAGCGGGCCCCAGACCTCGAACGTGGAGGCGTCGAAGGAGATGGGCGCGATGAGCAGGAACGTCTCATCCGGACCCAACTTCGCGTACGGCGCGTGGTGCAGAAGGCGCAGCACGCCCCGGTGCTCCACGGCGACGCCCTTGGGGCGCCCGGTGCTTCCGGACGTGAAGTCCACGTAGGCCAGGTGACGCGCGTGCGTCCCCGAGTGCACGGGCGTCGTGGGCTGGTCCTCCAGGCTCAGCTCCTCCACGAAGAGGCAGGGCAGGGCATCGTCCACGGCCAGCTTCGCGCGCACCTCTCGCGTGGTGAGCAGCAGCTTCGGCGGTGCGTCCTCCAGCATCGCGGCCAGCCGCTGCGCCGGATACGTCGCGTCCAATGGCAGGTACGCGCCGCCGGCCTTGAGGATGGCCAGCAGGGCGACGATCAGCTCCACCGAGCGATCCAGGCACACCGCCACGAGGACGTCCGGTCCCACGCCGTGGCTTCGCAGCAGGTGCGCTCCCTGGTTCGTGCGCGCGTCCAGCTCCGCGTACGTCAGCCGCGTGTCCCCGAACTCCAGCGCCACGGCATCAGGACGGAGCGCGGCCTGTGCCATGAAGAGGTCCTGGATGCTCGCTTCGCGCGGGTACTCGCCGCCCGTCGCGTTCCACTCCACCAACGCCTGCCTGCGCTCCGCCTCGCCCATCAGGGGCAGGCGCGCGAGCGGCGCCTCTGGATTCGCGGTGACCTGCCGCGCGAGCTCCAGGAGGTGCTCCGCCATCCGAGCCACGGTCGCCTCGTCGAAGAGGGCGGTGGCGTACTCGAAGCGGCAGGTGATGCCCGCGCGGTTCTCCCAGATCTCCAAGGCCAGGTCGAACTTGGACGTGTCCGTGGAGATGTCCACGGGGGTCAGCTCCAGCGACGGCAGCTGGGCCTTGGCCTCCGGCGTGTTGAGGACGTTGAGGACGACCTGGTACAGCGGCGTGCGGCTCAGGTCGCGCGGGAGGCTCAGCGTGTCCAGGATGCGCTCGAACGGCGCGTCCTGGCGCGCGTAGGCCTCCAGTGCCTGGGTGCGCACCCGGCCCAGCAGCTCACCGAAGGACGGCATCCCCTCCAGCCGCGTGCGGAAGGCCAGCGTGTTGACGAAGCAGCCGATCAGCCCTTCCACCTCGGGGCGCGTGCGGCCCGCGATGGGGGTGCCCACCACGAAGTCCTCCTGCCCCGCGTAGCGCGACAGCAGCGTCTGGAAGAGCGCCATCATCACCATGAACGACGTGGCGCCCTGACGGCGGCCGAGCGCCAGCAGCGGCTCCGCCACGTCGGCCGGGAGCTGGAAGCGATACAGTGCGCCCGCGAAGGACTGCATCGCCGGACGCGGCCTGTCCGTGGGCAGCTCCAGCGTGGGCGCCCCGCGCAGTTGCTGCTTCCACCACGCGACCTGCTCCTCCATGACGGCGCCTTCCAGCCACGCCCGCTGCCACACCGCGTAGTCGGCGTACTGCACCGGCAGCGGCGGCAGGGGGGACGGCAGGCCCGCGTTGAAGCTCGCGTAGAGCACCGTGAGTTCGCGCGCGAGCACCATCGTGCACCACGCGTCGGACACCGCGTGGTGGAGCACCAGCGCCAGCACATGCACCTGCGGCTCCACGCGCACGAGCCACGCGCGGAGGACGACCTTCTCCAGGTCGAAGGGGAGGGTGATGAACCCCTGGCACAGCCGCACCATCTCCGCTTCGCGGGCCTCGGGGGTGTCCCCGGTCGCCTCCACCAACGGCAGGGGCAGGCCCCGCGCCGGGTGGACGAGCTGCACCGCGCGGTCGTTGCGCAGGGCGTACGTCGTGCGCAGCACCTCGTGCCGGTCCACCAGCGTGTCCAGCGCCGCCTGGAGCGCCGCGGTGTCCAGTTCGCCCGTGAGGCGGAAGGTGGACGCGTTGTTGTACGCGCTGCTCGAAGGATCCAACTGCTGGAGATACCAGAGCCGCTGCTGCGCGAACGACAGCGGCGGCGGCGGGTTCCTGGCGGCCTTCGGGATGGGCGGCGGCCCGTTGGGAACGGCCGAGGCCACCCCGGGGCGCGCGGGCGCCTCCGTGCGCGGACGCGCCGCGGGCAGGCGCAGCGTCACCGGCTCCACCCGACCATCCGCGCGCAGCCGCGCATGGCGGCCCGTGCGGAACAGCCGCGCGGACCCTTCCAGCGGATGCGGGACCCAGCGTTGCCGCGCCTCCTCCTCGGCCCTCCACAGGCCACCGGGGAGCCCGGCCCCGGACAGGGCCAGCTCTCCCACCACGCCCACGGGGACGGGCTGGCCGGCAGCGTCCAACACCCAGGCCTGGAGGCTGGACGGGACGCGCTCGTCCGGCGAGCGGGGCAGGAGCGCTCCGTCGCCGCTGCCTCCGGACAGGAGCACCTCCACGCCCGCGGCACGGTGCAGCGCCGAGGCCAGCTCCGCCGATGCGTCCTCCAGCACCAGCGCGCCCACCGCGCCCAGCGACCCACGGGCCCCGGGCAGGTCGGCCAGCGAGCGCGCGAGCCGGGCCGAGGCGTGCATCAGCACCGCGCCGGACTGACGCGCCAGCGCGAGCAGCCCCTCCACGCCCTGTTCGCCCTCCACCAGCACCTGCTCCTGGCGGGCGGCGCCCTCCGCGTCCAGCCGTTCGCGCACCGTGGCCAGCCGGCGCAGGCCCTCCAACACCACCGGGGTCTCCAGGCCGAAGTCGAGCAGCGCCGCGACTTCGTCCACGTCCGCTTCGCGCACCTCGCGCAGACGGGCCAGCCCGCTCTCCACCGTGCCGATGAGGCCCGTCGTCTTCGCGTGGTGCTCGAACGTGTGCTCCAGCAGCGCGTTGATGTCGTCCGGGGACAGTTTGCTGATCTCTCCCTGGTAGCCCTGCGCCAGCAGCAGGGACGTGGAGATGTCCGCCGAGCTGCGGAAGTAGTCGAGCAGCGGCTGGCGCACCGTGCGCAGCACCTCCTGCTCCTCGTCACCCAGGTACGTGTGCAGCATGCAGGTGATGTGGCCCCGGCCCGGGTGGCCGTTGCGGCGCCACGCGTCGCGGTAGAGGGCCACCTTCGACTTCAGCTCCTCCAGCGAGTGCGACATCAGGCCCGTGAGCACGCCCGCGCCCAGCTCGCCCGCCAGCCGGAAGGTCTCCGGGTTCACCGTGGCGGTGAGCCACACCGGCAGCTCCTTCTGCACCGGCTTGGGCCGCAGCGACAGCTCCACCGTCGTGCCCGCGCCGGCAGGGCGGGTCACCTTCTCGCCGCGCCACAGCGCGCGCAGCGTCTTGAGGTTCTGGAGGAGGATGTCGCGCCGGTTCTCGTAGTTGGCCGGCGCGAAGGTGAAGTCGTGGACGTGCCAGCCCGTGGCCACCGACAGGCCCACGCGGCCCTGCGACACGTTGTCCACCACGGACCACTGTTCCGCGATGAGCAGCGGATCATGCAGCGGCAACACCACGCTGCCAGAGCGCAGGCGCAGGTTCTTCGTGACGGCGGCGAGCGCGGCGGAGATCACCGCCGGCTGCGGGTAGAGGCCACCGAAGGAGTGGAAGTGCCGCTCCGGCGTCCACACGGCGGAGAAGCCGTTCGCGTCCGCGAACTTCGCGCCCTCCAGCAGCAGTTCGTACTTGGGCCCGGTGATCGAGTCCTCGTCGTTGGCGAAGTAGATGAGGCTCAGGTCCATCGCCTTCGCGCGAGGACCGCCGCCGTGCAGGTTCACCAGCCGCGCCGTGACCTGCTCCGGTGGGAACACCACGCGCAGGCCTCGGGACAGCGCCCAGAGCGCCTCCAGGTCCGGCCGGTCCGGCGCGGACTCGCCCGCGGCCAGCCACGCGCTGCCCTCCGTGGGGGACAGCCGCGCATCCAGACCGACGAAGAACTCCGCCAGCTCCTGATGGGCCAGCGCCCACGCGGGCTGTCCCGCGCCCCGGGGCAGCAGCCACGCCAGCGCGCCCGCGTTCGCGGCCTCCTCGCGCGTGCTCGCGGGCTCCTCGGACGAGAGGACGTCTTCCACGTACAGCACGCGCGACGCCTCCACGCGCACGGAGGTGACGAGGTCGCGCGAGGTGACGAGCACCGGCACGCGGGCGCCTTCGGGCGCGTAGCCCGGCAGGCCGCCCAGGTCGGAGGGCCCCAGCGCCACGCCCGCGCCGCCGGCCTCCAGCACGCCCCAGAGCGCGGCCAGCTTCTCCGGTGAGGGACGCAGGCTCACGGCCACGGGCGTCCCATCCCCCACGCCGAGCGACTTCAGCCGCGAGGCCAGGGTGCCTGCCCGGGCGCCCAGTTGGGCCCAGGTCCAGTGCGCGTCGCCTCGGGAGACCGCGACGGTGTCCGCCTGACGCGCGCGCCGGTGCGCGAGGAGCGCGGGCACGGACGGGGAGCCGGACAGGGCGCGGGGGTGCGGCCACGCGCGCCGCTCCGCCTCCGTGGCCAGCGGCAGGTGGGACACCTGGGTGTCGGGGTCGGCGAGCGCGGCCGACAGCAGCACCTGGAGGTGCTCCATCAGGCGCTTCGCGGTGCCCGTGTCGAAGAGCTCCGTCGCGTACTCCAGCGCGCCGTGGAGGCGGCCGGCGGACTCGAAGAGCACCAGCGTCAGGTCCGACAGCGTGGCGCCCCACTGCACGGGCGTGTCAGGCACCTCCACCAGCGAGCCACGCAGGCCGGTGAGCTCCAGCGTCGTCGCGCCCGCGCTGGCGCCGGAGTGGAAGACGAACACGGAGTCGGCCATGCGCCCCTTGCCGATGTCCTTGCCCGGGATGAGCGCTTCGACCAGGTACTCGAAGGGGACGTCTGGCCGTTCCTGGGCGTCGTTCACCTCTTCGCGAATCTGCGCGAGCATGTCGCGGAAGGTCGGGGTGCCCACGAAGCGGGTGCGGAAGGCGGCCGAGTGCGCCACGTAGCCGATGAGCGGGAACAGCTCCGGCCGGGTGCGGTTCGCGATGGGCGTGCCGACGATGAGGTCCGACTGACCGCTGTAGCGGTGCAGCAGCGTCTGCCACGCCGCGAGCACGGTCATGTAGCCGGTGAAGCCCTCGCGTCGCGCGAAGGCGGACAGCTCCCGGGCGAGCGTCTCCGGGAAGTCCACGGCCAGCCGCGCGGAGGTGAGCGGGCTGGTCGCGGGCCGGGGGCGGTCCGTGGGCAAATCAATCTGCCGGGGCATGGCGGCCAGCCGCTGACGCCACCACTGCTCCTGTTCGGGCAGGCGCGCCTCCGCGATGCTCTGGCGCTGCCACGCGCCGAAGTCCGCGTACTGGAGGGGCAGCGGGGGCAGGGGAGACGGACGCCCCTGGAGGAAGGCGTCGTAGAGCTGGCCCAGCTCCTGGACGAAGAGCGCGATGGAGATCGTGTCGCAGACGATGTGGTGGATGCCGGCCACCAGCAGGTGGTGCCGGGCCTCCAGGCGCACGAGCGTCGCGCGCATCACGGGGCCGTGGACCAGGTCGAACGGCTTCGCCGCGTCCTCGCGGGCGAAGCGCAGGGCTTCGGCTTCGCGCGTCTCCGGTGGGCCGTGGAGCTCCACGCGCGTGAGCGGGACGCGCATCGTGGCGTGGAAGCGCTGCACGGGGCGGCCGTCCACCCCGTCGTACGTGGTGCGCAGGGCTTCGTGGCGCTGGACGATCTCCTGGATGCCGCGCTCCAGCACATCCGCGTCCACGACGCCTTCGAGCCGCAGGACGAACGGGATGGTGTACGCGGACAGCCCGGGCAGGTGCTGCTCCAGGCGCCAGACGCGCTCCTGCACGAAGGACAGGGGCAGCACCTCCGTGCGAGGCCGGCGCACCAGGGGCAGCTCGATGGAGACGGGGGCCTGGGGGGCCTGGAGCAGCAGCGGCTCCAGGCGCTGGGCGATGCCCGCGATGGTGGGGGCTTCAAAGAGCGCGGCCAGCGGCAACTGCACGCCGAACGTGTCCCGAAGCTGGTTGAGGAGCTGCGCGGCCGTCAGCGAGTTGCCGCCGATTTCGAGGAAGTTGTCGTCGCGGCCGACGAAGTCCATGCCCAGGCGCTCGCGCCACAGCGCGGCCACACGCTCTTCCAGCTCGCCGCGCGGTGCGTCCTCACGGCCCGGGGGAACGGGGGCGGGGACCACGGCGGCGGAGGCCGTGTGCGCGGTGAGGCCCGGCATCAGGGGACGCACGCCGGCCGTGGGCACCGAGGACGGTGCATCGACACCACCGGCACCCGTTGTCGCGAAGCCCGTGGGAGCAGGGGACGGTGCCTGCGATCCCCCTGCGAGGGTCGAGGCAATGCCCGTGGGCACCGAGGACGGCGCCTGCGCCGTACCCGTGCCGTTCGCGGAGACCGACCGCGCGTCCTCCACCATTCCGGCGCCCGCGGGGGTCGTCCCGGGCACCTGGGCGCTCACGCCCGGCGCCTGGACGGCACGCTGTCCCGGGGCCATGAAGTGGTTCGGCAGGGCGCGGGCGCGCGGCTCCACCCATGCGGCCTTCTCCTGGAACACGTACGTCGGCAGGCGCAAGCGCAGGCGCTGTTCGTGCGCGTAGAGCGCGGTCCAGTCCACCCGGACGCCCGCCGTCCACAGCTCGCCCATGGCCTGGAGCCAGGACTGCTGCTCCGTCGTCGTCCCGCCCCGGCGCAGCGACGCCAGCGCTCGGACGCGGTCGCCGTCCTTGGACAGGTTCGAGCGGACCAGCGGCGTCAGGTCCTGCCCGGGCCCCACCTCCAGCAGCACCGCGCAGCCCTCTTCCTGGAGCGCGCCCACCGCGTCGCTGAAGCGCACCGGCTGGCGCATCTGCTCCGCCCAGTACTCCGGCGCCGTGAGCTGTCCGGGCCGATCCACCGTGCCGGTGAGGCCGGACACGTACCGCACCGTCGGCTCCGAACGCCGCAGGGAGGCCACCACCCGCGCCAGCTCCGGCATCAGCGGCTCCACGTCCGCCGAGTGGAACGCGTGCGGCGCGGGCATGCGCACCGCCCCCGCCTTGCGCTGGCGCAGCTCCGCCTCCAGCGCCTCCACCGCGTCCACGGGACCGGACACCACGCACCGGTCCGGTGCGTTGATCGCCGCGATCGACAGCCGCTCCGACAGCAGTGGCAGCACCTGCGCCTGGGGCAGCGCCACCGCGAGCATCGCCCCCGGAGGCAGGTGGTGCATCCGCTCGCCTCGCGCGACCGCGAGGCGCAGCGCGTCCTCCACGGACAGCACGCCCGCGACACACGCCGCCGCGTACTCACCGAAGCTGTGCCCCAGCACCGCGTGCGGCGTCACCCCCAGGTCCCTCCACAGCCAGGCCAGGGACACCTGCACGCTGAACAGCGCGGGCAGCGCCACCCGCGTGTCCGCCAGGTCCGCCGCGGCCTCCGCCTCCGTGCCAGCCGGGGGCGCCAGCAGCTTCGACACCCGCTCGCGCAGCGGCGCCTCCAGCAAGGCGAGGCACGCGTCCAGGTGCGCGCGGAAGCCCGGCACCGCGCCGGCCAGCTCGCGGCCCATGGCGACCTGCTGCGCGCCCTGACCGGAGAACACGAACGCCACGCGCGGCTCGCGCGGCGGGCCCTTCACCGCCGCCACCGGCTTGCGCAGCTGCTTCGCCAGGTCCTCCACGTCCTTCGCCACCAGCGCCATGCGGAACTCGAACACCTTGCGGCCCAGCGCGTGCGTGAAGGCCAGGTCCGCCAGGGACTGGCCCTCCATCCCGGAGAGCAGGTGCGCCTCCAACCGCCGCGTCGCCGCCTCCAGCGCTTCGGGCGTGCGCGCCGACAGCAGGACCAACTGGTGGGAGCGCGACGTGGGGCCGCTCCGCCGTGGGGGTGCTTCCCCGAGGACGGCGTGGGCATTGGTGCCACCGATGCCGAACGAGCTGACCGCGGCGAAGCGGGGCTTCTCGCTCCGGGGCCACGGCCGCAGGGCGGTGTTGACGAAGAACGGGCCCGCCGCGAAGTCGATCTGCGGGTTGGGCTGCTCGAAGTGGAGGCTGGGCGGGATCTCCCCGTGGTGCAGCGACAGCGCGGCCTTCATCAGGCCCGCCAGGCCCGCGGCCGTGTCCAGGTGGCCGATGTTCGTCTTCAGCGACGCCAGCGCGATGGTGCCCTGGTGCTCCGGCCCCAGGCCATACGCGCGCGTCAGCGCCGCCACTTCAATCGGGTCCCCCAGCGGCGTCGCTGTGCCGTGGGTCTCCACGTAGCCGATGGACTCCGGTGACACGCCCGCGTTGGCCAGGGCCTGCGTCACCACGGCGGCCTGTCCCCGCACGCTGGGCGCGGTGAAGCCGGACTTGTGCAGGCCGTCGTTGTTGAGCGCCGAGCCCCGGATGACGGCGTAGATGGCGTCGCCATCCCGCACCGCGTCCTCCAGGCGCTTGAGCACCACCGCGCCCACGCCGTTGCCGGACAGCGTGCCCTTCGCCTTCGCGTCGAACGCGCGGCAGTGGCCGTCCGGGGAGAAGATGAGCCCCTCCTGGTGCACGTAGCCCGTGCGCTGCGGCACCGCGAGCCGGGTGGCGCCCGCGAGCGCCACGTCGGATTCGCCGCCCCGGAGGCTCTTGCAGGCCAGGTGCACCGCGACGAGGCCCGTGGAGCACGCGGTGTAGAGCAGCGTGCTCTCACCCGTCAGGCCCAGCTTGAAGGACGTCTTCGTCGCCAGGCTCTCGTGCGTGGCGGTGCCCTGAAGCTCCAGGAAGGACGCCGCGTCCAGCGGCATCGCCTGGCGCACGGCCTCCGCGTAGCCGGACGCGCTGGCCCCCGCGTACAGCGCGATGGCGCCGGGGAAGCGCTCCGGATCCAGGCCCGCGTCCTCCAGCGCGGTCCACGCCGTCTGGAGGAACAGGCGCTGCTGCGGATCCGTGAACTGGGCCTCCCGCAGGGACATGTTGAAGAAGGCATGGTCGAACTGCTCCACGCCCTCCAGGACGCCAGCGGCCGGGACGAACGCCGGGTGGTGCCACAGCTCCAGCCCCTCCGGCAGGCCGGGCATGTGCTCCAGCTCCTCCTGGGCGAAGTGGGTGATGGACTCCACGCCCCCACGCAGGTTCTGCCAGAAGTCCGCCACCGTCTTCGCACCGGGGAAGCGGCCCGCCATGCCGATGATGGCGATGGCCCCGGAGGAGGCATGGGCCTTCGGTGCCGTCTCACGGGGCGCGGGGACGCTGGTGGCCCCCGGGCCCTGGGACTCGCGCTCCAGCCGCTGGGCGAGCGACTCCACCGTGGGGTGCTCGAACAGCCACACCACGGGCACGTCGTGGCCCAGCTCCTCGCTCAGGCGCGCGGCGATGCGCACCACGGACAGCGACGTGCCGCCCAGGTCGTCGAAGAGGTGGTCGTGCACGCCCACCCGGTCGGTGGACAGCTCACGGGCCCACACGGGGGCGATCCGCTGCTCCAGCGGGTGGGTGGGCTCCACGAAGCGATCCTCCCGTCCGGTGGACGCGGCGTCCGGCGCGGGCAGGGCCTTCCTGTCCACCTTGCCGCTGGGGTTCAGGGGCAGGGTGGGCAGCATCACGAACACCGACGGCACCATGTACTCCGGCAGCCGCTGCCGCAGCGCCTCGCGCATCCGCGCCGGCTCCAGCGTCCGCCCCGCACGCGGCATCGCGTAGACGACGAGCCGCTTGTCGCCGGGCACGTCCTCGCGCACCACCGCCGCGGCCTCCTGCACCTCGGGCTGCTCGCGCAGCGCGGCCTCCACCTCCGCCAGCTCGATGCGGAAGCCGCGCACCTTCACCTGGTGGTCGGCGCGGCCCAGGAACTCCAGCACCCCGGTGGGCAGCCAGCGGACCAGGTCTCCCGTGCGGTACAGCCGCGCGCCGGGCAGCGCGCCATGCCCATCCGGCACGAAGCGCTCGGCGGTCAGGTCCGGCCGCGACACGTAGCCCCGGGCCACGCCCTCACCGCCGAGGAACAGCTCGCCCGGCACGCCCACCGGCACCGGCTCCCGCCGCGCGTCCAGCACGTACACCGTCGTGTTGGCGAGCGGCGCGCCGATGGGCACCGAAGCGCCGACCTGCTCCGGCCGCTCCACCGTGAAGGTGGTGGCGACCACCGAGCACTCGGTGGGGCCGTAGGCGTTGGTGAAGGGCCTGCCCAGCGACTCCACCGCCCGGCGGACGTGCGGCACGGAGACGATGTCGCCGCCCGCGTGCAGCTCCCGCAGCCGCCCCAGGAGCCGCGGCCGGTGCTCCATCAACTGCGAGAAGAGGCCGGACGGCAGGTGCGCGAAGGTGACGCCGTGGCGCTCCACCACGCGCGCGAGCGTGTCCATGTCTCCCGCCGGTGCCTGACCGGGGAAGACGACGAGCCGGCCGCCGTGAAGCAGCGGCGTCCACAGCTCCAGCACAGAGCCGTCAAAGGACACGGGCGCGAAGAGCAGGCCCGTGTCGTGCGCGCCGTAGCGCGTGTACGGCGCCGAGTGCACGAGCCGCAGCAGGCCGCGCTGCTCGATGCCCACGCCCTTGGGCCGGCCGCCGCTGCCGGAGGTGAAGATGACGTAGGCCAGGTGGCGCGGCCCCACGTCGACTTCGGGCGCGGTGTCGGGCTGGCCTTCGCACGCCAGCTCCTCCACGAAGAGGCAGGGCAGGGACGCGTCGGGCAGGTGCAGCCGTCCGCGCAGCTCGCGCGTGGTGAGCAGCAGGCGCGGCCGGGAGTCCTCCAGCATGAAGCCCAGCCGCTGCGCGGGGTAGGACGCATCCAGCGGCACGTAGGCGCCGCCCGCCTTGAGGATGGCGAGCACCGTGACGACGAAGCCCACGGAGCGCTCCAGGCACAGCGCCACCGGGACGTCCGGCCCCACGCCATGGGCGCGGAGCACGTGCGCGAGCTGGTTGGCCCGCGCGTCGAGCCCGGCGTACGTCAGCCGCTCATCCCCGTCCTCCACGGCGATGGACTCCGGGTGCCGCGCGGCCTGGAGCGCGAATTGTGCCGCGACGGTGCTGTCGGCGGGGAAGGGGCGGGTGGTGTCGTTCCACGCGACGAGCACCTGCTCGCGCTCGTCGGACGTGAGCCAGGGCAGCCGGAAGACGGGGGCGTCGGGCGCCTCGACCGCGGCGGCCAGCAGCACGCGCAGGTGCCCGGCCAGCCGGGTCGCGGTGCCCGCGTCGAACAGGTCGGTGGCGTACTCCAGCCAGCCCTCGAAGCCCCGAGCGGATTCGGCCAGCGACAGCGTCAGGTCGAACATGGCCGTGCCGGTGTGCACGTCCAGCAGTCGCGACTGGAGGCCCGGCAGCGACGGCGGGTCCACCTGCGCGCCCTGGAGGTTGAACATCACCTGGAACAGCGGCGTGTGTCCGCGATCGCGCGGAGGCTTGAGGGCCTCGACGACCTTCTCGAAGGGCACGTCCTGGTGCGCGTACGCGCCCAGCGCCGTCTCCCGCACCCGTCCCAGCAGCTCCCGGAAGGTGGGCTCGCCGGACAGCCGGGTGCGCATCACCAGCGCGTTGACGAAGAAGCCCACCAGGCCCTGGAGTTCCGCGCGGCTCCGGCCCGCGGTGGCCGTGCCCACGCTGACGTCGTCCTGCCCCGCGCGGCGCGCGAGCATCGTCTGGAAGGCCGCGAGCAGCACCATGAAGGGCGTCACGCCCTCACGCACCGCCAGCGCCCGCACCGAGTCCGCGAGTCCGGCCTCCAGCACCACGGGCACCCGCGCGCCCGCCGTTCCCCGAGCCGCGGGGCGCGGCCGATCCGTGGCCAGCTCCAACAGCCGGGGCGCACCGGCGAGCTGCTGGCGCCAGTAGTCCAGATGGGATTCCAGCCGGGCCCCGTCCATCCATTCGCGCTGCCAGTCGGAATAGTCGGCGTAGCCCAGCGGCGGCGCGGGCAGGGGCGACGGTCGGCCTTCGAGCCGCGCCGCGTAGAGCGCGGGCAGCTCGCGCACCAGCACCGCCATGGAGGTGGCGTCGGACACGGTGTGGTGCATGACCAGCACCAGGACGTGCGTGCGTGCATCCAGCGTGAGGAGCGTGGCGCGCACCAGCGGGCCCCGCGCCAGCTCGAACGGGCGGCGGGCCTCTTCGTGGGCCAGACGGGAGGCTTCGGCCTCGCGTTCTTCGGCCGGCAGGGACTCCAGCGACACGCGCGCGAGCGTCAGCGCCAGGTCCGGAGCGATGACCTGTGACGGCCTTCCATGCACCTGCCGGAAGGAGGTCCTCAGCGCTTCATGGCGGGCCGCCAGCGCCGCGAGGCTGCCCTCCAGCGCGGCCACGTCCAGCGCGCCCTCCAGCCGCACCGCCGCGGGCAGGTTGTAGGTCGCGTCTCCCGGAGCGTAACGGTCCAGGAACCACAGGCCGGCCTGGGCGAAGGACACCTCCCGCGCGCCCTCCACGCTCCGACGGCGCGGAGCGCCAGGCCCCGGGGCCGCTTCCTCCCGGAGGGCCACCAGCCGCTGCGCCAGGGACGTGATGCTGGGGCCCTGGAGGAGCCACTCCATGGGGACGCTCAGCCCCGTGCCCGTGGACACCGCGTGCGCCAGCTCCACCGCGCCCAGTGAGTCCAACCCGAAGCGCGTCACCGGCGCCGAGACGTCGACCTCCTCACGGCGCATGCGCACGTGTCGGGCCACCAGGTCGCGCAGCCACGTCACCAGGTCCTGCTCGGAGCCTGGCGCCGCAGCGTCGCTCCCGAGCGCCTTCGCTTGTGTCGCGGCGTCAGCGCCGGGCAACGGACCCGTCGCCTGCTTCACGGCAGGGACCGTCGCGTCCCGCCCTGACGCGTGAGACGCCTCGGGACTGGCCGCAACGGAGGAGGGCTCCGACGAGGCCTCCTGCCACTTCCTCACCTCCTGCAGGGTTCCGGTGAGGAAGCCCGTCCGGCACGCGTACCGCTGCACCTTGCCGCTGGACGTCTTGGGCAGGCTGCCCGGCTCGATGAGCACCACCGCGTGCGCCTGCACCTCGTGCAGCTCCGCCAGCCGCTGCCGGATGGAGCCGATGGCCGCGTCCACCGCCTCGAACTGCTGGCGCAGGCTCTCCAGGCGGCGCACGTCGATCTCCTGTACGACGACCGCGCGCTCCTCACCGCCCACGTCCACCGCGAACACCGCGCTGCCTCCCGGGCGCAGCGTCGGGTGGGCCGCCTCCACCGTCAGCTCCAGATCCTGGGGATAGTGGTTGCGGCCTCGCAGGATGATGAGGTCCTTGCGCCGTCCGGTGACGTACAGCTCACCCTCCGGCCGCAGGAAGCCCAGGTCGCCCGTGCGGAGGAACGGCCCCGAGTCCTCATGCGCGATGCGCGCCTGGAACGTCTCGCGCGTCACGTCCTCGCGCCCCCAGTAGCCCCGCGCCACGCTCGGGCCGGACACCCACACCTCGCCCACCTCACCGGGCGCGCGCCGCTCCAGCGTGTCCGGATCCACGATGGCGATCCGCTGCTCCAGCAGCGTCCGGCCGCAGCCCACCAGCGTCCGCGCCCCCGGCGTGCCCGCGCCTGCTTCCTCCGCGCGGTGCCGCTCCAGCGCGCTCCCGGAGATCGTCACCGACACCGGCGGGGCCGACTTCTCGCCTCCGGAGACGATGAGCGTCCCCTCCGCCAGCCCGTAGCAGGGATAGAACGCCTCGCGCCGGAAGCCGCTCGGCCCGAAGGCCTCCACGAAGCGATCCAGCGTCTCCGGACGGATGGGCTCCGCGCCGCAGAACGCCACCTCCCAGCGGCTCAAATCCAACGCCCGTCGCTGTTCGGGCGTGCTCTTCCTCACGCACAGGTCGAACGCGAAGTTGGGGCCGCCGCTGATGGTGCCCCCGAAGCGGCTCACCGCCTCCAGCCACGCCATGGGCCGCTTGAGGAAGGCCATGGGCGACATCAGCGTCACCGGGAAGCCTCCGTGCAGCGGCTCCAGGATGCCGCCGATGAGGCCCATGTCATGGTACGGCGGCAGCCAGATGACGCCCACGCTGTCCGCCCGCGCCTGGAACGCGTGGTGGATGAGCCCCAGGTTGTGCAGCAGGTTCGCGTGCGTGAGCATCACGCCCTTGGGCGTGCCGGTGCTCCCGGACGTGTACTGGAGGAACGCCAGCGACTCGGCGCCCACGTCCTGTGGCGTGCGCCAGTCCCGCTCGCCGCCCCCCGCCAGCGCGTCCGTCGCCATCCAGCGCAGCGCTCGGAAGTCCGGCGCCTGCTCGAAGACGAAGTCCGACAGCTCCAGGATGCCCGACGTCGTGAGCACCACCGACGCCTGCGCGTCCTGGATGATGGCCCGCAGCCGGGGCAGGGTGCGCTCCAGCCGCATCGGATCCGGCGGATAGGCCGGCACCGCCACCGCGCCCGCGTACAGGCACCCGAAGAAGCCCGCCACGTAGTCCAGCCCCGGCGGGTACAGCAGCAACACGCGTTCGCCCACCGCGCCCCGCGCCTGCAACGCCGCCGCGATGCGCCGCGCTCGCGCGTCCAGTTCGAACGCGCTGAGCACCGTCTCCTCGCCTGGCTCCTCCCCCAGGAAGGTGTACAGCGGCGCGTGGGCGGAAGGCCCCACCGCGAGGTTCAACAGGACGCCAGGAAGGGTTCGCGAGAAGTCAGGCACGGTGAGCCATCCAAAGTGTCAGAAACGGAGACACTTCTTATCAGCCCTTGCGCATGAGCCTCAGGCACTCACGGTGCCACCGCGGATTGATACGTACCTGTTGTCAGCAGGCCCCCAGGCCCAATCCCCAGACGGCGCGAAGACAGCGGACCCGGCTCCGCCGAAGGATCATTTCAGCCAGATCAGGAAGTTCCATTGCTTCGACAAACCTTGCATCCGGAACCCACACCGGTGCGGGGTGATACAGGCTGGAGCGTGTCACGCAGGGTGAAGGGGTTGCTCGACGGCCCCACGGTCCACGCGACGCCCGCTCCCCCTGCCGAGGGAGCGGGCTCGTTGCTCCTGGAGTCCTACGGCGCACCCACCTCCGTCAGCGCTCGTCCGGATCGCGGAGGGCCTTCTTCAGCAGGTCCGCCACGGTCCGCACGGTGGGCTCGCGCAACAGCGTGTAGTGGTTGCCAGGCAGGCGGTGCGACTCCAACCGCTCACCCACGAGCGCGGACCAGCCGCCGTCGCCCGGCCCCGTGTCCGCGAGCTCCTCCGCCTGGACGCGCAGCACCCGCTGCTCCATCGCGGGCGGGTGGTAGCGCCGGGCGGCTTCGAGGTTGGCCTCGAAGACGCGGAAGAGGGCGACCGGGTTCGCGCTGTCCACGCCGGGCGGGAGCGCTCCGGCTTGGACCGCGGACTCCAGCACCCGGGTGAGCGCCGCTTCGGGCTCCAGGGTCGCCAGCTCCGCCGTGTCCAGCGCCAGGTCGGCCAGGGACACGCCCATCAGGTCCTGGGCGAACAGGCCCACGGCCAGGGTGCGATCCAGGGGCGGCTCGGAGGCCGCCACCGTCTCCGGGACGTACGAGTCGATGAGCGCGAGCAGCGCCACCTCCTCGCCCGCCGCACGGAGCTGGTGCGCCATCTCGTAGGCGATGACGCCGCCCAGCGACCAGCCGCCCAGGTGGTAGGGCCCGGCGGGCTGCACCAGGCGCAGCTCCCGCACGTAGTGGGTGGCCATCTCCTCCACGGTGCCCGACGGGTCACTCGTGCCGTCCAGGCCGCGGGACTGGAGGCCGTAGAAGGGCTGATCCGGGCCCAGTTGACGCGCCAGCTCCGCGTAGGCCAGCACGTTGCCGCCCACCGGGTGGACGCAGAAGAAGGGCGGGGCGGTGCCCGCGCCTTGCTTCGCGAAGGGCACCAGCGACGAGAAGGGCCGCGTGTCCTCCGCCTCGTTCATCAGCCGCGCGAACTGCTCCACGCTGGGGGCCTGGAAGAGCGCCGACAGCGGGAGCCGGCGACCCGTCTCGCGGTTCACCGCCGCGATCAGGCGCACCGCGAGGAGCGAGTGGCCGCCCAGCTCGAAGAGGCTGGTGCGCACGTCCACGGCGGACAGCCCCAGGGTCTGCGCCCAGAGCCGCGCGAGCAGGGCCTCGGTCGCGTCGCGCGGGCCCACCAGCGGGCCCGACGCCGTGACGTCCGCGTTGGGGACGGGCAGCGCCTTGCGGTCCACCTTGCCGTTGGAGTTCAGCGGCAGGGCCGGCAGCGAGACGAACGCGGACGGCACCATGTAGTCCGGCAGGGTGCGCAGCAGGTGGCCACGCAAGGGCGCGGTGTCCACGGCGGGGGCCACGTAGGCCACGAGGCGAGGCAGGCCGGGCACGTCCTCGCGCACCAGCGCCACCGCGTCCCGGAGGCCCGGGTGCGTGCGCAGGGCGGCTTCGATCTCACCCAGCTCGATGCGGTAGCCGCGCAGCTTCACCTGGAAGTCCAGGCGGCCCATGAAGTCCAGCGTGCCGTCCTGCCGCCAGCGGACCCGGTCGCCCGTGCGGTACAGGCGCGCGCCGGGCTCCGTGCTGAACGGGTGGGGGATGAAGCGCTCCGCGGTGAGGTCCGCGCGGGCGCGGTAGCCGCGCGCGAGCCCCTCGCCGGAGATGAACAGCTCCCCGGGCACGCCCACGGACACCGGGTTCAGGTTCGCGTCGAGCACGAACACGCCCATGTTGACGAGCGGCCGACCGATGACGGGCACCGGCTGCGTCGCGTCCTGGATGCACCACCACGTGGCGTACACCGTGCCCTCGGTGGGGCCGTACAGGTTGAAGGCGCGCGTGCGCTTCGTCGCGGCCAGGGTGCGCCACGTGGCTTCATCCACCGCCTCACCGCAGATGAGGAGCGTCTCCGGCACGTGGGCGCGCTCCAGCAGGCCCGCCTCCAGCAGGGACTTGAGCTGCGAGGGCGTGCAGTCCAGCACGTCGATGCGGTGCTGCTCCATCCACGCCAGCATCCGCTCCGGCTCCTGGCGCACGTCCTCCTGGATGAGGCACAGGCCGTGGCCATCCAGCAGCAGCGACAACTGGCCCACGGAGATGTCGAAGTTGAGCGGCGCGTTGAGGCTCGCCCGCAGGACGCGCGGCACCGCGGACAGGGGCACGTCGGCCATGGCGCGGTGCAGGTGGACGATGGAGCGGTGCTGCACCATCACGCCCTTGGGCATGCCGGTGGAGCCGGACGTGTAGAGCACGTAAGCCACGTGTTCGGGCCGCACGTCCACGCGCGGGTTGCCCGGGGACAGCGCGTCGATGCGCCGTGCCTCCGTGTCGAGCCGCACCAGGTGACGCACCGCCGGCTGCCACGCTCCGGCCAGGGCCTGGGTGGTGAGGAGCACGGTGGCCCCGCTGTTCTCCAGGATGAAGTCCTTGCGCGCGGCGGGGGCCGACGGATCCAGCGGCACGTAGGCCCCGCCCGCCTTGAGGATGGCCAGCAGCGTGACGATGGCCTCCGGCGAGCGCTCCAGGCTGAACGCCACCGGCACCTCGGGGCCCACCCCCAACGTGCGCAGGTAGTGGGCCAGCTGGTTGGCGCGCACGTTGAGCTGGTGGAAGGACACCGTCGAGTCCCCCATCACCAGGGCCGGGGCCTTGGGCGTGCGCGTCACCTGCTGCTCGAAGCGCGTGTGGAAGGGCAGGTCGGCGGGGAAGTCGGCCGTCTCGCCGCTCCACTCCTCCAGCACCCACTGGCGCTCGTCCGCCGACAGCAGGGTCAGCGTCTCCACGGCGGCGTCCGGCTGCGCGACGGCGCCTTCCAGCAACTGGACCAGGTGCTCCGTCAGCCTCCGGGCGGTGGCCGCCTCGAAGAGGTCCGTGCTGTAGAAGAGGGCACCCTCGAAGCCCCGGTCCGTGCGACCCATGCTCAGGTCCAGGTCGAACTTCGTCGAGTTCGCCTCCACCCCCACCGGGCGCAGCGTGAGCTCCGGCAGGCGCGCTCCGGACTCCGGCGTGTTCTGGAGCACGAAGAGGGCCTGGATGAGCGGCGTGCGCGACAGGTCGCGCGCGGGCTGGAGCGCTTCCACCAGCCGCTCGAACGGGATGTCCTGGTGCTCGTACGCGCCCAGCGTGTTGGCGCGCACCTGCGCCAGCACCTGACGGAATGAGGGCCGGTCGTCGAAGCGGGCGCGCAGCACCAGCGTGTTGACGAAGAAGCCGATGAGGCCCTCCGTCTCCGCGTGACGCCGGCCCGCGATGGACGTGCCCACCAGCAGGTCGTCCTGACCGGAGTAGCGGTACAGCAGCGTCTGGAAGGCCGACAGCAGCACCATGAAGGGCGTGGCGCCTTCCTTCTGCGCCAGGGCCTCCACCGCCTCGCTCAAGGCCGGGGGGATGCGCACCGGGAGCATGGCGCCCCGCGAGGAGCGGCGCGGGGGACGGGGCTTGTCGGTGGGCAGGGCCAGCGCTTGCGGCGCGCCGGCGAGCTGCCGCTTCCACCACCCCAACTGCGTCTCCAGCGCGTCGCCCTGGAGCCAGTCGCGCTGCCACACCGCGTAGTCCGCGTACTGCACCGGCAGCGGAGGCAGCGGGGACGGCAGCCCCTGACGGAAGGCCTCGTAGAGGGCGATGACCTCACGTACCAGCACGCCGATGGACCAACCATCGCTGATGGCGTGGTGGAGGCACAGGAGCAGCACGTGCTCGTTCACGTCGACCTTCACCAACGTGATCCGCACCAGCGGTCCCGAGGCCAGGTCGAAGGGACGCAGGGCGTCCTCGCTCGCGAGCCGGAGCACTTCGGCCTCGCGCGCGTCGTGGGGCAGCGAGGTGAGGTCCACCACGAACAGGCTCTGCGCCGGAGCGGGGTGGATGCGCTGGAGGGGCTCGCCGTCGTGGGTCTCGAACGTGGTGCGCAGCGATTCATGCCGCTGGACCAGGGCGTCGAAGGTCTGCTGGAGGCGCGGCACGTCCACGGTGCCCGACAGGCGCAGCGCGGTGGGCATGTTGTAGAGCGGGCTGCCCGGGTCCAGTTGATCGATGAACCACAACCGCTGCTGCGCGAAGGACAGCGGATGCGGTCCAGGCGTCGCGGCCGGGACGAGCGGGGGCAGCACGGTGGCGGTCGGGGCGTCCGGCAGCCTCAGGGCCAGGGTCGCCACGGTGGGCGACTCGAACAGGGCCCGGACCGGCAGCTCCACACCGAAGCGGGCTCGCACCCGGGCCACCACCTGCGTGGCCAGCAGCGAGTGGCCGCCCAGCTCGAAGAAGTTGTCGTGACGGCCCACGGTGGGGACGCGCAACACTTCACTCCACAGCGCGGCCAGGGCCACCTCGGTGGGCGTCCCGGGCGCGTCCGTGATGCGCGGGGACTGCCGCGAGGCCTCCGGCGCGGGCAGGGCCTTGCGGTCCACCTTGCCGTTGGGCGTCAGCGGCAGTGCGGGCAGGGCCATGAAGGCGACCGGGACCATGTACTCGGGCAGGTGCTTGCGCAGGTGTTCGCGCAGGGGCGCGGTGTCCACCTCCGGCACGACCCAGGTGACGAGCCGCGCATCCCCGGGCACGTCCTCGCGGACGAGCGCCACCGCATCCCGGATGCCCGGGTACGAGCGCAGGGTGGCTTCGACTTCGCCCAGCTCGATGCGGTAGCCGCGCAGCTTCACCTGGAAGTCCAGGCGGCCCAGGAGGTCCAGCGTCCCGTCCTCGCGCCACCGGGCCTTGTCACCCGTGCGGTACAGGCGTGCACCGAGCTCCGTGCTGAACGGATCCGGAACGAAGCGCTCCGCGGTGAGGGCCGGGCGGCCCAGGTAGCCGCGCGTGACGCCCTCGCCGGAGATGCACAGCTCCCCCGGTAGACCGAAGGGCACCAGGCGCTGGTGCTCGTCGAGCACGTAGGCGCGCAGGTTGTCCAGCGGCCGGCCGATGACGGGCCGGGGCAGGGCGGTGCCCTGGATGTCGAACGTCGTGACGGAGACGGTGGTCTCGGTGGGGCCGTAGCCGTTGAAGGCGCGCGTGCGGTCCGTCGTGGCGAGCAGCTGCCACGTCACCTCGTCCAGGGCTTCGCCGCCCAGCATGAGCTGCGACGGCACCCAGGTCCGCTCCATCATCCCCGCGTCGAGCAGGATCTTGAGCTGCGCGGGAGTCCCCACCAGCACGTCGACGCGGTGCTGCTCCAGCCACGAGAGCATCCGCGCCGGCTCCAGGCGCGTCTCCTCCGGGATGACGCAGAGGCAGTGACCGTCGAGCAGCTTGGTGAACGGCTCGATGACGGCGTCGAAGTACAGCGGCACGCTCAAGCTGACGCGCAGCCGGCGCGACGCCGTGTAGACGTTGCGCGCCAGCGTGTGGTGCAGGTGGGCGACGGAGCGGTGCTGCACCATCACGCCCTTGGGCATGCCCGTGGAGCCGGACGTGTAGATGACGTACGCCAAGTTGTCCGGGCCCGCCGAGGGAGGCAGGGGCTCCTCGGAGAGCGTCGCCAGGTGCGCCGCTTCGGCGTCCAGCTTCACCACGTGGGCGGCGTCGGGCCGCCACGCTTCGGTCAGGGCCTGCGTGGTGATCAGCACGGACGCGCGGCTGTCCTCCAGGACGTAGGCCTTGCGCGCGGCGGGGGCCGCCGGGTCGAACGGCACGAACGCGCCGCCCGCCTTGAGCACCGCGAGGAACGCGACGAGGGCGTCCGCGGAGCGCTCCAGGCACAGGCCCACGGTGACCTCCGGACCCACGCCCAATGAGCGCAGGTGCCGGGCGAGCTGATTGGCCCGGGCATCGAGCTGACGGAAGGACAGCGTCGTCTCCTCGAACACCACGGCGTCCGCGTCCGGCGTGCGGGCCACCTGCGCCTCGAAGAGGCCGTGCACCGTGGACCCCAGGTCGAAGTCCACGACGTCGCCGTGTCCCAGCTTCACGAGCCGCGTCTGCGCCTCAAGGGTGTCGAGGGCCAGGTCGGCCAGCGGGGCGTCGGGCCGCGCGACCACGGACTCCAGCAGCACCCGCAGGTGCGTGGCGATCCGCTCCGCGGTGGCGGGCTCGAACAGGTCCGTCGCGTATTCGAGCCGGCCCGCGAAGCCGTCCTCGGAGCGGCGCAGGTCCAGGCTCAGCTCGAACAGGGTGGTCGTCCGGCTGCCGAACTCGGCGGGCCGCAAGGCGAGGCCGGGCAGGGTCGCCGCGGACAGCGGCGCGTTCTGGAGCGCGAACAGCGCCTGGAAGAGCGGCGTGCGCGACAGGTCGCGCGTCGTCTGGAGCTCCTCCACCAGTCGTTCGAACGGCAGGTCCTGGTGCTCATACGCGCCCAGCGTCGTGGCGCGCACCTGCGCGAGGAGCTGCCGGAAGGTGGGCCGTGCACCGAAGCTGCCGCGCAGCACCAGCGTGTTGACGAAGAAGCCAATGAGGCCCTCCGTCTCCGCATGGCCACGGTTCGCGATGGGCGAGCCCACCAGCACGTCGTCCTGACCGGAGTGGCGGTGCAGCACGGACTGGAAGGCCGCCAGCAGCACCATGAAGGGCGTGGCGCCTTCACGCTGCGCCAGCGCTTCCACCTGTTCGGAGAGGGCCTGCGGCAGTTGCACGGACACCGCGGCGCCGCGCTGCGAGACGACGGCCGGACGGGGCTTGTCGATGGGCAGCTCCAGCACGTGGGATGCACCCGCCAGCTGCTGCTTCCACCAGCCGAGCTGTGACTTCAGCACGTCGCCCTGGAGCCAGTTGCGCTGCCACACCGCGTAGTCCGCGTACTGCACCGGCAGCTCCGGCAGGGCGGGCGTCTGCCCCTGGCGGAACGCCTCATAGAAGGCGGTGACTTCGCGCACCATCACACCCAGCGACCAGCCGTCGGACACGATGTGGTGCACGTGCACCACGAGGATGTGGTCCTCCGCGTCCAGCTTCAGCAGCAGGGCGCGAATCACCGGGCCCTGCTCCAGGTTGAACGGGCGGCGGGACTCCGCGATGCCTCGCCGCTTCGCCTCGGCCTGGCGCTCCGTGTCGTCCGCGATGGCCGTGAGGTCCACGGACTCGAAGGGCACGCTGGCCTCCGAGTGGATGTGCTGCACGGGCTGGCCTGCCTCCACGCGGAACGTGGTGCGCAGCGCTTCATGCCGCGCCATCAGCGCATCCAGGCTCTTGCGCAACGCGCCTTCGTCCAGCGCGCCGCTCAGCCGCAGCGGCAGCGGCATGTTGTACAGGCTGGTGCCCGGCTCCAACTGGTCGATGAACCACAGCCGCTGCTGCGCGAACGACAGCGGCGGCGCGGTGGTGCGTTCGGTGCGCACCAGCGGCGGGGCCTGCGTGCGACGGGCGCTGCCCAGCTTCTCGGCCAGGGTGGCCACCGTGGGCGCACCGAAGAGGTCTCCCAGCGGTAGCTCCACGCCCAGGGTGGAGCGGATGCGTGAGACCACCTGCGTGGCCAGCAGCGAGTGGCCGCCCAGTTCGAAGAAGTCATCGTGGATGCTGATGGCTTCCAGGTGCAGCACCTCCGCCCAGATGGCGGCGAGCGCCGTCTCCATCGCGTTCCGGGGCGCGGCTCCCTTCGCAGTGGAGACGCGCGGCGCCTCCGGTGCGGGCAGGGCCTTGCGGTCCACCTTGCCGTTGGCCGACAGCGGCAGGGCCGGCAGCGCGACGAACGCGGACGGCACCATGTAGTCAGGCAGCAGCTTCTGGGCGAAGGCCTTGAGCTGCTCCACATCGCCCGCGTCAGCAGCGGCCACGATGTACGCGACGAGGCGCTTGTCTCCGGGCACGTCCTCGCGCACCAGGACCACCGCCTCGCGCACCTGTGAGGACTGGCGCAGCACCGCTTCGACCTCGCCGGTCTCGATGCGGAAGCCGCGGATCTTCACCTGGAAGTCCGTGCGGCCCAGGAACTCCAACGTGCCGTCCCCCTGCCAGCGCACGCGGTCGCCCGTGCTGTACAGCCGCGCTCCCGGCTCGGTGGCGAAGGGGTGGGGGATGAAGCGCTCCGCGGTCAGGTCCGGACGCTTCAGGTAGCCCCACGCCAGGCCATCGCCTCCGACGTACAGCGCACCCGGCACGCCCACCGGCACGGGCTGGAGGGCCGCATCCAGCACCCACACGGTGGACTGCGCCAGCGGCCGACCGATGGGCACGGAGAGGCCCACGCTGTCACCAGCGCCCAGTGCATACGTGGCGGAGAACGTGGTGTTCTCCGTGGGGCCGTAGCCGTTGACGAGCACGGCACGCGAAGGCATCCGCGCCAGGTGCTCACGCACGCGCTCCACGGGAAGCACGTCGCCGCCCGCCAGCACCTGCCGCACGCCCGCCAGCGCTTCACCCTGGTGGATGACCATCTGCTCGAAGAGCGCGGCCGTCAGCCACAGGGTGGTGATGCCCTCGGTGATGAGCAGCGCCCCCGTCTCCTCGAAGGACAGCGCCTTCGCCGGGGCCAGCACCAGCTTCGCGCCGTTGAGCAGCGCTCCCCACACTTCCAGCGTGGACGCGTCGAACGCGACTGGCGCCAGTTGCAGGAAGACCTCCTCCGGTCCGAAGTGGATGAAGTCGTTGCCTCGCACCAGCCGCACGATGCCGCGCTGGGGCACGCTGACGCCCTTCGGGCGCCCCGTGCTTCCCGACGTGAACATCACGTACGCCAGCGCTTCGGCCGGCACCTCCAGTTCCAGCGGCGTCTCCGGCTGCTTCGCGAGCACTGCCGCGTCCGCGTCCAGGAGCACCTGGAGGTCCGTCACCGCCGGCAGCTCATCCGCCAGCGACTCCTGCGTCACCAGCACGCTGACGCCCGCCTCCTGGAGCATCCACGCGATGCGGTCCGCCGGGTACTTCGCCTCCACCGGCACGTACGCCGCACCGGCCTTGAGGATGCCCAGCATGCCGACGATGAGCTCGAACGAGCGCTCCAGGCACAGGCCCACCCGGTCCCCGGGCCTCACGCCCGAGCGGCGCAGGTGGTGCGCCAGTTGGTTCGAGGCGCGCTCCAGGGCCGCGTAGCTCAGCGTCTTCTCACCGGACTTCAGCGCGACCGCATCCGGCGTGCGCGCGGCCTGGGCGGAGAAGAGCCCCGCCACGGAGGCGTCTCGCGGGTACTCACGGGACGTGCGATTCCACTCGACGAGGACCTGGCGGCGCTCCTCCGGCATGAGCAGCGGGAGCCGCGCCAGGGGGACATCGGGCGAAGCCACGGCGACGTCCAGCAGGACCTGGAAGCGATGGGCCATGCGGGCCATCGTCTCGGGCGAGAACAACGCGGTGTTGTAGAGCAGCGTTCCGCCGAAGCCGTCGGGGCCACGGCGCATCAACAACTGGAGATCGAAGAGGCTGAAGCGCAGCTCGCTGCCCATCATTGGCCGGAGCGTCAGCTCCGGGAGCACCAGCTCCGGCATCGGCGCGTTCTGCAGGGTGAACGTCACCTGGAAGAACGGCGCGCGGCTCAGGTCGCGCTCGGGCTTCAGGTCCTCCACCAGCTTCTCGAACGGGAGGTCCTGGTGTTCGTAGGCGCCCAGCGTGGTGGCGCGCACCCTTGTCAGCAGCTCGCGGAAGGTGAGCGAGGGCTCCACCTGCGTGCGGATGACGACGGTGTTGGCGAAGTAGCCGATGAGGGCTTCGGACTCCGCGTGACGCCGGCCCGCGATGGGCGAACCGATGAGCACGTCCTCCTGGCCCGAGTACCGGTGCAGCAGCAGCTTGAAGGCCGCCAGCAGCAGCATGTACGGCGTCGCGGACGCCTGCTTCGCCAGCGTCTCCAACGCTTCGCTCAGCGCGAGCGGCAGGGACACGAGCTGGTCGGCGCCCTGGAAGGACTGCTGCGCCGGACGCGGGTGGTCCGTGGGCAGGTCCAGGTACGGCGCCGCGCCATCGAGCTGATCGCGCCAGAAACCAAGCTGCCGCTCCAGCACCTCTCCCTGGAGCCAGCCGCGCTGCCAGAGCGAGTGGTCGGCGTACTGCACCGCCAGCTCCACCAGGGGCGACGGCAGGCCCTGGGAGAAGGCCGTGTAGAGCGCGCCGATCTCCCGCACCAGGACGCCCGTGGACCAACCGTCGGAGATGATGTGGTGCTGGGTCAGCACCAGCCCGTGCTCCGCGGGGCCCAACTTCAACACGAGCACCCGGACCAGCGGTCCCTGTTCCAGGCTGAACGGGATGCGGGCCTCGTCGCCAGCGACCCGCAGGGCCTCCGCCTGACGCGCCTCGGGCGCTTCGATGGACGAGAGGTCCACGAAGCGCATGGGCATCGGGAAGGGCGGGTGGATGACCTGCGACGGTGTCCCTTCGTGCGGGCGGAAGGTGGTGCGCAGCGCTTCGTGACGGCGCACCAGCTCATCGAACGCGCGCTGGAGCACGGTCATGTCCAGCGTGCCTTCGATCTTCAGCCCGACCGGGATGCTGTAGGCGGTGCCCACCGTGCCGAGCTGCTCGATGAACCACAGCCGCTGCTGGGCGAACGAGAGGGGAATCACCTCCGGACGCTCCGCCCGGACCAGCGGAGGCAGGGACGCTTCCGTGCCGTCCGGGCCCTGGAACGAGTCGATCAGCGCGGCCAGTTCGGCCACGGTGGGCCGTTCGAAGAACGCGCGCAGGGGCAGCTCCACCCTGAAGTGGGCACGCACGCGGGTGACCAACTGGGTGGCCAGCAGTGAGTGGCCGCCCAGCTCGAAGAAGTTGTCGTGCCGTCCCACGGTGGGGACGCGCAGCACTTCACTCCAGAGCGCGGCCAGGGCGACTTCCGTCGGCGTCTCCGGCGCCACGTAGGTGCTCGCGGCGACCTGCGAGGCTTCCGGCGCGGGCAGGGCCTTGCGGTCCACCTTGTCGTTGGGCGTCAGCGGCAGGGCGGGCAGGGCCATGATGGCGGCCGGGATCATGTACTCGGGCAGGTGCTTGCGCAGGTGTTCGCGCAGGGAAGAGGTGTCCACCTCCGGCGCCACGTAGGCGACGAGCCGCGCATCACCCGGCACGTCCTCACGCACCAGCGCAACCGCGTCCCGGATGCCCGGGTGGCTGCGCAGGGTGGCTTCGACTTCGCCCAGCTCGATGCGGTAGCCGCGCAGCTTCACCTGGAAGTCCAGGCGGCCCATGAAGTCCAACGTCCCGTCCTCGCGCCACCGGGCCTTGTCACCCGTGCGGTACAGGCGGGCTCCGGGCTCCGTGCTGAACGGATCCGGAACGAAGCGCTCCGCGGTGAGGTCCGGGCGTCCCAGGTAGCCGCGCGTGATGCCCGCGCCGGAGAAGCACAGCTCCCCCGGCAGACCGAAGGACACCAGGCGCTGGTGCTCGTCGAGCACGTAGGCGCGCAGGTTGTCCAGCGGCCGGCCGATGACCGGCCGGGGCAGGGCGGTGCCCTGGATGTTGAACGTCGTCACGGCCACGGTGCCCTCGGTGGGGCCGTAGGCGTTGATGGCCCGCGTGCGGGTCGTCCCCGCCAGGAGGCGCCAGAGGGCTTCGTCCATGGACTCGCCGCCCACCAGGAACTGGGACGGCACCCAGGCGCGCTCCAGCAGCCCTGCTTCCAGCAGGAGCTTGAGCTGCGACGGGGTGCTGAGCTGCACGTCGATGCGCCGTGCCTCCATCCACGTGAGCATCCGCTCCGGATCGCGCCGCGTGTCCTCGGGGATGACGCAGAGGCAGTGACCATCGAGCAGCTTGATGAACGCCTCGATGACGGCGTCGAAGTACAGCGGCGAGTTCAAGCTGACGCGCAGCGGACCCTGCTGTGCGTAGACGTTGCGGGTCAGCGTGCGATGCAGGTGGACGACGGAGCGGTGCTGCACCATCACGCCCTTGGGCGTGCCCGTGGAGCCGGACGTGTAGATGACGTACGCCAGGTTGTCCGGGCCCGCCGAGGGAGGCAGGGGCTCCTCGGAGAGCGCCGCCAGCCAGGTCTGCTCGACATCCAGCTTCACCACGTGGGCGACGTCGGGCTGCCACGCTTCGGCAAGGGCCCGGGTGGTGAGCAGCACGGAGGCGCCGCAGTCGCGCAGGAGGAAGTCCTTGCGCGCGGCGGGGGCCGACGGGTCGAACGGCACGAACGCGCCGCCCGCCTTGAGCACCGCGAGGAACGCGACGAGGGCGTCCGCGGAGCGCTCCAGGCACAGGCCCACGGTGACTTCCGGACCCACGCCCAGCGAGCGCAGGTGCCGGGCGAGCTGATTGGCCCGGGCGTCGAACTGACGGAAGGACAGCGTCGTCTCCTCGAACACCACTGCGTCCGCGTCCGGCGTGCGGAGCGCCTGCTGTTCGATGAGGCCGTGCAGCGTGGACTCCACGTCGAAGTCCACGACGTCGCCGTGTCCCAGCTTCACGAGCCGCGCCTGCGCCTCGGGGGTGTCGAGGGACAGGTCGGCCAGCGGGGCGTCGGGCCGCGCGACCACGGACTCCAGCAGCACCCGCAGGTGCGTGGCGATCCGCTCCGCGGTGGCGACCTCGAACAGGTCCGTCGCGTAGTCGAGCTGGCCCACGAAGCCGTCCGCGCTCCGATTCAGGGTCAGGATCAGCTCGAACAGGGACAGGTTCCTGCCGCCGAAGTGCGCCCCCGTCACGGACAAGCCGGGCAGCGCCAGCTCCGGGACTGGGGCGTTCTGGAGCGCGAACATCACCTGGAAGAGCGGCGTGCGCGACAGGTCGCGCGTCGTCTGGAGCTCCTCCACCAGCCGTTCAAACGGGAGGTCCTGGTGCTCATACGCGCCCAGCGTCGTGGCGCGCACCTGCGCGAGGAGCTGCCGGAACGAAGGCCGCGTCCCGAAGCTGCCGCGCAGCACCAACGTGTTGACGAAGAAGCCGATGAGGCCCTCCGTCTCCGCATGGCCACGGTTCGCGATGGGCGAGCCCACCAGCACGTCGTCCTGACCGGAGTGGCGGTGCAGCACGGACTGGAAGGCCGCCAGCAGCACCATGAAGGGCGTGGCGCCTTCACGCTGCGCCAGGGCCTCCACCTGTTCGGAGAGGGCCTGCGGCAGCCGCACGGACACCCCGGCGCCGCGCTGCGAGACGACGGCCGGACGGGGCTTGTCGATGGGCAGGTCCAGCACGTGGGATGCACCCGCCAGCTGCTGCTTCCACCAGCCGAGCTGTGCCTTCAGCACGTCACCCTGGAGCCAGTTGCGCTGCCACACCGCGTAGTCTGCATACTGCACCGGCAGCTCCGGCAGGGCAGGGGCCTGGCCGTGACGGAACGCCTCGTAGAGCGCCGTCATCTCCCGTACCAGCACGCCCAGCGACCAGCCGTCGGACACGATGTGGTGCAGGTGCACCACGAGGATGTGGTCCTCCGCGCCCAGCTTCATCAGCAGGGCGCGAATCACCGGGCCCTGCTCCAGGTTGAACGGGCGGCGGGACTCCGCGAAGCCGCGCCGCGTGGCTTCCGCCTGCCTTTCCGTGTCGTCCGCGATGGCCGTGAGGTCCACGGACTCGAAGGGCACGCTGGCCTCCGAGTGGATGTGCTGCACGGGCTGGCCCGCCTCCACCCGGAACGTGGTGCGCAACGCTTCATGCCGCGCCATCAGCGCATCCAGGCTCTTGTGCAACGCGCCTTCGTCCAGCGCGCCGCTCAGCCGCAGCGGCAGCGGCATGTTGTACAGGCTGGTGCCCGGCTCCAACTGGTCGATGAACCACAACCGCTGCTGCGCGAACGACAGCGGCGGCGCGGTGGTGCGTTCGGTGCGCACCAGCGGCGGGGCCTGCGTGCGACGGGCGCTGCCCAGCTTCTCGGCCAGGGTGGCCACGGTGGGAGCGCCGAAGAGGTCTCCCAGCGGCAGCTCCACGCCCAGGGTGGAGCGGATGCGTGAGACCACCTGCGTGGCCAGCAGCGAGTGGCCGCCCAGTTCGAAGAAGTCATCGTGGATGCCGATGGCTTCCAGGTGCAGCACCTCCGCCCAGATGGCGGCGAGCGCGGTCTCCATTGCGTTGCGCGGCGCGACCACCTCCGCATCGGAGGCGCGCGGCGCCTCCGGCACGGGCAGGGCCTTGCGGTCCACCTTGCCGTTGGCGTTGAGCGGCAGGGCGGACAGCTCCACCCAGGCCGTGGGGACCATGTATTCGGGCAACTGCTTCTGGGTGAGCGCCTTGAGCGCGCCAGGATCGAAACCCTCTCCCGTGGCCACGACGTAGGCCACGAGTCGCTTGTCTCCGGGCACGTCCTCGCGCACCAGGACCACCGCCTCGCGCACCTGCGAGGACTGGCGCAGCACCGCCTCGACTTCGCCCGGCTCGATGCGGAAGCCGCGGATCTTCACCTGGAAGTCCGTGCGGCCCAGGAACTCCAACGTCCCGTCCGCCTGCCAGCGCACCCGGTCGCCCGTGCTGTACAGCCGCGCTCCCGGCTCGGTGGCGAAGGGGTGGGGGATGAAGCGCTCCGCCGTCAGGTCCGGACGCTTCAGGTAGCCCCACGCCAGGCCGTCGCCTCCGACGTACAGCGCACCCGGCACGCCAACCGGCACGGGCTGGAGGGCCGCATCCAGCACCCACGCGGTGGACTGCGCCAGCGGCCGACCGATGGGCACGGAGAGGCCCACGCTGTCACCAGCGCCCAGTGCATACGTGGCGGAGAACGTGGTGTTCTCCGTGGGGCCGTAGCCGTTGACGAGCACGGCGCCCGAAGGCATCCGCGCCAGGTGCTCACGCACGCGCTCCACGGGCAGCACGTCGCCACCCGCCAGCACCTGCCGCACGCCCGCCAGCGCTTCGCCCTGGTGGATGACCATCTGCTCGAAGAGCGCGGCCGTCAGCCACAGCGTGGTGATGCCCTCGGTGATGAGCAGCGCCCCCGTCTCCTCGAAGGACAGCGCCTTCGCCGGGGCCAGCACCAGCTTCGCGCCGTTGAGCAGCGCTCCCCACACTTCCAGCGTGGACGCGTCGAACGCGACCGGCGCCAGTTGCAGGAAGACCTCCTCCGGCCCGAAGTGGATGAAGTCGTTGCCACGCACCAGCCGCACGATGCCGCGCTGGGGCACGCTGACGCCCTTCGGGCGCCCCGTGCTTCCCGACGTGAACATCACGTACGCCAGCGCTTCGGCCGGCACCTCCAGTTCCAGCGGCGTCTCCGGCTGCTTCGCGAGCACCGCCGCGTCCGCGTCCAGGAGCACCTGGAGGTCCGTCACCGCCGGCAGCTCATCCGCCAGCGACTCCTGCGTCACCAGCACGCTGACGCCCGCCTCCTGGAGCATCCACGCGATGCGGTCCGCCGGGTACTTCGCCTCCACCGGCACGTACGCCGCACCGGCCTTGAGGATGCCCAGCATGCCGACGATGAGCTCGAACGAGCGCTCCAGGCACAGGCCCACCCGGTCTCCGGGCCTCACGCCCGAGCGGCGCAGGTGGTGCGCCACTTGATTGGAGGCGCGGTCCAGGGCCGCGTAGCTCAGCGTCTTCTCACCGGACTTCAGCGCGACCGCATCCGGCGTGCGCGCGGCCTGGGCGGAGAAGAGCCCCGCCACGGAGGCGTCTCGCGGGTACTCACGGGACGTGCGGTTCCACTCGACGAGGACCTGACGGCGATCCTCGGGGGTGAGCAGGGACAGCCCGGACAGCCGCGTGTCCGGTGCGCGGACGGCGGACTCCAGCAGCAGCCGCAGGCGCTGGACCATGCCAGCCGCCGTCTCGGGGGCAAACAGACTCGTGTTGTAGAGCAGCGTTCCGTCGAAGCCGTCGGGCCCCCGGACCATGATGAGTTGCAGGTCGAAGAGGATGCTGCCCGCGTCCATGTCCAATCCCCGGAGCGTCAACTCCGGGAGCATCAACGCCGGCATCGGCGCGTTCTGCAGGGTGAACGTCACCTGGAAGAATGGCGTGCGGCGCAGGTCGCGCTCGGGCTTCAGGTCCTCCACCAGCTTCTCGAACGGGAGGTCCTGGTGCTCGTAGGCGCCCAGGGTGGTGGCGCGCACCCTCGTCAGCAGCTCGCGGAAGGTGAGCGAGGGCTCCACCTGCGTGCGGATGACGACGGTGTTGGCGAAGTAGCCGATGAGGGCTTCGGATTCCGCGTGACGCCGGCCCGCGATGGGCGAACCGATGAGCACGTCCTCCTGGCCCGAGTACCGGTGCAGCAGCAGCTTGAAGGCCGCCAGCAGCAGCATGTACGGCGTCGCGGACGCCTGCTTCGCCAGCGTCTCCAGCGCTTCACTCAGCTCGCGCGAAAGCACCACATCTTGTTTCGCCGCCTGGAAGGACTGCTTCGCCGGACGCGGATGGTCCGTGGGCAGGTCCAGGTACGGCGCGGAACCGCCGAGCTGCCCGCGCCAGTAACCAAGCTGCTGCTCCAGCACCTCTCCCTGGAGCCAGCCGCGCTGCCAGAGCGAGTGGTCGGCGTACTGCACCGCCAGCTCCGGCAGGGGCGACGGCAGCCCCTGGGAGAAGGCCGTGTAGAGCGCGCCCATCTCCCGCACCAGGACGCCCGTGGACCAACCGTCGGAGATGATGTGGTGCTTGGTCAGCACCAGCACATGCTCCGTGGGGGCCAGCTTCAACAGGAGCACGCGGAGCAGCGGGCCCTGCTCCAGATCGAACGGAGTCCGAGCCTCCTCGAGTGCGAGCCGATGGGCCTCGGCTTCACGCGCCTCCCTCTGCGCCACGACCGTGAGATCCACGTGCCGCAGGGGCATGGGGAAGGGCGGATGGATGACCTGCGAAGGCGCGCCCTCATCCGAATGGAAGGTGGTGCGCAGGACTTCGTGACGGCGCACCAGTTCGTCGAACGCCGCCAGGAGCACGACGGTGTCCAGCGAGCCTTCGAGCTTCAACGACACCGGCACGCTGTACGCGGTGCCCGCCGTGCCGAGCTGCTCGATGAACCACAGCCGCTGCTGGGCGAACGAGAGGGGAATCACCTCCGGACGCTCCGCCCGGACCAGCGGAGGCAGGGACGCTCCCGTGCCATCCGGGCCCTGGAACGAGTCGATCAGCGCGGCCAGCTCGGCCACGGTGGGCCGCTCGAAGAACGCGCGAAGGGGCAGCTCCACCTGGAAGTGGGCACGCACGCGGGTGACCAACTGGGTGGCCAACAGTGAGTGACCGCCCAGCTCGAAGAAGTTGTCGTGCCGTCCCACCCTGGGGACGCGCAGCACTTCGCTCCAGAGCGCGGCCAGGGCGATTTCCGTCGGCGTCTCCGGCGCCACGTAGGTGCTCGTGGCGACCTGTGAGGCTTCCGGTGCGGGCAGGGCCTTGCGGTCCACCTTGCCGTTGGGCGTCAGCGGCAGGGCGGGCAGGGCCATGAAGACGGCAGGCACCATGTACTCGGGCAGGTGCTTGCGCAGGTGTTCACGCAGCGGCGCGGTGTCCACCTCCGGAGCCACGTAGGCGACGAGCCGCGCATCGCCCGGTACGTCCTCGCGCACCAGCGTCACCGCGTCCCGGATGCCCGGGTGGCTGCGCAGGGAGGCTTCGATTTCACCCAGCTCGATGCGGTAGCCGCGCAGCTTCACCTGGAAGTCCAGGCGGCCCATGAAGTCCAGCGTCCCATCCTCGCGCCACCGGGCCTTGTCGCCCGTGCGGTACAGCCGCGCACCGGGCTCCGTGCTGAAGGGGTGGGGGATGAAGCGCTCCGCGGTGAGGTCCGGCCGGCCCAGGTAGCCGCGCGCGACGCCTTCACCGGCAAGGCACAGCTCGCCCTGCATGCCGAAGGGCACCAGGCGCTGCTGCTCGTCGAGGATGTACGCGCGCACGTTGTCCAGCGGCCGCCCGATGACGGGCAGCACCTGGGACGCGTCCTGGAGGGCCCAGGCCGTCGCATTGACGGTGGTCTCGGTCGGTCCGTACACGTTGAAGGCGCGCGTACGCTTCGTCGTGGCCAGCCGCCGCCACGTCACTTCATCCAGCGCCTCACCACCGATGAGGATCAGCGCCGGCACATGCTGACGCTCCAGCAACCCGGCGTTCAGCAGCAGCTTGAGCAGCGAGGGCGTGCAGTCCAGCGCGTCGATGCGCTGGGCCTCCAGCCAACTCAGCATCGCCTCCGGGTCCTTGCGCACTTCGCCGGGGACGATGCACAGGCAGTACCCGTGGAGGAGCTGGATGACCTGCTTGATGGAGCCGTCGAAGAAGAGCGGCGCGTTCACGCTGACGCGCAGGCCGCGCTGCGGCTGCACGTAGACATCGCGTGACAAGGCCTGGTGCAGGTGGAGCACGGAGCGGTTCTGCACCGCCACGCCCTTGGGCATGCCGGTGGAGCCCGACGTGTAGAGCACGTAGGCCAGATTCTCCGGACCCGCCTCGGAAGCCAGCGAGTCCGTCGGCAGCTCCGTCCAAGGCTGCTGCTCGGCGTCGAGGCACACGACGGTGCCCACCTCCGGCGTCCACGCCACCGCCAGGGCCTGGGTGGTCAGCAGCACGGACGCGCGGCTGTCCTCCAGGATGAAGGAGCGACGCGCGGCGGGAGCCGACGGGTCGAGCGGCACGAAGGCGCCGCCGGCCTTGAGCACGGCGAGCAACGCGACGATGGATTCAACCGAGCGCTCCAGGCACAGGCCCACGGTGACTTCCGGGCCTACGCCCAGCGAGCGCAGGTATCGGGCCAACTGGTTGGCTCGGGCATCCAGCTGACGGAAGGACAGCGTCGTCCCTTCGAACGCCACGGCGTCCGCGTCCGGCGTGCGGGCCACCTGCGCTTCGATGCGGCCATGCAGCGTGGCCTCACGGTCGAAGTCCGCGGCGGTGCCGCTCAGGTCGCCGAGCAGCCGCTGACGCTCCTCCGCGCCCATGAAGGACAGATCCGCGAGCGGCGCGTCGGGCCGCTCCAGCGCGGCCTCCAGCAGCACCCTCAGGTGCTGGATGAGGCGCTCGACGGTGGAGCGCTCGAACAGGTCCGTCGCGTAGCTGATGAATCCGACGAAGCCGTCCGCCGCACGGTCGAGGCTCAGGCTCAGCTCGAACCGCGCCGAGCCACGGGCCCCGATGTCGGCGCTCTTCACCGACAGGCCGGGCAGCGCCAGCTCCGGCAGCGGCGCGTTCTGCAGCACGAACAGCACCTGGAAGAGCGGCGTGCGGGACAGGTCACGCGTGGCTTGCAGTGACTCCACCAGCCGTTCAAACGGGAGGTCCTGGTGTTCGTACGCGCCCAGCGTCGTGGTGCGCACCTGCGCCACGAGCTGCCGGAACGAAGGCCGAGCACCGAAGCTGCCGCGCAGCACCAGCGTGTTGACGAAGAAGCCGATGAGGCCCTCCGTCTCCGCGTGATGGCGGTTCGCGATGGGCGAACCCACCAGCACGTCGTCCTGACCGGAGTGGCGGTGCAGCACGGACTGGAAGGCCGCCAGCAGCACCATGAAGGGCGTGGCGCCTTCACGCTGCGCCAGGGCCTCCACCTGTTCGGAGAGATCGCGCGGCAGGTGCACGGGCACCGCGTCGCCGCGCCGGGAGGCGACGGCCGGACGGGGCTTGTCGGTGGGCAGGTCCAGCACGTGGGATGCACCCGCCAACTGCTGCTTCCACCAGCCGAGCTGCGCCTCCAGCGCGTCACCCTGGAGCCAGTTGCGCTGCCACACCGCGTAGTCCGCGTACTGCACCGGCAGCTCCGGCAGGGCAGGGGCCTGGCCGTGACGGAAGGCCTCGTAGAGCGCCGTCATCTCGCGCACGAGCACGCCCAACGACCAACCGTCGGACACGATGTGATGCAGGTGCAGCACCAGCACGTGCTCCTCCGCGCCCAGCTTCATCAGCAGGGCGCGAATCACCGGCCCCTGCTCCAGGTTGAACGGACGGCGGGACTCCGCGACGCCGCGTCGCTTCGCCTCGGCTTCCCGCTCCGTCATGTCCGCGATGTCCGTGAGGTCCACGGACTCGAAGGGCACAGTGGCCTCCGAGTGGATGTGCTGCACGGGCTGGCCCGCTTCCACGCGGAACGTGGTGCGCAGCGCTTCGTGCCGCGCCATCAGCGCGTCCAGGCTCTTGCGCAACGCGCCTTCGTCCACCGCGCCGGTGAACCGCAGCGGCAGCGGCATGTTGTAGAGCGTGGTGCCCGGCTCCAACTGGTCGATGAACCACAGGCGCTGCTGCGCGAACGACAGCGGCGGCGCCGACGTCCGGTCCGCACGAATGAGCGGCGGAGTCTTGGAGCGAGAGGCGTGGGCCAGCCGCGCGGCCAATCCCGCCACGGTGGGCGCACGGAAGAGGTCTCCCAGCGGCAGCTCCACCCCCAGGGTGGAGCGGATGCGCGACACCACCTGGGTGGCCAGCAGCGAGTGCCCCCCCAGCTCGAAGAAGTTGTCGTGACGACCTACGGCGGGGATGCGGAGCACTTCACTCCACAGCGCGGCCAGGGCGACTTCCGTCGGCGTCTCCGGCGCCACGTAGGTGCTCGCGCCAACCTGCGAGGCTTCCGGTACGGGCAGGGCCTTGCGGTCCACCTTGCCGTTGGGCGTCAGGGGCAGGGCGGGCAGGGCCATGATGGCGGCAGGCACCATGTACTCGGGCAGGTGCTTGCGCAGGTGCTCACGAAGGGACGTGGTGTCCACCTCCGGCGCCACGTAGGCGACGAGCCGCGCATCGCCCGGCACGTCCTCACGCAGCATCACCACCGCGTCGCGGATGCCCGGGTGACTGCGCAGGGAGGCTTCGATTTCACCCAGCTCGATGCGGTAGCCACGCAGCTTCACCTGGAAGTCCAGGCGGCCCATGAACTCCAGCGTCCCGTCCTCGCGCCAGCGCGCCTTGTCGCCCGTGCGGTACAGGCGAGCACCGGGCTCCGTGCTGAAGGGGTGGGGGACGAAGCGCTCCGCGGTGAGGCCCGGCCGGCCCAGGTAGCCGCGCGCGACGCCTTCACCCGCGAGGCACAGCTCGCCCTGCATGCCGAAGGGCACCAGGCGCTGCTGCTCGTCGAGGATGTACGCGCGCACGTTGTCCAGCGGTCGACCGATGACGGGCAGCACCTGGGGCGCGTCCTGGAGGGCCCAGGTCGTCGCGTTGACGGTGGTCTCGGTCGGTCCGTACACGTTGAAGGCGCGCGTGCGCTTCGTCGTGGCCAGCCGCCGCCACGTCACTTCATCCAGCGCCTCACCACCAATGAGGATCAGCGCCGGAACGTGCGTGCGCTCCAGCATCCCGGCGTCCAGCAGCAGCTTCAGTTGCGAGGGCGTGCAGTCCAGCGCGTCGATGCGCTGGGCCTCCAGCCACGCGAGCAGCGCCTCCGGGTCCTTGCGCGTGTCGCCCGGGACAAGGCACAGGCAGTACCCGTCGATGAGCTGGATGACCTGCTCCATGGACGCATCGAAGAACAGCGGCGCGTTCACGCTGACGCGCAGGCCACGCTGCGGCTGCACGTAGATGTCCCGCGCCATCGCCTGGTGCAGGTGGAGCACGGAGCGGTGCTGCACCGCCACGCCCTTGGGCATGCCCGTGGAGCCCGACGTGTAGAGCACGTACGCCAGGTTCTCCGGCCCCGCCTCGGACGCCAATGCTTCGGGTGACAGCTCCGTCCAGGGCTGCTGCTCGCCATCGAGGCACACGAGGGTGCCCACGTCCGGCGTCCACGCCTCCGCCAGGGCCCGCGTGGTCAGCAGCACCGACGCGCGGCTGTCCTCCAGGATGAAGGAGCGACGCGCGGCGGGAGCCGACGGGTCCAGCGGCACGAACGCGCCGCCGGCCTTGAGGACGGCGAGCAACGCGACGATGGATTCCGCCGAGCGCTCCAGGCACAGGCCCACCGTCACTTCCGGGCCCACGCCCAGCGAGCGCAGGTGTCGGGCGAGCTGGTTGGCGCGGGTGTCCAACTGACGGAAGGACAGCGTCATGTCCCCGAACGCCACGGCATCCGCGTCCGGCGTCCGGGCCACCTGCGCTTCAATGCGACCGTGCAGCGTGGACTCACGGTCGAAGTCCACGACGGTGCCGGACAGCTCGCCCAGGAGCCGCGCACGCTCCTCAATGCCCACGAAGGACAGGTCCGCGAGCGGCGCGTCAGGCCGTTCCAGCGCGGCCTCCAGCAGCACCCGCAGGTGCTGGGTGAGGCGTTCAACGGTGGAGTGCTCGAACAGGTCCGTCGCGTAGTCGATGCGACCGACGAAGCCATCCGTCGCACGGTCGAGGCTCAGGCTCAGCTCGAACTGCGACGAGCCGCGACCATCGATGTCGGCGCCCTTCACCGACAGGCCGGGCAGCGCCAGCTCCGGCAGCGGCGCGTTCTGCAGCACGAACAGCACCTGGAAGAGCGGCGTGCGGGACAGGTCACGCGTGGCTTGCAGTGACTCCACCAGCCGCTCGAACGGGAGGTCCTGGTGTTCGTACGCGCCCAGCGTCGTGGTGCGCACCTGCGTGACGAGCTGCCGGAACGAAGGCCGAGCACCGAAGCTGCCGCGCAGCACCAGCGTGTTGACGAAGAAGCCGATGAGGCCCTCCGTCTCCGCGTGATGGCGGTTCGCGATGGGCGAACCCACCAGCACGTCGCCCTGACCGGAGTGGCGGTGCAGCACGGACTGGAAGGCCGCCAGCAGCACCATGAAGGGCGTGGCACCTTCACGCTGGGCCAGGGCCTCCACCTTCTCCGCGAGGACGCGTGGCAGGTGCACCGGCACCGTGTCTCCGCGCCGGGAGGCGACGGCCGGACGCGGCTTGTCGGTGGGCAGGTCCAGCACGTGGGGCGCCCCCTCAAGCTGCTGCCTCCACCAGCCGAGCTGCGCCTCCAACTCGTCACCCTGGAGCCAGTTGCGCTGCCACACCGCGTAGTCCGCGTACTGCACCGGCAGCTCCGGCAGGGCAGGGGCCTGGCCGTGGCGGAACGCCTCGTAGAGCGCTGTCATCTCGCGCACGAGCACACCCAACGACCAACCGTCGGACACGATGTGGTGCAGGTGCAGTACCAGCACGTGCTCCTCCGCGCCCAGCTTCATCAGCAGGGCGCGGATGACCGGCCCCTGCTCCAGGTTGAACGGGCGGCGGGATTCCACGCTGCCGCGTCGCGTGGCTTCCGCCTGACGCTCCTCCGGGTCCGCGATGTCCGTGAGGTCCACGGACTCGAAGGGCACGGTGGCCTCGGCGTGGATGTTCTGCACGGGCTGGCCCGCTTCCACGCGGAACGTGGTGCGCAGCGCTTCGTGCCGCGCCATCAGCGCGTCCAGGCTCTTGCGCAACGCGCCTTCGTCCACCGCTCCGGTGAACCGCAGCGGCAGCGGCATGTTGTACAGACTGGTGCCCGGTTCCAACTGATCGATGAACCACAGGCGCTGCTGAGCGAACGACAGCGGCGGCGCCGACGTCCGGTCCGCGCGAACCAGGGGCGGCGACTTGGAGCGGGAGGCGTGGGCCAGCCGCGCGGCCAGCTCCGCCACGGTAGGGGCGCGGAAGAGGTCGCCCAGCGGCAACTCCACGCCCAGCGAGGACCGGATGCGTGAGACCACCTGCGTGGCCAGCAGCGAGTGGCCACCCAGCTCGAAGAAGTTGTCGTGCCGGCCCACGGTGGGGACACGCAGCACTTCACTCCAGAGCGTGGCCAGGGCGATCTCCGTCGGCGTCTCCGGCGCCACGTAGGTGCTCGCGCCGAGCTGCGAGGCTTCCGGTGCGGGCAGGGCCTTGCGGTCCACCTTGCCATTGGGCGTCAGCGGCAGGACGGGCAGGGCCATGATGGCGGCCGGGACCATGTACTCAGGCAGGTGCTTGCGCAGGTGCTCGCGCAGGGACGTGGTGTCCACCTCCGGCGCCACGTAGGCGACGAGCCGCGCATCGCCCGGCACGTCCTCACGCACCAGCGTCACCGCGTCCCGGATGCCCGGATGCGAGCGCAGGGTGGCTTCGATTTCACCCAGCTCGATGCGGTAGCCACGCAGCTTCACCTGGAAGTCCAGGCGGCCCATGAAGTCCAGCGTCCCATCCTCGCGCCACCGGGCCTTGTCGCCCGTGCGGTAGAGGCGAGCGCCGGGCTCCGTGCTGAAGGGGTTGGGGATGAAGCGCTCCGCGGTGAGGTCCGGGCGGCCCAGGTAGCCGCGTGCCACGCCCTCACCGGCAAGGCACAGCTCGCCCTGCATGCCGAAGGGCACCAGGTGCTGCTGCTCGTCGAGGATGTACGCGCGCACGTTGTCCAGCGGCCGGCCGATGACGGGCAGCACCTGGGGCGCGTCCTGGATGGCCCAGGCCGTCGCGTTGACGGTGGTCTCAGTAGGGCCGTACACGTTGAAGGCGCGCGTGCGCTTCGTCGTGGCCAGCCGCCGCCACGTCACTTCATCCAGCGCCTCACCACCGATGAGGATCAGCGCCGGCACATGCTGACGCTCCAGCAACCCCGCGTTCAGCAGCAGCTTGAGCAGCGAGGGCGTGCAGTCCAGCGAGTCGATGCGCTGCGCTTCCAGCCACGCGAGCATCGCCTCCGGGTCCTTGCGCACTTCGCCGGGGACGATGCACAGGCAGTACCCGTGGAGGAGCTGGATGACCTGCTTGATGGAGCCGTCGAAGAAGAGCGGCGCGTTCACGCTGACGCGCAGGCCACGCTGCGGCTGCACGTAGACGTCGCGTGACAAGGCCTGGTGCAGGTGGAGCACCGAGCGGTGCTGCACCGCCACGCCCTTGGGCATGCCGGTGGAGCCCGACGTGTAGAGCACGTAGGCCAGATTCTCCGGCCCCGCCTCGGAAGCCAGTGCTTCGGGTGACAGCTCCGCCCAGGGCTGCTGTTCGGCGTCGAGGCACACGAGGGTGCCCACCTCCGGCGTCCAAGCCTCCGCCAGGGCCCGGGTGGTCAGCAGCACGGACGCGCGGCTGTCACCCAGGATGAAGGAGCGACGCGCGGCGGGGGCTGACGGGTCCAGCGGCACGAAGGCGCCGCCGGCCTTGAGCACGGCGAGCAGCGCGACGATGGATTCCGCCGAGCGCTCCAGGCACAGGCCCACCGTCACTTCCGGGCCCACGCCCAGCGAGCGCAGGTGTCGGGCGAGCTGGTTGGCGCGGGCATCGAGCTGACGGAAGGACAGCGTCGTGTCCCCGAACGCCACGGCGTCCGCGCCCGGCGTGCGGGCCACCTGCGCTTCGATGCGGCCGTGCAGCGTGGACTCACGATCAAAGTCCGCAACGGTGCCGGACAGTTCACCCAGCAGTCGCTGACGCTCCTCCGTGCCCACGAAGGACAGGTCCGCGAGCGGCGCGTCGGGCCACTCCAGTGCGGCCTCCAGCAGCACCCTCAGGTGCGTCATCAGGCGCTCGACGGTGGAGCGCTCGAACAGATCCGTCGCGTAGTTGATGACTCCGAGGAAGCCGTCCGCCGCACGGTCGAGGCTCAGGCTCAGCTCGAACTGCGACGTACCACGGCCTCCGACGTCAGCGGCCTTCACCGACAGGCCGGGCAGCGCCAGCTCCGGCAGCGGCGCGTTCTGCAACGCGAACATCACCTGGAAGAGCGGCGTGCGGGACAGGTCACGTGTCGTCTGAAGCGATTCCACCAGCCGCTCGAACGGGAGGTCCTGGTGTTCGTACGCGCCCAGCGTCGTGGTGCGCACCTGCGCCACGAGCTGCCGGAACGAAGGCCGAGCACCGAAGCTGCCGCGCAGCACCAGCGTGTTGACGAAGAAGCCGATGAGGCCCTCCGTCTCCGCATGACGGCGGTTCGCGATGGGCGAGCCCACCAGTACGTCGTCCTGACCGGAGTGGCGGTGCAGCACGGACTGGAAGGCCGCCAGCAGCACCATGAAGGGCGTGGCACCTTCACGCTGGGCTAGGGCCTCCACCTTCTCCGCGAGGACGCGTGACAGGTGCACCGGCACCGCGTCGCCACGCCGGGAGGCAACGGCCGGACGCGGCTTGTCGGTGGGCAGGTCCAGCACGTGGGATGCACCCGCGAGCTGCTGCTTCCACCAGCCGAGCTGCCCCTCCAGCACATCACCCTGGAGCCAGTTGCGCTGCCACACCGCGTAGTCCGCATACTGCACCGGCAGCTCCGGCAGGGCAGGGGCCTGGCCGTGGCGGAAGGCCTCGTAGAGCGCTGTCATCTCGCGCACGAGCACGCCCAACGACCAACCGTCGGACACGATGTGGTGCAGGTGGAGCACGAGCACGTGCTCCTGGGCGTCCAGCTTCATCAGCAGGGCGCGGATGACCGGCCCCTGCTCCAGGTTGAACGGACGGCGGGACTCCGCGACGCCGCGTCGCTTCGCCTCGGCTTCCCGCTCCGTCATGTCCGCGATGTCCGTGAGGTCCACGGACTCGAAGGGCACGGTGGCCTCGGCGTGGATGTTCTGCACGGGCTGGCCCGCTTCCACGCGGAACGTGGTGCGCAGCGCTTCGTGCCGCGCCATCAGCGCGTCCAGGCTCTTGCGCAACGCGCCTTCGTCCACCGCTCCGGTGAACCGCAGCGGCAGCGGCATGTTGTAGAGCGTGGTGCCCGGCTCCAACTGGTCGATGAACCACAGGCGCTGCTGCGCGAACGACAGCGGCGGCGCCGACGTCCGGTCCGCGCGAACCAGGGGCGGCGACTTGGCGCGAGCCGCATGGGTCAGCCGCGCGGCCAGCTCCGCCACGGTGGGGGCGCTGAACAGATCTCCCAGCGGCAGTTCCACCCCCAGGGTGGAGCGGATGCGTGAGACCACCTGCGTGGCCAGCAGCGAGTGGCCACCCAGCTCGAAGAAGTTGTCGTGACGGCCCACGGCGGGCACGCGCAGCACTTCACTCCACAGCGCTGCCAGCGCGACCTCGGTGGGCGTCTCCGGCGCCACGTAGGTGCTCGCGCCGAGCTGCGACGCTTCCGGCGCGGGCAGCGCCTTGCGGTCCACCTTGCCATTGGGCGTCAGCGGCAGGACGGGCAGGGCCATGATGGCGGCCGGCACCATGTACTCGGGCAGGTGCTTGCGCAGGTGTTCACGCAGCGGCGCGGTGTCCACCTCCGGCGCCACGTAGGCGACGAGCCGCGCATCGCCGGGCACGTCCTCGCGCACCAGCGCCACCGCGTCCCGGATGCCCGGGTGGCTGCGCAGGGTGGCTTCGATTTCGCCCAGCTCGATGCGGTAGCCGCGCAGCTTCACCTGAAAGTCCAGGCGGCCCATGAACTCCAGCGTCCCATCCTCGCGCCACCGGGCCTTGTCGCCCGTGCGGTACAGCCGCGCGCCGGGCTCGGGGCTGAACGGATCCGGCAGGAAGCGCTCCGCGGTGAGGGCCGGGCGGCCCAGGTAGCCGCGCGCGACGCCTTCGCCTGAGAAGCACAGCTCGCCCGACATGCCGAAGGGCACCAGGCGCTGACGCTCGTCGAGCACATAGGCGCGCAGGTTGTGGACGGGCCGACCGATGACGGGAACCGTCTGGGTGGCGCCTTGAAGGGGGGATGTCGTGGCGTCGACGGTGCACTCGGTGGGGCCGTAGCCGTTGAAGGCGCGCGTGCGCTTCGTCGTGGCCAGCTTCCGCCACGTCACCTCGTCCAGCGCCTCACCGCCGATGGACAACAGGGACGGTACCCAGGCGCGCTCCAGCAGGCCGGCGGCCAGCAGCAGCTTGAGCTGCGAGGGCGTACAGTCCAGCGCGTCGATGCGCCGCTGCTCCAACCACGGGAGCATCCGCTCCGGATCCAGGCGCACGTCCTCGGGGACGATGCACAGGCAGTGGCCGTCCAGCAGTTGGATGACCTGCTCGATGGAGGCGTCGAAATACAGCGGCGCGTTGAGGGTGATGCGCTGGCCTCGCGGCAAGCCCGCGTAGATGGTCCGCGTCAGCGACCGGTGCAGGTTGAGCACGGAGCGGTGCCGCACCATCACGCCCTTGGGCGTGCCGGTGGAGCCTGACGTGTAGATGACGTAGGCAAGGCCCTCTGGACGGGCCGACGGCGGCAGCGCGTCCGAGGAGAGCGATGCCAGGTGCGCCTGTTCCTGCTCGGAGTCCAGCCGCACCACGTGCGCCACGTCGGGCCGCCACGTCTCCGCCTGCGCCCGCGAGGTGAGCAGCACGGAGGCGCCGCAGTCCCCCAGCAGGAACGACTTGCGCGCTGCGGGCGCCATCGGATCCAGGGGGACGAAGGCGCCCCCGGCCTTGAGGACGGCCAGCAGCGCGACGATGGCTTCCGCCGAGCGCTCCAGGCACAAGCCCACCGTCACCTCCGGGCCCACGCCCAGCGAGCGCAGGTGTCGGGCGAGCTGGTTGGCTCGGGCATCGAGCTGCCGGAAGGACAGCGTCATGCCCTCGAACGCCACGGCGTCCGCGTCCGGCGTGCGGGCCACCTGCGCTTCGAAGATCCCGTGCAGCGTGGCGTCACGCTCGAAGTCCAGGACCTCGCCGCTCAGAGCGCCCAGGAGCCGCGCACGCTCGTCGGACGCGAGGAGCGACACGTCGGACAGGCGGGCTCCCGCATGGGCCAACGACTCCAGCGCCTGCCGCCAGTGGCCCAGCACGCGCTTCACCGCTTCCAGCGAGAAGCGAAGCGTGTCGTAGCCCAGGTGGAGCTGGAGCTGGCTGCCGGGCATCACCGACGCGGTGAGCGGGTAGTGGGTGCTCTCCCCAGCCCGCAGGCCGCGGATGTCGAGCTCCGTGGAGCGCTTCAACAGCGATTCATCGACGGGATAGTTCTCGAAGACCAGCAGGGTGTTGAAGAGTGCCGTGCCGCGAGGCATGTCGCTATAGCCCGCTGCGGTGACCAGCGGCGTGTGCTGGTGCTGCTGGAGCGCCAGTTGCTGGGCCTGGACCGACTGGAGCCAGGGCAACAGGGGTGCGTGCTCGTCGGGGAGCTGGATGCGGACCGGCAGCGTGGTGATGAGCATGCCCAGCATCGCCTCCGCGCCCGGAAGCTCCGGGGGACGGCCCGCCAGCGTGGTGCCGAAGAGGACGT